>OY969696.1:0-967500 GCA_963702005.1 Candidatus Aminicenantota bacterium
CCGGGACTACGTGGTCGTCCTTGAAGCGGGCCAGGAGACGCCCCTGCCCTGGGCCAACGTCATCGCCAACCCCGCGTTCGGGACGGTGGTCACGGCCTCAGGGTCGGCCTACACCTGGTCGGAGAACAGCCGCGAGAACCGCCTCACGCCTTTCGCGAACGACCCCGTGACCGACCCCACGGCCGAGGCGCTCTTCATCCGCGACGATGAGAACGGAGAGACCTGGTCCCCCACGCCGGGCCCGATGCCCCGCACGGGCGGGGACGGTCGCTTCGTCATTCGGCATTCCGCCGGGCTGACTCGTTTCGCTCGCGCAGCGCACGGCTTGCGCCAAGACCTCGAGATATTCGTAGACGCGAAGGACCCGGTGAAATTCTCGCTGCTCACGCTCAGGAACGAAAGCGGAAGGGCGCGTCGCCTGAGCGTGTTCGCCTACAACGAGTGGGTGCTGGGGCCGCCGTGGGCGGGCCAGGGCACGCACGTAGTGACTGAGCACGACTCCGCGACCGGAGCGGTCCTGGCCAGGAATCCCTACAACCAAGAGTTCGCGGGGCGCGTGGCTTTCGCGCACGCGAGCGAAGGGCTGCGCTCGGCAACGGGAGATCGCTTGTCGTTCCTGGGTCGCAACGGTTCCCTGGCGCAACCGGCGGCGCTCCGCCGTGAAGCCCTGTCGGGCCGCTTCGGAGCGGGGCTCGATCCCTGCGCTGCGCTGCACGTCTCCGTCACTCTAATCCCGGGGGAGACGCGCCTCCTTGTGTTCTTGGTTGGGCAGGGGAAGGATGAGAACGAAGCCCGCGAGCTTCTGGGCCGGCACGGTCGCGTGGACGCCGCGGAAATCGCCCGGGAGGCCGTGCGCCGGAGCTGGGACGGCATCCTCGACACGGTCCAAGTCCGTACGCCGGACGACTCCTTCGACCTGTTGATGAACCGCTGGCTGCTCTATCAGAACGTGAGTTGCCGGCTATGGGCCCGGTCCGCTTATCACCAGCCGGGCGGCGCCTTTGGGTTCCGCGACCAGCTTCAGGACGTCATGGCTTTGACGCTGGCCCGGCCGGATCTCATCAGAGAACACCTGTTGCGAGCAGCCGGACGGCAATTCCTCGAAGGCGACGTCCAGCACTGGTGGCACGAGCGGAGCGGCCGGGGCACCCGCACGCGCTGTTCCGACGACCTGTTGTGGCTTCCCTACGCGGTTGCGCACTACGTCCGGACGACGGGAGACGCGGGCGTCCTCGAAGAGCCGGCGCCGTTCCTGGAAGCCCCGCCGCTCGCTCCGGAAATACAGGACGCCTACGTTCAGCCCCGCATCTCGACCGAAAAGAGTCCGATCTTCGAGCATTGCCTGCGCGCCATCGATCGTGGACTGACCGCGGGCGCCCACGGCCTTCCCCTCATGGGGAGCGGGGACTGGAACGACGGCATGAACCGCGTAGGACGGGAAGGGCGCGGGGAGAGCGCCTGGGTGGGCTTCTTCCTCCACGTGGTCCTGAACGAGTTCGCGCCGCTCTGCGAAGCTCGGGGGGACCAGGCCCGGGCCGAGCGCTACCGCGGCGAGGCCCGCCGGCTCGGCAGCATTCTGGAGCAGACCTGGGACGGCGAGTGGTACCGGCGCGGCTATTACGACGACGGCAAGCTTCTGGGCTCGGCCCAGAACGACGAGTGCCGGATCGACTCCATCGCACAGTCCTGGGCGGCGCTCTCGGGCGCGGTTCCCGTGCGCTACGCGGAACGCGCCATGGACGCCGTCCGCACCCACCTGGTTCGGCGCGGGCCTCAGGTTATACTGCTGCTCACCCCGCCCTTCGACAAATCCATCCAGGATCCGGGGTACATCAAGGGCTACCCGCCCGGCGTGCGCGAGAACGGCGGCCAATACACCCACGGAGCTCTCTGGGTCGTCATGGCCATGGCCCGGCTGGGCAGCGGCGACGAGGCGGTGGAGCTCTTCCACATGCTCAATCCCGTCAACCATACCAGGACCGCGGACGGTGTCGGGCGCTACATGGCCGAGCCCTACGCCATCGCCGGAGACGTCCACGCCGATCCGGCACACGCCGGGCGCGGCGGCTGGACGTGGTACACCGGCTCCGCGGGCTTGATGTACCGCGCGGGCCTCGAGAGCATCCTCGGGCTCCGGCGCCGGGGCTCGACCTTCGAGATGGACCCCTGCATCCCCTCATCCTGGCCCGACTACGCGATCGTCTGGCGTTTCGGCCGGACCCGCTACGAGATCGCGGTCTCGAACCCGGAGCGCCGCTGCCGAGGGATCGCGGAGGCCGAACTGGACGGAGCGCCGGTCGATCCCCTATCCATCCCTCTCGCCGATGACGGCGGCACGCACCGAGTCCGGCTGGTGCTGGGAGACCGGAAGCTGCCCGTCCCTCCCGTTGCCGACCCGGGCGCCGTCGCTTCCGCTTGAACCTTTGGATCCGGAGTCCAAGGGTCAGGCTTTTCAACTGACTCTTGAAATGGCGATTTCTATAGGCGTGGCGATCTGCTCTGCACTAGGTGTGGCCACTTGTAGTTCAGACCGCCGTCAAGGAAAGCTGGCGGATGACCCGGGGTCATGCCGGGAGCATCTTCCTCATGGGGCTTCTCTGCGTGCCCATTTTTATTGCGGGCCTCCTTTGCTTCGGAGTGGGCGTCATCCCGACGATCATCTGGATAAGCTCTGGCTTCGCCGCGATGTATTTCGCCGTGAGCCAGGGTGAAGCCTCCCAGGCTGCGGCGCCTCCAGCTCCGGCGCCGGACGCCGCCGACTCGCGGGCCAGCGGCTGAGTCCGGCGTTATCCGGAGTGGCGTGCCTGAGAGGATTCGAATTTATTTGCTCTTCTTCATTAGTAATCCTGCAAAGATGCCGAACAGCAACCCAACCATCGCGCCTAGCATTCCTCCGATAAATCCCATGTAAGCAAACACATTAAACAGCATTGCGGGGATGCGTCCCGTGAAGTGAGGGATCCCCCATAGTTCCATGCTGACGTAAAAGATTTCACCCAAGAGGGCAAGCATGAGTCCCCCAAAAATCACCCCGAGTATCATCCCTTTAAGCATCATTAGGAAAAAATTGAGCTTCCCTGAGATGATCAGCCTGGCCATATAGCTGAACGCGAACCAGCCGAGAATTGCCCCGCCGATCGCAAGCAAAACGGGGAAAAGTTGTCGGGAAATCCCTGAAAAGGCGGGGCTGGTATCTTTATTAAGAATGGTAATGAATGTGAAAAATATCCCCAAACCGCTCCCTGCCACCGCACCAACCCATTTGCCGGTCCTAATGATCAGACTCTTTCTTTCCTGCTGTGTTTTCATTTTTTCAGTCCCTCCTTAAAACTAAATAATGTGATGGCGCCCCCGCCGAGCCCCTCCCCGACGAAGAACAGCAAGAGGATAAAGAATAGCCCCAGGATGATGGCCGATACCATTCCTAGCCTTTGCGACCCCTATTCCAAGCTTACACCCAATATGAGGCACATCTTCCCGCCCGTCAAGTGGCGCAAGAGTCTAAGGAAGGCTTCCCCCATAAGTTGAGGGTTTGCCTGGAGCCACGGGGGGAATTAGGTGGCGTGCCTGAGAGGATTCGAACCTCCGACCTTTGGATCCGGAGTCCAAGGGTCAGGCTTTTCAACTGACTCTTGAAATGGCGATTTCTATAGGCGTGGCGATCTGCTCTGCACTAGGTGTGGCCACTTGTAGTTCAGACCGCCGGCTTGGTTTCCGGCAGGTCCTCGCCCGCTTTCTTGATGTATCTCCGGCCTTCCTCGTAGATGTCAAAATCCTCTTTCCTGTCCAGGCACACTTTTTTCCTCTGTCCATCGTCGGTCCGGAAGATTACAAGGTATGCGTGCTTGGTGAGAGTCCAGGTCTTCTTAGCCTCGACGGTCCCCGACCATTCCTTGCGGCGATCCCTTTTTCTCCTAACCCAGGGTAAGAAAACGAACCAGTCACCCAGGAGTTCAAGTATAAAATCAATCATTTCGAACCCTCCTTCTCATCCGGCCCCTCACCAGTCTCGGGGCAGGGCCAATTGCCTATACTTGTTCCCTGCTTTAATTGCCAGAATTGCGGCGATCAGGTTCGCCCCAGCACATACCAACATCAAGATCGCCTCTGCAGAAAATCCTTCATATTCATCCAGATAATAGACGGCACCGTTGAACACCATGAAGTCATGAAAAAGTACAAGGCCTGCAGCAAGATAGAGGAGTCCGGTGATAACTCCGCTGATAATCCTGCCACCGAGCTGGCTTAGAATGACACACACCAATAAGACAACCGCTGCCGCCAACAGGTATTTGAAAAACATCCTCGAAGAATCAGCGGCGCCGTCTTTAATGGCCTCCGGATGCATATCAAGCCGGGGCACGAACAACACGGCCCATAAGGCGGTCACAACGATGACGATCGCCGCTGCGATGTATACCGACCTTTGGCTGGGAATAGTCTTGGCCATCTCAGACCCCTCCTCTCTCGCTAATTAGCAGTATAAATCAGAATGGACAGGAAATTAAGAAAACAAATGGGGGGGAACATGGCGTGTCTGAGAGGATTCGAACCTCCGACCTTTGGATCCGGAGGGCGATGGTCTTCCTTTCGATGAAATTCGTTGACACGATGAAACCGTCGCCCTTTGGCTTCCGGGTGACGGCCAATTCCCCATCGGCGCCGAAACCGAGGACGCAGGCGTCGCCCGTCGCGTCCGCGAGCAGGTACTGCCCGGCGAACTTCCCGCTGTAGATCGTGCCCCAATCATAGGAGCGGGCCATGGCGATCGCTTCCTCGACCGTGGCGCATTTCCGCAAGATGATCTTGTTGACGATCGCCTCCGAGGGCTGGATCCTTTCGGGGTATGTCTTGATGGGAATGTAGGGGAGCGCGTTCCCATCAAAGGCGAGCCCTTTTTCGTTGATCCCGCCTTGAGGTCCGAGGTCGTCGAAACCGACGCAGAGGACGCCGTATTTCCCGTCGCCGACCGGTTCGACCCAGACATAGGTCAGGGGGTTCCTCCAGTCCTCGTTATTGCCGAAGAACACGGATTCCTCCTTGGCCACGCTGAAGATCGTGCAGGAGCCGGGCATGGAGAGGTTACGGCGGAGGTCCCGAACCTCAAACGGATAAGGTCTCGTCAGGAGGAAAGCAGAAGATCCGACGATCGCCACCCCCCCCAGGATCGACGCAAGCCAATGAGCGCGTGAACGCGGATCGAAGAGCATACCCTCCCTCCGCCAGGAGACCGGGATTTCAATGATCTCTATAAATTATAGGATTTTGCTTTTTCCGCGGCGTGTGGAATAGCCGCTCGGCACGATAATTCTCCGCTCCTAACCATGGTGGAAATATACCGCCGACCTCGCTGGGATGTCAACAACCTCTCACCACGGCACCGAAGAGCCTATTAAGGCGAAAAGCCTTCCCGCGCCGGCCAAATGACGACAGAGTTCCGCTCCCGAAGATAAGCCAATGATCATAAATAGTCCACGTTCTCTTCGGCCGCACTCATGGAGACGCTAACACGTTTCCATGAGTACGGGCCGAAGCGGCCGCCAGGAGCGCTGCCTGCTCGAAGACATAGGACGGCGGCGGCTTGGCAACGTCGAGACGGCGCCGGGCCTGGCGACGGCCCGCGAGCGGGGCCTCGAGGCGCTCTGGCTGAATCCCAAGTCGTATGCCACCCGCGAGGACTACGACACGGCCCTGTTGGCCGAGGTTCAAAAGCGGGACGTCGACCTCATCTGCCTGGCCGGCTACATGAAGATCGTGACCCCCCTCCTCTGCCGGGCCTTCGTCCACCGGATCATGAACATCCACCCCGCCCTCCTCCCCGCCTT
This sequence comes from Candidatus Aminicenantota bacterium, assembly GCA_963702005.1. Classification (GTDB taxonomy): domain Bacteria; phylum Acidobacteriota; class Aminicenantia; order Aminicenantales; family JAFGBC01; genus JAFGBC01. Next base: position 5,826 of record OY969696.1, read on the forward strand.
TCCCGGACTCCACGTCCAGCAGAAAGCCGTCGAGTGGGGCGTCCGCTATTCGGGGGCGACGGTCCACTTCGTTGCCGAAGAAGTCGACATGGGGCCGATCATCCTGCAGGCCGTCGTGCCCGTCCTCCAGGACGACGGCGAGGAGACCCTGATCGCGCGCATCCTCGAGCAGGAGCACAAGATCTACCCCGAGGCCGTCCGGCTCTTTTTCGAGGGACGGATCGAGGTCCGCGGCCGCCGCGTCTTCATTCGTTGATGATGGAAAAAACTCCGTCACTCAAGTCATAGGGAATCCCGTCTGAGGCCTCCCTTATCCTAATCAGGCAGCGGGCCGACGGGGAATCGGGAACGACCCACGCATAAGAGCCCGCGTTCTTTGTTGAACGAATAATCGTCCTAAAGGCCGTTCCTCCGTCCGTTGAATAGGAAATCCACACGTTTCCGACTTTCCCGGCCGTTTTCCACTGTATGGTCTGCCGGGAGCCGACTTTCCAGCGCTCTCCTCCCCCGGGCGAAATCACCTGAATCAAAGGAGTCGGGGGATTTTCCATCAGTTTGGTCAAGAAGACATTGAAGGCCCCGCTGTTTTGACTCCTGAACGGATGTTTTATTGGAAAATCCGAAGAACATGTAGTCCCCGTTATATAGGCCGCCCCATTCCCGTCAATAACAATTCCATGCGCTTCGTCAGATAAGCTGCCTCCCAGATAGGTGGAAAATGCGAGCGTCTCTCCATCGGGCATGAACTTTGTAATAAACGCATTGAATCTCATGGCTTTGAGTTTGCCCTGGAAGGGATTCTTCACCGGAAAATTTGAGGACCTCGTGTATCCCGCAACATAAGCGCATCCCATATCGTCGACGGCGATGCCCCCGCCGTAATTTTCTTTCGTCCCGCCCAAATACGTGGAATAGACGAGGGCCGTTCCCGCCGGCGAAATTTTCGTTACAAAAACATCCCCATATTTGTATCTGCGCTTCTTCTGGAACGGGTTCTTGAGAGGAAAGTCCAAGGACGTTGTTTCTCCTGTCACGTAAGCGGCGCCGCTTCCGTCCACTGCGATAGACTTGCTCCATTCCCACTCGCCGCTGCCGCCGAGGTAGCTGGAATAAGAGAGCGATTTTCCCGACGGTGACAGCTTGGTCACAAAGACATCAGACCGGCCCTTGAGCGTCTTTTGAAACGGGTTCTTTAGAGGAAAATCTGAAGAGAACGTGTTCCCCGTTACATAAGCGCTGCCGGCGCTATCTACGGCAATTTTAATGCCGCTTTCACTATCGTCGCCCCCAAGATAAGTGGAATAAATGCGGGAATTTCCATCCGGAGCGAACTTGGCTACATAGGCATCACTTTTACCACGAGCGGTTTTTTGAAAAGGATTTTTTAGGCGGAAATCCGGAGAAGATGTACCCCCGGTGACATAAACGCCGCTCGTGTCAACGGCGATTCCATTCCCGCTATCAGTACTGCTTCCGCCGAGGTAAGTGGAAAAAACGAGATTATTGCCGGCGGAGGTTAGTTTGAAAAGAAAAGCGTCATTTTCTCCCCTGAGTGCTCGCTGCAATGGATTTTTCAACGGGAAATCCAGGGAATTCGTGCTGCCGATCACATAGGCGCATCCGTTTCCGTCCACGGCGATATCCCAGGCCATATCAGTACCCCCGTTTCCTCTTTCACTCCCGCCAATATAGGTCGAATAAACGAGGGAACTCCCTCCGGGCTTGAATTTGGTGATAAAAACATCTTCATATCCTTTATTCTCGGCCTGGATGGGATTTTTCAGCGGGAAATCCAAGGACGTCGTTTCGCCGACCACATAGGCGGCCCCAGTGCCGTCAACGGCGACCCCACGACCGATGTCTTGACTTTCCCCTCCAAGGTAGGTGGAGTGCATCAGGACAACCGGATCTATAATCAGCTCGAGGCTTTTATCATAGTCAGCCGCATAAAAACCCCAGGTATTTTGGCCGATTTCCTTGAATTGGACTTCGACGGGTTTTTTCATCTGAAAACTCAAGGGTTTCTTGTGGACAAGCTCCCCGAATCGGGTTTCGACAAGGAGATTCCCTTCTTCATCAATTTCCGTACTCTTGATATCCTTGTATTCAAATCGGATATCCTCGACATGAGCGCCGGGTTTTACCACCCAATCATATTCGATCTGCTTCTCGATGCCATAGACCTTGAGATCGATCCCGGGATAGAGGTTTTTATAAAGTATTGCGAGCGACGTCGAGATGTCTTTTTTCCATTTCGCGGGGTCATCGCCGATGAAATAGTTGGCAAGGTGTTCCGTCGGCTTCAGCGAAAGGACTTCCGGATTTTTATTGGCGTTCAGGAAGATCAGCTTGGAAACGTCTCTTTTTGAATTGGCTGTCGAATCAAACACCAGCCCGTTTTTCGTCATCCAAAGGGTGTAGCGCGATGTCTTCGCATAGAACAGAGCCCGTTCATCCGCCTGCCCCTTGTTAGGGACGAAATACAGCGGGACTTTTCCATAATCCGGAGAGATCGTCGGCCTTTCCGCGGATCGGATATCGGGCGGCCTCTGGAGGGGGAGGAGCAGAAATAAGCCTAACGTATAAATTGATTTTTTCATCCCGCTTCCTTGTTGATGAGTCTCTGGAGCTTCGATCCGACCCCGACCCAAACCAGAATTATAGGATTTTGCTTTTTCCGCGGCGTGTGGAATAGCCGCTCGGCACGATAATTCTCCGCTCCAAACCATGGTGGAAATATACCGCCGACCTCGCTGGGATGTCAACAACCTCTCACCACGGCACCGAAGAGCCTATTAAGGCAAAAAGCCTTCCCGCGCCGGCCAAATGACGACAGAGTTCCGCTCCCGAAGATAAGCCAATGATCATAAATAGTCCACGTTCTCTTCGGCCGCACTCATGGAGACGCTAACACGTTTCCATGAGTACAGGCCGAAGCGGCCGCCAGGAGCGCTGCCTGCTCGAAGACATAGGACGGCGGCGGCTTGTCTGCGACAAACGTCAATCCGAGGTGATCGATGATCCTGTCCACCACGGAGTAATCAGTGATGAAGGCGACGACCTTCATCATCTCGCCTATACGGAGCTAAACTATCCTCCTTTTTGCGCGGATTTCAATATCTTCGTCATGAACTTAATTATTTGCGTCCGAAGATGTCCGGTCTTATTGACATACGCATAAATAATGGAATCTTTCCTTGAATTGAGCTATACTATGAGCCATGAGACCTCCAGGAAGCCCCCAGCAACTCGAACAGCGTCGCCACCGGGCCATCCGATTGCTCCAAAAGGGATTGTCGATGGCCGAGGTGGCCAAAGAAGTCGGGGCCTCGATCAGCTCCGTCTTCCGATGGCAACACGCCTTCCACAAGAGCGGCTCCAAAGGACTGGAATGCGTTCCCGCGACTGGACGCCCTCCCAAACTCTCTCCCCGGCAGAAAAAGAAAGTCATCGGCCTACTCTTGCGCGGTCCCGTAGCGTTCGGTTATTCGACGGATCTTTGGACCACGCGGCGAGTCGCCGAAGTGATTGGCAGAGAATTTCGGATCGATTATCATCCCAATCATATCTGGCGTGTCCTAATGGGATTGGGATGGAGCTGCCAGAAGCCGGAACGTCGGGCGCGGGAACGCGACGAAGCGACCATCGAAGACTGGAGAAAAGTCCGCTGGCCGGCCATAAAAAAAAACTCTGGCACGTGGCGCCCATCTGGTCTTTCTGGATGAAAGCGGCTTTCTCCTGCTTCCGCATGTCGTTCGGACGTGGGCTCCCCGGGGCCAGACGCCCATCCTTAAACATTTTTATCGGAGAGATCGGGTGTCGGTGATTTCGGCGTTGACACTCTCCCCGAAGAAACGCCGGTGCGGACTGTTTTTCCGGGTTCATCCCCGGAACATCAAATCGGACGAGGTCGTCGCTTTTCTTCGAGGGTTGTTCCGTCATCTGCGTGGTCCGATCGTTCTGTTGTGGGATCGGGGCTTGATCCATAGAGGGAAAGCCGTGAAGACCCTTTTGGCCCATCGACAGAAAGTCCAAGAGGAATGGTTCCCGGCTTATGCTCCAGAGTTGAATCCCGCGGAATACGTTTGGGCGCAATCGAAAAGGAAATTGGCGAATGGATGTCCGCGCGGTACGGCAGAGCTGAATCTGATGGTGCACGCCAGCCTCACCGAGATTGATTCGTCTCAAAAACTGCTCCGCTCTTGCCTTTTCGCCTCGACCCTTTTTAAACCGAAAGAACTATGTTCCATTATTTATGCGTAACTCAATAATTGCGAACACTAATCCAATCGATATTGCCAGGGCTACTAATATGCAGTAATACCACTTATCAGGCATTAAGCTCGTCAAGCCGAAAAATATTGAAAAGAAGATGGCAACGATAACGCCGAACAAAGTCAGGGTGTTGGAATCCCACTGGCCCGATTGCGTCTTTTTGATGTCTTCCAAATCAGCTTTCCATTTCTCTTCAAATTTTGCTTCTTGAAGTTTCTCTTGCTGGCGCTCCCAGGCCTTTTCTTCGAAAAGATCCCAGTAATAAGAGATACTGCTATCCAGAACAGCCTCGTCCCCTTGTCCCCAAGAAAGAAGAATGTTTCTCAGCTCTTCGCTGATCTGTCTTGCCTCAATTCTTATCCTTTCCTCTTTCTCCTCGAAGTCTAGGCTTGCTCCGTGGACTCTTCTGCTCTCATAGCTCGCTATTCTCTCATAATAGGCGGTGTTGAAAAGCTCGTCCTCCAGCAATTTTTGCTTCCCCGGATCAGCGGCATAATCGGTTTTGATCTTCTTAATTTCTCTGTGGAATATTTTTTCCATTGCGTACAGCTCAAGAAGCTCAATCCCGTAAACCGGTCTAAACTCATCTTCGTAATCTGGCTCTACAATTGTATAGGGCCCAAAAAAGCTATGATGTTGCTTGGCGATAATATCTATAATTGATTTGCCTTTTCCTTCGCTGTTCTGCGCGGAACTGATAATGATTTCGATCTGACGAAATATATTAAGCTTGGAAAACACATTAAGAGCAATGTCTCTGGCAAAGTAATCCTCCGGCTCAGGCGGCTCATCCCAAGGCTTTCTCGTGATCTGCCACTTCGCCTGATACACCTTGCCTATAAAGTTGGTTATGCAACCCAGGCTGTAATCAAATACTCCCCACTTTCCTTCTTTCTTCAAAAAACCGGTCAGAATTCCTTCTATTCTTTGCCATTCGTAACTCGATTTGGAGTTTAACGGCTCAGCAATCTCTTTTAATAAACTGGCGCTTTTACCTCCCCACACGTCATGATAACGAGTGTCGAAAACTGCCGAGACGGCTCTCCTTCCGCTTCTATGCTCGATAAGTTTCAGTTGGGTCGATCGCTCGGTGATAGCCGGCAATCGCTCGTCAATTTTCACTTCTCTTGTGCTTTCTTTTAGAACGACTTCGTATCTTTCTAACACTCCCATCGGCTTCCGATAAGGCAGTAGCATGCAATAATCAAAGCGCTTGCGCTCTTCTCCTTTACTTGCCATTGCGTTTCTCCCCGCATCCATTTTCATGCCTAAAAGAACATGATCGTCCGGGCCTTACAATTCATATTTTATATACATTATGCTATAACTTCTAAAAGATTAATTCGTTTAAAAAGAGCTGATGGACAAAAGCAAGCCCTCGGCGTCTTGATTCGGGTCTCAACCGAAGACCGGGCCAAGGAGTATAGTCTTTACAGGCACGAGAGACCAATAAAATCTATTGTCCAAATAATCTGAGTAGCGCATCTAATAAAATCATAATTGGCCTTTTAATAGAACCAAGGACAGGAACACTCATTAATTTCAGATAATTCATCTAGACCCAAAACGGAAAGGTCTTTTTTGGAGTCCGTTGTCGAGATAAAATAATGTGAGTAGTCAGTTCCTTTATTTTATTCCCAGTGACCTGCCCAACCAGCCAAGCATCAAATCCAATGGAAGACAAATAGTGACTCCCCAATCTAATTTGTTTTTGGAGACCGTGGGCACTGTTTTGATGCTGCCTGTGACCTGGTCGCCCGGCTTAAATCCGCTTTGCAACTCCTGTGTTGCACCAAAACGGGCCAAGACGCTAATCGAAAAATATGTGAAATCGTAACCAAGCCCAAAATAGATCTTTTTAAATATCGCGCTAGATAGCTCGGTGGCCAGATTCAATTGAATACGCCCACAAGAAAATATCTCGCCTTCAGGTTCAAAGCCGAAAGGGTATACCGTCCCGACAAAAATCATAGTTACGTTTCGTAACATATTTTCCATGACGATGGCATTGACATCATTGGGACTGGCATACCCCAGGTTGTACTCCACCGACTTTTTGAAAGGAATGAATGTCCCCATATGCGAACCGAGGTAATAACGGGCCCTCGTTTTCAGGCTCTCAGCAAAAATGACTTTATCTAGTGAAGAGTCTTGATCAGCACCAGTAAACTCATGCGTGGGGTTAAATATATTTTTATTATTGCTTTCAGATCCTTGAACAAAAGATGTGGAGCTTTGGCTCGATCTTTCTGATTTTAAAGCCTGCCCGTTTGTTGAGCGGGTAACCTTTATCTGATATGTCGTTCCACTTTCAGCGAGGATAAAAGACGACGTAAGCGTAGGCGGTGCGGCTATTGCTCTCTCAATTGGCACTGTTTTTCCAGTAAAAATTGGGACTAATTCATAGCTGCTTTTTTGGGGGATGATATCTATTTTAAATTTATCTTTATATTTATTATCCAATATTATCGTTATCGTGACCTGAGTTCCAACACTCAATGCTTTCGGAAACGCTTTTCCGCCCGGCAAGCCCACTATGAATGGATCTAGGGGAATATCATTTTTCGGCGAATCTTCTGATGGCGGATAAATCCGGCAGTTATTCCACAATACTTCTGCCAGTAGCCCATCACGATCCATCACAATTTTAAGGTCTTTAGGATAAGAAGAATTCGGAATCTGATTTTCGTTTCCTTTGGCTACAGCATACGAGAACAATCCAAAGAGTGCGAGCACTAAAAAGATTATCTTTTTCACGGTTCCTCCCCATATTTAGCTTTACATTTTAGTCGCGGAAGTTTAATTAAAATTGAAAACGCGGGAACAGCATTATATCGTCTGCATTCCTTCTTTTTATGCTCGATAAGGAAAGAATTTAGCCTAACAGAAAATTATAGGATTTTGCTTTTTCCGCGGCGTGTGGAATAGCCGCTCGGCGCGATGATTCTCCCCTCCTCGCCATGATGGCAATATACTGCCGACTTCGCTGGGATGTCAACAACCTCCCTTTCCAAGGAGGCCCGATTGGAGGTTGCTGGGGTTCTCGGTTTCGCGAGATGTGCGATAATAGATGTATGAGCCGAGATATGAAATTGACCGTAGAAGGAGGAAGGGTGTGGCTCAATCAATAATGATGATGGCCGCCGTCTTGTGCGCGACCTCGTTGGCGCCTGGAGGGCAAGCGGTCCGGGGCGGGTCTGAGCCGGCAGAGAGAAATCCACGCCCGCCCGTCGTCTTTCGCGTCGCTGCGGACCGGCTCTTGAGCAGCAGGCCGATCAGCAAACTCATCTACGGCAACTTTATAGAGCTTGGCTTCGCCAGGCAGGTGGATGGCATGTGGGGCCAGATGCTCTATAACAGGAGTTTCGAGAACCTTCCACCCGCGAGCGCGATCGCGAGGCAGGAGCGGGGCCCGGCGAACGACGGCACGGCGGCCTGGTGGCACAGCGGGTACGAAGAGAAGCCTTGGTACACCTTCACTGCCGCGGGCAAGACCGACCTGCCGACCGACCGGCCGAATGACTATTGGGGATTCTATCACGGAAAAATAGCTGCCCGGGTTTCCGCTCAGAAGGAGGGTGCCTGGGGACTCGGTCAGGACGGCCTAGGCCTCCAAGCGGGTGCCGGGTATTTCTTCCGCGGGTTTTTAGCGCATGACTATGGTGATCCCGGCAAGGGCCAGCACACGGTTACGGTCAGGCTGGTCGCTGAGAACGATCCGGGACGCGTCATTGACAGCATCGAAGCTTCCTTCGGCACGCAATTCACCGAATGCACGGGCACGCTCAGAAGCCGCGATTTCAACGGACGTGCCAGTTTTCAGCTGGTGGCGACGTCGCCCGGTGAGTTTGTAGCGGACGGTTTCGAGCTTACTCCTTCGGATGCCGTCCACGGCTGGCGCAGGGACATCATCGCCGCCATGAAGCGCGTCCGTCCCGCCATGCTTCGTTTTCCCGGCGGTTGCTTTGCGAGTTACTATAACTGGAAGGACGGCATCGGACCGCGCGATGACCGCATGCCGCGGCAGAGCGAGTTCTGGGGCGGCCTTGAATACAACGACGTCGGGACGGACGAGTACCTTGACCTTTGTCAGGAGGTCGGCGCAGAGCCGTTCCTTGTCGTCAATGTCATGACGGGAACACCCCTCCTGGCGGCCGAATGGGTCGAATACTGTAACGGCTCCCGCGAAACGAAGATGGGCGGCCTCCGGGCTTGGAACGGGCACGAAAGAGCAAGGAAAGTGACGTACTGGGAGCTGGACAATGAGCCTGACCGTAAATACGGTCCGGAACAGTATGCCCGCAGGGTGGCGGCATTTGCGCGAGCGATGAGGGCGGTGGATCCATCAATTAAACTGGCGATCGAAGGCTACGACAGCTACGCCGATCAATGGAACACCATCTTCGACATCTGCGGGCAGGAAATCGATTTCGTGTCGGACCGGTACTACGCGGAGCGGGACTTCGCGCGGGATGTTCCGATCCTCGAGGCTTACCGGAAGAAGACCGGCCGGAGGATCGGATTGTGCAATACCGAGTGGATCGCACCGTTCGAGGTCCCCTCCGGCGAGGCCGAAGCCGCCGCGATCCGGGACCGATCCAGGCTGCAGCGCTGGTCCTATGCGTTGAACGCCGCGACGGTCCTTCAGGGGTTCTGGCGGAATGCAGACTGGATGGACTTCGCCAACTTCAACAACCTGGTCAACACCTGGGGACAGAATGTCATCGAGTCCGCCAAGACCGGGGCATGGTTGTCATGCGCCGGCCGATTGTTCGAGTTCTTCACGGACTCCAGGGCTTCGTGGCCCGTGGAAATCACGCCCGCCGAACAGGGCGGCAAGATCCACGCTGCCGCGGCGCTCTCCGGATCTAAACAAGAGCTCGTCATCAACATTGTGAACATGGGTGAAGCGGCGAGTTTGGATGTTGCCTTCGGCGGCGGATCGCCCGGTTGGAGGGCAAACTCAGCGCGGGGTCTCGCTGCTCCGTCCCTTATTTCGCGCAACTCCGAGTCCGACCGGAATGTTGTGACGCCCGTTCAGCCGGTGACTGAGATGCGGGGAGGTCACCTCATTATTCAGGTCCGGGCGTACTCAATCTCCGAAGTCGTTCTTTCAAAATAGCCCCCCGGCGCCATTGTCGGCATCCAAGGCTGTAACGACAAAGCTCGCAACTCTCGGCATGAAGGGTTGCCTGATGAGCCGGATCGCATCGATTGACAATGGCAGGCTGCCGACATTATTTTAGATCCGTCCGATTAAACAGGAAAGGTGCCTTTATGAGAGCATTTATCATCGCTTCACTCCTCTCCATGACGCTCCTTGTGTCCGCTGCTTCAGCCCAGAAGCTCCCCCTCGCCGGCGCAGATGAGAAGACTCCTTCCCTGGCCCATTATTTCGATTGGATAAACAGCCAGTACGAGGGAACTTCGGAGAATCAGACGCTGATCAACCTGGAATTCTTCAGGTGGCTGCACGATGAATATGGAATGGGTCTGGATATCTATGCGCTCGATGTGGGCAACATCGACGACGGTCCCTATACGGCCGGGGTGGGCCGGTTGATCCCCTATCATTATGGGAATTATGACGCCGGCGAATTTGCGCGGAAGTTTCCCGATGGCTTCGCGCCGCTTGTGAAGAAAGCGGCTTCCTTCGGCTGCCGTCTCGGCATCTGGCTGGGACCCGATGGATTCGGTGAGACCCCCGGCGAAGAGAAGAAACGCAGCGAGCTGTTGGTCTCGTTCTGCCGTGATTTCAATTTCAGATCCTTTAAATTGGACGCCGTCGCGGGGGATCTCCGGCCCGAAAAACAGGACGCGCTCATCAGAACCCTTGAGGCCTGCAGGGCCTACTGCCCGGATCTTCTCGTCCTCAATCACCGCGTCAACCTGGGCAAAGCCGTTCCGTACGCGACGACCTCTCTCTGGGAAGGCGAGGAGACCTATATCGACGTCTTCATGAATAATTCCGGGACAGCCACCCATCACCGCGTCGGATCGATGACACGGGGCCTCACGCCCGGCATGACGAGACTCATGGAAGATCACGGCGTCTGCCTCTCGTCGTGCCTCGACTACTGGGAGGACGAACTCGTCCTCCAGGCCTTCAACCGAAGCCTGCTGCTTGCCCCCGAGCTGTACGGGAACCCCTGGTTCCTCAGGGATGACGAATACCCGAAACTGGCCCGGCTATTCAACCTGCACCGCCGCTACGGAGACATCCTCGTCAAGGGGATCCGGCTGCCGGAGGAACAATGCGGCTCTTTCGCCGTCTCTCGGGGCGATGGCAACACACGCTTCATCACGCTGCGGAATCTTACCTGGAATCCGGTGACGTATTCACTCAGGCTGGATGGAAGCATCGGCCTGGAGAAGCAGCCGACCGTTGAAGTCAGGCGCTTTCATCCCACAGAGCGGATCATGGGGAAATTCGCCTGGGGCGCGGCGGTCTCCGTCGAAGTCCTCCCGTTTCGGACGTGCCTTATCGCGGCATCGACCGGGCCCATAAACGAATTCGGCGTGTCAGGGTGTGATTATGAAATCCTCCGCGATGTGCCGGGTAAACCGGTCCTCATCAGGCTTCTGGGCATGCCGGGAACGAAGGCAACGATCAGGCTTGAGCCCGGTGGACGTACGGTAGCATCCGGGGAGCTGGATGATGTCGTGGAGGCGGGACTCGCCGGCGGGAAGGAAATCCCCATCGGCTTCCCCGGGAAGACGCTGAAGAGATCCTGGCACCGGCGAATCGGCGCCCTGGGGCCCTGTCCAGTCCCGGCCGACGCGGAAGCGCTGTACGAGGCCACCTGCTATGCCGCTGACAATAACGCGCTGGAAGTGCGGGCCGTCCAACGGTCGGGGCGAAGTAAGATATCGCAGGTCAACGCTTCCCGTGAGGCTTTCTTCGCAAAAAAAATGTTCGTTGGCCGCGGGATATGGGACAAGCAGCTTTTCGACGGAAATATCGGTACTTATTTTACCGCCCGGCTTGAAGGGCGCGCTTTGAGGGTGGATTTCGGGGAGCCGCTGGCGCTCGATCGTCTCGCATTCCGTCTGCGGGACCGTGAGGAGCCGGACCTAAATCCTGACCTCTCTTCATTCGCGGAGGATGCGACGGCTGAAGTGTCGGCGGATCTGAAGAGATGGACCTCCCTCAAACCGTTCTGGAAGGGCAAAGGGACCATCGCTCTGGCGAAAATTCCTCCCGAGCATCCGGTTCGCTACCTGCGGTTTCAGGGCGCCGCGAGAAGGATAGCCGAGGTCGAGGGGTATTACGAGGGGCAGAGGCTCGACCGCTCCCGGTGGCGGGCCTCAAACCTGTTCACCTCGTACTCGAAGAACCCGGCTGTGGCGGCCTGGTCACTGTCCTTCGTCCCGGATGAGATCCCGAAGAATGCCTATCTCATCGTTGCGGTCAACGGACATCACGGCAAGGAGGGCGCCTATGCGGCTCTCAGGATCGAGGGACAACCCGTCGGCGCCCCGGACCGGGCGACTTCTTTTTCGAGCAATACGTGGGAGTATTACAACGTGGAGAGCGACAGCAATTACTCGTACTATTTTCCTCTTCCGGAAGGATCTGTCGGCAAAAAGATCGATGTCGTTGTCCTCATCATGAAGGACGGGACGAACGAGGTGAAACCCGAGGCCTGGATGACATCCTACCCGATCCCGTTCGAGGCACGCACGCTTGTCGTAAACACCAGGCGTTAAAATTTTTTCTTAGAAAGGATCGATATGCGAACGATCCGCATTTTTTTGTCACTGATCGTTCTCGGTGCCGCCGGTCTGTACGCACAGGAGAAACGCGGAAACGAACCCGTGACAACGGGTTCCTTGTTCTACGAGATGATTAACCTGCAGGGACTGGCGATCGTGCCGGACCCGGTCTTCCGCATGGTTCAATTCTCCTCCCACGACCGGCGCAGCGTGATCCCGGGAGGACCCGGCTGGTTCGCCAATGCCGACGGCTTCGGGGAGGAGCCGATACCGAATTTTGAAAAAGTGCTGAAAGGACCCGACACATCCGGTGTCGGTGAATATCTCATCGCCGACGTTGACGGACCCGGTGCCGTTGTGCGGCTCTGGACGGCGGATATCTCGGGAAAGGTCCGGCTCTACATTGACGGGAACGAAATCCCGCTCTACGACGGCGATGCCAACGAATTTTTCCGCAGACCGTATGACGGCTTCCCCCAGATCGACAGCATCAACAGAGACCGATTCAAAACGACCGTCTACCAGAGGGACGCATCGTATGCCCCAATCCCGTTCGCCCGGCATCTGAAGGTCATCTGGACGGGGAAGATCGCTGAGATTCACTTCTACCACCTTCAGGTCCGGCTCTATTCCCCGGGGACGCGCGTTGCATCCTTCTCTCCCGGCGACATCGCACGTTACCGGGAGACGATCGACAGTGTCACTCTCGTCCTATCCGATCCCGATACCTACTCCCGGCCCCCGGGGGCAGAACGGGAAAAACCCTTCACGGCCGTCCTCGGACCCTCCGAGAATAAAGAGATGGCTTCGCTTGAAGGGCCGGGCGCTGCCGGAAGGCTCGTCCTGCAACTGGGCGCAGAAGATCTTGACAGGGCTTTGCGACAAACCGTCCTCCGGATCGTCTGCGACGGATACCCGGAGGGTCAGGTCGAATCGCCGGTCGGCGATTTCTTCGGTGCCGCACCCGGTATCAACCCGTTTCAATCGCTTCCCTTCACGATCCGGCCGGACGGCACCATGGTATGCCGGTTCGTCATGCCGTTCGAAAAATCGTTCAGGATCATTCTCGATAACCGGGGGACCCAGAGCGTCAGAGTCAGAGGGTCGGCCCTGCCCGTGCCGTTCGTTTGGAAAGAAAACAGCATGCACTTCCGCGCCCGCTGGCGGGTGAATCACAACCTCATCGCGTCGGACAGCGAGGTCAGGGACCTGCCGTTCCTGATCGCGAACGGGGGCGGCGTGTATGTGGGAACGGCGGCGTTCATCATGAATCCCAGTCCGATACCGACTCCCTGGGGGAATTGGTGGGGGGAGGGAGATGAGAAGGTTTTTATCGACGACGGTGCCCTTCCGTCACTTTTCGGGACCGGATCCGAGGATTATTTCAATTACTCATGGTCTGCTCCAGACATTTTCTTTTTCCCTTACTGTGGACAGCCACGGAACGACGGCCCCGGCAACAGGGGCTTCGTCACCAATTTCCGCTGGCATATCCTCGATCCCATCCCGTTTGTGAAAAACATCCGCTTCTTCATGGAGCTCAACAGCCACGAAAGAACTCCGGGCCTCTCCTATGCCCGCATCGGCTACCATTACGCACGGCCGGGGACCACGGACGATCACGTCCCGATCATGCCCGAGGATCTCCGTCCTTTGAGACTTCCCGCCGGATGGATGCCGGCCGCCAGGTTCGGCGCCCGGAACTCTGTGTTCTATCAGGCGGAAGATATCCTCAGGGACAGAGAAAATACCCGGGTACGCAATGGGGATCTGTGGGCGGGGAGCAAGCTCTTGGTGTGGACGCCGAAAAAAGCAGGGGACAGGAAGGATTTTATCGTGCAGATAAACTCCGGGGGGACGAAACAGGTCCATGTCACGGCCGCGCTCACTCCGCTGTCGGGGAAATTCAGTCTCCTCCTCGACAAACAAGCGCTGCCGCTGGACGACGACACTGCGGTCGTCGACCTTAACAAGCCTTACCGTACGCTGCTCCGCGACTTCTCGTTCAAAGCGAGGGAATTGAAAGAAGGTGAGCACACCCTGACCATCGAATTCAAAGGGACTACCGGTTTGATCGAAAGGCCCGAAATCGGAATCGATTTCTTCTGGGTGCAAAAAGCCGAATAGGCCACCGTCATTTTGGGCTATAATCCGCATAAATGATGACTTCTGAATTTCGAGGAGGAAGTGAATGAAACGTCGTCCGGCCCATCCCTTTTTATTTTTAATCCTAGCCGTGCCGGCCTTGTTTGTGACCGCCTCTCCGCAGTCGCCGTCCCAAGCGATGGACAAGGATTACACGGCCAAGATCCTGGAGTACACTACGGAAAAGTTCTTCCTGACCGAACTCGTCGATCATCTCCCCGCCTCCGACGCCGTGCCGTCGCCCCTTAAGGCTCTCGGCCACATTGTCGGCGCGCCGGACATCCTCGACCATTCGGCCGACATCTATAAGTATCTGCGGGCGCTGGCCGCCGCCTCGCCCCGCGTCCAGGTCTTTTCCATCGGGCCCACGGATGAAGGCCGCGAAATGATCGCCGTGGCCGTCTCCTCCGAGGCTAACATCGCCCGACTAGCCCGCCTCAAGGAGATCATGGCCGGGCTGGCCGACCCGCGCGGCCTCAAGGACGAGGACGCGGCCAAGCTCCTGGCCGAGGGACTGCCCATCTATTGGATCACCGGCGGACTTCACTCTCAGGAGACCGGGTCTCCTGAGATGATGATGGAGCTGGCCTATCGCCTGGCCGTCGAGGACAGCGAAGCCATCCAAGCCATCCGCCGGAACATGGTCATCCTCATGACCCCCATCCTGGAAGTCGACGGCTGGGACAGGGTCGTGGACACCTATCTTTACAAAAAAGACAATAAGGATAAAAAGACGATTCCCGCGGTCTATTGGGGCAAGTATGTCCTTCACGATAACAACCGGGACGCCATCGGCCTCGGGCTTAAACTGACCGAAAACCTTCTCAAGGCCTTCTTCGAATGGCATCCGGTCGTCATGCATGACCTTCACGAGTCGGTGCCCTATCTCTACACTTCAACGGGCACCGGACCCTACAATGCCTGGCTCGACCCGATCACGATCAACGAATGGGAGGAGCTGGCCGAGAACGAGATCGGGGAGATGACTCGGCGGGGAGTGCCCGGCGTCTGGTCCCATGGTTTTTTCGACGGCTGGGCGGCGAACTACGCCTTTTATGTCGCCCATTTCCATAACGCCGTCGGCCGGTTCTATGAAACCTTCGGCGCCACCGGAGCGGACACGCTGGTCCGGTCCGTCGGGGCGGAGTCCAAGCGGGCTTGGTACCGGCCCAACCCGCCGCTCGAATCGGTCAAGTGGTCTTTGCGCAACAACACCAACCTCATGCAGAGCGCCCTTCTCATCACCTTTAAACACGTCGCCGAGAACAAGACCCGCTTTCTCGAAAATTTCTACTTGAAGAGCAAGCGGTCCGTGGCCAAGGCCAGGTCCGAGGGGCCCGCGGCTTATATCGTCCCCGATGAGGGGAAGCGACCCCTGGCCGTGGCCCGGCTGGTGAACCTGCTGCGAAAGAACGGCGTTGAGGTGCATAGGGCCAGCGGCGAACTCACGGTCGCTAAGGACAAGTATCCGGCCGGAAGCTTTATCATCCGCATGGACCAGCCCTACAGCCGCTGCGCCGACATGCTCCTGGACACACAGTATTATAACCCCAAGGACCCGCGGCCCTACGACGACACGGGCTGGACGCTGGGAGCGCTGCACAACGTCAAGACCGTCCGCGTCACGGACGTCAAGATCCTCGACGCGGCCATGACCCTGCTTGACAAGGACGCGTCCGTCGAGGGGAAGGTGATGAATAAAGAGAAGGCCGTCGTCTTCGCCGTCAACCACGCCGCCGAGCCCGAGCTCATGACCTTCCGCTATAAGCTCAAGGACGTCAAGATGCTGGCGGCCGAGGATTCCTTCAGCCAGGGCAATCTCAAATTCAATTCGGGGACCTTCATCATTCCCGCGAAGGGTCATCCGGCCGACATCGAACAGAAGCTGGCCAAAGTATGCGCCGAGCTTGGGCTTGTGGCCTATGGGCTGCCCGAGTTGCCTCAAGTCAAGATGCATGACCTTGATGCGCCGCGGATCGCCATTCTCCATTCCTGGCTCAACACCCAGGACGAGGGCTGGTTCCGTCTCGCCCTGGACAAGCTGGCCGTCCCCTACGCCTACATCTCCCTCCAGGATGTTCGGGATGAGGCGAACCTTCGGGCCAAATACGACGTGATCATCCTGCCGCCCGCCGGGATGTTGGGCAAACCGCAGAGAGTCGTCAACGGCATCGGCGGCGAAAACCCTATTCCCTGGAAGAAGACGGACAAGTATCCGAACCTGGGGGGACCCGCGTCGAGCGACGACATCCGGGGCGGCCTGGAACTTCAAGGGATCACCCACCTCAAGGACTTCGTCGCCCGGGGCGGCCTCTTTGTCCCGATCAGTTCCATGGCCCAGCTGCCCATTGATTACGGGATGGTCGAGAGCGTAGCCGTAGCCAGGCCCCAAAAGCTCAAGGTCATCGGAGCCGTATTGAGCGCGAATATTACGGATGCGATCAGCCCGATCGGCTACGGCTATGAACGAAACCTGGGTGTTTATTTCAGCGGAGAACCGGTGCTCGAGACCGGGATGAAAGCCGTTATCGGGGCGGACATCGAAGAGCTATTGGGCGGCGGCGCCGCGGCCGGCCGTCCCTCGGGCCGGGGCGGGCTCAAGGACCCTGATGTCGTCCAGGGCCGTCCGACCAGGGCCGCGGGTGCCGGGGGCATCGCCGCCGGAGGCATTCCTCCCGAGTACAAAGAAATGTTCGACCTGTACATGCCCCCCGACCTAAAAACAGTCCGGGTCATCATGCGCTTCGACCTGGCCGACAAGCTCCTTGTCTCGGGATTGATGGAAGGCGGCGAGGAGCTGGCCTCCAAGCCGGCCGTCGTGGACGTTCCCGTGGGAAAAGGGCACATCGTCATTTTCGCCATCAACCCCATGTGGCGCCAGGAGACGCTGGGCAGCTTTTTCCTGCTTTTCAACGCGGCCCTCAACTACAGCAACCTGGACGCCGGCCGTCCCCCGCTCCATCCCTCTCGCCGATGACGGGGCCACGCACCAACGAGCAAACGTCAACAGCTCTCCTTTCTCGAACATAAAAATATTCCGCGCCCAACCTTCGCGACGGTCAATTGGCTTTGGGCCGCGTTCTTTTCGAATTCCTGACAATCTCTTCACAGACCCCTGACAACTCGCTCCCCCGGAAGCCGTATCCTTTCGGCGTAAGCGAAGATCAGCCCGCTTACGCTGGGAGGGAATCATGAATGTCTTCGTCACCGGCGCCGCCGGATTCATCGGAAGTCACCTGGTTGAGGCGCTTGTCTCGGCCGGGCATGATGTTACGGCCCTCGTAAGACCGGGAGAGAACTCGGCTCGAATTGCGGGACTGGCCGTCCGTCTCGTCGAAGGGGACGTGACCGATATTCGGTCCCTTCCCGACGAGGCCAAGGAGGCCGAAATCGTCTATCACTTGGCCGCCGTTCTGGGCGGCCAAGATCCTCGACTCTATTATGATGTGAATTTTGGGGGAACGCGAAATCTCCTTGAAGTCTGCCGGGCCCATCGAGGGAAAATGAAGCGGTTTCTGTTGGTCTCGAGCATCGCCGCGGCCGGTCCGTGCCGCCGGGAAGAATTATTGACCGAGGACTCGCCCTGTCATCCCGTTTCCGATTATGGTCGGAGCAAGTTGATGGCCGAAAATTTTCTTAAAACGAGCGGTCACGGGATTCCGTTTACGATTGTCAGGCTTCCCCTCGTCTATGGCCCCCGGAGCGATGGGGGCCTTCTATCGTATTTCAAAATGGCGTCCAAGGGGATATGCGTCCGGCCGGGAAACGGATTCACCAGCGTCGGCTTCGTCCGGGACATCGTGGAGGGAATCATTCTGGCCGCAGAAAGCCCAAAGGCCGCGGGACGGTCCTATTTTTTGGGGGACGGAGCCTATTCTTGGGAGGAGATCATCCGCTATGTCTCGGCCGCGGTAGGGAAAAAGACCTTACGCCTCGTCATCCCTTATCCGAGCTTGTATTTGATCGCTCCCTGGGCCGAGCTCTTCGGCGGGATCGCGCGTCGCCCCCCATTGATCTCGTTTCACAATATTTTCTATCTCAAGCACCGCTATTGGCGTTGCCGGACGGATCGAGCCAGGAGCGAGATCGGTTTTATGCCGCGGGTTCCTTTCCCGAAGGGACTGGCCATTACCTATGCCTGGTACAAGGCGAATGGATACGTCGCTTGAGAACCCCAAAAGCATTGGTCACCGGTTGTAGCGGATTCATCGGCCGGCATTTTGTCCGCATTCTCCTGGAGAAGGGCTATGACGTCACCGGCCTCGTGCGGGCAACCAGCCGATTGGATCCCCTCAAACGCTTGAATATTCATCTCGTGAAAGGAGATTTCTGCGATCCCCGTTCGCTTCATTCCGCCGCGGCGGATAGGGATTTTGTATTCCATCTGGCGGCGGCCTTGGCGGCTCCCGATCGGAACGCCTATCAGCGCAGCAACGTCGAGAGTACGGAAAATTTGCTTGAAGCCTGTCGAGAGGTTTGCCCGGGAATAAAAAAATTCGTGTATGTTTCGAGCATCGCGGCCGCGGGGCCGTCCCGAAAGGGCGAAACAAAGATGGAAGATGACCCCTGCCGTCCGGTTTCCGAATACGGCCGGAGCAAACTGGCCGCCGAGAGCCTCGTCCGGAGATATGGAAAATGGTTTCCCGTGACCCTCATCCGCCCGCCGAACGTCTTAGGCGCCGGACAAAAGGAGTTGACGATCGTGATGCGGCTCATCGATCTTGGAATCGTCCCCCGCCTGGCGGATCGTGAAAAGCGGACAAGCTTATGTTTCGTCGAGGATCTCGCCGAGGCGCTCATCTTGGCGGCCGAAAGCCCACAATCCCGCGGCCGGACGTATTTTGTCACGGACGGCCGAGCCTATTCGTGGACGGAGATCACCGATATTCTGGCCCGTCAGATGGGGAGAAAACTTGCGATCCCCGTCCCGGCGCCCATGGTATCGATGACCGGATTTTTCGCCGAGTTGGCCGGCCGGCTGACTGGAAGGCCGTCCTTTTTATCGAGGAGCGCACTCGCTAGCGTGCGCGAGCGATACTGGATCTTCAACAGCGAAAGAATCCGCAAAGAACTCGGTTTTCGGCCTTCGATCGGGCTCGAGGACGGGCTTAAGCGCATTGTCTCCGAATACCGCGCGGAGAAGATTTGTAAGGCCGTCGCTTAACGGAGAATCACGCCGGCCGGACGGCGGTGTCAACAAAGGTTCACTCGACGCTGCGGTCGATGAACCCCTTGCGGAGCGTCATCCACATGATCTTGATGTCCAGGCCGAGGGACCAGTTCTGGATGTAATAGAAATCGTATTCGAGGCGTTTATCGATCTCGCTGTCCTGGCGGAGGCCGTGGACCTGGGCCCAGCCGGTGATCCCGGCCTTGACCTTGTGGCGGAGCATGTATTTGGGGATTTTGTCGGTGAACTCCCGGACGAAGTTGGGACGCTCCGGCCGCGGCCCGATCAAGCTCATCTCGCCCCTGAGGACGTTCGCGAACTGGGGGAGTTCGTCGATGCTGTATTTGCGGAGGAAGCGGCCGATCCGGGTCATGCGCGGGTCGCCAGGTCCGCAGAAGACCGGACCGGTCGTTTTCTCGGCGTCGCAGATCATGGTCCGGAATTTGTGGATGACGAAGCGCCGCCCGTCCAGCCCCATCCGCTCCTGATGGTAAAAAACGGGCCCCCGAGAAGTCAGCTTGACCAGGACGGCGACGACGAGGATCAGGGGCGACAGGATCACCAGGGCCAGGGCCGAGACGACGATGTCCGTCGTCCGCTTAACGACTTGGGCCAGGCCGCGGATCGGGACGTCGTCGATGGTGATGACCGGGAACCCGTCCAGGTCCTGGATGTTGGCTTTGAGGGTCAGGAGCTGGAAGAGGTCGGGGACGATGCGGACCAAGACCGGGTGCTTATGGGCAACCTGAAAGGCCTCGAGGATCTTGGCGTAGTTTGACAGATCGAGGGCGATGAAGACCTCCCCGATTCCCTGCTCCTCGATGACCCGGCCCAGGTCCTTGAGTCCCCCCAGAACCGGGACGCGGCCGCCGTCGACCTCGAGAATCTCGCCGGCCGCCCGGTCGTCGTCCACAAAGCCCTTGACCCGGAAGCCGAGGTCCCTGTAGGTGAAGAGCTTCTGGGTGACCACCCGGCCCATCTCGCCCGCCCCGACGACGACGACGTTGGTCAGGTTGAGCCCCCGGGCATAGCGCCGTTTCATCAAGAAAAAGATCTGGGTCCGGAGGAAGGCCAGCATGAAGATGACGACGACAAAGTAAACGGCCAGGAAGCCGTGGGAGAGCTTGAAGGTCATCCGGTACAGGGGCGCCCCCCCTGGCTGTAGTTATAGATGTAGTTCAGGATCGAGAACACGACCAGGATGGTCAGGACGGCGTTCAGGATGATGTAGAGAAAATCGTCGATCTTGGCCCGGCGGAGCTTGCTCTTATAGAACCCCTGGAAATAGAAGATGAGGAGGTGGACGGCCAGGAAGAGGGGAAAGACAGCGACGTAGTTGCGGAAGGCGGGGACGCCCTTGGCCGGGTCGACCGGGATGATATAGGCGTAGAACCGGAACAGGTAGGAATAGAAAAAGGAAACGAGGATGGCTATGACGTCGCTCAGGACGTAGAGCCCGATCAGGCGGAAGCGGCGCCCGGTGATCACGGTTTTGCCTTAGACCCGGTCCCCGCGCGGCGCAGAGCGCCTTCCATCCGTTTCTTGAAGGCCTGCCGCGAGAACCTCAGGGCATGCGACCGGGCCGCGGCTTTATTACAGACAAAGCGGTCGAATTTGTCAAGGGCGGCGGCCAGCCCGGCGGCCGTCCGGTCGTCGAAGAAAAGCCCGGTCCGCCCCGGAAGGACGGTCTCGAGCGCTCCGCCCCTTCCGTAGGCGAGGACGGGCGTTCCGCAGGCCTGGGCTTCGAGGGCCGCGATCCCGAAATCCTCCTCGCCCGGCATGAGGAGCGCCCGGGCCTCACGGTAGGCTTGTCTGAGGTCCTCGGCCGACAAGAAGGGCGCGAAGCGAATCGAGGGCCCGGCCATCTTCCTGAGGGCTTTGGCGTCGGGTCCGTCTCCGACGACGAAGAGCTTGCGGCCGGTCCGATTGAAGGCCGCGACGGCGAGGTCGATCCGCTTGTAAGGAACCAGGGCCGAGACGACCAGGAATTCGTCGCCGCGGGACGGCTTTGGGGCGGGCCGGAAAAAATCGGTGTCGACGGGAGGGGGGATGACCTCGGCTTCCCGCCTGTAGTATTTCTTGATCCGGAGGGCGACGTTAGCCGAGTTAGCGATATAGCGGTCGACCCGGGCCGCGGACGCCTCGTCCCAGAGGCGCAGGCCGTGGACGAGGAGAGGGACAATGGGTCTGGCCAGGACCGGGAGCTTGTCGGGGCCGAAATAATCGTGGTACTGGCCCCAGGCATAGCGCACGGGCGTATGAATGTAGGAGACATGGACGGCGTCGGGCCGGGTGATGACGCCCTTGGCGACGCAGTGGGAGCTCGAAATGACCAAGTCGAAGTCCCGGAGGTCGAAGAGTTCGGCTGCTACGGGAAACAAGGGCAAGTACCATCGGTAATGCGTCTTCAGGAAGGGAAAACCCTGAAGGAAGCTCGTCCGGATGACCCTACGCTCGATGTCGGGGGACTGGCTGCCCGGCACCCGGAACAGGGTGTAGATGGGCGCGTCGGGATAGATCTCGGCCAGGACCTCGAGGACTTTCTCGCCCCCGCGCCGGCCGGTCAGCCAATCATGGACCAGGGCGACCTTGGGTGTTTTCATGGAGATGATAGGACTTTTTTATCACAAGCCCCCCCGTTTTTCAATCGGTCTCCGCCTTGGACGCTTCAGCCTGCTTCCTTGACTTCGGTTTTTAGGCGGACGAGCTCGATGTACAGGGCTTGGGTTTCGGCGATCATCCGGGACCGGGAATAGGCGGGCGGGATCTCGGCCCGGGCCCTTTCCCCCAGCTTCCGGCCGAGCTTGCGGTCCTCGAGCAGACGCAGGACCGCCCCGGCCAGAGCAGGGGCGTCCCCGGCCGGGACAAGGAGCCCGGTGGCCCCATCCTTGACGACCTCGCGCACGCCGTCGATGTCGGTGACGACCATCGGCTTGGCCTGACCGGCCGCCTCGATCAAGACCAGGGGAAGTCCCTCCCAAAGGGAGGGGAGGACGAAGACGTCGAACAGGGCGAGAAGCTCCCTGGCATCGGACCGCTCGCCGAGCAAGCGAACGGCCCGGCCGAGCTCCTTCTCCCTGACCAGCTTCCCCAGCGAAGCTTCGAGCGGGCCGCCTCCGGCTACCAGGAATCGTGCCCGCGGGTAGCGTTCCAGGATGCGGCCGGCCGCTTCGATGAGATAAGCGACGCCCTTTTGCCGGTGAAGTCGGGACACGGCGCCGACGACGATTTCGTCCGGCTCGATTCCGAGCTCCTTCCGCAGCGCCTCGAGCCGCCAGGGGGAAGGTTCGGGAAGAATATCGACTCCGTTCCTGATCAGCCTGATCCTGTCGGCCGGGGCCAGCCGCAGCTCCCTCGCTCGGTCCAGGTCTGCCTCGGAAACGAAGACGACCGCGTCGGTAGTACGCCCCAATCGCCTTTCGATCCCGATCAGTGCGCGTTTAATAACGGGATTCCGGTAGTGGAGATAATGGATGCCGTGAACGGTGTGGACGACGATCGGCGTCTTGGCCCGCCGCGCCGCCCAACGTCCGTAGAGTCCGGCCACCCCTCCATGGGTGTGAAGGACGTCGATGGCCTGCCGGCGCAGGATGTTCGATACGGCCCGGACCGTTCTCAGCCCCGAAGCTTTTCCGATCGGGACATCGAAATGGGGAATGGCCGACTTCCCGAGCTCGTCGACGAGAGGGCCTCCGGCCCGGGAGCAGGCCGCGACCGCGAACCGTTTCCGGTCGAGTCCGCGGGCGACGGAGAGAAGGACCGTCTGTCCGCCGCCCAGGAAGGGGCGGTCGATCATCTCCAAGACCTTGATAGTCCTCATCGCCCGGCCCCCTTTTTGAGAAGCCCGAGGAACCGCGCCGGCCCGGGCTCGCCCGCTTTGGAGCGCTCGAGCTTCAAGGCCATGGCCCAGAAGGTCAGTCTCAGGTAGAAACGGAGCAGAGCCTGCGAGGGGCGCGAGTTGTGCTTCCGATAAAAACGGATCTGGCTCTCCCGATAGGCGAGCCTGCTCCGGCGCCGGTGCGGAGAGGTCGTGATCCCGCCCTTGTGAAAGGCTTGGACCTCCGGCAGAAAAACGACGTCCCAGCCCGCCTTCCCGACGCGATAGCAGAGGTCGATGTCCTCGAAATAAAGGAAGAAATCCTCGTCGAAAAGCCCGGCCGCCTCGAGAGCCTTTCGGCGCGCCAGGAGACAGGCGCCGCTGACCCAGACGGCCTGGCGGCGCGTCCTGTCCTTTCTCAGCCGCCTCTCCCAATAGCGATTCAGTATCGCTTTCTTGAAGAACTCGCTCATGAAACGGACCCGGCCGCCGAACGAAACCTGGAAGCCGTCCTTTGCATTGAGGAGTGCCGGCCCCACGATTCCGGTCCGGGGATTCAGGCGAAGCTCGTCGAGGAGGGCCGGGAGGGTCCCTTCGAGGAGGGCGGCGTCCGTGTTCATGAACAGGATGAACTCGCCCCGGCTCTCGCGGAAGGCGAGGTTGTTGGCCTTGGCGAAGCCCAGGTTCTCCGCGCTCCGGATGAGCCGGACCGAAGGAAAGTCCGCCGCCACGATCTCGGCGCTTCCGTCGGAGGAGGCGTTGTCGACGACGATGACTTCGGCCGCAACCCCCTTCGCGCCGTTGAGGATGGAGGAAAGGCTGCGCCCGATGTTCTCCCGGTCGTTATAGTTCACGACGATCGCGGATAGGACGGGCCGCGGGGAGGAGCGTTTCTCAGCCAAGGGCGGCCTCCAGGGCGGCTTCGACCTTTCGGACCTGGGCGTCCGGGTCGAACCGCTCCCGCGCCTTTTTTCGCGCGCGCCGGGCGGCTTCCTTCGCCTCGCGGGGATGATCCAGGACATGGGCGATCCCGGCGGCTATCGCCTCCGGCGTTCCGGAAGAGACGAGCCGGCCGGTTGCTCCATGCTCCACAATTTCGCCGATGCCGCCGCCCGAGACGGCCAGGACGGGAATGCCCAGGGCCTGGGCTTCGAGGGCCGTCCGGCCGAAGGATTCCCGGCCCGAACCGACGATGACGAGGTCCAGGGCGGCGTAGAGGGAGTGGACGTCGCGTTGCCAGCCGGTGAAGACAACGGTCTCATCCAGCGCCCGCGTCCGGATAAGATTCCGGAGCCTTCGGACATAGCCGGAGTCCGGCTCGGCGCCGACGACGAGGAGTTTGAGACGAGGATCCCGCGAACGAAGGGCGGCCACCGCCAGGACGATCTCCCGCTGGCGTTTGTCTTCGCTGATCTTTCCCACTACGCCGCAGAGAAAATCATCGTTTTTAATGCCCCATCGCGTCCGAACGGCCGCTCGGTCGTCCGCCGGCCGTTCATCGGCCCACTCGGGTATCCAATTGTAAACAATTGAGATACGATCACTCGGAGGAAAAGCGCTGCGTGCCGCCTCGGAGTTGACGAGGACCGCCGCCGAAGAACGGACGACGAAGTCCAGGAACCAGCGCCGGCCGAAAAGACAGACGAACTGGGGGCGAGGCCGCCCGAGAAGCTCGTGGATCATCCAGACATGGGAAACGCGGGCGGCCCGGGCGGCCCAGGCCCCGCTCAAGATCGCGGCCGAGTTCGTAAAGACGAGCCCGGCCTTTTTCTCGCGGATAAAAGCCGTCAGCCGGCGGACCCCCCGAACGTTCCATAACCAGGAGGCGGGTTGTTTCCAGACCCGGGAGGCAGGCGTGAGCCACCATTTCATCGGGACCGTGAAGCGTTCGATGCCTTCGGCCGCGGCCGCTTCATCGAGCGGCCCCGGACCCGGCAGGGCCAGGACGGGTTGAAACCGGCTTCGGTCCAGACGCCGAATAGTCTCGATCAGCCACCGCTCGGCGCCGTTGAGCTCGGCGGTGTGGGAGAGGAATAGAACGGTCCGGCTCATGGCCCCAGCACGTCCCGGTAGAAGTCAAGCGTCTCCCGGGCCGTCCGCGCCCAGCTGAACTCGCGGACTCGCGTTCGGCCCCGGTCGATAAGCGACCGCCTCAAGGTTTTATCATCGAGGATGCGAAAAAGGGCGGCCGCCATGCCGTCCGCGTCGCCGGGAGGGAAGAGAAGGGCCGCGTCGCCGGCCACCTCGGGGACGGCCGCCGCGGAAGAGGCCGCGACCGGACAGCCGCTGGCCATGGCCTCGAGAAGGGGAAGCCCGAAACCTTCGCAGGTCGAGGGATAGACGAATCCGGCCGCAGCCTGGTACAGGCATCGGAGCTCCCGCTCGGGAATATAGCCGATGA
This sequence comes from Candidatus Aminicenantota bacterium, assembly GCA_963702005.1. Classification (GTDB taxonomy): domain Bacteria; phylum Acidobacteriota; class Aminicenantia; order Aminicenantales; family JAFGBC01; genus JAFGBC01. The sequence continues at coordinate 31,350 of OY969696.1, forward strand.
TCCGGACGCTTCCTTCAAGATGTAGGGAGGCGATCTTCGCTTCAACGCGGGGCTGGTCCGTCCCCGTCCTGCCCGCCAGGACGAGTCCGCAGTCGCTCCGCCGCCCGCGGACTCGCGCCAACCCCTCGATGAGCGCCGTCAGGTTCTTGCGCGGCTCGAGCGCGCCGGCGAAAAACAGGAATTCCCGGGGCAGCCCGTATTTCTCGCGGACGCTCTGGAGCTCGTCGGGCGGCACCGGTTCGCCGAAGCGGGAATCGATCCCGAGGCGGATGACGCGAACCTTGGCCGGGGAGACATCGAACCTGGCGAGGAGCTCGTCCCTGGTGTATTGGGAGATGGTTACAATCCCGTCGGCGCGGTCGAGGGCGGAGGCGATCCGGCGGGCGAAATGGGTCCGGGCCTGCCGGTCGGCTTTATCCGGGAAGTCGAGGAAGAAGAGGTCGTAGACGGTGACGACCTTTTTGCCGCGGGTGGGAAGAAGGAGTGGCGTCGGCGAATGGGTCAGGTCGAGCGCCGTCCCGAAAAAGGCGTCTAGGCGCGGCCGCTCCCAGTTCGACCAGAGGGCGTCGACCAGCCGGACCGGAAGCCTGACGTCCCGGAATCGCTTGTTGGCGAAGGGGGGGATCCTGGCGGCCGGGAAGCGGTCCTTCCAGGAGGCCGAAAAGAGGAGATACTCGTTATCCCGGTCGATCGCGGCCAGCTCGAAAAGGAGATTCCGGTAATAGACGCCGACCCCGGTCTCTTCCTTGAGGAACGGCCTCAGGTCAAAGCCGAAACGCATGCGTCAACTGTAAGGCCTCCCCCCCTAAATTGTCAACCGGCCGGCCTTGCTTTTTCCGACCGGACGATGATATCATCCCCGGAAGTGGAGGCCGACAACATGCCCTCATTCGACCGTATTATCAAGCGCATTGATTCCTTCCGTGACGAAATGATCGACTGCCAGATCAAGCTCTGCGCCATCCCGGCCATCGCCCCCCAGAGCGGGGGGGAGGGGGAAGCCCGCAAGGCCGATTATCTCCTCGGATTCCTGAAGGCGAACGGCTGGAGCGACATCCAGCTCATCAAGGCGCCCGACCTCGAGACCCCGGCCGGCTATCGGCCCAATATCATCGCCTTTTTTAAAGGCCGGAGCTCGGCCCGGACGATCTGGGTCATGACCCACATGGACGTCGTCCCGCCCGGCGAGCAGTCCCTGTGGAAGGGCGACCCCTACAAGGCTTGGGTCGAAGGCGGCAAGATCTTCGGCCGCGGCGTCGAGGACAACCAGCAGGATTTGGTCGCCTCGCTCTTCGCCGTCAAAGCCTTCCAGGCCGAGAGCCTGCTGCCGAGTTACGACATCGGGATCGCCCTGGTCGCCGATGAAGAGACGGGAAGCGCCAAGGGGATCGACTACGTCCTTCAGAACAGCAACACCTTCCGCAAGGACGACCTGATCATCGTCCCCGACGCCGGAAACGAGGACGGGACCCTGATCGAAGTCGCCGAGAAGAGCATCCTCTGGCTCAAGTTCAAGACCGAGGGCAAGCAGGCCCACGGCTCGACGCCGGAGAAGGGGATCAACAGCTTCAAGGCCGCCTCCTACCTGATCACCAAGCTCGACAAGCTCTACGGGTTCTACGCGAAACCCGACCGCCTGTTTGATCCGCCCATCTCGACCTTCGAGCCGACCAAGAAAGACGCCAACGTCCCCAACATCAACACGATCCCGGGCGAGGACGTTTTCTACATGGACAGCCGGATTCTGCCCAGCTACGACGTCGAGGCCGTCATCAAAAAGATCCGGGCTACGGCCGACCGGATCGAGAAGCAGTTCAAGGTCAGAATCGAGATCGAAGAGAAGCAGAAGGCGTCGGCCGCGCCGCCGACATCGGCCAAGGCCCCCGTCGTCCTGGCCCTCAAGAAGGCCGTCAAGGACATCTACGGCAAGGACGCCCGGGCCAAGGGCATCGGCGGCGGGACGGTCGCGGCCGTCTTCCGGCGGGCCGGGTTCAAGGCCGCCTGCTGGTCGCGGGTCGACGAGACGGCCCACCAGCCCAACGAATACTGCAAGATCGACAACATGCTGGGCGACGCCAAGGTCTTCGCCCACGTCTTCCTCCAAGACTGAAGCAAGGCCCGGACCCGATCCGGATCAAGGTTGTTCGTCCCGCCCGGTCCGGCGGCCGGATTTAAGCGCAGGGGGTGCTCCGATGAAGGACTCTATATTAATCCTGACGACGGTCCCCGACGAGGACAAAGGCCGGGCGATTGCGGCCCGGCTCGTCGAGTCGAGACTCGCGGCCTGCGTCACCGTTTCGGCCGCCGCCCGGTCGTATTATTGGTGGGAAGGGAAGATCAACGAGGCCGGCGAATACGTCCTCTTTATAAAAACGAAAGCCTCGTTGTTCAAGAAACTGGAGGCCGCCCTCAAGGCCGTCCATCCTTACACGATCCCCGAGATCATCGCCCTTCCGATCGTCGAGGGCTCGAGGGCTTATCTGGACTGGATCGCCAAAGAGACCGAGGATTAAGGGCGCATCCGCTGGGCGCGCTGGGCGACCCTGATCGTGGCGATGTGGACGGCGACCGTGTCCTCGATGTTCGAGGCGTAGCCGCCGGCCAGGACGACGGCGAGAGGGATGCCCCGCTCGCGGGCGCCCTCGATGACGACCCGGTCCCGTTCCTTCAGCCCATCCATGGTCAACCTGAGGCCGCCCAACTGGTCGCCCTCGTAGGGATCGGCCCCGGCCAAGTAGACGACCAGGCCGGGGTTGAATTCCTGATAAAGCTCGGGGAGACGGGCCCTGAGCTCGCGGAGATAGACCTCATCCCCGTCTCCGGCCCACAGGCCGACATCGACCGTGCTCTCCGGCTTCTCGGCCGGATAGATATCCATCTGGTGGATCGAGAAGGTCAGGACGTCTTTCCGCCCCGCAAAGATGAAGGCCGTCCCGTTCCCCTGATGGAGGTCGCAGTCTACAATCATGACGCGTCCGATTTTCCCCTCTCGGAGGACCGTCTCGACGGCGACGGCCACGTCGTTGAGGACGCAGAATCCCTCGCCGTGCTCCGGGAAGGCGTGGTGAAATCCGCCTCCGATGTGAACGGACAACCCCATCGCCAAAGCCGTCCGGGCGGCCAGGACGGTCCCCCCGACCTGGAGCAGGGCGAACTTGAGGAGGGCGGGCGAGTAGGGTAGCTCCAGGATCGATATATCATCCTTGGAGAGCGTTCCCGTCGCCAGCTTCTTCAGGTATTTCGGCGAATGGACGAGGAGGATGTCCTCCTCGGAGGCCGGCTCGGGCGGGAGGAAATGCTCCTTCCTCGCGCCCTGCAGGAGGAGCTTCTCGTAGATCATCCGGTACTTGCGGACCGGGAAGACGTGCTTCCCGATGTCGAGCATCCAGTACTCGTTGCTGTAGACGAACTTGTAGGGGAAGCGCTTCCCGAGCAGAAGCCGCAGAAGATCCAGGGCCTGGGTCATGAAGGGGTAACGATAACATAAAAGCGGCGGAGGGGGAAAGGGGCGGGGCCCAGCGTCGGCGAACGGGTCAAGCCAGGGCGAACGGGTCGGGGAGGCTGTCGGGAGGGATTTCGAGGCGCACGGGGTTTTCGATGAGGTCGGTCAGAAGCGCGATCGTGTTCGCGTAATAGACCCCGTCGGTGATGCGCTCGTCGAGAGTGATGTTCATATCCAGGACGTCCTGGACCTCGAGATCGCCGCGCTCGTTGACGACCGGCTCCTTCTTTCGCTTGCCGACGACGATGAAGAAGACCGCGTTCCCCCACTCGTACATGTGGTGGAGAACCGCGTCGAGACCGATGCTGCCCAGGTTGGCCAGAAAGACGCCCGTGTACAGGGCATCCCCCTTGACGAACGAGGCGGGCAGCCATCCGAAATAGTCGGCCGTCCTTACCCCCCAGAAAGCCAAGCGGGCCAGGCAGCGCGGCAGCTTGGCGACGATATCGGCCGTCCCCTCGTCCCTGGAGGATTTATTCGCTCTGGTTTCCCGCACGACGGCGGCCACCCGATCGGCCACGTCGGCGGCCGTCGACCGGGGATCGAAGCTGATCTTGACGGTCGTCTCGCCCGCGTCCTCGGTCAGCTCCCGCTTGACGACGAACGACAGGTCGATCGTCCGCCGCTGGTAGATACGGCGCCCGGCGACGAAGCGATTGGCCTCGGGCCGCAGGGCCAGCGTCCTCACGCTGGCCGCCAGGATGACCTGGAACAGCGAAATCTTGTTCTCCCGCCCGGCGTTCGTCCTCTCCAGCCAGGCCAGCGTGTTGCGGAGCCTCAAGCGCCGCGAGTAGTAGATCATGGACTCGATCCGCGTCCTCATCAGGTAGGGGAACATCTTGCGAAAACCGGGGAGCTTCCTGAGCCGAACGCCGTCGCATCGATCGCCTATAGCCATGGCGCCTCCCTGGCGGGAAATCTACCGCTTTGCGGCTCGGGTGTCAATCGAAAAGAAAGCCGGGCAGGAGGAGACCCGGCCGGTTCCCCGGATCGAGCGATACGGCTACAATTCACGGACGATCAATTCTTGAACGCCCAAACCGAGAAGCCGCTTGTCGGCGGCCAACCCCAGCTCAGCCGGCGACTTGGGTTTCTTTACTCGAAAGGCAATATGCAATAAACATTTCTCATCGCTTTTCCGCAGCAGTCTCACAGGGATAACGGCCCCTTTTTGCTGGATTTTTCCGTTCCGAAATATCCAGCGATCGATGAGCCAGCCGTTGATGATTATCTCGATCTCCTGCCGCGGATTTTTCTCGTTGACCAGAGCTTTCGCCATGCCGGTTAACACAAGGTCCTTTTTCGGGACGGGGGCTACGGCAAGGACGATATCCGCCTCATAGCCCAAAGCCCAAGACCCCCAGGGGGCGGCCGTCGACCACCAACGGCTCTTGAATCGACCGGCATTTCCCGAATCCGTGAACGACAGGACCGATCCCAGCGCATACGCGGGCGCCGGCAGAGCCAGATAATCCCGATGCTTAAGGGGCGTGACCGCATAGCCGTAGTCTTCGAGCTTATTCAAGGTCCCTTCGATTCGAGTCCTGACATCCGGCGGAGCCGATGCATAGTCCGCGGCTCTCGCGATCTCGATCAGGATGGGCGGATTGCGGTTGGCGGCGATGGTTCGGCGCGCCCCGTCAAGAACCGCGTCCTCAAAGCCCTCCACGTCGATTTTGATGAACGACACGCCGGGGATATTGAAACTGTCAAGCGTCCGGAGCTCGACGCGATCGCCCCCCGTGCCGATCCCGACAGTCGCCTCGATGCCGTTGATGGGCCTGTCCATTTCAACAATCCGGACATCCCCGCCCAGCGCGAACCTTAGGGGGATGACGTTGCTGATCCGATTCTCGATCAGGTTGAAGATCAGTTCCCGAAAAACCTTTTTTTGGGGCTCAAAAGCGAAGACGCGGCCTTGCCGGCCGACGAGCTTGGCCATGGCCAGCGTATGCGTTCCGATATAGGCCCCGGCGTCGATGACGGCCGATCCGGGCTTGATCGACTCAGCCATTAACTCGATAAAATCCTCCTCCCAGACCTGGCCCTTGGACACGACCTGTTTGATGCCGTCAAGGCGCTCTTCCTTCTCGACGAAAAAGGAAAAGCCGTTTTTCGTCGGACAAAGATTGTAGCGATCGCGGGGGAAGCTCTTAAGATAAACCAGAAGTTCCTTATGATCATCCAGCAGGAACGGTCTGGCTGCATCCGCGGCGAGGAATTCTCTAAGGCGGCTGTCCGTGGAGACATCCTGGGTGGCGTTTCGGCAGGAGACGGCCAGGCAGATAAAGCCCGTAATCAAGATCCGCGTCGCGCGAACGTACCTGGTCAAAGTCGCGGAATCGATCTCCTTCATTACAGCCGAATGATATCCCCGCCCCCGATAGAACCTCAGTCCCCCGGCTTGCTTTTATAGATGCCCGCCCCTTCGGTTCCGGCGTAAAGCGTCGCCGGATCCTTGGGATCGAAGGCCAGGCTGTAAACGATGACGTGGGGGCAGAGCCCTCCGCCGAAATAGGACCAGTTCGCGCCGCCGTCCTTGCTGCGATAAACTCCGAGGTCCGAGACGCCGGCGTAAAGGTCCTGGGGGTTATTCGGATTGATCGCGAAAGCGTCAACGTAGCGGCAGCTGGGGATTCCGTTATTGATCCCAGTCCAGCTGGCGCCGTGGTTCACGCTCTTGTAGACTCCGGAGCCGCCGGTCCCGGCGTACATCACGCCGTTCGGGTCGATCGTCAGGTTATAGACGTAGTAGTTCGACAGCCCGGCGGGCGTCCAGGTTGTTCCCGTCGTCGTGCCCCGATAAACGCCCCCCAACGTATAGGCATAGACCGCTCCAGGAGTCGAGGGATCGAACACGAGCCCGCCCGGATTTTTGGTCTTGAGGCCGATACAGGTCCAACTCTTGCCTTCGTCTGCGCTCCGGTAGATCCCCTTATCCCAGAGGGCGACGAAGATCCTGTTATTCTGGATGGGGTCGATGACTATGTCGCAGATGACCCCCCCGAGGTCAGGAACGAGCTCTGTCCAGGTCCGGCCGGCATCCGCGCTCCGACAGACGCCGCGGATCGCCGTGTAAATGATGAGAGGGTTCTTGGGATGGACGGCGACGGTCCTAATCTCGCCCACTCTCCAGCCGGTGGGGACGATGGACGTCCAACTCGTGCCGCCGCCCGTCCCTTTATACAAGCCCGGGCTGCAGGCCGCGTAAAGGGTTCCGGCCGTTTGACCGTCGAAGGCGATCTCCATAATGTTCAGGGCGTTCAATCCCTTCTGCGCGGCCGTCCAGTTGGCGCCTCCATTTCTGCTCCTGAAGATGCCGTCCGCTCTCGTCCCGGCATAGACCGTGGTGGACACCGACCGGGCTACGGCGATTTTATCGACTTCGAGGCCGGTCAAGCCCGTGTTCATGGCCGACCAGGTCGCGCCGCCGTCCGTGCTTTTATAGGCGCCCATGCCGTAGCTTCCCACATAGAGAACGCCGGGCTTCTTGGAGTCGAGCGCCAGGGCCACAACCTGGACCATATCCCCGACATGGATCGCGGTCCATGTCGCGCCGCCATCCGCGCTCTTCCAGAGTCCATTGGCGACGAAATAGAGAATCTTGGAATTGAAGGGATCGATTTCGAATTCTTGGCCCCACTCGCTTCGGCCCGCGGTGGCCCAAGTCGCGCCCCCGTTCGTGCTTTTGTAGAGTCCTGCGCCGCCGGCGCCGGCGTACATGATCTTAGGATGGGAGGGATCGATCGCAAGCTGCCAGATGTCCTTGTAGGACAGGTCGTTGCTCATCCAGGTCCAGGTCGCCCCGCCGTTCGTGGTTTTATAAATCCCGTGGCCGCCCGATCCGGCGAAAATGGTTTGGGGGGAAGTGGGATGGATGGCGACGGACAGGACGGTCCGCTGGGCGAGCAGCGTCCCCGAGACAGACGCCCAGGTCGCTCCGCCGTTCGTGCTCCGGTAGATCCCCTGGTCGGTCCCCGCATAAACCGTTCCCGGGCTGCTCCGGCTGAACGCAAGGCTGCGGATGCGGGGATAAACGACGCTCCGGCCGACGGGCTGCCAGGATCTGCCGCCGTTCGTCGTCCTGTAGATGCCGCCGTAGTACATTCCGCAGAGGACCGTGTCCGCATTGGTAGGATGGACCGCCAAGGCATTGATCGTTCCCCCCGCAGGGCCGACCGCTTTCCAGGCCGGGGCCCGGTCCGCGGTCCCTCCGGCGGCGGAAAGGACAAGGACTAAAGCCGGCACCGCGAATGAACGATTGAGACATCTGGATTTCACGTATCCCTCCTCGGGTCCAAGATTCCGGAGGAAAAGTACCCCACGTCTTTCAAATTACTATATCCCCACCCTCGAATAAATGTCAACGCCGCAGGAGTTGAAATTTCCGGGAGGTTCAATGACGATGAGGTCGGCAAGACAGCATTCCGCCTGGCCGGCCCCCGGGGCGCGATAAACCGCCGGACGGAAGGGAAGTCCAATCGGGGTGGCGAAGGGGGCGGAGAGAGCCGGCCCGCGCTTTTTGCGGGCGGACGAAGAGGCCTTCCTTCCGGGATTTTCCGTCCCAAGAAAAGAATCGTCGGCGCCGGGTCCGGCCTCAGCTCCCCGGTATGACCTTATAGATGCCCGCCCCTTGAGTTCCCGCGTAAAGTGTCGCCGAATCCTTGGGGTCGAAGACCAGGCTGAAGACCATGACCTGAGGACAGAGTCCCCCGCCGAAATAGGTCCAGCTCGCGCCCCCGTCCTTGCTCCTATAGACTCCGAGGTTCGATACGTCCGCGTAGAGGTCCTGGGTGTTCTTGGGATTGACGGCGAAGGCATCGATGTAACGGCAGCTGGGGATTCCCACGTTAGCCTCCGTCCAGTGGGCGCCGTGGTCCGTGCTTTTAAAGACCCCGGAGCCGCCGGTCCCGGCGTACATCACGCCGTTCGGGTCGATTGTCAGGTTATAGACGTTGTAAGTCTTCAACCCGGCGGACGTCCAGGTCGTTCCCGTCGCGGTGCCCCGGTAGACGCCGTCCACCGTGGCCGCATAGATCGTGCCCGGCGACGAAGGATCGAACACGACCCGCCCCGGGCTTTTAGTCTTGAGGCCGATATTGGTCCAACTTCCGCCTCCGTTGGCGCTCCGGTAGATCCCCTTATCCCAGACGGCGACGAAGATCCTGTCGTTCTGGACGGGGTCGATGGCCATGTCGACGATACTCATGAAATCCAGCCCGACGGCCTTCCAGGTCTGGCCGCCGTCGGTGCTCTTGTGGACTCCGATTGACCCGAAGGCCACATAAACTGTGAGATGATTTTTAGGATGGACGGCCACGGCCCGAACCTCCCCGCCTCTGCCGTTGGGCGGCGTGATGTTCTTCCAGCTCGAGCCGCCGTTCGTGCCCTTATACACGCCCGGGCTGCAGGCCGCGTAGAGGATCCCGGCCGTTTGACCGTCGAAGGCGATCTCCTTGATGTCCAGGGCGTTCAACCCCTTCCCCGCGGCCGTCCAGTTAGCGCCTCCGTCTCTGCTCCTGAAGGTGCCGTCCACGAGCGTCCCGGCATAGATCGTGGTGGACACCGATCGGGCTGCGGCGATTTTCCGGACTTCGAGGCCGGTCAATCCCGCGTTTGTGGCCATCCAGGTCGCGCCGCCGTCCGTGCTCTTATAGACGCCCATGTCGTAGGTTCCCGCATAGAGAACGCCGGACAGCTTGGGGTCGAGCGCCAGGGCCATAACCATAGAACCGACACTGATCGCTGTCCAGGTCGCGCCGCCGTCCGCGCTCTTCCAGAAGCCATCGGCGACGAGATAAAGAATCTTGGAATTTAAGGGATCGATCGCGAACTCATAGGTAAAGCCGGCCTTTCCCGTAAAGGTCCAGGTCGCGCCGCCGTTCGTGCTCTTGTAAAGACCCTCGCTGCCGACACCGGCGTACATGATCTTGGGATGGGAGGGATCGATTACGAGTTGCCAGATGTCCTTGTAGGACAGGTCGTTGCTCATCCAGGTCCAGGTCACGCCGCCGTTTGTCGTTTTATAGATGCCGTGGCCGCTGGACCCCGCAAACACGGTGTTGGCCGAGGATGGATGGACGGCCGCGGACAGGATCGCCCGTTGGGCAAGCAGCGATCCGTTGGCGGGCGCCCAGCCCGTTCCGGCGTTCGTGCTCTTGTAAATTCCGTTGGAGGTCCCGGCATAGATCGTTCCCGGGCTGGTCCGACTGGTCGCGAAGCAACGGATCTCGGGATAGACGATGGTCCGGCCGACGGGCTGCCAGGATCCGCCTCCGGTCGTCGTCCTGAAGATGCCTCCGGCGGTGCCGCAGAAGACCGTGTTTGCATTGGCGGGATGAATCGCGATGGCATTAATCCTTCCGCCCGGAGGGCCGATCGCCTTCCAGGCGGACGCCCGGTCCGGAGCCAATCCGGCGGCTGAAGAAATAAAAGCCAACGACGGCAACACCATAGATAAAACGAGGATTCTCAATTTCATGCGTCCCTCCTCAATCCTCAAGGCATTTCTTCACTGCGGCGGCACGCTGACTCCGGTTCAATAAAGACTCAGCGGCCTCTCTGCTGAGACGACTATACGGTGGCATCCTGATCGCTGTCAAGAATGAAAATCCGCTACAACCTTGACGGTATATTAACCATTTTATTATAATTTATAATAAGGGGAGGTTCAAAATGGAAGCAAAAATCATCAACTGTTATCTCTGCAACGAACAAGCACAACGAGAGGAATATTTTGATAAAACAAGAATCGTAAGGATAAATTGCCCAAAATGTAAAAAGTATTTGCTGACTCAGGAAGCTTTATATTTTTACTTTGAAAGAAAAGATGGAAAAATTATATTAGATAAAATTGATAAGAAGAAGTTGTCGGATTACGTAATAGAACGCTATAATCCAGAGAAGAACGAAGCCATTCCCATTAATATTAGAATAATCGAGGCAGTAACGGGGAAACGGTCAATCCATTCGGAGTATGAATAAAACCGACGCTTCTCTCGCTGTCTACAAGCGCTTGCGGGAGGCTTTTTTCGCGGATTTCTTCGCGCCCCTTCTTGCCGGCGCCGCCTTCTTCGCGGGCTTTGGGGTTCCCGACGGCGGATTCGCAAGGGCCGCGCGGGCCGCGGCCAGGCGCGCGATCGGCACCCGGAAGGGCGAGCAGCTGACGTAGTTCAGGCCGATCAGGTGGCAGAACTCGACGCTCGACGGCTCGCCGCCGTGCTCGCCGCAGATGCCGATCTTGAGCGTCGGCCGCGTCTTGCGCCCTCTCTCCACGGCCGTCCGCATGAGCTGGCCCACGCCGTCCCGGTCGATGACCTCGAACGGGTCCTTGGCGTAGATTTCTTTCGCAACGTAGGGAATCAGGAAGCGGCCGGCGTCGTCGCGGCTGACGCCGAGGGTCGTCTGGGTCAGGTCGTTCGTCCCGAAGCTGAAGAACTCGGCCACGGCCGCGATCTCGTCGGCCGTGATGGCCCCGCGCGGGATCTCGATCATCGTCCCGACCAGGTACTTGAACTGGACGCCCTGCTCCTTCATGACGGCTTCGGCCGTCCGGCGGACGATCTTCTCCTGGTCGGCCAGTTCCTTGACGTGGCCGACCAACGGAATCATGACTTCGGGCTCGACCTCGATCCCTTTCTTTTTCGTCTGGGCGGCGGCTTCGAAGATGGCCCGGGCCTGCATCTCGGTAATCTCGGGATAGATGATGCCCAGGCGGCAGCCGCGGAAGCCCAGCATCGGGTTGAATTCGTGGAGGGAGTCGACGCGTTCGCGGACCTTCTCGTAAGCGATGCCCATCTCGGCCGCCAGCGCCCGCTGTTCCTTCTCCTCGTGGGGGAGGAACTCATGGAGGGGCGGGTCGATCGTCCGGATGGTGACCGGGCGGCCGTCCATGACTTCGAAGATGCCGGTGAAATCCTTCCGTTGGAGCGGCAGGAGCTTGGCCAGGGCGGCTTTGCGCTCGTCGAGAGTATCGGCCAGGATCATCTCCCGCATCGGGCCGATCTTGCCCTCGCCGAAGAACATGTGCTCGGTCCGGCACAGGCCGATCCCCTGCGCGCCGAAGGCCACGGCGTTGGCCGACTGATCGGGCTGGTCGGCGTTGGTCCGGATCTTGAGCGTCCGGAATTGATCCGCCCAGGTCATGACCTTGGCGAAGGTCCGGTAAACAGGGGCCTTGGCCGGGTCGAGCGTCTTCTCGATCAGAACCTGAAGGACTTCCGAAGGTCGGGTATTGATCTTGCCCTCGATGACCTGGCCGGTCGTCCCGTCGATCGAGACCCAGTCGCCTTCCTTGACGGTTTTGCCCTTCACGGCCATCACGCGCCGGACGTAGTCGATGATCAGGTCGCCGCACCCGGCAACGCAAACTTTCCCCATCTGACGGGCGACCAGGGCCGCATGCGAGGTCATGCCGCCGCGGGCGGTCAGGATCCCCTCGGCCGCGTTCATCCCCTTGATGTCCTCGGGCGAGGTCTCGATCCGGGTCAAGATGACCTTCTCGCCCCGCTTCGCCCAGGCCTCGGCGTCGACCGAGTTGAACACGATCCGGCCGGTGGCGGCGCCCGGGCCGGCGTTGAGGCCCTTGGCCAGGAGGCGTCCGGACTTGACGGCGCCCTCCTTCTCGGCGGGGTCGAAGATCGGCCGGAGGAGCTGGTTGAGCTGGTCGGGCTCGATGCGGGCCAGGGCCTCTTTCTCCGTGATGAGTCTCTCCTCCACCATGTCGACGGCGATCTTGATCGCGGCGAAGGCGGTCCGCTTGCCGACCCGGCACTGGAGCATGTACAGCATGCCCTGCTGGATGGTGAATTCGATGTCCATCATGTCCCGGAAGTGCTTCTCCAGAATGTGCCGGATCCTCTCGAGCCGGGCATGGGCCTTGGGGTCGTCCGTGCGGAGGTCGGAGATCGGGAGCGGCGTCCGGATGCCGGCCACGACGTCCTCGCCCTGGGCGTTCATCAGATACTCGCCGTAGAAGGTGTTCTCGCCGGTGGCCGCGTCGCGGGTGAAGGCGACCCCGGTGCCGGAGTCGTTCCCCATGTTGCCGAACACCATCAGCTGGACGTTGACGGCCGTGCCCCAGGAATCGGGGATGTCGTAGAGCTTCCTATAGGCGACGGCCCGCTCGTTGTCCCAAGAGCCGAAGACCGCCCCGATCGCGCCCCAGAGCTGTTTCATCGGATCTTCGGGGAATTCGTGGCCGGTCGTCTCCTTGATGGCGGCCTTAAAGCGGACGACGAGGTCCTTGAGGTCGTCGGCAGTCAGGTCGGTGTCGTTCTTGAGGCCGCGCTCGATCTTCTTACGCTCGATGATGGCCTCGAACGGGTCGATGTCGTCCTTGTGGACCGGCTTCAAGCCGAGCACGACGTCGCCGTACATCTGGACGAACCGGCGGTAGGAGTCGTAGACGAACCGCGCGGTCCCGGTCTTGGCGACGAGGGCCGCGGCCGTCGTCTCGTTCAGCCCCAGGTTCAGGATCGTGTCCATCATGCCCGGCATCGAGGCCCGGGCGCCGGAGCGGACGGAAACAAGGAGGGGGTTCTTGGGATCGCCGAAGCCCTGCCCGGCCGCTTTCTCCAGCTTCTTCAAGTTCTTCGCGACCTCCCGCCTGACGGCCTCCGGAATCTTCTTCTTGCTCTTATAGAAAAGGCTGCAACCTTCGGTCGAAACCGTGAATCCGGGGGGAACGGAAAGACCGATCCCGGCCATCTCGGCCAGGTTGGCGCCCTTGCCGCCCAACAGGGCCTTCATGTCTTTATTGCCTTCGGCCTTGCCGGCGCCGAAGAAGTACACGTATTTTTTAGCCATGATAGAAGCTCCTAAGTGAGGATAAACTAAGTGAGTTTACCCGGAAGTCGGATAAAATGCAAGCGCGCCCATGACCCCTATCGGCGGCGGAGCTTGATGCGGAGGAGCTCCCCGAGCATCCCGGCCGCGCCCCGGACGATGCGGACCCGGCTCGGGGCGGAATGCCGCCAGACGATCGGAACCTGGCCGATTCGGTATCCGGACTCGCGGCATAAATAAAGGACTTCGGCGTCGAAGGCGAATCCGGGAGTCCGGAGGCGGGAGAAAAGGTCCAGGGCGGCAGCCCGCCGAAAGAGCTTGAACCCGCACTGAGTGTCTGGGATGCCCCGGAGGAGAAGGAGGCGGACGAACAGGTTGAAGGTTTTTCCCATAAGCTCCCGGACGGGGTTCTGGCGGACCTGAATATCGGAACCGGGAAGGGCCCGGGAGCCGATGACGACGTCGCAGCCTTCCTCGATCCTCGGCCAAAATTTGGCGATCTCCTCGATCGGGGTCGAGAGGTCCGCGTCCGTGAACAGGACGAAGGCTCCGCGGGCCGCGAGAACTCCCTCCCTGACCGAGAAGCCTTTCCCCCGGTTGACGGATCGCCTCAGAACCCGGGCGCCGGGCGTCCCGAGGAGGGCGTCCTCGGCCTGGAGCGCGGTCCGGTCCCGGCTGCCGTCGTCGACGACGACGATCTCGCTCGTATAAGCCTGGCCTTCGAGATATTCCCTTACTCGGGCCAGGGTCGGGCCGATCCGGCCCTCCTCGTTATAGGCGGGGACGACGACGGAAAGATAAATTTTGCCGCTCGTCGAGGTTGTCATGGGCGGTTGCGCTCAAGCGTTCGCGGGTATTATATAATATTTTATTCAACTCATCCCTAACGGAAGATTGACATTAACTTTTCCGTTCAGGGATAATTGGAGCCGAGGGACGAAAGACAAAAGGAGCCTAAGATGAAAAAAATCTATTTCGCCGCGATCGCATGTATCCTGATCGGCGGGCTTGTCTCCTGCGCCGCCAGCCACTCCTCGGCCGCCATGAATTATTACCACGGGAAAACGGTCCCGGCCGAGTACTTCCGGGTCGTCCGCCATACCGCGACCGAGATTGAGTTCGAGGTCCGGGTCAAGTTCCGCCAGGATCATCTCTACCATCTCGTCCTGGACGGCAACACGCCGCTGGCCGAGGGATGGTTTCCCACGACCAAAGGCGAGGAGCCGTCTTACACCGTGGTCCTTAAAGCCAAGCCCGGAGTCGAGTTCGTTTCGGGCAAGCCCTACCGGCTCTGCATCGGAGATCAGAATCCCGAACTCGTCAGCGTCCATTCCACGAACTACAACTGCACGGCCGATTACGAGTTCAAGCTGGATTAGGCTTTCCCGCGTTCGACAGCCAGACCGTTAGAGACATAAATAGCAGGGCCGCGTCCTGAAGGATGAGCCCCAGGTCGGCTTTCCGGCTTAGGCTCCCGAAGCAGCCGCAGTCGACGTCGATCCCCCGGGCGATGGTCACCGCGACCAGGATGATGAACCCCGCCAGCATCAAGGATAGAAGGAGTGCGTTCGTCCTCCGCCAGAGTCCGACGATGAGGAGAACTCCCGCCGTAAGCTCGAGCCAGGGCAGGACGACCGCGACCCAGAAGGCGATCGTGTTGCCGACGACCCGGTAGTTGGCGATATTCTGGGCGAAGCCGAGCGGGTCCCGGATTTTAAGAACGGCCGACCAGACGAATATGCCGCCCACGATAAGGCGGAAAATACAAAGGACCGCCTTATTCCGGATCACTTCCCACCTCGACCGGGAAGCCGGCCGTCAGCCATTCCGCCCAGCCGCCCTGGAAAATTTTGATGGCCGTGAATCCGGCCTCATGTAGGATGCGCGCTAAAAGGATGCTCGTCTGGCAGTCCCCCCCGTTGCAGTAGACGACCAAAGGATGGTTTGGGGCGATTCCCAGCGCCCCGGGCGTGGCCAGGGCTGCGTTCTCCTCCGCCTTTTTGAGCGGGACGCTCTTCGCGCCGGGGACGTGGCCCTCTCCGTATTCATCGCGGGGACGGCTGTCGACGAACAGGGCGGCCCCGCTTTGGAACAAGTCCCCGGCCTCGGCTAAACCGATGAAGGTGACCCCCGGCGTTCCCGCCGGAAGAATCAGGCTTTCGGCGAAATCCCCCCTCAGCTCGCGCCGGATCAATCCCAAGTTGAAGAGGACGGCCGGGAGGAGGGCTATCGAGACGATCGCGGAGAGCTCTTTAGCGGTCTTTCTCCAATCCACGGTCCGTCAAGGATGAAGGGTCTTGTACTTCTCCAGCCCGGCCCGGAAGGCCACGACGGCCTTCTTGAGGTCCTCTTCTTTAAGGACGTAGGCGATGCGCATCTCGTCCCGCCCCTTGCCCGGCGTCGTGTAGAAACCTTCGGCGGGGGCGACCATGACGGTCTGGTTCTCGTGGCTGAAGTCGGTCAGCATCCAGATCACGAAGTGCTCGACGTCCTTGACCGGGATCTTGACGATCATGTAGAAGGCGCCCTGCGGCTTGTAGAGGGAGACGCCCGGAATCGCCTTGAGCCCCTCGTAGAGGACGTCCCGCCGCCGCTGGTACTCGACCCGGACCGGGTCGAAATATTTAAGCCCCATCTTGTAGGCGGCGATGGCGGCCCTCTGCTCGACCGAGGGCGGGCAGAGCCGGGCTTGGGCGAACTTGAGGGCGGCCTGGTAAATGTCCTTGCTCCGCGTAATCAGGGCCCCGATCCGCGCCCCGCAGCAGGAAAACCTCTTGGAGATGCTGTCGACGACGATCGTCCGGTCCTCGACCTCCTTGTACTCGAGGATGCTCTTATGGATGAGCCCGTCATAGACGAGCTCCTTGTAAACCTCGTCTCCGATCAAATACAAGCCGTGCTTCTTGACCAGGCGGACGACTCGCTCGAGCTCCTCGGCCGTGTAGACGGTCCCGGTCGGGTTGTTGGGCGAGCAGATGAGGATGGCCCGCGTCCTTTTCGTGATCTTGGCTTCGATCTCTTTCTCCGAGGGCAGCCGGAACCCGTCCTCGCCGCGCAGGGTCAGCGGAACGAGCTTGACGTTCGCGAAGTAGGCGTAGCCGTTGTAATTCGTGTAGAAGGGCTCGAAGACGATGATCTCATCGCCCGGGTCGGCCACGACATTGAAGGCGAACAAGATGGCTTCCGAACCGCCCGTCGTGATCAGGATGTTGTCGGGGACGAGCCGAATGCCGTAGTCGGCGAAATAGTCGCACATGGCCGTATGGAGTTCCTTGAACCCTTGAGCCGGCCCGTAGCTCAGGACGGGATCTTTAAAGGAGCGGAAGGCTTCGAAGACGGGCTGGGGGGTCGGGACATCGGGGTCGCCGATGTTGAGAAAATAGATGTGAACGCCCTTGGCCAGGGCCTGATCGGCGTAGGGCTTGAGCTTACGGATCGGGGACGCCTGGATCATTTGCCCGCGGAGGGAGATATTCATGGATGAGGCCTCCTGTTCCGAATAAGGCGAGAGTTGATTATGTGCCAAATTCCGCCGGGATGTCAACGGCCATTCCCGGCCATTCCGAACCCGTCCGGTTTTGTATTTAAATTATTATCAATTACTTAAGTTTATGTTGGGACCTCGGATCCGCGCTCTTCGAATAAGGGTTGCCAAGCGTCCCCCTTTTTTGTTATGTTCTGTCGCGGCAAGGCAACGCTGCCATGTTCAAAGACTCGGAGCCCAGGATCGTCGGCAAGGAAAGCTGGGGGGATTACTTTCTCCTGACCTTCGACTCCCCGGCCGTATCGGCCCTGGCCCGGCCCGGCCAGTTCCTGATGATCAAGGTCGCTGACGAACCTTATCCCTTGCTGCGCCGCCCGCTCGGGATCCACTCCCGGAAGGATAGAACCCTCGGCGTCTTTTTCAAAGTCGCCGGCGTCGGGACCGCGCTCCTCGCCCGCAAAAAGCCGGGCGAGACGCTCGATATCCTCGGCCCGCTCGGCAAGGGATTCAGCGTCGATCCCTGCCTGGCAGGGAAGCCGGTTATCGCCGTCG
This sequence comes from Candidatus Aminicenantota bacterium, assembly GCA_963702005.1. GTDB lineage: Bacteria > Acidobacteriota > Aminicenantia > Aminicenantales > JAFGBC01 > JAFGBC01. Next base: position 48,674 of record OY969696.1, read on the forward strand.
GCGGCGGCCGCGGCATCGCGCCCCTCTACTTCCTGGCCTGGGAGCTCCGGGCCCTGGGCGCTTCGGTAAAAATCCTCTACGGCGGCCGGACCAAGGACGACGTCCCGCTCGCCGCGCGCCTCCGCGACGAGGCCTTCGACCTCATCGTGACGACCGACGACGGGACCGTGGGACGTAAGGGATTCGTAACGGCCGCCCTGGAGGAGGAGGCTGGGAAATCCGCGCCGACCATGATCTTCGCCTGCGGCCCCGACCCGATGCTCGAGGCCGTCGCCCGGCTCGCCCGCGCCCGGACCCTGTCCGCCGAGCTCTCGCTCGAGAGCCGGATGGGCTGCGGTTTCGGGGCCTGCTGGGGCTGCGTCCAGAGGGTCCGCGTCGAGGGCAAGCCGGAATGGGTCAAGATCTGCGAGGACGGCCCGGTCTTCCCGGCCGAGTCCGTCGTTTGGGAGAAGGAGTCGCCATGAGCGACCTCTCGATCGACCTCGGCTTCCTCAAGCTCAAGAATCCGATCCTGGCCGCGAGCGGGACCTTTGGCTACGGGCTTGAGTTCGAGCCCTTCCTCGACCTCAACCGGCTGGGCGGATTTGTCGTCAAGGGCCTCCACTACGGACCGCGCGAGGGCAATCCGCCGCCCCGCCTGGTCGAGACGGCGGCCGGGGTTATCAACGCCATCGGACTCCAGGGAATCGGGGTCGAGGCTTTCGCCGACAAGGTCCTCCCCAAGCTTCAGACCCTGAAGACGGCCGTCATCGTCAATGTCTGCGGCGGCTCCGACGAGGAGTACGTCCGTGTCGTGGAGTTCCTCAACGCCCGGGAGGGGATCGCCGCCTACGAGCTCAATATCTCCTGCCCCAACGTCAAAAAGGACGGGGCCTGCCCCGCCACCAGCCCCGAAAGCACCCGGGCCATCGTCCGCAAGGTCAAGCGGGCGAGCCGCCGCCCCGTCATCACCAAGCTCTCCCCCAACGTGACCGATATCGTCGAGATCGCCCTGGCCGCCCAGGAGGCGGGGACGGACGCCGTGGCCCTGGTCAACACCTTCCTGGCCATGGCCATCGACATCGAGACGCGGCGCCCCAAGCTCGGGAACGTCATGGGCGGACTGAGCGGGCCCGCCATCAAGCCGATCGCCCTCCGGATGGTCTGCCAGGTCGCCTCGCGGGTCAAGGTTCCGGTCATCGGGATGGGAGGGATTTGGTCGGGCGCGGACGTCCTCGAATTCATGATCGCCGGCGCCCGCGCCGTCCAGGTCGGGACGGCCAACCTGGTCGATCCCGACGCCTGCCTCCGCATCCTGGGCGAGGTCGAGGACATCTGCCGCGGGAAAGGCATCGAGCGGCTGGAAGACGTCGTCGGGACCGTCAAAATATAGAAGGGCCGTTCTCATCGGGAAAGGAAGAGCCATGACTCAAGTCCCTGCCGCGGAGCGCGTCATCATCGCCCTCGACGTCAAGAACAAGGACGAAGGGCTGACCCTGGTCCGGACGCTCGAGAGCGCCGTCCTGTTTAAGGTCGGGCTCCAGCTCTACACGGCCGAGGGCCCGGTTTTGCTCAAAGACATCCAGGGGCTGGGGAAGAAGGTCTTCCTCGACCTCAAGCTCCACGACATCCCCAACACGGTCGCCGAGGCCGTCCGGTCCGGGCTGAGGCTTGGGGCGTGGATGATGACCATTCATACCTCGGGCGGAAGGGAGATGATGGCCGAAGCCGCTAAAGCCGCGGCCGACGAGGCCGCGAAAACAGGAAAGCCCAAGCCGTTGCTGCTGGGCGTCACGGTCCTGACCAGCCTCAGGGACGCGGAGCTTCAAGAGGTCGGGTTCGCGGGGAAAGTCATGGACCAGGTTGTAAGGCTGGCCGCGCTGGCCAAGGCGGCCGGCTTGGATGGAGTCGTTTGCTCGCCCCTGGAGATCGAGGCCGTCCGCCGGGAGTTCGGGACGAGTCTCCTGATCGTGACCCCGGGCATCCGGCCGGCCGGCGCGGACGTTCACGATCAGAAACGGATCATGACGCCCGCTCGGGCGGTCGCGTTGGGGGCGGACTACCTGGTCATCGGACGGCCGATCACGGCCTCCCCCTCGCCGGACAAGGCGTTCCGCGATATCGCGGCCGAGATTACAGCCCCGGCCGGAAGATGAAGATGGCGCCGATGATGAGGTTGACGACGAAGGACAGGACGATCACGACGACGATGCTGACGACGAGGTAGATCATGACCTTGTCCTTGGGCGTATCCATCAGGGGCGTCGCGAAGCCCAAGTAGAGAACGTAGAGCCCGTAGAGGCTGGCCAGGATGACTAGAATGCCGAGCGCCGGAATGATGTACAGGACGCCGGCGACCCACATCGGTGTCATGCTGTAGATGGCCAGCTTCATGGCGTTGTTCATGTTCTGGGTCGAGCCGAAGCTGGGCGCCAGGGCGTTGATGATGAACCCGAACAGGTAGACCGAGACCAGCGAGAAGACATAGAAGACCACGGCCCGGGCGAGGGAGGTCCCCAGCCCGAACCGAAACATGCCGTAAAAGGGGATTCGCATCCCGATCAAGCCGAACCCGATGAACTGGGCGATGGCCGGGATGGCGGCGAGGAGAACGGCGTAGGAGGTGAAAAGCTGGGCGACCGTGGTCGATTCGCCTTTGATCTTGACCCATTCTTCCTTGGGCTTAAGCAGAATGGCCTGTGCTCTCGATACTAATTCCATTCCTTCCTCCTTTGGGATAATTTCAAGGCCTTTATACCTTTTTTGGACGGACCCTGTCAATCCCTCGACCCCAAGCCATATGGCGCGGGTCGTTCAGGGTGACCCTGAGCTTCGGCGAACGGGTCAACTGGAAACGGCCCCCGGGTCCGTCAACCATTCATCGCTCGCCCTCGCAAAAGGACAGTGGAGGCGCGGGCCGGACTCGAACCGGCGAATCGAGGTTTTGCAGACCTCTCCCTTAGCCACTTGGGTACCGCGCCTTATTCATGACGGAAAGCTGGAGCGGGCGATGGGACTTGAACCCACGACCTTCTGCATGGCAAGCAGACGTTCTACCACTGAACTACGCCCGCTCTCGATGAAACCTCATCCGAATACCGGCTTAAGCTAACAAAAACGGCCCATCCTGTCAACCCCTCGACCCCCGGCTATCAGCGGGGGCTTGTATAGGGGTAACCCTGAGCCTCGGCGAATGGGTCAACCCCTCGACACCCATACTAAGCCGGAAACGGCTTAGTATGAGGACTGCAAGGCTGGGTGGCCTCGGCGAACGGGTCAAGGCCGCGGACGGGCGAGGGCGGGACTTTCGCTTCGGCTATTTCGCCGCCGGGCCTTCCCTGGTTTGAACTTCGGTCCCGAGGCGGAGGACATCCTTCGCGGACAGGACCTTCAGGGTGGCCGTGGTCGGGCCGGCGTCGATGACGACCAGGTTGGCGATGGCCTGGCGGGGAACATCCCCCTGGACGCGGCGGAAGGCGACAAGCTGCCGGCCGACCGTGACGCCGTTCTCGGTCCCCAAGTTGATGAGGACCCAATACCCGGTCGCGGCTTGTTCCAGCGTGTCGATGAGGTAAATGACTCGGCCGCTGACGCCCTCGCCCTCGGCCGGGGCCGGCTCGTAGCCCTGATCCTGGCCCTGCAGGATGGCCCCTTCCGAGAAGGGGACCAGGTAATAGCCGACCATGACCTGCCCGCAGGATTTTTCGAGACGGACGGTCGCCCGGGTCTCATCGACGGCGACGACCCGCGCCCGGCCCCGCTTGAGGCCGATCGCTCCCAGGTTGGCGCCTGAGACGGGATCGACGACATCGGAACCGACTTCCACGATCAGGAACAGCTGATCGACCGCGACCCCGCCCTTCGACCCCCGGTTGATGAAACACAGGTCGGCGTCGGTCAGCAGGACCTTCTCCTCGCCATGCTCGGCCGCAAGAATCTTGATTTCGGGACGCGTGCGGCCAAGGAGGAAGAACGAACAGTAGAGGTCCGCGTTGCCGAGGAGCTTGAAAGTCTTATGCTCGCGCTTCGCTTTCTCGATCGGGCTTTCCTGCGCGGATACGATCGGGACCGACAAAGCCAGGACCAGAATCGCCGCCGTCAGGCTCAGGACTGAACAGAGGGCTGTCCTTTTTTTCATGGTCTTACCTCTTTCGCGGATTCAGCGTTTATCACCTTTGAAGTCATTATAGTTTTGTCTCCGCGCCCGTGTCAAGAAAATCAAAGACAAGATTAGGGTCAAACCTGCATTTTGCGCTTCAGATCAAGGAATTCAGGGGACACACGACTTAATTCAAATCCAAGTTTCAATAAATACGCTTAGTCTGGAATTAAGTCGTGTGTCCCCAGAATTCCGGTTTGTCCCCTGAATTCCGGTTTGACCCTGCTTGATGGGATTCTGTACAATAGCCGGAGAAAGCAGGGTTCATGTCAGAAAAGCGCCGGAAGACGGTCGTCGGCCTCCTCTTCGGGGGGCGGTCCGCCGAGCACGAAGTCTCCCTGAAGTCCGCCGCGGCCGTCTTCGAGCACCTCGACCCGCGGCGATTCAAGGTCGTTTCGATCTTCATCGCCCGGGACGGCCGCTGGGGGCGGGTCGAATCCCCTTCCGCGCCGCCTTCCCGGCTCAAGGCCGCCCGCTCGTTCCTGCCCTGGGCCAATAGGGCCATTCCGGCCGCCTTCAAGGCCGACATTTACTTCCCCATCCTCCACGGCCCCTATGGAGAGGATGGAACGGTCCAGGGCCTCCTCGAAATGGCCGACGTCCCCTACGTCGGGGCGGGCGTGCTGGCTTCGGCTGTCGGCATGGACAAGGCCGTCATGAAGACCCTGTTTGCCGCGCGGGGCTTGCCGATCGTAAACCATATCGTGCTTATGGAAATGGAATGGCGAATGTCACCCGAAGCGGTCCTCGGCCGAATCCGGGACGGCTTCCGGCTCCCCTTGTTCGTCAAGCCCGGCAACCTAGGGTCGAGCGTCGGCATCAGCAAGGTCAAGGATTGGGGCGGGACCGGGAAAGCCCTCGAAGCGGCCTTCGCCTACGACCGGAAGATCATCGTCGAGCAGGGCGTCCGGGGTCGCGAACTCGAATGCAGCGTCTTGGGCAACGACGAGCCGCGGGCGTCGCTTCCGGGCGAGCTCGTCCCCCACCGGGAGTTTTACGACTACGACGACAAATACGTCGACGGCCGGACCGAATTCAAGGTGCCGGCTCCCCTCGCGCCTCAGCTGACCGAGGAGGTGCGCCGACTCTCCGTCGAGGCCTTCCGGGCCGTGGACTGCGCCGGCCTGGCCCGGGTCGACCTCTTCCTGGAGGACGGCACGAACCGCCTGTACGTCAACGAGATCAACACGATTCCGGGATTCACTACGATCAGCATGTATCCGCGGCTCTGGGAGGCAACCGGCCTCCCCTTCGCGGCCCTGGTCGAGGAGCTTATCCGGCTCGGCCTCGAACGGCATCGCGCCAAGAAACGGCGGGTCGACAGGCGCTCGCCATGAGGACCCTCGGCGTCGACTACGGCGACCGGACGCTGGGCCTGGCCATGACCGACCCGATGGGCATCGCGGCCCACCCCTTCGCCAGCTACCGGCTCAAGGCCAAGGACGAGGACAACCGCCGCTATTTCCGGGAACTGGTCGAGCACTACCAGATCGCCGAAATCGTCATCGGCATTCCGCTGCGTATGGACGGAAGCTCGGGGACGCGCGCCGAGAAGACGCGGGAGTTCGCCGTCTGGCTCGAGGAGACCGCCGGTCGTCCCATTATCTTTTGGGACGAGCGGCTGACGACGCGGGAAGCCCTGGCCGTCCTCCGCCGCCAGAACGTCCGGAGCGAGTCCCAGAAGGGCCTCAAAGACCAGGTCGCGGCCGCCATCATCCTGTCCGCCTACATCGAGAGCAAGCGCGCTTCCCATGATCCGTAGAGCCCTGGCCGTCCTCTTGCTGTTCGCCCAGGCCGCCGTCTTCTTCGCCGCCGTCTGGGTCATCCGCGGCCTCTACGCTCCGCTCCGCCTCCGGTCCGATCCGATCCTGTTCGAGGTTTCGAAGGGAAACGGGGTCGGGGCCGTGGCTTTTCGGCTCAAGAAGGAAGGCTTCGTCGAGCGGACGGGGCCGCTTCTCGCCGCCTACAGGATTTTCTTCGCTCCGCGCCGGATCAAAGCCGGCGAATACAGCTGGAAAGCGCCCCTCACCGTAAAACGCGCGCTCCTGGACATGGTCGAGGGCAAGGTCCATCTCCGCTCCTTCACGGTTCCCGAAGGATTGACCGCCCGGGAAACGGCCGCCATGCTCGAAGCCCAAGGATCGTGGAGGGCCGCCGAATTCCTGAGCGCGGCCCGCGACGTCTCGCTCATCGCCGACTTGGACCCGAAGGCCCGGAGCCTCGAAGGATACCTCTATCCCGAAACCTACTTCTATCCGAAAGGCTCGGAAGCCCCCGAGATCGTGAAGGCCATGGTCGAAAGGTTCAGGTCCGTCTTCGACGCCGGCTTCCAGGCTCGGACCCGGCGCCTGGGGATGACGGTCCGGGAAGCGGTGACTCTGGCGTCCCTGATCGAGAAAGAAACCTCGCTCCCGGCCGAGAAACGGCTCGTCTCGGCCGTCTTCCAGAACCGGCTCCGGATCGGGATGAAGCTTGACTGCGACCCGACCATCATCTACGCCCTCAAGGAGGAGGGGCGCTTCACGGGGAACCTCCGGCGCCGCGATTTGGAGTCGCCCGGCCCTTACAACAGTTACCTCCGCCCGGGGCTGCCGCCCGGCCCGATCTGCAACCCGGGCCGCGACTCGCTCGAGGCCGCCCTCGACCCGGCCGATGTTCGCTTTCTCTACTTCGTGTCCCGGAACGACGGCAGCCACGTCTTCAGCGCGTCCTTCCGCGACCACCAGAGCGCCGTTCGCAAGTATCAACCCATCCGCCGCTAAGCGCGGCTCCATATCAGCCGCTGAAGTCAACCCCTCGACACCCATACTAAGCCGTTTTCGGCTTAGTATGAGTGCTGCAAGGCTGCTCCCCGGCCGAAGCTCCACGGACTAATGCTCATTGGAGCGCCAGTACTCATGAACCGGAAACGGTTCATGAGTACATGAATGCCTAGAGCGTGGAATTCGGGGGACACACGACTTAATTCGTCGCGAGACATGAAAAGATTAACTCCACTCGGGAATTAAGTCGTGTGTCCCCCGAATTCCAACTATCAAACGTCCGTGGAATCCCGCGAAGGGGATTGAAATCATTACTCGAAAACCTTGAAAAAAAGCCGGGAATTCTGTTAAGATGTTGCTTTGCCGATAGACATCCTGGGATTGCGAGAGAGAGGACGATCCGCAGATGCCTAAAGGTGAGCAGAATAGAGGAGGAAATATGAAAACGAGATACGGAATCGCGGCAGTCCTGATCGTGGCGTTCGTCCTCGTCGTCATCGGAACGAACGGGCTCTTCGCCCAGGACAAAGGCAAAGCCCAGCCCGAACAGCAGCGGGTCTATATCCCCAAGCAGGTCAAGGCCGTCCTTCAGGAAGGCTTGCTGACCCGGCAGGGCCGTCAGGATATCCCTTTCAGCTTTGCCCGGCATCTGTACCTTCCGGCCCGGGACAGCCTCCACAACATCATCTATTTTAAAGTTAAGAACGCGGACCTGAACTACGCGCCCACCGCCGTCGTCCCGGCCGCTCCCACCGCGCCCGAACAGGCCCAGCCGGCGGCCGCGCCCGCTTCTCTCGAGGCCAAATTCAACGTCTTCCTGTGGTTCTCGACGCTCGCCGAGGACGGGATGCTCCAGACCATCAAGGAAGTCTATGTCCCGGCCACGATCGAGACGCCCGCCGAGGGCTATGACCCCGAGAAGGTCGAATCCTATTCGTTCGGCTACCCGCTGCCGGCCGGACGTTACTTGCTGGCCATGGCCGTCACCTCGCAGGATCTGTCCAAGATCGGGACCGGCTATTTCGAGTTCGCGACGCCGAACCCGGCGGGCCTGGCCGGCCAGATCGACACGACCCCGATCTTCTTCGCCAAGTCCTTCGACCAGATGCAGGCTCCGGAAACCCGGACCGAGATCCACAAGGATTATTTCACCTACTCGATCCTCAAGCTGGAGCCCAAAACGGAGAACGTCTTCGCCCAGGGCGAGAACCTGGACATCTTTTTCTTCATCTTCGGCCTCAAGCTCAACGACCAGCAGAAATACGACCTCCTGATCAGCTACGAGGTTAGAAAGGGCGAAGAGACGGCCATCCGCTATGAGGATCAGCCTTCCGTCTCCCCGCTCGTCTCCCAGCCGCTGCCCTTGAAGCAGACCGTCCTCATCAAGTCCGATAAGGGCGAGACCAAGGAAGAGCGGGATCTCGGAGTCGGGCTCTACACGCTTGCCATCAAGATCACGGACAAGGTCTCGGGAGTGACGGCCGAAAAGAAGGTCGATTTCGAAATCAAGTAATCCTTGACGAGCGGGAAAATATCCCGAATCGCTCGTCAGGGACGTTTCTCGATCTCCGCCGCTAGCTTCCGGACCTCCGGCTGGGAAGGATTGAGCTTCAGGGAGGCTTTGAACGCCTCGAGGGCCTTGGCCTTCTGACCCGTTTTCTGGTAGCAGGAGCCGAGCGCGTTCAGGAGTTGCGTATCGCTGTTGTAGATCCGGTTCCCGGCCAGTAAGCTTTCGATGGCCTCGGGATAGAGCCCTTTTTCCATCTGGGCCGTCCCGCGCAGCCGCCAGTAATCGAAAGCCTTCTGGGGATCGTCCTTGATCCGCTCCACGAGCTCGAGGGCCTTGTCGTACTTCCGGACCTTGACCAGGAACTGGGCGTACCAGAGGGCGCCGTTCTTGTAATCCGGGTTCATCGCAAAAGCCCGGTCGTAGTGGGCTTCGGCCTTGTCGTCGACGCCAGCCTTGTCGTACTGACGGGCCAGCATGTAGAAATAGAGGAATTGGTTGGCGAGGGGGACGGCCTTCGAGTTCGAGACCGGATGACCCATGGCCTTCTCGGCCGTGACGATGAAGTTCGCCGAGGCCTCGTCGAGGACCGTTCCCGCCCCGTCGACCCAAGTCAGGGTCAGCTTGTAATAATCGGGCTCGAGCTCGCCAGCCGAGATGGACTGACTGAGGCCGAGCATCCGGCTCGGCTGGTAACTCTGGAGCCGGACGATATAGGACTTCTGGACGGGATTCTTCTCGCGCAGCCCCTGGACGCCGACCCGGACCTCGCCGGCGCGCAGTCCCTCGTCGAACCGGGACAGGTTGAATAGAAAGGTGACCGGGTCGGCCGCGGCGTAAGTGTTCCGGGGGTCGACGGCGAGCTTGCTGTCCAAGACCTTAAAGGGCAGCTGGATGTCGCGCGGGTAAGTTTCGACCCGGTAGCCGAGGTAGGGGCCGAAAATATGAGGCGCGGCCGGTTCGCCGGGCACGTCGATGTCCCTCTCGACGACCGAGAACTCCTTGCCGACCGCGTTCTGGAGGAGGATCGACATCTTGTAGCGCCCTTCCGCGGCCGGGAAACAATCCTCGATGGCCAGGCCGTTGGCCTGGATCCGGGGAAGTTCCTCCTCCTTGAAATAGAGGGTGTAATCCCGGTTGTACTGGAAGAGGATCGTCTCCCCCTGGCGGAGGCTGACGTCGAGCCGGAAGGCGCAATAGTAGCGCTCCTTGGGGTTGTAGTAGTCGAGCGAGACGGTCTTGGGAACGACCGAGAAGTGAACGAAGGAAAGCCCGATCAGGGGATCGGGGATGATGTCGACGGCCGCGTCGCTTTCGATGTAGTTCGTCAGATACTCCGTGCTGACGATGCCTTTATAGTTCAGGAAGTGGGTCGCGTAGGATGTGTTGATGTCTTTCTGGGGCGACTGGAGGATGTCGGCTATCAGGATGCTGTTCCGGGGCGAGGGCGAATAATCGGGATTGTATTCGCCCGGAATGTAGGAAATGGACAGGTCGGCCAGGGTCGGCTCCATCTCCTTGATCTTTTCGTAAAGCTCGAGGTAGTCCGTGGGATCGACGTCGCGCTTGTTGACGAGAAGGCTGGCCGGGCCGTCGGCGACCGGGTCGTAGAGCTTGTACTCGCCGACCCCGCCCCGCTGGAAGAAGAGCAGGACGAAGAGGGACGGGAGTTCCTTCGCGGGATCGCCGTAATAGGACCAGCCCTCGCAGGGGACGATATGGGCCGAGACCTCGAAGCGCTCGATCGAGACCGGCGGTCCGAGGATGATATAAATACGGCCCCGGTCTGTCCGCCAGCCCTCCCGGACCGTGCTCCGCCCGTAGATTTTATTGGCGTAGGCGAAACGCTTGAGGTGCTCATCCTTGTACTCGTTCTCGGGCGTCCCCGGGGTCGGGTCCCGCTGCCTCCAGAAAGCTTCGATATAAGAATCCCGGTCCCGGTCCGTCTGGAGGGCCAGGAAGACCTCCTTTTCCTTGGGGGTGATGATGTAGGTGACGAGCTTGAGCCAATCCCGGTATGTCTCGCCGAGGCCGGCCTCGATGGATTTGGCGGCCTTGTCGCCCGAGGCGAACAGCGACGCCGCCAACAGGCTTCCGCAGACGAGAGAGACGATTTTCTTGTTCATGGCAGCAACCTCGCTCCGCTGGGATGGGACCCGCCCCGCGGTCTATCTCACCTTGATTTCGAAGATCTTGCGGATCTTGCCCGAGGCGCCCTCTTCGCCCCGGATGATGACGTCGCAGTAGTAGGAACCGGCCGCGAGCTCGACCGGAAAGCTGAAGGTCAGGGCCTTGCTCCGGACCAGCTCCTCCTGGGACAGGGAGAGGGATTGGCTCTTCTGGAATTTGTTCTTCCAGTTCCCCTCGGCCTGGTACAGGAAGAATTCGAAGGCCAGGCTCGCGTTGAGGCGGCCGGCCTCGTCCTTGAAGCTCAGCGTGTTGGCGGGGAGGGTCACGACCAGGCTTCGGGACGCCGCGTCGTAGGTCAGCTTGAAATCGACGTATCTCTTGCGGAAGACGTCGTTCCCCGTCGCGGCCTGGCCGAGTTTGACGATCTCCATGGCCTCGAAGAAATCCCCTTCATAGCGGCGGATCCGGTACTCGCCGGTTCCGCTCTCGTCGGCGAATTCGATCCCCAGATTGTAGTTGTAGTAGGCCCACCAGATGATCGACCCCCGGACGTCCTCCTCTCCATGGCTGAAGAATTCCTCGAACTTGTCGGGCGGGCCCATGTAAATATAGATTCGGCCCCTGTCCGTCTTCCAGCCCGGCCGGCCCTCCTTGAAGTGCTTGTTGGCGTATTCGATCCGGCGGTCGAACTCGTCCTTGAACTCGTTGGCCGCAGTATCCGGGTCGGGATCGCGCTTGTCCCAGAAGTCTCGGATGAACTCTTTCCGGGCTTCGGCGTCCGGCAGCTGGCTGAAAATCTTCTGCTCCTCCCCTGTCATGATCAGCCGGGCCGTTTCGTAGAAGGCTTGGCTCTCGGGGTCGAGGGCGACCTTGGGTGTCGAGGCGCAACCGGGCCAGAAAGCCAGCGCAACGCCGAGCAGGACACCCGTTCCCCAAAAGGATAAAGACGCGCGTTTGATGGGATTCATGGGTCTTGCCGCCTCGCCCCTGGTTATTTCTTCTTCAGGGTGTCGAGGAAGCCCCGGACCTGGCCGGCCCGCTCCGACTCGGTGTCGATCGTCAGGTAGCGCTCGAAGGCCGCGATGGCCTCGGCGTTATTGCCCAGGGCCAGGTTGGACAGTCCCGTGTAGTAGATGGCGTCCGTGAATTCCTTCTGGATCTCGACGGCCCGCTTGTAGTAGCGGAGGGCGTCCTCGAACTTGGAGGAGTTGTAGAAACTCGTCCCGATGTTGTAGAGGACGATCGGGTCCTCGATCTTGTCGAACTGGATCTTCCCGTACCACTCGAGGGCCTTGTCGGCCAGGCCCCGGTTGGCATAGCTGTTACCGACCAGGAGCATGGCGTCGTAATTCTGGGGGTACTTGTCCAGGACTTTGAGGTAGTACTCCTCGGCCTTGGCATAGTCTTCCCGGGCGAAGTAGCAGTTGCCGATGTTTCTGTAGATGAGGGTGGCGTCGGGCGACTTGGCCAGGATTTCGTTGTAGACGGCCTCGGCCCCGGCGTAGTCCTTGGCTTCGAAGAGCTGGTTGCCCTTGGTCAGGAGCTCCTTGACTTCATCGGTGATGACCATGCCCACGACCTTGGCCAAAGCGACCTTGATCTCGGCGTTCCGGCCGTACTCCACGACGTCGGCGCTGATCTTCTTGGGTATGAACCCGATTTTCTCGAAATCGATGTTCCAGCCGCCGCCCCGGATCCAGGCGGCGACCCATTTCCCGTCCTTGTCGGAGAGGACCTCGAACCCGCTCTGACCCCTCAGGGAGAAGAGCTTGACCTTGACGCCGTCGAGGGGAGCACCCGCCTCGTCGTAAACGTAGCCGACGACGCGGCCTTTCCCCTTGTATTCTTGAGCGGCCGACAAGCCGCCGGCAAGGAAGAACAGGGTCGCGAACAGGGCCGTCTTTCTCGTCATCATCGCGCACCTCCGAACTTGAGCTCGAGCCCTCCTCGTCCTTCCGTTAAGGGCTTCATTTTAGCATTCCGCCCGGCAAAAAAAAAGGCCCCGCCCGTCCCGCACCGTCCCGAAAGGGACGGGACGGTGCGGGACGAACGGGCCTTGAGTTTCTGCGTGTGCTCTCTGCTTAGAACGTGAACCGGACGCCGACCCGAAGGACTCTCGGGTTGAGAATTTCGTTCAGGGAGTAGTTGTAGGGATAGGGGACGAAATAGTTCTGGCTGGAGTCGGGGTAGATGTAGTACGTTCCGTAGAACTTCTGGTAGCGGCGGTTCACGATGGCGCTGTTGAGGAGGTTGAAGAGGTCGCCCATGATGTAGATCCGGCCGGTCTCGCCGAGCCTGATCATCTTCTCGATGCGGAGCGTGAAGTTGTAGAAGGTGGGCAGCCGATTGCTGCCGAACGGGTTCATCATCAGGCTCGCGCTGCGGCTTCTCGGGTTGGGCAGGCGGTAGTCGACCAGGGCGAAGTACTCGGTGATGACCCAGCCTTCTCTGGCCTGGAAGGTCATGGCGACGTCGACGTCGTAGGGGAGCTGGATGAGGCCGCCGATCTTGGCCATCCAGCGGGCGTAGGTGTACTGATTGATCTTGCCCGAGGCGCCGCCGATGTAGGCCGACTGGGGATAGCCGTCATAGGCCCAAACGTTGGTCGGGTCAAGATAGCCGTTGCTGCCGAAGTGCTGGGCCTGCCTCTGCCAGGTGAAGTTGGCGTTAAGCATCCACTTGTTGGAGAGCCGCTTGTTGAGCAGGAGGTCGACGCCCCAATAATCCGTGTTGAAGTCGGGCCGCGACTGGATTTGGGTATAGGGCGAATAGGCGGAGCCCGCGACGGACATGTAATACCACTCGTGGTTCTTGGCGTCTTTCGTGTCGCCTATGCCGGGGATATCGTCGGGCGGCTTGCCGGCCGGGACGTACCAGTTCTTGTTCTGGATTTCGCTGATGGTTGTCGCGTCGCCGAAGTACTTGAGGGTCCAGGAGTTCTTGTCGTACTTCCGGTAGGTTCCGACCAGGGACACGCTGAAGTCGGCCAGGATTTCGCGCTCCAGGGTCAGCATGACTTCGGAGGTCCGGGTCGAGCCGGAGCCCTTGGCCGTGCTCTGGTAGGGAGCGGTCAGCTTGGTGGGATTCTGATAATCGTAGCCCCCCCAGTGCCAGCCGGCTTCTCGGTTCCAGTTGCCGGTGAAGTTCCCGGCGTCATCGTAGATCCGGTAGGGAGCCATCGTATCGACGTTGGTCCAGTACAGCTCCGTGAAATTCATCTTGCCGTCGTTGTTGGTGTCCCACCAGTAGGTGAAGAACCAGCCGTCGGCGCCGCCCGGCCGCCATCTGTCGGCCAGGCCGACGCCCATGAAGTCGCCGTACTGGGACAGGGACAGCTTGGCGATGGTCTTGCCGTCGCCGCTCACGTCCCAGGTCAGACCGAGGCGGGGCGACCAGACGGTCCAGTTGTAGGCGCTGCCGTCGAAGTACTTGGCTTCGGTCTTGGGAATGTCGATCCCGGGCATGGCCTGGTCGAGCTTGTCCATGGTCGCCGTGTCGGCCAGCTGCTGCCAGGCGCCGCCCTTATCGACCGCGTAGACCTTGAACGGATTGATCATGGGCTTCTGCATATCCCAGCGCAGGCCGAGCAGCAGGTTGAAGCGGCCGAAGCTGACCGTATCGCTCAAGTAGCCGGCCAAGGCGCCGACGTGGAGGTCGGAATAGTAGCCCCGGTAGAAGGTCACGTCATAGAAGTTGCTCATGGACGGGACGTCGGGAAGGCCGTCGCCGTCGAAATCGACCGTCGGGTAGTTGATGTTTCGGGTCAGGATGACGTTCCCGGACCAGACGGACTCGGTGTAGGCGTTCCGGTCGGCGTACTCGAATCCGGCCTTAATGTCGTGGCTGGCCCCGAACAGGTTATCGTTGAAATAGTTGACCAGGGCGTTGTACTGGTAGGCGGGCCGCTCGACGTAGTAACGCTGGGCCTGGGAGCCGTAGTAGCGCTGGGCGGTGGCGTCCCAGATCACGAGCTGGTCGAAGGCGAGGTCCGTCATCGGGGTCAGCGAGAACCCGGCGTCGGAGTAGGCGTACTTCAGGGAGACGAAGAAGTTGTCCCCGAACATGTGCTCGTCCTGGAGCTTGACGATGGGCGAGCCGAAGTGGAATCGGCCCTGTTGGTAGAGGCCTTCGGGGTTTTCGGCCGAGGTCGATCGGCCGAATTTCTTCTTGCCGCCGACGTGGATGAAGGCCTCGAACCGGTTCTCGGGAATGATCTGGAGGTTCAGCTTGGCGGCGTAGTTCTCGAGCAAGGTGTCGTCCTTGGTCGTATAGACGGTCGTGGTCTTGATGTCCTGAATCCCGTAGGAGCCCCAGAACCAGGCCTTGTCCTTGAGGAGCGGCAGGCCGATATTAAAGCCGTAATCCTTGTTGTTGTTGATCTTGTTGATGCCCAGGGCGCCTTCCTGCTTGAACTCGTCCTTGAAGTTGTCGGCCTGGAACTTGGAATCGACCATGTAGAAGCGGCCGCCGAAGGTGACCTTGTTGCCGCCGCGGCGTGTCACCATGTTGAGGGCGACGCCGCCCGTCTGGACGGTGACATCCGCGCCGCCGACCACGATATTCATCTCCTCGAAGGCGTCGAAGTCGTAGTAGCTGGGGGAGGCGCCGATGGCGGCCGGGTCGGTGATGACGATGCCGTCCATGGCCCAGACGTTGTTGTCGTAGGTGCTCGCGCCGCGGGCGACGTAGTTGGACTGCTGCCCGGACTCGGCGCCGCCGACGTTTTCACGGTCGACGATGACCGAGGGCGCCATCTGAAGGATGACCCAGGGGTCGCGGGCGGTCGGCAGCAACTGCAGGACTTCCTGGGTGACGTTGGCGCCGACGGCCGTCTTTTTGATGTCGACCATCGGGCTGACGGCCGTAACCGTGATCTGCTCCTCGAGAGCGCCCATCTCTAGGGCCAGGGTCAGGTTGGTGTTGCCGCCGACGACGATGATGATCTCTTCCTCGGTCCGGGTCTTGAATCCCGTCAGCTCGGCCTTCAGGGCGTAATCCTTGGCCGGGGGCAGGGACAGGAACCGGAAAATGCCTTCTGCTGAAGAAACCGTCGTCATCGGAGCCGTCAGGCTCCCGGTCAAGGTCACCGTGACGCCGGGAAGGGCGTTGCCTTCCGGGTCAACGACCTTGCCGTAGATGTTGCCGGTTCTCTGCTGGGCAAAAGCGGAGACGGCCAGTAACAGCACGCACAGGGTGATTAATGTCTTTCTCACTCAATACCTCCTTTTTTAAACCCCTCCTCAAACGCTATTTCTTGAGATACTCCAGGAGCTGCTTGGCCAAGGGCGCTTTTTCGTGGTTGGGCGCCAGGGTCAGGAATTTCTCCAGGCTGGCCACGGCCTCGGGGACCTTATTTTGTCCGATATAGATCGTGCCGATTTGGTAATAGGCGTCCGCGTAATCGGGCTTGAGCTCGGTCGTCTTTAAAAAATGGGAGAGCGCTTCATCAGTCTGGCCGGTGTTGATCAGGCAAGCGCCCAAATTGAAATGGGCGTCGGGATCCTCGGGGCTGAGGGCGACCGCCTTCTCGTAGTAAGCCTTGGCCTCCTCGAACGAGCCGGCCTTCCCCAGGGCTTCCCCCAACTCCTTGTTGGAGCTGTAGCTTTCGGGGTTGAGCTCGACGGCCTTGCGGAACGACGCCAGCGCGTCGTCCATCTTCCCGAGCTTCTTATGGGCCAGGCCGAGGTTTAAGAAGTAGCCCCAATTGACGGCGCTGAGCTTGATGGCCTCCTGGAAGGTCGCGACCGCCTCATCGTATTTATTCTCTTCATAGAGCTTGTTCCCTTTGAGAAAGAGCCGGTCGGCGTCTGAAACGGCCTTCTCGAGAATCTCCGCCCCTTTTTCGAGCCTGACATCGAGTTTCGCGACGTCGGCGATCTGAACGTGAACCTCCGCGGACTTGGGCAGGAAGCCTTCTTTCTTGAAGCTGATCTGGTAGTATCCCGGCATCATCCCGATCTGGATGAACTTGCCCGCGGCGTCCGTCGTCAGCTCATAGTGCATGGACGTCGTCCTCTGGGACACGACCGTGACGGCGACCTTGGCCAGCGGCGTCCCGGCGCTGTCCGTGACAATGCCTTCGAGACGGCCCTGAAACTGCGGCCAGGCCGACCCGGGCCAAGCCAAAACGACGGCGACGACAAGGGCGAGGACGTATCCGGAGCATTTTATCTTCATAGGAGTCTCCTTCCGTGTATTCATGGTTCCTTCCGGGCCCGCGCCAGGAGCGCCCGAGCGGCCGGCTGGCCGGGGACAAGGCTCAGGGACTTCTCGAGGAGGGGGATCGCCTTTTCGGGCCGGCCCAGCTCGATCTGGCATTCGGCGGCCAGGTTCAGGACGCCGACCTCGGTCGCCCCTTCCATGAGCTTCTCCAGGTAGCCGAGCGCCGAGGCCCAGTCCTTGAGGCCGGCCAGGTCGAGGGCCATGACCTTGGCGGCTTCGCGGTCGCCGCGCGCCTCATAAAGGGGGTTCGCCGCCGCGAGCGAATCGCGGAAGCGGTTCAGGGCGAAAAGCGTCTTGGCGAACAGAAGCCTCGTCTCGGGACTGTCCTTGAGAGCGAGCGCCCGCTCGAGGAGAGGAGTCGCTTGGTCGTAGCGGCGCATCATGAAATGCTGGGTGGCTAAAACGGTCAGCCCGTCCGGGTCGGGGAAAGCGTCGCGGACCTTGGCCAAGGTCCAAGGGATGACGGCAACCGGCTGGGCCAGAAGGATGAAAGGCGCCTTGGCGCCGAGGACGGTCCGGCCGCCCCCGTCCGAGACGGAGGCCCGGACTTCGTAGTAGCCGGGCTTGAGTCCGGCAAGATTGAAACGCGCCGTGCCCAGCCCGCCGTCGGGACCCAGCACGTCCTTAAGGACCTTCGGGTCGGCCGCCGCGGCGACTTGTCCATCGAGCGTATAGATCCCGAACCCGATCGTGTGTCCGGCCAGCCCCTCCAGGCCGACGCCTTGGAGGAAGCAGACCATGGTTTCCTGGGGGGTGAACTCGTCCCGGGCGCTGACGGCGAACTGAAGGCCGTTGAAGGCGAAAGGCTTGAGCCTGGTCCGTTCGGCGTCCGGGACCGGCTCCTGGCCGTGGCTGAGGAGGAGGTCGCCGAGCCGCGGACCGGGCCCGCCTGGAACGACGACCCTTGCCTCGACCGAGGTGAAGTCGCGGCCCGTTTTGTTCTTGAGGAGGAGGCTGATCTTGAAGGTCCCCTCGACGACCGGGAGGACGTCCTGGAAAGCGAAGCGGCGGCGCTCATGGCTCCGGTACTGCTCCTCGTTGAGGCGGAGCGGGATCTCTTCCTGGGCTTGGTAAACGAGGTTCCCGTCCGGGTCCTCGAGCCTCAGGAAAAGCTCGAACTGGGCCAGGTAAACGCCGCCGCGGAGTTCGAAGTTGATCCGCTCCGGCTCGAGCGTCCAGTGGAGATAAGCCTGGCCGTTCGTCCGGAACAGCCGGACCTTGAAGTCGCTCCCCAGGAAGCGGTCGGAATATTCGGTCTCGACGAAATCCTTGAAATCGAGGTAGGAGCGGGCGTAGGTGTCGGAAAATTTCTTGTCCTTGAGCTCCTTGATGCCGGCGATGACCGCTTCCGAGGACAGCGAGGACAAGCCGTAATTCTTCTCGCCCGCGATATAGCTCGTCGCGGCGCTCGAAAGTTCCGCCGAGACTTTCTTGATGATCGCGATGGCATTCGTTCGCTGAAGGGACTGGCCGTAGAGCGAGGGGACGACGAGCTTCTCGGGCCCCTCGACGCCGGGATAATAGAGCCGGTAATCCCCGATGCCCTCGGGCTGGTAGAAAATGAGGTAGAAGTAGTCCGGGAGCCCGTAGCGCTCCTCGCCTTTGTAAAACCAGAGCTCCAGGGGCCAGACCTCGGACTGGGTCGCGAAGCGCTGCCGCTCGAGGGGCGGGCCGAGCAGCAGGTAAAAATAGCCGCGCTCGGTCTGGTGGCCCTTCTTGTGGGAGCCGATCCCGAAGTTCCGGTCGGCGAAGTCGACCCGGACCATGTATTCCTTGGTGAACTCGTTTTCGGGCGTGTCGGGAAAGGGATCGCGCTGTTTCCAGAAGAAACGTATGAACTTATCGCGGTCCGCGTCCGTCTTGAGCTGGAGGAAGATCTCCCGCTCGGTCGAAGTCAGGATGGGATCGACCATCGCGAGCCAATCCCTGTAAACCGTCGGCAGCTCGTCCTTGGCCGCCAGGCCGGAGAGAGCGGCCGCGAGGATAAGGACGATGACGGGAAGACGTCTTCTCACTGCGAACTCCTCAATATCTACTAATTATCACAAGCGGCCTTTCGTTTCAACGAAAGGCGGAGTGGATTTGGCGTGGACGCCTTGAATTCAATTAAATGAATGGCTTTATACGATATTTTGAATTTTCGTCAATTTTATTTACAGCTTGACCATATAATTAATTTATTATTAATAATTTACAAATAGAGGCGGCTTGGCATAAAGATTGCTATAGTAAATCTTTGGAGAAATATCTTTAATGAGCAAGGAGGTGAGAATCCAGAGTAGCCAGGCTAAAGGTTGGAGAGACAGAAAGACAACCAATAAGAAGAAGAAAAGGAGGAAGATTTGAAAGCGAAAGCATTGATCGGTATCATCGCCCTGCTTCTCGTCCTTTCGCCCGTCGCCTTCGCCCAGTCCCGCGACACCGGCGCCATCACCGGCAAAGTCGCGGATGAGGAAGGCAACGCGCTGCCGGGCGTCAACGTAACGCTGACCAGCCCCAACCTGATGGGCGCGCGGGCGACCGTCAGCGACGCGACCGGGGTTTTCCGCTTCCCGGCCCTGCCCCCCGGCGAGTACGGCCTGAAGGCCGAGCTTCAGGGCTTCGGCACAACGGTCCGCGAGAACATCCGGGTGACGACGACGACGACCCTCAACGTCGACCTGACCATGAAGCCCGCGGCCGTGGCCGAGGAAATCACGGTCGTGGCCCAGTCGCCCACGGTCGACGTCAAGTCGACCGAGACCGCTTCCGTGACCCTCAGCAACGAAATCCTGAGGAACATCCCCTATAACCAGTTCACCTCCAATATCGTCAACCTCGCCCCCGGCGTCACGGAAAACGTCGCCTATGGCGCCTCCGAGAGCACGGGGATCGCCTACACGATGGACGGCGTCAACGTCGCCGACCCCGAAGCCGGATCGGCCTGGGTCTTCATGGACCACAACTCCATCGAAGAGGCCAAGGTCATGGGAATCGGCCTCCCGGCCGAATACGGGAACTTCACGGGCGTCATCTTCAACCTGGTCACGAAGTCCGGCGGAAACGAGTTCTCCGGGCACTTCGAGTTCGACTTCCAGGGAAAAAAGACGGACAACCCCAAGGGCCTCTGGCAGACCGACAACAACCAAGCTTATCTCCATGACTTCCCCGATTTGACCTCCCCCCTGAGCAAGCTCCTTGATGTCGGCGCCCACCTGGGCGGCCCGATCATGAAGGACAAGCTCTGGTTCTACGTCGGCACCCAGTACTACAGGAGCCAGAACTATCCGGCCGGCTTCCCCGAGGCTGTCGACTACAAGCAGCCGCGCTTGTTCACCAAGATCACCTCCCAGCTCACGCCCTCGTTGAACCTCACCGTATCGCTCGAGATCGACACCTACGTCGGGAAGAACCGCGGCGCGGATGCGACCGTATCGCCCGAGGCGACCGTAACCCAGGATTCGCCCGAGATCGTCGGCAACTTCAGCCTGACCAAGATCCTCAGCCCGAAGACTTTCTTCGACCTCAAGGGCGCCTTCTTCACCGGTTACTACTACCTCGACCCCGAAGTCGGCAGGAACATCTACTCCCACTTCAGCATTGACGAGAACAGGCTCCGCGACAGCTCCGGCTACTTCGGCTACTACGACCGGAGCCGCTTCCAGGTCAATGGGTCCATCTCCCATTACACCGAGAATTTCATCACGGGCGCCCACGACTTCAAGTTCGGCGTCGAGGCCGAGTACTCCAAGGTCCGGGACCGCTACGGCTACACGGGGAAGGGCGGACCGCTGGGCAACGCCGTCAAGTACCAGGACTACTACGGCCAGCCCTACCTGGCCTACCAGTACGAAGGGTACGACACGAACACCCGCTACGCCCGCGTCGAGGCCTTCGCCCAGGACTCCTGGCAGGTCACGAGCCGGCTCAACATCAACGTCGGCTTCCGCTTCGGCCAGAACTGGGGCTTCATCAAGAATGTAGACGGGGCCAAGTATAAGACCTTCCGCATCGCGCCGCGGATCGGGCTCACCTTCGACCTCTTCGGCGACAAATCGACCATCCTCAAGGCCCATTACGGCCAGTTCACCGAGGCCATGCTCTCTTCCTACCTCGACCGCCTCAACCCCGACTCGGCCTACAAGGACTACGTCGGCTACTACTGGACCGGAACCGGCTGGGAGGAGATGTTCCGCACCGTCCATCAGTCCCTCTACAAGATGGACCCGGACATCAAGCACCCCTACATGGATCAGGTCACGGCCGGCTTCGAGCGTGAGCTCTTCCGAGACGCGTCCCTCGGCGTGACCTTCATCTACCGCAAGTGGAACAACATCATCGGCCCCGTCGACCGCGCCGCCCAGTACAACCTGGTCGACGTCTATTCGGCCGCCCTGAATAAAACCTTCCAGATCTACGAGCGGACCGAGGACACCGTCGACACCCACGACTACCTCCTGACCAACATCAAGAAGGGAGGCTATATCCTGGAAAACCCCTACCGGAAGTACACGGGGATCGAGGTCCTCTTCAACAAGCGGTTCTCGAACCGGTGGCAGCTGCTGGCCTCTTACGTCTACGGCCGGGCGACCGGAACCACGGACAACGGGTTCGCCGACGACATCGGTTGGGGCGGCAACGTGTTCGACCCCAACTTCTGGATCAACTCCGACGGGAATTCGACCTTCGACCCGACCCACATGCTCAAGCTCCAGGGGACCTACATCCTGCCCTTCGACATCAGCTTCAACGCCTACTTCCGGCTCATCACCGGCGAGGCCTGGACGACCCGCGTCCGGACCCGCACCCTCAACCAGGGCCGTGTGACCTTCTTCGCCGAGAAACGGGGATCCAACCACTACCCGGCCGAGAAGATCCTCGATGTCCGCCTCGAGAAAATCTTCACCCTCGCCTCCAGGTATAAGCTGGGCCTGATGGTCGACGTCTTTAACGTCTTCAACACTGACACGATCAACTCCTGGGGTACGCGGATCGGCTACGACTGGAACCAGGGCGACTATCCCTCCACTAACGGGCACGAGCTCTACGGAATCGTCCAGCCGCGCCAGGCGAGAGTCGGCATCCGGGTCATCTTCTAAAGTTCCAACTCGAGCTGAAGCTCACCCCGTCCTCCGCCATCCCGTAAGGGATGGGAGAGGACGGGGCTTTTTTTCCCCCGACTTTTTGTTAAAATTAAGCACGTTATGAAGAAAAAAGGGGTCGTGCTCGGAGCAGCGGTCGCCGTCCTCGCCGCGGGAGCGTTCCTCCTCATTCGCCTTCGGCCGGCGTCCTTCCGGCGGCTGGCCGGGGACGCGACCTACAACGTCGTCCTAATCACCGTCGACACGCTCCGGGCCGACCGGGTCGGCTGCTACGGCTTCAGCCAGGGCGAAACGCCGACCATGGACCTGTTCGCGGCCCGCGGCGTCAGGTTCGAGCGCTGCACGTCGCAGACGCCGCTGACCCTGCCCTCCCACACCACCATCATGACCGGCACCTTCCCCCCTTTCCACGGCGTCCGCGACAACGGGGGCTTCATCGTCCCGCCCGAGCTCACGACCATGGCCGAGCTCTTCAAGGGGCGGGGCTATACGACGGCCGCCTTCGTCGGCGCCTACGTCCTCGACTCCAAGTGGGGCCTGAACCAGGGCTTCGATTACTATTTCGACCAGTTCGACCTGAGCCGGTTCGAAAAGATCTCCCTGGCCAACGTCCAGCGGCCGGGGGGAGAGGTCATGGACGAAGCCCTCCGCTGGCTCGAGACCAAGAAGGACGCTCCCTTCTTCGCCTGGATTCATCTCTACGATCCTCACACGCCCTACGAACCGCCCTCTCCCTATAAAGAAAAGTACGCCAAGCATCCCTACCTGGGGGAGATCGCCTACGCCGATTCCCAGCTCGGCCGTCTCTGGTCGTTCCTGGGCGACAAGGGTCTCCGGGACCGGACCTATCTCGTCTTCGCCTCCGACCACGGCGAAAGCCTGGGCGAGCACCAGGAAGCGACCCACGGTTTTTTCGTCTATCAAGCGGCGATCCACGTCCCGCTCATTTTCGTGACGCCTTTCCCCCGGCTCCAGGGCGTCGTCTCGCCGGCCGTAGTCTCCCTCGCCGACGTCCTTCCGACCGTCTGCGAGATGGCCGGCTTCGTACCACCGCCCCAGGTCCAAGGCCAAAGCCTCGTCCCCTTTTTCATCAGGCCGGCCCGCAGGTCGGAGCGTCTCGCCTACTCCGAAACGTTTTATCCCCGCTTCCACTACGGCTGGTCCGAGCTCCAGAGCGTCCAGGACGGCCGCTACAAGCTCATTCTCTCCCCCGAGCCCGAGCTCTATGACCTGGCCCAGGATCCGGCCGAGGCCACGAACATTATCGAGAAGGAACGACCCGTCTTCCTGGCCCTCAACGACCGGGCTTCCGCCTTCACGGCCGCGGCCGCCCGGAACGGCTTCGAGCTCGACATCCGCAAGATCGACGAGGAGACCCGGACCAGGCTCGCCGCGCTCGGCTACCTCGGATCCTTCTCCGATCCGGCCAAGCTCAAGGGGAAACGGCTGGCCAGCCCGCGCGACAAGATCGGGATCTTCAACGAGCTGTCCCGGGCCCGCGAGACGGGCCTTCAGGGCGACGCCCGGGCGGCGATCGGGATCATCCAGCGGATCATCGCCGAAGACCCCGAAATCACCGACGCCTATTTCTCGCTGGGGAACATCCACTTTCGGCTCGGCGAGTACGACGAGGCCATCCGGGCCTTCCGCCAGGCCTTGGAGAAGAAGCCGGACGACGCCTTCACCGTCATCAATATCGCCAATTCCTACCTGGCCATGGGCCGCTTCGCCGAGGCCGAGCGCTTCGTCCTGGATTATTTCAAGACGGGATTCGGGGACTCCCAGCTCTACTTCCTGCTCGGGAACATGAATTTTCTCCGGAAAAATTACGACGCCGCCATCCCCTACCTCGAGAAGTGCCTGTCCCTCAATTCCGAGTCCGCCTCCTCCCACAGCACGCTGGCCGCTATTTATATCATCAAAGACGACCTGGGCCGGGCCCAGGAGCACCTCGACGCCGCCCGCCGACTCAACCCGCGCTTGAGCGGCCTCTACTACAACCAGGCTCAACTCCTCGAGAAGCGGGGAGAAGTCGGCGCGGCCATCGCCGCCTATCAAGAGGAGCTTCTTTACTCCCCCAAGCACTTCAAATCCCTCTATAACTTGACCCGTCTCTTCCGCCAGACGGGGGAGGAGGGCCGGGAATTCGACGCCCTGCGCCGCTGCATCGAGATCGACCCCGGTTTTCCGCTCTCCTACTTCTACCTGGCCCGGATCTACCTCAATCGGCGCGAGAACTATGAAGAGGCCGTCTCGCTGGTTCAAAAGGGAATCAGCCTCAAGCCCGATTCCCTGGATCTGCCTCTGGCCTATTTTCTATTGGCCGACCTCTATAACAGGCTCGGGAAGGATTCGCTGTCCCGCGAATACGCGCGAAAGGGCCAGGAGCTGTCTTCAAGGAAAGCCCAGGAATAGCCGGCCCAAAATCCAAATATTTGCAGTTATCCAAAATAATGGCATCGCCGGGCCGCTATCTCCCTGCCGGATTCTTCTTATTTATTTATTATCAAAGATTTACTAAATTCTTCGGGGTCCTGCTTTTGGCACGGATATTGCCATTAAATAAGCGCCGTGTTTACGGTTAGGGAAAAAGAGGAAACTAAGTGAAGGGCAAACTCGAAGAAACTGGAGGTGAGAATCACTCGGCCGGCAGCTGAACTTTCCGGATCAAGACAGACCGAGCGACTCGAGGAGCTTGCGGATCTCGGCCGCGTTGGACGCGTCGGGCGCGAGTTCGAGATAGGTCTTTAAAGAGAGTTTAGCATTTTCGATATCCCCCGTGCGGAGACGCGAGAACCCGAGCTTGAGCCAGGGATCGGGCCAGTTCGGCTTTATCCGGGTCGTCAACGTGTAATAAGAGACGGCTTCGTCGAACATTCCGTTGGAAAAATAAATCTCTCCGATGCCGAAGGGCAGGCTCGCGTATTTCGGATAGAGGGCGAGCGCCTTCTCGAATTCGGCACGGGCCGTCGCCGGGTCGCCCCTTCTTAGGGCGATCTCGCCCGTAGCGGCAAGCGTCTTGGTCGCCAGCGCATCCCCGTTCATGTCGGGGTTCGTCTCCCGGACCTTGTCGAGGACCAAGCCGTACTCTTCGAGGGCTTTATCGTATTCGCCCATCTCCTTGTAGCAGTTGCCGATGTTGAAATGGACCTGGAAATGGTTGGGGTGCTTGTCCAGGAATTGTCGGTAGAGACTAAGGGCTTCGTTGCAGTTCTTATCCTCGAACAGCCGATTTCCCCTCTCGATGAGCCCAAGATCCTCCTCGGCGTCCGGCCCTTTGGGCTGAGCCTTTCTCAGGACCGATTTCACAGCCGCGTTCCTGCCGATCTGGCTGACGTAGGTTTCCTCGATTCTCGGCCTGTAGCCCTCGAGGGTCAGGATGATCTTCCAGACGCCGCTCCCCAAGCCCAGGATGCCCCACTTCCCTTTCCGGTCCGTAACGACTTCCCGGAGCGTTTCGGATTCGATGTGCAGCAGGGCGACCCTTACGCCGGGGAGCGGGTTTCCGGCCTCGTCCCTGACCTCGCCCGTCAGCCGGACGTTCCCCATCCCTTCCTGAACCAGCGCGCTCGACCCGGCCAGGGACCCGGCCAGACAAACCGCGGCTAAAATTTTAAGGGCGCCCTGGATCATTCCGCGTCCGTCCATCCTTCCTTATAATCCGAGCGACAAATCGCTTATTAAGTCTACTCGGTTCGAACTCCGCTTTCAACTCGCGGTCCTTGCAATATCGACCGTCTTTAGATAAACTTGAAATCTCTACATATGAAATTCGTAGCCGACCTTCACATTCATTCGAAATTTTCGCGGGCGACCTCCCGCGACATGACCCTCGACCAACTCGCCTGCTGGGCCGCCGCCAAGGGGATCTCGCTCCTGGCCACCGGCGACTTCACCCATCCCGAATGGCTGTTCCTGATGAAGGCCAAGCTCGAGTCGACCGGTAACGGATTCTTCCGTCTCAAGAACCTGACCCCGCCCGAGGACCCCCAGCTCCAACCGTTCGCGGCCGCGGCCCGCGACATCCGCTTCCTCCTTTCGACCGAGATAAGCTTCATCTATTCCAAAAAGGGCAAGGTCCGCAAGATCCATCTCCTGTTGTTCGCGCCCGACTTCGAGTCGGTCGACAAGATCAACGCCCGGCTGGGCGCCGTCGGCAACCTGCGCTCGGACGGCCGGCCCATCCTGGGCATGGACGTCAAGCCTTTCGTCAAGATCGTCAGCGACCTCTGCCCGGCGGCCGTCGTCGTCCCCTGCCACATCTGGACGCCCTGGTTCTCCCTGTTCGGCGCCAACTCGGGTTTCGACACCATCGAGGACTGTTTCGAGGAGATGACGCCGCAGTTGTTCGCCATGGAAACCGGCCTCTCCTCGGACCCGGCCATGAACTGGCGGCTGTCGGCCCTCGACCGCTACGTCCTCATCTCGAATTCGGACGCCCACTCGCCGTCCCGGATCGGCCGCGAGTCCAACGTCTTCGACACGGATTTCAGCTACAAGGGTCTCGTCGACGCTCTCCGCTCCAAAGACCC
This sequence comes from Candidatus Aminicenantota bacterium, assembly GCA_963702005.1. Lineage (GTDB taxonomy): Bacteria > Acidobacteriota > Aminicenantia > Aminicenantales > JAFGBC01 > JAFGBC01. The sequence continues at coordinate 75,046 of OY969696.1, forward strand.
CGCCAAGTTCCTGTATACGGTCGAGTTTTTTCCGGAGGAGGGCAAGTACCACTACGACGGGCACCGCAAGTGCGGCGTCGTCCTGGCCCCCCGGGAGTCCCTCCAGCAGCGGGACCTCTGTCCCCGCTGCGGAAAGAAGCTGACGATCGGAGTCGCCCACCGCGTCGAGGAGCTGGCCGATCGGGAGGCGGGCGTCCGGCCGCCCGGCCGGATACCCTTCAAGAACATCGTCCCCCTCAACGAGATCATCGCCGAAGCCCTGGGCAAGTCGGCCGATTGCCGGAGCGTCTGGGACGTCTATTTCCGGTTCCTGCGCGAGTTCGGGGACGAGCATCGGATCCTGGCCGAAGTCCCGGCCGACGAGCTCCGGCGTCTCCAGCCGGACGCGGTCGGCCTGGGCGTCGAACGGATGCGGCAGGGGCGCGTCCGAATCCGCCCCGGCCACGACGGCGAGTACGGGCGGATCGATGTTCTGAGCGAGGACTCCGGCGGCGACGAGGCCTCCGACGGCCAGCTCAGCCTGTTCTGAGCCCCAGGCGTTTCGCTTGTACTCATGGAGCCGTACTAACGGCCCATGAGTGCGCCCCCCTAAGTTGACAACCCGGGGAGGGGATCGTATATTAGGACTGACCCCGATAAGGAGAACGGACGATGGAAATCGAGATGAAGATCAAGGGCCTCGTCGTGGACCCCATCTCCAAGATGCCCATCGTCGTCCTCGAAGACCCCGCCGGCGACCGGATCCTCCCGATCTGGATCGGCGTCTTCGAGGCCAACGCGATCGCCCTGACCATCGAGAACATCCCCACCCCCCGTCCGATGACCCACGACCTCATGAAAAATTTCCTGAACAAGCTCGAAATCGACCTGGAGAAGATCGTCGTCAGCGACGTCCGCAACAACACCTTCTATGCCCTCCTCCACTGCCGCCACAAGGACGCCCGCCTCGTCATCGACTCGCGGCCTTCCGACGCGATCGCCCTCGCCCTCCGCATGAAATCCCCGATCTTCGTCGAGGAAGACGTCGTCGAGAAGGCCCAGAGCCTCAAGCTCGACGAAAACCTGGAAAGCTCGGAGCGGCTCAAGAAATGGCTCGAAGGCCTCAAAGCCGAGGACTTCGGCAAATATAAAATGTAGGACCGCCGCTAGTTGCGCGTCCCCCCAATATCGTGCACTCATGAAGGGACTCCCCTGAACGCGCAACCGCCGGGGAGTTTGAGGGGGGCGGAGTGGCCCCCCTCAGGGGTTCAGCGGAGCGCCGAAGGGGGAGCTTGACTCCCCCTTGGAAGTGCCCCGGCCCTGCGAAATCACTGAAGCTCCACGGACTCACGTCCGTGGGACCTACTCTTTGCAGGCGTTGGAGCGCCTGTCCCCGAAGCGGGGAATTCGCTATTCCTCCACGGACTAACGTCTGTGGAATCCCGCGAAGGGGATTGAATAAGAAACGTATGGGACGGGGCACTAGGTCCGGAGGCGGAAGAGCAGGTAGAGTCCGGCCAGGCTGAAGATGAGGTTGGGACCCCAGGCCGCCAGGAAGGGCGGCAGGATGGCGACATAGCCCAGGCTCCTGAAGACGCCGATCGCCCCCCAGAAGACCATGGCGATGACGATGCTCGTCCCGATGCCGACCAGCGTCCCCCGCTTCCCCATCGTGAAGGCGAAGGGCAGGCCGAGCAAGGTCATGACCAGACAGACGAACGGGAAAGCGACCTTGGCGGCCAGGTCGACCTTGAAGCGGCCGACTTCGAAATCGAGGTCGGCGATCTCCCGGATGTAAGCGCGCAGCTCCCGGGCGTTCATCTGGGACGGCTCCTTCCACTCCTTGAGGAAGAAAGCCTCGTCCTCGACGCCGCTCAGGGTCGCCTCGCGCTTCTCGACGTAGCCGACCGACCGCTCGTCGGAGAAATCCCGCTCCCAGCTCTTGGAGAGGTAGAGCGTTCCCTGCTTGAGGACGGCCTTATCGGCGCTCGTCCGTTTGGCCAGTGTCCAGCGGGCCAGGTCGAGGTCGTAGACGGACAGGCCGCTGAAGACCGCGGAGCGGGGGTCAAAATAAGCGAAGTGGTAGATGCGGCTCTTGGACCGCCCCAGGACCCAGCGCCGGCTGACCGAGCCGACATTCTGGACCGGCGCGTCCGTGATCCGGTTCCAGATCTCCTCGGCCTTCCTGTTGGCGGGGGGAAGGAGCCGCTCCTGGACGAAGAGCGAGGCGACGCCCAGCAAGACGGCCAGGACGACGACCGGGACGACCAGCCGATAGACGCTGATCCCGCAGGCCTTCATGGCGGTGACCTCGTTGAACTTGGTCAGGAATCCGATCGTCAGCAGCGCGGTCGTCAAGGCCGCGATCGGCAGGACGTAGGTCGTGAATTCGGGCGTCTTCATGATCATGAATTGAAACAGGAGGCTGAGCGGCTTCCGGTTCTCGTAGATTTTGTCGATCCGCTCGAAGAAGGTCACGATGAACGAGATGAGGAGCAGGCTCAGAAAGACGAGGGCCAGGATACCCGTATACTTGCGCATGACGTAGCGGTCGAGGATATTGGGGAAGGCCAGGGACCGCCGCCGCCGGAGCCTCGGTTCGCGCTCGGCCTCCCGGCCGGCCTTCCGCGCCGAAAGCCTGAGAAGCGCGCCGCGCCCGCGCGGAAGCAGGCTGCGTTCCCGAAGGGCCAGGACGAACAGGACGGCGGCGGCCAAGGCCAGCAGGATATCCGGACCCCACATCCCCAGCCAGGGCGCCACCCGTCCGTCCATGGCCATTTTCTCGCCGGCCGTGATCAGGACGTAGTAAATCAGGATGACGGCCAGGCTGATCGTGAAGCCCGAGCTCCGGCCTCCCTTCCGGGACGAGACGCCCAGGGGCAGGCTCAGAAAACAGAAGATGACGCAGACGAAGGGCAGGGCGAACTTCTTGTGGACCTCGACCAGGTGCGACCTGCGTTCCCGGCTCCGGCTCTCGAGACGGAAGGCGATCTCCTTGAGCTTGTCCGCGGACTTCGCTTGAGGGCTCCGCTCCAGGGCCAGCCGTTCGGCCCTGAGCGCCGCGCTGTCCTTGTCGATGACACGGAGGTCCTTGAAGAGCTCGCCGATGTCCTTCTCCCGGACCCGCTTCGTGCTCGAGATCGCCCCGAAAAAGCTTTCGACGTCGATCTCCTCCTCCCAGCGTTCGAAGGAGGTCAGGCTGTACTTCTCGGGCGTCCCGGGCGAGTAGGAATGGACGGTACCGTCGAAGAGCTCGAGGGTCGCCCGTTTCCGTTCGGGGTAGAAATTGAGCCGTCCCCGGTGCGCCAGGATGATCTTGGGCTCCTCGGGAACGGCCAGGGACTGGACGAAGACGTGTTCCCAGTCCTTGCCGGGAGCGATGTTCTGGACGAACAGGACCAAGCGCGGGAACCGCTCGTTGAACTCTCGGGGGTTGATGGCGACCTGGACCTTGGACAAGACTTGACCGGTCAGCGTCTGAACCCATTTGTAGTTGGCCCAGGGCGCCACGTAAAGGGCAAGGACCGAGGTCAGCAGCCAGCCGGCCGCCGCGAACAAGAGGAGGGGGCGCAGGAGGCGGACATAGCTGATCCCCAGCGTTTTAAAAGCCGTGACCTCGAGGTCGCTGGAGAGCCGGCTCAGCCCGGCCAGGGCGCCCATCAGGACGGCCATCGGCAGCGTGAAGGCCAGGATCGAGGGGATGATATAGGCGAGGATCTCGGCGACCGTCCGGAAGCCGACGCCGTGGGTGATGAACAGCTCCGCCAGGAGAAGGATCTGGTTCATGAGGAGGACGAAGGTGTAGACGAGCAGCCCGAGACCGAAGGGGGGCGCGACTTCTTTGAGGATGTAGCGGTCGAAGAGCTTGAACATTCGTCCCACTATAGCACAGAAGCAGCCGCCGAAAAAAGAAAGGCCCCGGCGCGGGCCCGGGGCCTGGAAAGACGCTAAAAACGAGCTGAGCCGGGAGGCCTCAGTACATGTCGCCGGAGGGCGACGGGTACCTGGGCTGCTTCTCTTCTTCGGGGAGATCGGCGACGAGACCCTCGGTCGTCAGCAGGAGCCCCGCGATCGAGGCCGCATTCTGGAGGGCGATCCGGACGACCTTGGTCGGGTCGAGGATGCCGGCCTTGACCAGGTCCTCATACTTCTCGGTCAGGGCGTTGAAGCCCATGTCCTGCTTCATCTCTTTGACCTTTTCGACGATGATCGAGCCTTCCAGGCCGGCGTTGGCGGCGATCTGCCGCATCGGCTCTTCCAGGGCGCGCCGGACGATATTGACGCCGATCTGCTGGTCTCCTTCGACCTTGAGGGCCTCGAGGGCCTTCTGGGTCCGGAGCAGCGCGACGCCTCCGCCGGGGACGATCCCCTCTTCGACGGCCGCCTTGGTCGCGTGCATGGCGTCCTCGACGCGGGCCTTCTTCTCCTTGAGCTCGGTCTCGGTCGCCGCGCCGACCTTGATCAGGGCGACGCCGCCGACCAGCTTGGCCAGCCGCTCCTGGAGCTTTTCCCGGTCGTAGTCGGAGGTCGTTTCCTCGATCTGGGTCCGGATCTGCTTGATCCTGGCCTGGACGTCGGAATCTTTGCCCTTGCCCTCGACGATCGTGGTGTTGTCCTTGTCGATGACGACCTTCTTGGCCTCGCCCAGCCAGTCGAGCCCGACGTTCTCGAGCTTGACCCCGATGTCCTCGGTGATGACCTTGCCGCCGGCCAGGGTGGCGATGTCCTCGAGCATGGCCTTGCGCCGGTCGCCGAAGCCGGGGGCCTTGACGGCCGCGCACAGGAACGTTCCCTTGAGCTTGTTGACGACGAGGGTCGCCAGGGCCTCGCCCTCGACTTCCTCGGCGACGATCAGAAGGGGCTTGCCCATCCGGGCGACGTTTTCGAGCAGGGGCAGGAGCTCTCTCAGGTTCGAGATCTTCTTCTCGTGGAGGAGGATCAGGACGTTCTCCAGGACGCACTCCATCCGGTCGGGGTCGGTGATGAAGTAGGGGGACAGGTAGCCGCGGTCGAACTGCATGCCCTCGACGATGTCGAGGGTCGTGTCCATGCTCCGGGCCTCTTCGACGGTGATGACGCCGTCCTTGCCGACCTTGTCCATGGCTTCGGCGATGATTTTGCCGACCGACTCGTCGTTGTTGGCCGAAATGGCGCCGACCTGGGCGATCATCTCGCCGCTGACGTCGCGGCTGAGCTTCTTGAGCTCCTTGATGACTTCTTCGACGGCCCGGTCGATACCCTTCTTGACCAGGGTCGGGTTGGCGCCGGCCGTGACGTAGCGGAGGCCCTGGCCGTAGATGGCCTGGGCCAGGACGGTCGCCGTCGTCGTCCCGTCGCCGGCGACGTCGGACGTCTTGGAGGCGACTTCCTTGACGAGCTGGGCGCCCATATTCTCCAAAGGATCCTTGAGCTCGACTTCCTTGGCGACGGTGACGCCATCCTTGGTGCTCGTCGGGGAGCCGAACTTCTTGTCGAGGACGACGTTTTTGCCGCGGGGGCCGAGCGTCTCCTTGACGAGATTGCTGAGAATGTTGACGCCCCTCAGCAGGGCTTGTCTCGCATCATCTCCCAGTGTGATCTGCTTAGGCATGTCTGACTCCTTTTTCTCGTGAATTCGTCAGGAAAGCTTGGCCAGGATTTCGTCTTCGCGGAGGATGATGTGCTCGACGCCGTCGATGGTCACTTCGGTGCCGCTGTACTTCCCGATCAGGACCCGGTCTCCCTTCTTGACTTCAAGGGGAACGACCTTGCCCTCATCGTTGACGCGGCCCTTGCCCGCCTCGATGACTTCGGCCTCCTGGGGCTTTTCCTTAGCGGTATCGGGGATGATGATACCGCCCCGTTTGACCTCTTTTTCTTCCAAACGCTTCAGAAGAACTCTGTCATACAGTGGAAGAACCTTCATGAATATCTCCTTTTTCATTTTAGCAGTCTATTAGAAAGAGTGCTAAATATAGGCTATGAAGCCCGATTTGTCAAGTGGTTTTGTTGATTGTTTTAGCAGACTTGAGCGCGGACTGCTAAATTTTCTTGATCCGGAGGACTTTGATCCGGTTGTGCAGGGTGTTTCGATGGACGCCCAGGGCCTTGGCGACCTTAGTGATGTTCCCCTTGTGCTTCTTGAGGGCGGCTTCCAGGCAGACCTTTTCGAACTCCTTGAGGGCGTCCTCCAGCGCGATCTCTTTATCGACGAGGTCCTTGCTGAGGTTCTCCATCTTCTGATGGAGGGTCAGGTCGCTAATCTTTTTGTCCATGGTCTTCCGCGCTTTCTTTGATGGCGAGATAGGTCTCCTTGAACTTCGCCTTGAGTTCCGCCGGGATGAGGAGGATAGCGGTCCGGGCGACTTGGTAGGATATCGGCGCCAGCTGCGACTCCTTGACCCCCCCACGGTCGATGGGAAAGACGACGAGAGCCAGGACGCAAACCACGCAGATGAGGACGCCCTTGACGAATCCCAGAAATCCGCCCAGGACGTGATCCATGAAATGGAGGGGCCCCTTCATGAGCTTCGAGATCAGGGCCCCGAGTGCCCATCCTAAGAACAGCACGACAAGGAACACGAACAGAAATCCGATAAGGTTGGCCCAAAGCGGACTCGAGATGACGATCTGGACGACCCGGGCGAACGTCCGGTAGTATTGACTGGCCAGGATGAGGCCGCCGATCGCGGCCGCGATCCCGACGAGCGACCGGACAAAGCCCTTGATCAGGCCCGCTATGACGGTCGCCAGAAGGATGACGATAAGGACGATGTCGAGCCAATTAACTCCCATCTACCCCCTCCTCCTTTTTTGCAGCTCTTCGATCATCCAATACTGTCCATCGGAGAGCGAGCCGAACGTGACGTTCGGCTTGATCCTTCCGTGAAAATCCGACCCGGCCGTGGGGACGAGGTCGAGCGTCCGGGCCAGCTCCTTGTAGAACAGGACCTGCTCCCGGTTGTGGTAGGACGTGTAGACTTCGATCCCGGCCAAGCCGCGCTCTTTGAGGGCGACCAGGTCCTCCCGGGTCGTGTTCTGGAAATAGGCGCCGGGGTGGCTGAGGACGCCCACCCCGCCCAGCGCGGGCACCGCGTCGAGGACTTCGACGAGAGGAACGTGCCTTTTAGGGACATAGGCCGGCATCCCCTCGGCGAAATAATCCCGGTAGAAGAGATAGGGACCGAACTCCCGGTTCTCCTCGTTTAAATAATATTTAAGGGCGGGCGGCGCCGCGCCGTTCCCGGCCGCCTTGTCGAGCAGGATCTGGGCGATCTTGACGCCCAAGGGCGGAGTGCCGTCCGTGGCGCGGATGACCTCGGTCCAGTCGATCTCGAACCCGAGCTCCCGGAGCTTCCCGACTCGTTCCCGGGCTTCCTCGAGCCGGGCCGTCGTGACGCGGGCCGACAGCTCGGCCACGGTCCGGCCCTGCCAGCCCACGAATGGGACCAAGAGGTGGAATTCCCGCTGATCCTCGCCGAAGAGGGTCGTTAACTCGATGCTGGGGACGACCTCGACGCCCTCGACCCGGCCCGCCTCCAAGGCCTCCGGATAGGCGGCGACCGTGTCGTGATCGGCGATCGCGATGGCCCGCATCCCGCTCGCCCGGGCCATCCGGACCAGCTCGGCCGGCGCGAAATCGCCGTCGCAGCTCCGGTTGGAGTGGATGTGGAGGTCGACCGTTCCCGGCATTAGAGCTCGTTTCGGTCCGTCAGCCGCTTGTAGATATCGAGATAACGCTTGGCCGTCTGCCGGATAATCGCGGCCGGCAGGGGCGGCGGCGGAGTCGTCTTGTCCCAGGGCGTGCTTTCCAGATAGTCGCGGACGAATTGTTTGTCCAGGCTGGGCTGGCCCCGGCCGGGGGCATAGGTCTCGAGCGGCCAGAATCGGGAGGAGTCCGGGGTGAAGATCTCGTCGATAAGGATGAGCTCCTCGCCGTCGAGGCCGAACTCGAACTTGGTGTCGGCGATGATGATGCCTTTGTTGAGGGCATGGAGGAGAGCTTTATGGTAAAGCTCGAGGCTGACCTTCCGGATCTTTTGGGCCAGGGCGCTCCCGACCCGCTTCTCCATCTCCCGGAAAGAGATGTTCTCGTCGTGGCCGGCCTCGGCTTTGGTCGAAGGCGTGAAGATGGGCTCCGGAAGCTGGTCCGACTCGACGAGGCCTTTGGCCAGCTTGATGCCGCAGACCTTTCCGCCGGTCTTGTATTCTTTCCAGCCCGACCCGGCCAGGTAGCCGCGGACGACGCACTCGATCGGGACGACCGAGGTCTTGCGGACGAGCATGGACCTCTTGTCGAGGAGGCGGCGGAATTTTTTGATGGCGATCGGGAACGCCTCGACATCGGCCGTCACCAAATGGTTGGCGCAGACGAGAGCCGTCGTCTCGAACCAGAACTTGGAAAGCTGGGTCAGGACCTTCCCCTTGCCCGGGATGAGCGAAGGCAGGATGAAGTCGAAGGCGGAGATGCGGTCCGTCGCCACAATCAGGAGCTCGTCCCCGAGATCGTAGACGTCGCGGACCTTGCCCTTCTTGTGGAGCGGAACGCCCGGAAGAGAAATGTCGGCCAGCGGCTTTTCCATAATGAGTAAGAATAAAGAAAATAAAGGGAAAAAGCAACTCAACCACTCATGCAAGCGCATTGCGATCTTTAAGATCGAGCGATGCCGATGAAGCTCGCCATCCGGGAATTTTTATCCCGATCGCGGCGGAAGGAGAGGAGGCCCGGCTCGCAGTGCGTGCAGGACGCGACCGAGACGATATTCGCTTCCGGGACGCCGGCCGCCCGCAGCGAAGCGACGTTGGCCGCGCGCAGGGCGAAGAGATAACGGCCTCGGCCCGGACCGAGCTCCCGGAACAAGGAACCGGGAAATCGTTCCCGGGCGAATGCGGAGCGGACGTCGTCTCCGACTTCGTAGCAGTCTCCGCCGATGCAGGGCCCGAGGGCGGCCAGGAGGCCGTCCGGCGTCGCCCCGTACCGCCCGGCGAGAATCTCGAGCGTCCTCGCCAGGATCCGGCGCAGCGTTCCGCGCCAGCCGCAGTGGACGGCCGCGACGACGCGCCTCGCCTCGTCGACGAGAAGGACGGGAAGGCAATCGGCCGTCTTCACGACCAGGAGGACGAGGGGCAGGGCGGTGACCAGGGCGTCGCCGGACAGCTTGGTCGCGGCCGCCTTCTCGACGTTGCCGGCGTCGATGACATGAACGATATCGGAGTGAATCTGCTTGAGGACGACCGCGCGGAATCCGTCCCGGTCGGACAGGGTTTTAACGTCTTTGGGGGTCCAAGCGGCCGTCCCGAACCCGTGGACGAGCCCGGGAACGCGGTCGAGCCGCGGAACCGTCAAGTAGGGGGTGCCGTTGTTCGAGAGCATCTTCTTTCTTATACAGGGAGAGTCCTACCGTTTGCAACACCCGGGGCCGCCTTGACAAAGGGGGCGGCTTCGGGTATAAAATACGACTCTTGCCGACAAGGAGGTGAGTCCGTTTGGCATTTATCGTCATTGACGAAGGCGAATCCTTAGAAAGCGCCCTCAAGCGGTTCAAGAGGAAGGTCCAGCAGGAAGCCATCATCAAGGAGATCAAGAGACATTCCGTCTACTTCAAACCCGGCGAACGACGCCGGATGAAAGCCGCCCAGGCGCGCAAGAGGATGCGCCGTCGCATCAAGCGCGAACGCGATTTCGAGTACTGAGCCCGGACATCAGCCTTTTGAGTCGGAATCCTCGGTCGATCGGGATTCATTGGCCGCCGTCATGACAACCGCTCAGCGAGAGGACTGCTCCGGTCCGCGGGCGGCCGCCCTGCCTCGCAAGCCTTCCTGGCTCAAAATCGAAAGGCCCACGCGGCGGACCTTTTTTGTCGTCGCCGACCTCCTGGGCCGCCACGGCCTGGAGACGATCTGCAGCAACGCCCGCTGTCCCAACGCCGCGGAATGCTGGTCGGAGGGGACGGCGACCTTCCTGATCCTGGGACGAACCTGCACCCGGAGCTGCGCCTTCTGCGCGGTCGCCAAGGGCGTCCCGGCCCCGCCGCGGCCCGAGGAGCCGGCGGCGCTGGCCTCGGCCGTCCGGGCCCTCGGCTTGCGCTACGTCGTCATCACTTCGGTGACCCGGGACGACCTCGCCGACGGAGGGGCCGGCCATTTCAGCGCTTCCGTCCGAGCCGTCAAGGCCGCGGAGGAGGGGCTAAAGGTCGAGGTCCTCATTCCCGATTTCGGCGGCGACGCCCGTGCCCTGCGAACGGTCATCGAATCCGGGCCCGATGTCGTCAATCATAACCTCGAAACGACCGAGGCCGTCTATCCCAAGATCGGCCGGCCCACCGCGAACTACACCCGCTCGCTCGAAGTCCTAACCCGGGCCAAGGCCTTTGGCGCAACGACGAAGTCCGGCCTCATGGTCGGGCTGGGCGAGACACGGGACGATCTCGTCCGCGCCTTCCGCGATCTCAGGACGGCCGGATGCGACCTCCTCACGGTCGGCCAGTACCTTCAGCCCGCCCGGGGGGCTTTGCCCGTCGTCCGTTACTATGACCCGGCCGAGTTCGCTGAGCTTAAAAGCCTCGCCCTGGGCTTGGGCTTCAAGGGCGCCGTCGCCGGCCCGCTCGTCCGGAGCTCCTATCACGCCCAACGGCTGTCCGACGCTTCGGGCCAAAGGAATTGATTCCATGCGCTATCTCATCTTCACCGACACCCACGGCAACCTCGAGGCCCTGATGGCCCTCCTCAAGTTCGTCCCCAAGAAGCGGATCGACCATTACCTATTCCTGGGCGATCTGGTCGGCTACGAAGCTTCTCCCAACGACGTCATCCAGCGAATCCACGACCTGAAGCCGATCACCCTGATCCGCGGCAATCACGACAAGGCCGTCTGCAACCTGGAATCGATCCAGACCTTCAACCCGATCGCGGCCTCGGCCATCCTCTGGACCAAGAAACACCTGTCCAAGCGCAGCCAGCTGATCCTGGGGCATCTCAAGAAAGGCCCCCTCATCGTCCACGACTCGATCACGATCTGCCACGGCGCGCCCTTCGACGAGGATTATTATATCTTCGGCGAGTTCGACGCGGCCGAGGCCTTCGATCACATCAAGACCCAAGTCTGCTTCTTCGGCCACACCCACTTCCCCTTCGTCTACACGGAACGGGACCATCAGGTCGAGGGCACCTTCCTCGAAGGCGACCACAACGAGGTCAAGCTCGAGAAGGGCGTCCGCTATCTCATCAACCCGGGCTCGGTCGGCCAGCCCCGCGACCGAAATCCAAGGGCGGCCTGCGCCATTTATGACACCGAAACGCGGACGATCAAATTCTACCGGCTCGAGTACGAGATCGCCGAAGCCCAGAAAAAGATCCTCGACAACAACCTTCCCGCGGCGCTGGCCGAGCGCCTCTCTCAGGGAATCTGAGGAACGATCCCGCCCTCACGGCCGGGGGTTGGCGTAACAGTATAGGCAGCTGTGGGGACAGGACTGCGTGTAGCTCCCGATATCGACCGACTCCGTGCACCCGCAGTCGGCCCGCTGAGTTCGGTCCTTCTTGACCGAGGCGGGGTCGCCAGCGGGATGGAGCTCGCGGAGAAGACGGCCGTCGATGCAGGCGGAGGCTTCGAGGCCGGGAACGTCGGCCAGGAACCGCTGGCTGCAGATGTAAAGACGCAACCCCAGCGACGCGGCCAGCGAGGCCATCCGGGCGGCCGCCTCCCGCTTCTCCTCGCGGGAAGGGTCCTGGAAGGCGAGTCCGGCCCGCTCGAACCTCCTGACGGCTTTACTATAGCGCTGGGCGAAGCTTATCCTGATATCCCTGACGCCGAGCGCCGCCGCGCGGCGGACCGCCCTCTCGAAAAAGGGAAGGTTCGTCCGGACGGCCCCCGCTTCCTTCCAATGGACGATGGGGTCGAAGCGAAGGGAGATCCGCTCGGGCCGGCCCGCGATCCGGATGAGGGCGTCGAGCTGTCCGAGCGCTTCCTCCGGGGCGGGGACGCCGGGCTCGAGGGCCGTCCCGCCCAATCCCGTGACGGTGAAATGGAGATAGACCTGATCGTACTTGGCGAAAGCGCTCCTCAGCCCGTGCCTGTCGCCGATCAGGTTCGTAAAGTCCTTGGACCAGAGGACGACGCTGTGGACGGCTGACGGCGACAGGTCGGCCTCGAGCACTCTGCGCGAGGGACCGACGACCTCGGCTCGTTCGGTCCGCAGGGCCCCGGACAGCCATTCCGGGAAGAAGGCGACCAGGTCGGTCCGGCGCGACGCGCTGATGACGGTTTTCATGCCCGTCTCCATTGTACGAGATTCGTATGGACCGCCTCAACAACGCCATTTCTCCCAGCAAAAGCCGGCGCTGCGCCGGGACGGGTCCTGTCGCGCTCTCCCGGTCGTTTCACGCCCGGGCGAATCATGATAAGATAAGCGGGTCATGAGCGCGGTCCTGCGGGCGGAAAGTCTCCTCAAGGTCTACAACCGGCGCCGGGTCGTCGACGGCGTCACGATCGAGCTTCGGGCCGGCGAAATCATCGGGCTGCTGGGACGGAACGGAGCCGGAAAGACCACGACCTTCCAGATCATGGTCGGCCTCGTTAAGCCCGAGGCCGGTTCCATCCGGCTCGACGGCCGCGACATCTCCCGCGTCCCGACCTACCTCCGGGCCCGGCTCGGCGTGACCTACCTCCCCCAGGAGGGATCGGTTTTCCTCAAGGCCTCGGTCCGGGACAACCTCCGGCTCGGCCTCGAGCTCTCCCCTTATTCCAAACACGATCAGGAGGCGATCGCCTCCCGGCTCCTCGAAGAGATGGGCCTGGACGCGCTGGCCGGCCAATCCGCCCACAGCCTCTCGGGCGGCGAGCGGAGGAGGCTCGAGATCTGCCGGGCCCTGATCCTCAACCCCAAATTCCTTCTCCTCGACGAGCCGTTCACCGGCATCGACCCCCTGACCATCCTCGAGCTCCAGAAGATCCTGCGCGGCCTCAAGGCCAAGGGGATCGGCATGGTCCTCTCCGACCACAATGTCCGCGACACCTTCCGGATCGTGGACAGGGCTTATATCATCGACGAGGGCCGGATCCTGGTTGAAGGACCTCCCGACGCGGTCGCCTCCGACGAAACGGCGCGCGCCAGCTTTCTGGGGAAGGGATTCAAGTGGGAGCCGGGTCGAGAGGCGGCCTATTCCTCGGAGAACGCGAACAGGCGGTCCCCGAACGTCTCGCCCAGGAAGAAGTAAAACAGGGCCCAGTACGAGACGAGCAGGACAAGGTAGAAAAGGCCGACCGAAAGGGCGGCCGCCCCGACCAACCTAAAAAGAGAAACTTCCATCGACCGCGCGGCCAGCCAGACGGCGAGCCCCCAGAAGACGGCGATAAAGACGAGGTCGAAGACCTTGGCTTTGAGCCGGATCTTGAACCGGGAGGACGGCCGTAGAACCCGGTCGCGGGCAGGCTCCGGCGGCACTGAAAACGGGCGTTCCTCCGCCTCTTCGCCGAACGGTTCGGCCCGCTCCTCGTCCCGCTCTTCTCGGCGCCCTTCCTCGCGCTCATCGAACTCGGTCATGGCCCTTCCCTCCTCGCCGAACGGAAGCGGTTTCTGCGTCAAAGTTTCCGGGATCCCGATTCCCGACGGCGAGGTCGGCGGGGCCTCCGCGGACTCCGCTGCCGGCCGCCCCGACTCCGAGGCGAACGGAGGCCTCGCATCCTCGTCCCCGGCGGGCTTTTTGATGCGCTCGGCCCAGGGCGGGAAAGCCTTGGAGTCCGAGGTCTCCGGCTTGGCTTTTTGGGCTTCGGCCTCCCGCTCGTCTTTGAACGAGGCAAGGAAACTTTCGAACTTCTCCTTGCCGAGCTCGGCCGTGGGCATGAAGCGGTCGAGCTCCTTGGTCCTGAAGGTCAGGTCGTCGCTTTTGGCGGTCTTGGGCTCTTCGCTTGTTTCTTGTTTAACCATGGTATCCGAGGTCTGCTCGGTCCGCAGAGGGGCGGGGATCTCCTTGGATTCACCGGAGCGGCCGGAATCTTCCTCCCCGCCGCCCGGCCCGGCGTCCGGCGCTTGCTCCGCGCCGCCCAGCGATCCGAGAATGATCTCGGCTTCCTTTTCTTCGTCCCCGCCTTCTTCCTCGACGAAAGCCGCCTCCTCGATCCCCTTCTCGTCCGGCGCGCTCTCTTTAACGTCCTCGTCCTCGGCCGCCGTCTTGGCCTCGGGCTCTTCTTCACCGCCGTCGACGATCCGGTCGCCCGGGATGTCCTCCTCGACGGCGTCGTCATCGGGGAAAAGAAGCTGGGTTCCGCAGTTCTGACAGTATAGATCCTTCTCGTCGATGATGGCCCGGCAGTAAGGACACCTCTTAATGGCCATTAATGTATTTATATGAGGAAATCGCCCCGATGTCAATTCGCCGCCGGGACCCGAGCCTGCCCCGCCGTTTCCCGGGGAAATTGACAGAGGCCCTAAAAATGTCCACAATAAGGGCCGGCTGGGCGATTAACTCAGGGGTAGAGTACTACCTTCACACGGTAGGAGTCACAGGTTCAAATCCTGTATCGCCCACCACTTTATTATCAACGACTTGCGCGATCGCGCGTCCCGGCAAAATGGCAGGTGTGCCCAAAACTGTGCCCAAACTCGGGCCGGGTAGCTGGCCGACGACGCCGTGAAGATGCTTGTCGCTCAGGTGGGAATAGATCTCCGTCGTCTTGATGGACTTATGGCCCAGGAGCTGCTGGACCGCCCGGATATTTCCTGTCCGCATGACCAGGAAACTGGCAAACGTGTGCCGCCAAGTGTGGAGATTGGCGTCCCGGATGCCCAGCCTGTTCAGATGATGGCGAAAACGGGCCTCAAGCGAGTGAATTTTGATTTTTTTGCCATCAGCCTTGGTAAAAACCCAGTTCGATCTTCTCTTCTTGTTCAGGAGCATGAAAGAGACTGCATCATGGAGTGGGATAATCCGTTCCTCGTTCCCTTTGGGCTTCCAGAAGTCCTTTGGCCGGACAGTAAGTCTATGCGCTATAAGATCAACGTCGCTCCATTCGAGATTGACCAGCTCTCCGATACGCATGCCCGTATAGAGGAGCGTAAGATAGATTTCCCCTACCCAATTATCGCCGCAGGTATCGAGGATTAGGCCCACTTCGGCTTCGCTGAAGAAACGCGGATTCTTTTTCGCCGTGCTCAAGAGCTTGACCCTCCGGGCCGGGCTTTCCTTAAGGAAACCAAGCTCCACCGCCCGGTTGAAAAACCGCTTTATTCCCTTGAGCTCCGTGTTCACGGTCGAACGGGCAACCTGGCTTCCCTTGCGCGACGGGGACGGCGCCTTGAGCCGGGAGGCTACATAGCCGTCGACCATGGCCATGTCCACGTCCCGGAGGCATTTTACGTTATGCTTCTCGGAAAGGTATTTTACGAAATGGTTGAGCGCGATCGTATAATTGTGGGCGGTCTTCGCAGCCTGCCGGGCCCGGACGTATTCGAGGAACTCTTTCTGGAATAGGCCCAGCGGGATTTTCTGTCCGGAGACTAGCTCGTTGCGGGAGATCTTGTAAAGAATTTCTCCGTAGGCGTCCTCCGCCTGCTTCTTTTCCCTGCCGAGGCTGCGCCGGACCCGCTGGCCGGACTGGTAGAAGGTGATATACCAAAGCTTGCCTCGTCTGTATAACTTGGCCATTTTAGCTTTTCTCCCGGATCTCCCGGAGGATGCCTTCCACTCTTGATATGATAAGGCCGCGCTCTTTTAGTTTCAACCAACGCTCGACTTCGCTCTCCCTGAAGCGCAGGAGGCCGTTGACCTTGACGAAGGGGATGAGGCCCTTCGAGGTCCATGAGTAGAGCGTGGATTTCTCGATGCCGAGCGCCTGGCAAATCTCCCCGGGAGAAAGCAGTTTGTTCATTTCACGTCTTTAGCGGTCATCATAAGCTCCGTTATGATGACCTTTTCCTGTTTTCCCTTAATCCTCTCCCCCTGATTTCCTTCCCTTCCCGTTCCCGTTTCCGCCTGCGTTCGACCTGCCGTTTCCTTCCATCCTGAGCCCTATTTTCTTCGGGCAGAGCGATGAAAGCACGATATGCCCGCTGTCCGTCACGATGATGCTTCTCGTCGGCTTCCCGCAGGTTGCGTCTATGGCCTGGTTCTTTTCCTTCGCTTCCTTTACCATCCGCTTGACTGGAGCTGAGTTCGGGTTCACGACCGCGACGACCCTGCGAGTAGCGACGATGTTCTCGTATCCCACGCTTAGGGCGTTCATGCGTTCATCCTCCTTTCAATCGCTTTTTCGAATCGGGATTCATTTTGGCCTCCTTATTCTTTCCTGTGTTCTCATTTATTCGAATTCATTCAATACAAATCGCTTTCGCGCGATTTCGCCGATTAACAAATCGGCTCCAAATATTTCTCGCGCCTGCTCGCGAGATCTCCCGGATGCGAGTCGCAGGTCGCGAGCTCGGGCCGTCTGGCTGTCGGCCCCACTGGGATAAAAAAACAGGCTTCCAAAGCGGTTTTTAATCACTGATTTCCCCTGGCTCTTTGTCTTTTTGCTGGTCGCTGAAGCGTTGCTGATAGCGTCTGATTCTGTGCTCCTGGCTTTCGAGCACGTGTTCCTGAACCCTGAGCTCTCTGGCGAGGGATTCTCTGGCTTCCCTGAGCCTGGCGATGTAGTCGTCGCGGACGGCGAGCGAGCTCCGCAGGATGGCGACGTCCTTTTTGAGCTCGTCCTCGATGGACGGGTAGGCTGGCGCCAGGGCGAGGGAGAAGCCTCCTCCCAGGCCTGCGCCAGGGCCATCGGCCCTCCCCAGGTTCCCATGATAGGAGGCGCTCATGTTTTCACCTCCTTATCGCTTTTTGCGGCATCCGCCGCATGGAGCGACCTGCCGTTCGCCAGAATCCATGTGGCAGTCGCCCCGAGAATCTGCTGGCGGATGCTCACGCCAGTCGCAGCCCGTATCGCCACGAGCTCGGCGAGAAACTCGGGAGGGATGACGAGAGCGTAGGTCATGTTCTCGCCTCCTCAATACTCCCAGGTCCTACGCTGAAAACAGGCGACGCACGAGACTATGGGCTTTCTGGTTTTCTTGCCGCACGAACTGCACTCAAGCGGCCTGGCGATTCGCTTCCAGTTGCGCTGTTCCGCGTCCGTGTCTATGCCCATGTGACCCAAGTCGTATTTCCCGACGAAAGGCCCAAACGCCCACGGGTCCTTCTTCACCTCCTTACGGTTTTGGACGGTTCCCTTGCCCGAAGGCTTCGAGGACCTCCCGCGCTTTTCGCTTTTTATCGCTGTCATGTCTACCGACCTCCTTTTGTTTCGCCAGGGGTGCGGGCGGCTTATCTCTGTTGGAGCCTTTCGGTTGCTCGGTCGGAGACCGAAACAGAGAATATGCCGCCACGGTGGCGAATCTGGAAAGAGGAGGTCGGACTGCGAGTCGCAGAGCGCAAGCGGGCGGGAGCCTGAGGGCCTGCCGCGCCAGACGGACGCGCAGAAAGCGCCCTCAATATCCATCCTCATCCTCCTCATCTTCTGGCGGCCGTTCGTCGTCGTCCTCTTCTTCTTCGAGGTCGTAATCTACATTAAGGGAAGAGCGCGCTTTCCTCTTTTCAAACTCCTCGGCGAGCCGAGCCATCTCCGCTTTATCGCGCTCGAAGTCTGCGGCGAATTCCGCGTTAAGCCGCTTGGTTTCCTGGATGCGCTCGAACGTCTCGGGGTCGTAGTTCTCAGGGTGGTCTTCCCACATACCATCGTAATAGCCCCGCGATTCTAGGTCTTTGAATTCGTGCCAACAACGGCGGATCTGATCGAGCGGGCTCCAAACCGCATATTTCGGGCAGCGCAAGCAATTCTCAAAACTTATTGTCGCTCCCGCCTCGGGGCAGTCGGCGCTGCCCGGGTAAAAAAGCCGCCGCGCTCCCAGGCCCGTATTGAGCGCACTCCCAACGTTCGCAGCAGGGCGTTTCCTCACAAGGCCTAGGCGGTTGTAGAAAGGATTCCTGGAGAACCTCATACGAACTCCCTCATGAGCCTGAATTCGACGCGGTGCTGGAGCGTCCAGTCGAGCGCGCGGTAGACCAGGTCCATGTTCTCGTTCTGGTGCTTCGCATTCGCCGAAACCACGACGACGCGCACGAAGCCAGCCTGAAGGTCGCGCAGGACGTTCTCGACGACGTGAGGATTGGGCTCGGTCTCGATTTCGTAGGCCGTCGCTCCGTCCGCTCCGACGACCGCGACGTCCGCAGACTTGCCGCCCATGAAATGCTCGACGAGAGCGCTCTCCCCGCGCTCCGCCAGCTTCCGCGCAAGCAGGTTCTGCGCGATGACGTGGGCGGCCGCTCCCTTCCCCGGAAGCCGGACGTCCTCCGGCTTGACACCGAGATATTCGGCCGCCTTCTCCTTGAGAAGAACGAAGGTCGAGGGGCTTCCCTTCTTCCCGAAGTTAAACGGGACAAGCTCGACCAGGCCGAGCAATGCCATCTCACCGATGAGCTTCCTGCCGTATTTGGCGTCGATGCCGGCTTCTTCGTAGCATTGCGTCAGCGTTTTGAACCGCTCGGGCAGGATGGCCCTGAGCAGGTCATTCCACGCTCGTCTGGGCTTGAGCTCCACGTGCTCTCGCGTCACGCTTTGCACGTCAAGCCCGTTGACCAGGTCGACGGAGCCTGCGTCCGATTCCGCCTGGAGCGGAACGAAAGGCAGCGCGTCGAGCGCGGGTTTCATCTTCTGCCGAATGAAGTCTTCGCTCACGCGCTCCAGCGGGAAGTCGAGCGTCCGGATGAGATAGGGCCTGTCGAGCTCGCTTGAGTAGACGACCGCCGTCCGTTTCGGCAGCTCCGCGAGCATTGCTTTCTGCTCAGGGAAGAGATTGCACGTCTCCGCTATCGTTTTCATGCATGACGGATTGGGCAGCTTGAAGATGATTATAGTTTCCGTGTTTCCCGGGAGCGGTTTCGGCTGGAGCGAGATGAGCTGGTCTATGTGCGTTATGGAGCCTCCGTATTTTCTGATTTCCCTGATCAGGCGGAGTATCATCGGCTCCCTGAGGTCAGAGCGGTTCTTGAGACCCTCGTAGCAGTAGCGATGGACCTCTTCGATGACCAGGATTCTCATTCCGCATCCCTCGCGCCCGGATTGAACATAAGATAGGCTTCAAGCCACTGAAGCAGAAAGCCAACGTAGAAATTGTTGACCATGTCGTCGGGAATGCGGCCTATACGGAGCGCTGAGGATCGCTTGACCAGGACCTCTTCGAGCGGGTGCCCTTCCATGCACTTGAGCGCGTCAGCTATGTAGCTCTTCATAAGGGCTTCGGACCTGTTCAGCAGCGATTCTATGAATTGCGCTCGCCTGCTGTTCGCCCTGTAGGATTTCTTCAGTATCGCGTTGTATAAGTCGCTGAACGAAGGACAGGGCCTGTTCCTGTCCAGGTTTTCGAGGATGGAGCTCAGCTCGTTGCAGGCGCCGTCTCTGAGAAACATGGTCTCCCTGACCAGGCTTACGAGCGCGCCCCGCCAGAAGGCGCGCTCTACCCCCCGCGGCGGCTGAAGGAAGTTTATTTTCAGGTCCTTCGGGTCGATGACCAGAAAAACGTCCGTCGGGAAGAACTGGGCAAGGTCCAGATACTCATCGGCGCGGTCGAATATCAGAACCTTGTGTCCGTTCTCTATGAGCGCCCTGACGGCCATTTTTGCGGCGCAGGTCTTGCCCGACCCCGTCGCCCCATAAATGCCGACGTGCTTTTCCCTGAAAACGCCGAACGGCAGGCAGAAGAGCTCGTCCCCTTTTGCGCCGACTATGCGGCCCAGCGGAATGCCAGCGAGCTGCTTGTCCTTCTCCGAGAGCCTGCCGAACGCCGGCGGGTCGGCGAGCGAATGGCCCTCCATCTTCAGGAGCCGCTGGAAGTGGCGGAGATACGTCTCGGTCAGCGCCGGGTTCCTGGCCACCTTCTCAAGGCAGGACAGAATTTCGGGTCGCTCCGGGCCGAGGATCTCGGCGAGGTATGCGAGCTCCTGGAAGGCATAGTTCATGCCGACGCCTCATCGTTTCGGCGCTATCCTGTCCAGGAAGCCGACGAGCGCGGGCGCGATGACCGCCGCGCCAATGAGCGCGAACATGAGAAACATCGTCCTGTCTACGCCGCCATAGCGCGCTAGCGAGATGCCGAAGGCGAGCCCTACGCCCGCTCCTGCAGCGAGCGCGAAGAGCGTACGAAAGTTGCGAGTCGCCCACCTCGCCAGCCTGACCAGCAGTGCGAGCGCAATCTCGACCATGGCATAAATCATTTCTGCCTCCCGAGCGCGGTCCGTATCACGCCTCCGAGCCCGCAGGCCCGGCAAATCCTAACGCCCTGCTTCAGCAGGCTTTCCCTGGAGCAGGCGGGGCAGCACACCCGCCTGCAGGCATTGCAGAGAAATTTCCCTTCCTTTGCACAGGCGTCGCAAATGGTGAAGGAGCCGCACACGCTGCAGAGCGCGCCCGTCTCGCCCGCGTGGCCGCAGGAGTTCACTCCCTTCTCGACCTTCGTCGTCCTGTGTATCGTCCCTTCCGCGTCCACGGCCTCAACGTATAGAATCTTCTTCGACGCGCCCGTGCGCGAGACGCGCCTGCCAAGCCGTTCTATCGTCGTTTTGATTTCTGTTGGACTTATGCCCCGCATTCCCTTCTCCTTTATCCTTCTTTATCTTTTCGGAAGCACATCGCATATGTAGTGCAGGACCAGGACCATGACGAAGATCCCTCCGGCAAGGATTAAGTAAAACCAGAGCACTGCGAGCGCCTCAAACCAGTCCCTTCCTCGCCTCCGCCACCACCTTCCTATGCCGGCCGCCGCACTAGCGGCCGGCGCTGCGAAAAAAGTAAGCCCCGACAGCGAGCCACATCAAGCAATCCACGATGCCGCCGTGGGGCTTGAGCGAGCGAGCGGCGACGATGCAAATTCCGAGCGCGAAAGCGAGCCTCAGCGCCACCCTGAGCATGCGCATCATGGCTTCTGCAAGCCTATCAAGCGAGAAGGCCCGGAAGTCCGGTCTTCTCTTCGGCTTCCAGCGTGCGTCCAGCTCGACGTCTTCCCTTATGAAATCCGAGCGCATCACCATCTGCCGACCTCCAGCAGCCAGCGGCCCACGGAAACCGCAAGGATGGGGTCTGGATTTATCGTCCGCGGAGCCTGGATGACCTGGGGCTCTCCGACGAAGCTGCCGTGCCAGGTAAAGCCGGCGTCGAGGAGCGCGCGCGCCATTTTCAGAATCCTTGCCGGAATCGGCCTGTCATACTCCTCGACGCTCTGGAACCTCCATCTGACGTTGAGGCCGCGGAGCGGCACTCCGCGGATCTCGAACCTGCTGCCCGGCTCCTTGCTGAGCTTTGCAAGAGGCCGGAGACTAAGGCCCGCCCTGTTAGCAACGACGATGGCCTTGTTCGTGAGGTCGAAGAAAAACCTGTCCTCCACTTCCAGGATGTGGTGCTTCACCTGGTTGCGGAATCCGAGCTCGTGCGCCGCCCTTGCGCCTTCGAGCGCCTCCCTGACGCCCTCCCTTTCTTTCTTGATGAGCCAGCGGTATTCGGTCATTTCCTTGAGGCTCCGGGCCAGCCTCTCCCTTCTAGCCGGCTCCAGGACGCAGGACGAGAAGGCCTGAATGGCCTCCTCGTTCCCGTTCGCCCTGTCCGCCAATACGTCGCTTTGCCGAAATTCACGTTCGTCCAAGAGGTCCTCCTTTTTTTCTTATTAATTCCGGGAGCTTCGCTCCCGGCATCGTCACGCCGCTTTTAGTGCCTTATCTCCATGTTCCCGCGCTTCTGAGTCGTTCTCTGCCTTCTCCTCCTTGACCTGACGTGCGTCCCCCGACTTCTGCCCGTTCCCTTTGCCGGGATCGCGGCGAGAGTCGCTTGGACTCTCCCCTGTCTTCTTCGGCCATGAAGGCTCGAAGATGGCTAACATCCTGAAATAGCTTTCGAGAAAGACGTGGTTACTCATCGTAACCTCCTTCTGCGAAGGGCTATAGCCCTCGCATTATTAAGTCCTATTCTGCGGTCCGTTCCCCAGTTCGGACGCCTGAAGCACTTAAGGGCTCTTTTGGCTTTACCTGAGGGAATTCCCAAATATCCTCGTGCCAGTGGAGATTGTTCTTGAGTAAAACAGGGTGTGAGGGTTCGCCTTTCAGGAGACCTCTTACAATCGGGCCGAGGACATGCTTTTTATTCCTGTTTGAGACGAACATGCCGACCTCCTTTCAATGATGCCAATGTCTATACCTTTTGTATAATAGACATCATTGCTGCCAATGTCAAGACCTAATAGCTGCTTGACAACATCGCACTATTTTGATAGATTTAATTCATGAAAAAATTCGGAGAGCTTCTAAAAGGATTTCGAGAAAGAGCCGGTCTATCTCAGTACGAGTTATCCGACCTGGTTAAAATCCACCCTTCCCATATAAGCAGGCTTGAAAGAGGGGAAAGGAAGCCGAGACTGAAGAACGTGATACGCTTCATCAATGCGCTTTGCCTTAACGAAGAAGACGGAAACAAGCTTCTTCAAGCGGCAGGCTATTCTTCGAAAATTAACAAACCCCTCGTTTTTCATTCGCCTTTAGCCTTATACAATTTTGATCCGGACATCGCGGATTTCGATGCGACGAAAATTAACAATCCGGCAATCAAAGCCGTTTATGAGGCGCTGTCCGATCCGGAGTTATCCACAGAAGCAAAAAAAGAAATTGCGGTATCAGTGAAATCTTTAGCAGATTGGCTTAGAGATAAGATGAAGAAAGAATATCTTTCCCAAGCGAAAAAGCATTGAACGATTCGTTTCCTGATTTCCTATCGCTCAGTCACGCCTCATATATAAGTAAAAGCCAAGAGTCGACAGGATATTTTAGCCCTCCTTACTTCGCCTTTATTCCTCATAAACTCAAGTCCTTCGATTCATACGAGCTAAACTGGGCCTACAGTTTCTGGCATGAATTCTGGCACATGCGGAACAAGCAATGGTGCTATTTGGGCTCTTACGAGCTGATCCTCAACTATATTGCCGAAGATCTTTTGCTTTATGCCGCCAGCTCATCAATTTCTGATAAGACTTCGTTACAAAATAATCGTCATTTGAAGAAAGCTCTTGACATCGTAGAAAAGCTCTATCTGCTTCATCAGGTTTCTACCGTAGCAAATGAATTATCCCCTACCTATTACTTGCTAAACGAACGAACCCAATCGATTGTCTCATCTTCCCTGCAGGAATATATCTTGTCCACTTATTTCCCAAAGAAGAAATTTACTTCCCAACATGTCGCGGAGTATGTCCAAAAACACGGGGAGATCTTGCTTCGCAAACTTGAGAATGAGCCAGCTACCATAAGAAGGCCCGAGCATATCGAAGCATTCGTTTTAGGGACCTCGATAATTAATAAATGGCGTGATGTCTCTTACATTGACTCGATTCCTCTCCTGAGCATGCATATCAATATCTCTTATCTCGATCTATTCGAAAAAAATTTTAAATCACTGAGAAATCTAATCAAAAGCCTCCCCTTGCTGCTCAATCCCGATTACCGTTTAAAAAAGATGGTTAAAGAAGGCGCCTTGCTCGTTTCTAGGAACAGGGAAAAGAACGATGCTCTATTTGTCTCAAACCTGCTCAGAATGGCAACTCACAAAGACCTGCCGGCCAGCCTCAGAAAGAACAGAGCGGACATTAAAAGCCGATTGGACGAGGTCGTCAAGAGTGAAAGGACCGAGCGTCCTTCTCCGCGCAGAAAAATAAGTCAGCCAATCTTGATGTTCCCCACCGAAGCCGGAGATCTCTTCATTACTGAACCGGTCTACAAAAGAACCAACAAGATGGAAATCGTTCAAAGGATGCTTTCCATTTGCTATGCATCCGAATTGCTGTTAAGGTTATCGAGTTATTTCAGATACTCAAATGATATGCTTAGGGCCATCCGCTTCTCGCTAGCTTTTTTGAAGCAGAAGGTTAAAACCCCTTCCCTAATTTACGAACACATAGAACAAATATTGAAAAACAGCTTTGACAAGAAGATTATCAATAGAATTATCCCTGAATAATTTTAATTGTTTCCTTTCCAAATACCATGTCCGGAAATCTTAGAAATGATTCTGCCCATACGACTGATTCTTCGTACATTCTTGCCAGCTTCGCACGTTTTTTAAAAGACAGCATACCTGGGCTGCTTCCATAGGTTAAGATGATATAAGTTCCGCCCCTGTGATGAACCGCTTCATTTGCCAATCTTGCATATTTCTTTCCGCATTTTCCCAGTTCTTTAAGAGCGCCCAAGTGTTCCGCTGCCGAATACAAATCTTTTTTCCATCTTTTCAAATAATGCGTGCTTCGCACAAATTTATCTAAGTACTCAGGCTCCATCTCAGAAGATGCCAGAATTTTATACCCTATTTTCGACATCACACCCAGATAATACTTTTTTCTGATAGTCCCACATCATGTTTTTGTTCCTTGGTTTTATATCTACCCTATCTGCATCCCCTCCCCCTCCCATTAAATGAGAATTCCTCCCGCGTTTCAGCGTCTTTCCTCATGAGGCCTCGGATCCGCGCAAGCGTCTTTTTCAGCAAAGCCGGGACGCCGGGATCTTCCCGGCCCCGGCCGGGCCTCTTTCCATCTATTCGGCGGACAGGATATTATCTCAGGCTTCCTCCGATGCAATAAGCACAATTGTCGTAGCCTTCGGCATGGGCTTGGGCCAGGGTGTCCGGAGAGAACGTCCTGGCGTTGCCAGCGCGGATTATTTCATCAATCTGGCACCCTGAAGGGCTCTTATCCTCGCTGTCCAGGTCATGGACTTCATTCTTGCTCTTGTTGCCGCAAAACCTATTGCCATAAAGTGGATAGCCGAATCATCTCGACATGACTCAACCTCCCTTTTTTTATATGGTCTAGAAATGTATTGTTATTTAATGAGACATTATCTTTTATATTAGGATTAACACCTAAAATTGGCTTATCCTTCTTTTTCTTCTTTTCATCTAAAAAGGCAATTTTTGCCAAGACAATTGATACTGATCTCTAATCTAATAACATATGAAAGGGAGGCATTAGGATCAAGGATGGGATAATATCCAACAAAATGTTAGTTTATGAAGGGGAGGTCTAAAATGACGCGTGCGAAAATTGATTTAGTCAAAAGGAAACTCGAAGCTTCGGGAATTGCATCCATGGCCTCACGCGACGTCATAGATGCAAGTAATACAAATAAGGCGGCCAATGCATGTCAGCCGGCTTGTGAGGCCTCGTGCCCACAAAATTGCTCGTCAACATGTAATACATGTAGCCCAAGCTGCACAACATGCCAGACTGGTGGATCTAAAAAGTAATCTTTAATGATTTAGTTGAAAAGAGGTCAACATGACCAATGAAAAGATCGATTTAGTACGAAGGAAATTATTAAAGTCAGGGCTTGCCGCGATAGCCTCGGGCGGCCTTGTCGGCGCTGCTATCCTTGCCACCCCACATAAAGCTTCGGCGAATTGTCCGAGCGTTTGCTCAACTTCGTGTCCCGGAGATTGCTCGGTAACGTGTAATACATGTAGCCAAGGTTGCTCAACATGCCAGACTGGATCTAGCAAATAAGCCTGGTCAGCGTAATTTAATATTTCAATGGCAGCTTAATGATATTTCTGCTTTGAATTAGCCAAATTAGGAATAAGCAGTGGGTTGCTATATTTAAAGGAAGAATGAGGTTTATTTATTGATCTTTTTTTTAAAATTAGCGATGGATATTTGGGAACAACAACTATATTTAGGCAACAGTTATTATTTAATGCTCAATTTGAAAATATATGATAAAAAAAGGAGGATGGCGTGCTAAATCAAGATAAAATATACCTTATAAATCCAAATTATGGAATAAGGAATGAAAAGACCAAAATATTAATATATGAGCAGGATCCAACAGATGGCGAAATAGTAAAGTACAATTGTTTTAATCCAATTTATGGAATTTTTCTATCATTATTTGATGGGAAGAATACGTTCAAGGAAATTATCCAATTATACAGTCATTTAATCGGCTCAAACTCATCCTTTGAAGATAATGCAAAGGGAATTGATAATTATATAAATCTACTTGAATCGAATTTTGGTCCAGAGTTGTTCCTGGATAAAAATCAAATAGAATTAACAAATGTTCCAGAATACGATCCAATAAACTTTATCATTGACAAAAACGATATAGACCTATCCAATTCTCGTTTATCGGCGCCACTGAGTCTGAACTATGACGTGACGTTCAAATGCCCAAGAAATTGTATTTATTGTTATGCCGAGAATAATTATGCTCCGAGGATGACATTGCTCCCTCTTGAACGAGTCAAAGAAATTATTGATGAAGCGAAAAATATTGGAGTAAAATATATTATTCTTGGGGGTGGAGATCCCTTCTCAAGGAAAGAATTTATTAAATTATTGTCTTTAATCATAGAGAATGAAATAAAATATTTCGTATCAACAAAATCGTATTTATCTGAATACGTGTGCAAAGAATTACAAAAAATAGGGATGTTAAGAATTCAGGTAAGCATTGATTCAGCAAATGAAAAAACAGCTGATTTAATGACAGGCAGCAAAGGCTATTTTAAGCAGATAATCAGCTCTATAAAGAACCTGCAAAATAGTGGAATTGCTGTCAGATGCAAGGCAATAGTAACATCGCTAAATTTCAGAGAGATACCAAACCTCCTTTCATTCCTAGACACGCTAGGAATAAGGACGATTCAAGTGACTGGATATGGCATGTCAATGTATAGGCATTCTGAAAGCTTATTTATTACGAAGGAAGGTGAAAGATGGCTTTCAGAACGAGTAAATGAGTTCAAGGACTTACATCCACATATAAAGATTATTTATGGAGGATTCGGATCAGAGTATCTGACCAAAGAAGATAAAGAGAGGGCCTGGAAAGGAAGAGCAAAATGTAGTGCTGGCAGAAGCGCATTGAATATTATTCCCAATGGCAAAGTTTCTTTTTGCGAACAGCTCCCCTCCACACCTGATTTTATCTTCGGTGACCTAGCAAAACAATCGATCTTTGAAGCATGGAATTCTGACCAGCTAAAAGAATTACTGCTCCCAGATAAAAATAATTTTAAGGGAACTCCGTGTTTTGATTGTGAAGAATTTATTGAATGCAATTCAGGCATGGGGAGATGCATAAGAGATTCTTTCAACATATTTAGATCAAAATATGCGCCGGATCCAAAATGTCCCAGAGTTATACAACCCGTTAAGATGTCATAATTTGATAATTAAATCAAATTTATTTTATTGCTCTACGTTTTTTCCTGAAGGAGGATTTGGATGCACAAGAAGATTCTGTTTATAGGATTAACTATAATTATCTCTACGTCATGTCTAGCTAACGATAGTAGACATTTCATTTTAGGCAAAGAACAGGGAGAGGGCAATTTAATATATCCATGGCATATTCAAGAGGGACCCGATGGAAACATATATGTTATGGACCAAGGTGATGCATATATAAAAGTATATTCTCCTGAAGGAAATTATTTAAAGAGAATTGGAGGAAAAGGCCAAGGGCCAGGAGAATTTCAAAGAGCAGATGGCGCCAATTTTGGTTTTACACTGGGAGGCAAATTATATTTTACTGAATTCTTCGGAGGGCATAAGTGGATTACTTTGATCGATTTATCGGCGCGGCTAGATAAAGTTATTCATCCGGACATTGAACAAGCGTACGGTATTAACAATTCTTTTTCTCTCGAAGATGGCGGATTTATTATCGAGGCCTGGTATAGTTCGATTCCAGAAATAAAAAGGGATTACTTTTTATACCATTATCCTCAATCTCTTTTAAGAATCGATTCAACCGGGAAGATCATTTCTGAAATAGTAAAGGCAAACTATTTTAAAACAATTTCCGCTTCAAGTAGCGGAGCGGATCAATGGCTTCCATATGTTCCAGCCTTCGCATGGACACCATATGATAAAGAATTAATACTCTTCTCGGATGGGCTTAATAATAAACTTAAGGTCTTTACTTACTCAGGATCGTTTATTAATGAAATTAGGACTGAGCTTCCTGAACCAGAACCAGTTAAAGATAGTGATCTAAATGAGTGGAGAAGAACTAGGAGGGAAGCTATAAGAGATAGTTCGTGGTTTAATACGTTTGGAAAAGTGATTAATCAATATAAAAATTCCCTTTATGATAAGAAGCCAATTTTAGACAATATTTTTTCAACCCCTGATGAGAATATCCTTATTGAAAGGTCGGTAAAAGAGGAGGGAACAAAAGAATTCTGGTTAATCGATAGAAATGGCAAAACAATCATTAAGACAGATATAGCTACTGAAAGATTAAGGATAGCTAAGCATTTCATATTCTTCATAGTAAAGGATGAAGAAGAAAATATTTTTGTTATTTGTTTGAAAAGAGTCGGGAATGAAAGCGAAGATCTTTTTACGGCACATAATATAAAAATATCGGAATAGTTGCCAATTTTCCCATTTATTCCCTGACTATTTGCGATTAATGGCCAGGCGAAAGATTTCAATTTATCACTTCCAAAGATTAATAGTATCGATAAACATAATAGGCTAAATTGCAATTCATATTTCCAGATCATTGATTCATTTCCATGGAAATTCGAAGCCGATATGTTCAGGCTATTTTCTAAAAAGGGGACTTTTGAATATATTGCATCATTCCATTTTCAACTTACAAAGAATTGTTATATGCGTTCCTAGCGCTTTATTTATTTTCCTCAATTTGCTCTCGATAAGATAAATATAATCATTTTTCTTAATCTTACACTTACGAAGATTAAATTGACAGTTTTTTAAATCCACCGGGGAACAGACAAAATATTTCTTAAATTGCTTAATAAAATTCGAATAGTCGCCAAATCCCGATTCAAAGCATATTTCTGTCGTCGTTGTTTTAATATTTGATCTCATTAAGCGTTTTGCTTCATATAATCGTCTTAAAATTACATATTTCTTAATTGTCAAACCAGTCTCTCTATGAAATACTCTCATTAAGTAATATTTACTCAGATTGCATGCCTCAGATATTTCATTAAGAGAAATATCTGAATTAAATTCCTCGTTAATAAAAGATAGAGCATCGCGCACTCTTTGTGAAAAGATACAATCTTTCATTTCTATTGAAATTAGAGCAATTTTACAAATCTACCATCTTGTCCGTCATGCGCCCCAGGCCATATAGCCGAGCAATATAAATCCAAATATATACGCCCAGGTCTGGAACGGCGGATAAATCCATGGAATAGATCTTGAAAGCTGCGCTAGCCGTGCGGCTTCCTTCGCGTCTTTAGAGGCGGCTTTGCGTTCGCTGAGATTTGCGGTGATCGACGGCAGAGCCGGCCTAAATCCTTTCCAGCTTCCTTTGCCTATCAAGAGGTCTGCTATCTGGCCGGAACGAGTTTCATAAACCGGCTTCGGATCGTCGTTAGATATTGGGCGGACGAAGTCAAAATAGGTGCTTATCAAGATGAGATATGCCAATAGCGGAACGCAGAAATTCCAAAATCTCAGCACGAACGCCGCAATCGCTTGACGCGGGTCCTGATGTCCATGCGAGCCACGCGGCGGGCTAAGAAGCACTTCGATGTGTTCGGAAGGCTCCTTTATTTCATGCTGCGCTGCGGCACGCAGGTTGAGAAGTTCGCGCAGAGCCAAATAAACGTTGCAGAAGGCTCCTAAAATAAAAATCGGGCCGAAGATGGGAAGGAATCCAACGTTGATGCTGCCGGCGAGCCAGCTCACTGGTGACTCGACCTCCCACGTCGGCAGCCGGCTGACGCCCGCGATAAGAAGAACGGTTCCGCTGGTGACCATGGCCAAACGGCCGAATCTCGCCCTGGCCGCGACATATGCTTCGAGAACATCCATTTTCTCAGCCTCCCTCATCTATGGTGCGTCGGCGGATTGCATTTCGAGCAGGGCTCGTAGCCCTTTCTCTTCGCCTCGTTCAGGGTAATCGCTATTTTGCTCTGGCTGAGATACTGGCAGCCGCTCCTGTGATACTTGGTGCCCGTCTCGGTTACATAGACGATTACGTCTTCGCCGGGCCTCCTTAAGGCCTCATTGGAATATCCAGAGCAGCCGGCCGAATTATAGGCGCGCACGCGAAAGGCGTATGCGAAGTCCGATGAAAGGCCAGAGTTCGTATAGGTCTCGCCATCGGCCGGGACCGTGGCTATCTGAGTCCAGTCGCCGCTTGATTTCCGTTCTATTCTGAAGCCGGTTTCGTTTGTGGAATTATCATGCCACGCGAGTTTGACGGAAGTCGACGAAAGCGACGTGGCGGCCAGGCCCGAAGGCGCCCTGGGCAGCCCTGCCAGCGGCAGGAGCTCGATTACGACGGGCAGATGGTCCGAAGCCTCATATAAGGCGTTAGCAATCTTTATGGGGACGGCCTTGTTCGGAAGGACATTCACCGCTTTATTTAAATGCTTGCCGTCGTTGCCGTAGGCCTTGTAGCTGTTCTTGACGTAGGACAGCTTCGGGCTAGTGAGCAGGCCGTCCGATACCAGGACGAAGTCGAAGCGGTCGTCAAGGCCGCCGGAGGCGAAGCCCCCGCCGAGTTTCGCGTGAGTGGACTGGGTATGGAGGACCGCGAAAGCGGAGCCGTCGTGCCATTTCCCGGGCTTGCTGACCGGGTCGTTCACCCTGCCGTCGTTGTCGGCCTGGCTTCCCGTCAGGACCTGGTAGGCGGGCTCGTCGCTTTTGTAGAGGTTGAGGTCACCGCACACGAGAAACAGGCTGTTCGCCTTGAGGCCGTTCAGATAACTCCTAAGGGTCGTGGCCTCTCTCTCCCTCTCCTTCTCATAGCCCTGGCTAGCTTTTAAATGTGCAGAATAGACCCGGAAAACCGTTCCCGCGCCCGGTCCGGATTTCACTTTCAGGACGTACTCCGAAACGTTTCTCGGCGTATCCTGGATTTCCTTGTGCGAGACGAAGCCAATCGTCGATTTCCTATAAAAAAGGGCGTTGTCCGTATCCGTGTCCGGGTCGTCATAGAACGGCGCCATCGCATACTTCCCCGGAGACGTGAAATTAATGACCTGGCTAAAAAACTCGTTTGCCCCTTCGAGGCTGAGCATCTCCTGGACGACGAGCACGTCCGGGCCGAGCCTGTCGACCACGAGGCGGAAGTCGTCCTCCCTGGCCGTTCCCGAGGACCCTGGGAAGTTCAGCAGGTTCCAGGTGGCGAGCTTGACGGCCTCCGAGGCGAGAGGCAGGAGGAAGAGGGCCAGAACGACGAAGAGAGAAAGAAAAAGCTTCCTTTTAGGCATTCGTTCCCCCTAATAACTTTTAATCCTCCCAAAAGCCAAGTCCAATATACAAATTTAGTCGTTTGATTGTCAAGGATTCGGAAATGCGGGCGCCGAATCTACGAGCAAGGACAGAACTGAATCTTGACCTCCATAGTAACCTTTTTGAGAGCTTTCTTCCTCCAAGGTCTTTCTCATTATACCTGGACCGATTTAAAGGGGGGGGCATCCCTGTATATAACCGGGTATACCGAGCATAAAATTTTCTGAGCGGCCTGGATTATGGTGATTCTTCGTACTATAACGAAAGGATTTTTGTCCTATTTTTTAGTACATTTCCTCCGGCAGGATCCAAAACCGATATGGTGACATTACATGTTTTGCCGGATGATCCGGGCGCACTGAACTCGAGAGGTTCAGTATGGGTCCCATCAGACGGCAAAGTTGTATCAATGTAAGGTGGCGTTACGGTCGTCGCGCAAGGCACCTGGGCTTTCACCCTCACTTTTCGGCCTGCATCACTTCCCGTCCCTCTGATTCGACAAGTTATTTCTTCAGCTTTTCCAGAAAATTTTTCGATCGATATCGCCATTTTATTACTCCTTTGAGCCGGCTTGTTGGCTGAGGCCGCCGAAGAGCGCTAAGACATGCGCGAGCTCCCGGACATTGAGGCTGACGCCGAATGACCATTCATGATTCCAGCCTCGTTTTTCTGAAGTTCCAGTATTTTCCTGAGTCTTTATAAAAGTGAAGGTCTGGCCTAAATGGATCCGGAAGAAAGGATTGATGCGCAGACCGATGCCGATAAAATACCAATTGTCTTCTCGATCCGCTTTATTAAGCTTTGTGAGCCCTAAGCCAACGGATAACGATACTAATTTCCACCACTTTTCTTTGCTCCACAATGCTGATGCACCGTTCGGATCGAATCTCCAAGGATGAATGTCAATGACAAAAGCGGGCAAGACTGTTTCCGTTTTCGTAAGTCCAAAATAACCGACATTGAAACCCGCCCAGTGTTCGATTTCAGTAACTTCTAGATCCAGGACTTCGAGGTCTTCCTGACGTAGGTTATTGACTGTAACCATGGCCAGATTGACCATAATTTCTTCAGTACCTTCAAGCGCTTTTTTTGCCGCCTGGATTGTTTGGGATTGATCAAGAATGGCCGGCACATATGTATAACTGGACTTGGAAAAATACGTCGTTTTATCCGATCCCAAGACGTTTTTAAGGTCAGTCTCGGACATCTTCGTCAAATCGTCAATCGTCAATTTATTCTCTTTAATTTTTGTCCAAAAATTTATGAACGTCTCTTTATTCGTCGCTTGCTTCGATACTTCATTGATGTTTTTATCTTTTACTATTACTCTGAGCTCGGCAAGTTCATCATTGAGAATGGATTCATCGTAAGCGAAATCCTGGAATTGACTTACGTAATCGCGCAATTTTTCGCTGAATATCTTTTCCTGAAATAGGTCTTCTATGCCTTTTTCCAAAGGATCCCCGGTCTTCATTCGAAGACTCTTTGCGATGTCGAGGTCCTTAATGACCTGAAGAAAGAGAGCTTTTAACATTTCATTATAGGTCTCGGTTGGCACGGTTTCTTTGAATGAGGCGACAAAACCCCCGATGCCCTTTTTAAGAGCCTGATCGAGTTTCTCTTTAAACAAACTCTTTTGATCGTCCGTGATCGGCTTGAGGATACCCATGATTACTTGAACTCGGCTCTTTTGAGGGAATGGACCGATTTCGACACTCCAGGTGCGCTTGCCTTTGTCGGAAACGGCAACGTTAACAACTTTCTTATCAGTAGTTATAGTATTTAATTTGATGGTCAGGATAATGGAATCAATTTCTTGAGGGATATCCATGGCTTCGAGGATGATAATCTCGCCTGCAGGCAGAAGGCGGGAACCGATCAGTTTGAAATCCTTATCTAAGCTTATCTTTACGGCAGCTTCCGATCTGACAGATACCATTAAAAATAGACAAATAGACAAAAAAATTAAAAGGGCTGGATAACAAATAATCTTTTTCATGATTCTTCCTTTCTTTATGACCGGAATTAAAATCCCCTTTTTTGCCAGCAACAAAACCCAAAAAAGCCACAGTGACCTACCGCCAAGCAATGTGCCACTCCCAGAGTTAGCATGCAAACCTCTGGGGCCGGCTTGCGGCCACGTATTTCCCGGGGACGGTGAAGTTCATCACGTTCGTGAGGAATTGGTTGCAGCCGGAGAGGTCGATCATCTCCTGGGTGACCAGGATGTCGGGCGCGATCTTGTCGATCACCAGCCGGAAATCGTCTTCTCTGGCCGCGCCCGAAGAGCCCGGGAAGTTCAGCAGGTTCCAGGTGGCGAGCTTGACGGCCTCCGAGGCGAGAGGCAGGAGAAAAAGGGCCAAAACGACGAAGAGAGAAAGAAGAAGCTTCCTTTTAGGCATTTGGTCCCCCTACAAAACTCTTAATCCTCCCAAAAGCCAATACCAATATAAATGTTTAGTCGTTGTTTTGTCAATGAGATTGAAATCGGAAATATAGACGCTTGGCTCTCCCTCTTAACAATCCAAAAAAATAATAAGTCAAGAAATCCTTGACTTTTTTCCGTCCTGTTCCTAAATTGTTATCGAGGCGGGAAGGGGCGGAAAAGGTAATTTCGCTATTCCCTCCTATGAGGTGTTGTTTTACAGAAAGAGCGGCTTATAGGGAGGATATCATGGGACCTAAATTCGTTGTCTTCAAGGATGCGTCGGGGCAATACCGCTTTCGCCTGGTCGCCCCGAACGGGGAAATCATAGCTACCAGCGAGGCGTATACCACCAAACAGGCCTGCCTTGACGGGATAGCAGCCGTCAAGAAGCATGGACCACTTGCTCCCATTGAGGACAAGCCTTCTGCATACTGAGGGAAAAGCAAGGCCCTCGCCCACATTCAACAGGGCGGGGAGGATTCTAATTTAAGGAGGCCAAGACGATGAGTGAACCGGAATGGCCCGTAATCGTGGCATTAGGGCTCATAGGCGGATTCGTGATCCTGGCGATGGTCGCTATTATTCGCATTAAACAAGATGAGTCCCGGAAGGCGCTACTCCTTCTGTTGTGGTCTTTTTTCGGTCCTATTATCGGAGTCGCATCCACATACTTCTTCACGCGGACCGAAGTCAAACAAGCTCAGGTCCAAATGAAGGCCTCAGAGGAGAACGCGGCCAAGTTGGGAACCCAGCTTGAAGCCACACAGTTGCGAGCTCAGCAAGCAGAACAGCTCATAAAAGCTCAGGACATAGCATTAACGGAGTTTGTAAAAGTTCTGTCTCCCTATCAGCTTAAGACCCTTCACGCTGATGCTGCAGTTGCAGCGGCTTTAGACCGTCTTAAGGAATCCAATAACTATAAGTAATTGAGTTGAGGGCTTTATTGAGATCGTCGCTCGTTGGCCTTCTGGCAAAGCCATCTTTTGGCCAGTCCTCGAAAAAACCAATATAATGGTTACAAAAGGCAGGTCCCGAATGTACTTACAGATAGTCCTCCTATTATCCAGCTAAAGGGGTAGACATCAAGGAAAAAAAGAACAAAACAAATATAGATGGAAGGAGGATAAAGATGGCCGAGACATGCAAAACCTGCCACGGGAAGGGCAACGTTAAGTGCCCAAAATGTGATGGGAAGGGAAGAATATATCATTTTGTATCTGATTCCAAGTGTGACAATTGTAATGGATCTGGAGTTGTGAAGTGCGGAGTTTGTGAAGGGAAAGGGAAAATATACTGATATACATTTTAACAAGTTAAGTAAGCAGATAAAATACGGATAAAAGTTGAAAGGGAGGAACTATCTTATGAAACTTATCATTAAACGGGACCAGGAAGCAAAGACCGGATTATTAGGCGGTCATAAAGGAATGACATTCGTCCTTTCCTGTCGGGTCGAGATTACTCCAGAGGAGAAGGCTCTTATTGCCAAGTATAAGGCGGAATCACAACCATTAGTGTATTCAACTGACCGCGAAGGAAAGAGCATTCCAAAATATTTTGTATTTAGCCTCACGACAGGAATAACAGAGAGAACGCAGGACATTACTACCCTACTTAATAATGAAGAAATAATTAAAAAGGCATGCGCAGATTTTAAAACACTCTTAGAAGTAATGGCTAGCTTTGGCGGAGAAGAAGTGATCGAATTTTAAATAATCAAAAAATATTAGATATTCTCCGCCACCAAACAGAACGTTCTATGCTCCGAATAGCTCTTGATTCGCGTAGCCTTAGCAGTATCGTCCCCCTCTTTGGGCCAGCCGCGGACATCTATTTCTTTTCCGCTAAGCTTATTGAATCCTAGTTGTGATGAAGCTATGACGTGGTCAAGGTCGAGGGGTGGGTAGTTTGATCCGTGTGTATTCCATCAGGTGGCCAGCGTATTCTTCGTCAGGTGCCGCACGCTTGCCTTCTTGGCTCCATCCTCACATTAGCGGGCTTGGGAAATTCCCTCCTCTTCGGGCTTTGAAATTTCCCCCCCTATGTTAGTTCCCTTCGGTCTCGGGCTCTCGGATGAGGCCCGCCTTAAAGCAGGCTGCATCAAGAGCCCAAGACCGATGACGCCGGATTACGGCCGCTTGGGATGTAAACACGGGAACTTTAGGGTGGCGGTCAACATACGAACTCAGGTTGATACGGCCTAGAAGTTTTATCAATGAGATTGAAATCGGAAATATATACGGCTAGCCCTCCCCCGTTGTGAGCTTGAGGACATAAATACGCAGAGAAATCCTTAATAAAAATCCTCGCTCCGGCGTATCAGAATATGGTCTGGAAAATCAATCCAATACTGGAGGAGATTAATGATCCACCCAAAAAGTATCGGGCTCTGGGGAATCCCCTTCATCGCCTTCGCCATTATCCCCGGTCCAGCCGCCAGCAGCCGGGAGCCGGAACGTCCAAAATTCTCGGTTACTATCACCATCGGAATCGAAACGGCTGCGGACAAGGCGCAGGAGCCTTACCAGTTTTCATCGATCGGCTCAGCCGATTTCGACGCCCAAGGGAATATCTATGTCTTTGACTCCAAAGACTCCTGTATCAAGGTTTTCACAAAGACGGGCGATTTCCTGAGGAGATTCTTGAAACCGGGACAAGGCCCCGATGAAATCGAGAACGCCTATGGTTTTAAAATTCTGAGGTCCAACAACCATATTTTCGTCCTGCATCAGCATGGTTTTCAGATCAAGGAATTCGACGAAGCCGGTCATTTCATCCGATCCCATCCCCTTCCGGAACAAGTCCTGAATGCCAGCTTCGTATTAATCGACGAAAAGCAGCTCCTCTACGTTGCTAGAATGAAATATGGAGAGACGCGTTTCAACAACTTGAAGATTCTGAGCCTTGAGACGAATAAGCTCATCCGGGAATTCGCTCCGGTGGACCTGGACTATTTTACGGGGCTTCAGAGAGTCGCGGTCAAGGATGGAATCGTCTGGACGTGCCCCGGAGACCTTTTAAGGGCCGAAGCTTTTGACCCGGAGACAGGGAGGAAACTCAAAACGATCCCTTTGGCCGAAGACTATGCGCCTCCTCAAGTTATCCGGTGGGGGAACAGCATCCAGAAATTCCGTCTATTCAACTATGCCCAGCCGTTTCTGATCGGCGACGATCTTTATTTTATCATCGTCCGTCAATCCTTCACCAAAAAACCGGAAAGCATGCTGGACAAACCCCTAAAACGAGAGGCTAATGTCTATCGGCTGGCGGGGGATCGGCTGGTGGAGGAACAGGAGTTTCCCGAGTTCGATTTTCTACCGGAGTTTCTCGCCGCTTGGGAGAATAAGCTTCTCGTCTCAAGCTCAGGCTACGATCTTTATCCACGACTGAAGGTCATCGAACTCCATTAGATCGCCTGAGCCGTCCCGGCAGCTGCCATGCGACCGCCCTTTCCTTCATTTCCCCTATCGTCCTCTCTTTTCTCCCTCTCCGGGGTCGACGGAGTGGCGCTGCGCCCAATGCGGGCTTCTAAGCAATCCAGACCGTGATGCCCACTCCGACTTTCTCCCCTTACTGCTAAAGCTGCATCGTGAAGAACTGCAAATTTGCCTGTTTCGGCCGGATGAAGGCCGGGCTAACGTATAGGGTGCATCTGGTTTCCTGAGCGAAAGCCGCAAGAGAAGCAGGTCTAGCTCGGCGATACCACCCTTTGGGGTGAAACAGCCTCGCCTTCATAGAGGATTATTAGGGAGTTTAAAAACCACCCCCTAAATCATTTTTAGAGGTTATTGTCAATTCCCCGAAATTGTATTTATATTATCCTAAGAAGAACTGCCGAATTACGGGGGACGAAGGACCAGATTGAATTCCGAGAGAACTCTCCAAGGAGGTTTCAAGGCTTGAGTAAAGAAGTAATTGAACTTAAGACCATTGAAGCTCAGCGCAAGGATGCGGAGGAGGCGCTTAGGGAGAGCGAGAAGCGCTACGGCGATTTGTTCGACAATGTGCCCATCGGACTTTACCGCACGACTCCATCAGGGGAGTGGCTGGATGGCAACCTGCGCTTGGCCAAAATGCTGGGCTACCCGACTCGTGAAGCGATGCTTGAAACGAATGCGGCTGCGAACTATTTGAATCCCGAGGACCGTGAAAAGTGGAAGACAAGCCTGGAGAAGGATGGGGTGCTGGAAGATTTCGAGTCACGGCGTCTCCGCCAGGACGGGAGGACCATCTGGGTTAAGGACAGCGCCAGGGCCATAAAGGACAAGGAGGGGCAGATTTCATGTTATGAAGGAGCCATCATGGACGTTACGGCGCAGAAGTGCGCCGAGGAAGCCCTGCACCTTGAAAGGGAACAACTCCTTTCGATCTTTAACAGCATCGATGAAATCATCTATGTAAGCGACCCGTCCACCTATAAAATCCTCTACGTAAACGATGCCCTTGTGCGTGCTTTCCAAAAGAATCCCGTCGCCGGCACATGTTATCAGGAGTTTCAGGGCCTGGACCGTCCGTGCGAATTCTGCACGAACGAGATTGTCCTGAAGAACAAGGGCGAATCTTATAGATGGGAATTCCATAATCCGGTTCTCAACAGGGATTATCACCTCATGGACCGGATCATCAAATGGCCGGATGGCCGCGACGTCAGGTTTGAAATGGCCATCGATATGACGGAGCGCATGAAGGCCGAGGAGGCCCTCCTGAGGCTGTCCAGCGCGGCCGAGCTTTCTCCGGACAGCATCGTGGTTTCCGACCTCGAAGGACGGATTGTTGACGTCAACGCTGTAACACTCGAAAAGTACGGCGCCACGGACAAATCGGAGCTCATCGGCAAGAGCTCCTTCGAGCTGATCGCGCCCGAGGAGCGGGAACGGGCGATCGGGGGAATGGCCGAGGTGCTGAGCCAGGGCAAGGTCGAGTATCGGGAATACAGGATCGTCAACAAACTCGGCAACGTCATCCCCGTTGAAATGAGCGTCGCATTGATGAGGGACAAAGAAGGAAAACCAACTGGATTAGTAGGCGTCAGCCGCGACGTCACGGAACGGCAGCTCACTCAGGCTAAACTTCAGCGAAGCATGGCTCAACTCCAGACGACTCTGAAAGCCGCCATCAAAGCGCTCTCGTCGGCCATTGAAATGAGGGACCCCTACACGGCCGGCCACCAGGAGCGAGTAACGAAGCTCGCGACGGCCATCGCTCAGGAGATGGGACTGCTGCCGGAACAGATTGAGGGCCTCCAGGTCGCCGGCATCATTCATGACATTGGAAAGCTCAATGTTCCTGCCGAGATTCTTAGCAAGCCGACGACGCTAACGGACGTCGAATATTCGTTGATAAAAACGCATACGGAGGCAGGATTCAAGCTCCTTTGCAACATTGAATTCCCCTGGCCGGTCGCGGAGATCGTCTACCAACATCATGAATGCATGAATGGATCGGGATATCCGAGGGGATTGACGGACAAAGACATCCTCTTGGAGGCGAGAATCCTGAGCGTTGCCGACGTGGTCGAAGCCATGTCATCTCATCGTCCCTACAGGCCGGCTCTGGGCATCGAAAAAGCACTCCAGGAGATCATTCTCCGGAGAGGGACCTTGTATGACGCTGGGGTCGTTGATGCCTGTGTAAAGCTCTTTTCAGAAAAGCGATTTCAATTCTGACGCCTTGCCTCGCCGGACCACTGGCCGCAGTTAACAAAAGGCTGTTAAAGGCGTAAAAGCCGCTCTTGAGCAAATGGTTTGATACGGACCCGACCGAAATCGTCCATCCTATGGCAACTGGCGAAGCCCTTTTTCCCCGGTTTCCATAAAAAGCGGTTCAAGGGCATCAGAATGGCCAATATGGTCGGGACTGGCGGGCCTTCAAAGCACCTTCAAAAAGTCCCTCTATTTCCTGTTAATTGCTAACACCCCTATCTTCTGTTCAATCAATTTTAATGCCTCATCACCAAGCTTCTCAGCACCTGGCCCAGCTTCGCCCAGGGATACAGGTTTGATACCTGTTCGGCGTCCGCTGAAGCGCATATGGCTTCATAGACCATCCTAGAGCCCTCCATCTCCAGCTTCCCGAGCACCGGACTGAAATAGGCCTTGCGCTCCTGCGGGTGGCCGTAGTCCATGAACCAGTGCTGGATTCTGGGTGAATAATGCTAAATGAAGTGCCTTGCTAAATAAAGCCATATTTATCGATGTCATGTTTCGCTCCGCCTCCGTGCTGTCGCGCTGAGAGATCAAAGATCCCATTTCGAAGCGGGAGCTATCACGCTATACAGCTATAAAAGAGACCAAGGATAGGGCTGTTGATGAATTGCGGAAGTTGGGATTTGAGACAATCGGTCTTCCTGCCGACTTTGGCGTTTCGATTTCGGGATCATCTGACCTTGTGCGTAAGACCTTTTGCGAGGGTAGTCTAGCAGTGCCGAGTCATTAGCAAAGTGGATTGAATGGGTTCGTATTCCGCTACCAGTAGAATTCTACTGATCTGAAATCATCATGGGCTGGAGGTTATTTAGCCCCGAGATAGGGAGGATCAATTCTCTTTTATTAATCTCTCAGAAATTGGAATTTCTAGTCTAGAATTCGTTTTTTTGGTTGGCAGTGACGTTGGTAGGGAAGCAGTGGGCAATACCAACGCCTTTGGCGGTTTAATCGTGCTACTTTGATCAGTTGAACTTACTACCCAAAGAACCGGCGTTATAAACAGCCGGGCAGAGGTGGGACGGCTCAACTATATCATTTTGTATTATCTATTGTCCTACGCTGGAACCCGGAATGCTTAATTAATACTCATCAAACATATTTTGAATTATCCGTAGGTATCTCCCGGGGGCGGCAGGTACACCGTTTTACCGGCTACATAAACAGACCGAATCGCCCCTCCGGCATGTTTTAATGGTACTGACCAAACGAGCTTATCTGGCGATCTATCATACGTAAGATAAGGCTCTCCGATAGTCTCATCCGGCTGAAGCATTGTTGCAGCGCGGGATTTAATACGTTCGGCATCGAGCCAGTCCCCGGCCTCCGGGCATCCTGAAAGCTCACCAGCCCGGCGTTGAAATGTGGAAAAACGCACTATATTACCATCCGGTAGGAACTGGAAGAAGCCGGCAATATAGTTGCCTGCTGTAACCGCGACGTACCAGGAATGAAGCCGACCATCTGATTCCTTAACCTCAATTGGCATAGCTATTTTAACGGACATGCCGACCAAGCTATTCCCCATCTTTCCGCTGCGTAGCAATTTTTGTGCCTGAATCCGGATTTGGCTGGCGTCCATTATCAACCGACAGAATTAAACCTCTTTAAGAACCGCAGTAAATGCGTATCGGTAAATATGTGCATTAAAGTTCTCCCATCTTGTAATAACGCCACCGGCTTCCGGATGAGCGCAATCGGTAGGCGGCCACGGATCGTAGACCAGCAAGCCTTTAAAGGGGAGCTGGTTGGGAAGGTGGATCATTGAGTTGGTGTATCCGGCAACCGTTCGTGAATGACCGGGAAGGAAGCTTATTAGCGGACGGTTGGCTTTGATTTCGGTCGGATAGGTGGACCATGCCGGATTAGCGACAGCAGTAGCATCGAGGGTATTGGAAGATAGCTTCTCTATCGTATCCACGACTTTATGCTCATCTCCATACGGCAGACCATTGGGATGGTCGCAGGTTCCCAAATCCATTTCAATGGCAAGGCGGGGCTGGCTGTATTGATAGCGATAGAAATTCATGAGCATTTCCACGCTGGCGGCGACGCACCAGACAGGGGTCTGCTGACCGCGTAGCTCATAGCATGGATGATGGTCGTCATCCCGGGGCGAATAATGTATTTCACGCGTATCCACGAGTTTGATGATAATCTTATCTACATCGAAAATCGACTTGTTGATAACAAGCGGATTAAGGCGGCTAACAGTCGGGGTGTCCCATACAGCCCTACGCTCTTTAAAGCTGCGCATTCTGGCAGTTTTAATCTCTGCGGGCATTTCCTCGATCAGGCTCCAGCGTTCGAAGTAAGACGGTTCCATAGGTTTATGCCGCGTAGATTGCGTCGGTACTTCCGCCCAGCTCTTCCATTCAAGCATCAGCACTTCTTGCCCTTTCAAGAGAAACTGAATGGCTATTTTTGGGAAACTGTAAGCCACAAAACGGGCGCTATCAAACTGTATTGAACGGCTCTTTTTACGCGCCTCGGCGCTGGCCTGCTCTAGAATTGTTTTTTCATTCCACACTTCCCCCATAGTAACAGCTAATAGCAGCTCACCCAAGATATCGTTGGCCGCGATATCAGTATATCCGGCGGAAGTACGACCCCGGCTTAACGGCAAGCGGTAGAACAATATCGTGCCATTAATATCATAAACAGGTGTTCCAGTGGCCGGAACGCTGACTTTATCGAATTCACTGCCGAGGACTTCAGTGATGCGGAGGGCATTTAACTCAAAGCCCGCAAGACGCTGAATCTGTTTGATAGAGACTGGCATATTCATCTCCTTATATAAAGATTAAACTCCCCCCTGCCCTGTACTAAAGCAAGGCATCAAAAAGGAAACGGCCATTTCCCTTAAGCTACTAAATGCATATTAAATATAGAATAATAATTGCAAATGTCAAGAGTAACACGCTCGGAAAGATTATATTTTTTTGAATAGGGAAATGGGTACATGCCGATAGGAATTTCCTTTTTCCACCCAGCTTAATAGCGCCGGCTTCAGACTCAGAATGAAACTTCCTCGCTCACCTCGGCCGCGATCAGGGCCTCTCACTTAAGTACCAAAAAATACCCCGCCAAACAAAAATGAAAAGGGCGGACTGCCCAATCCGGGCATCCATCCTTCTTTTCGAATAATCGCTGATAATAGCGGCAGACGTCTCTTGAACTTGGGCTCATCGGCACATACGATCTGATCGTGGATTCCCTCTCGGTCATCGGTCAGGAAGTGCGCCTCTTTGTCGGGCAAGAACTGCTTTAAAAACATACTTAAGCAGACGCTGGGACTTGTCCGTCTGGCTCATCGTTTTCCCGAAGTGCAGGTCGCTGACGTGAATGATCCGAATCATGGTGCCTCCTTCTTCATGGGATACTCAATCAGGGCAATTGTTAGCGATAATCAGGCTATTAGGGAAAGCGCTCGCGTTCATGACTCTCAATTTCGTTGCTTATCTTTAGCGCATTCGTCATATTTTTCTAGGTGATCTAGGTCAAACCGAACAGAAGAAAAGAGGATTGGACCATCGAGCTTAATCGTGCAACTGTAATCGAACATTATTAGCCTTTGGCCATCGTAAACTTTTAATAGGTAATATGTCCGATGAGGGATAACTTCCAGGCGATATTTCTTCAAGAGTCTATAGCGGCTTTCGCTAACTTCTTTTTTGACGATACTCAACAAATTGGCCGCATCAAAATCATCGGGGATATTGCAGCCGTATTCTCCAATAACTTTGTCAGAAGCATACGTTACGGTGGAGCCAAGCGTTCCGTAATCTCTTTTTTGCTTTTCGATGCTTGATATACAGCAAGCCGCTGCGATCAGCAAGATTGCCGCAATAAAAAAGATCCGAATTTTCTTGGCCATTTTAGCCCCAGTAGGTCATGACGTTGGTCAGGGCATCGATGCCCGTATCAAGGTTCCAGTTTTTAATTACATCGGCGACGACAAAAGGAGATCTCAGACCCTCGTACAACCTGTTCCAGGCATCGACGACATTTTTTACAGACCGTTCAAAGCCGTCCTCTAAGAACGTTCCAATATTTCCGCCCGGGAGTTTGACATTTGCATAGTAATCCTGGTAATCCTGCGGAAAGTCATGCCTAATTTCCTCCGCAGTTTTGTATAAATATCTTTTTCCAAGACCAAGGTGTCTAAAAAAGGCCGCTATCTCGGAACCATCGATGGTATCAAGAGCGGTCGTGTATGTATCAAACCAGAGTCTCGGATTCGGATTATCTTTCCGGGCATAGGCCTTCCGTGCGAGGCCCTTCCAGAACTTCAACAATTCATCAAAGCCAGCATGATTTCTACAGAACCTTGGGATGTCTATGAACTCAGCATAGGTAATGTCAATATTCTTCTGCTTGAAGAATATCAGAGAATCCTGCGCCATCTCGCACGCGCAGTGCCTTGCCTTGTTTTGCGCGTAGGGCCCAACTATGGCTTCTACGATCGGATGGATAGTAACGTCCGCGACCAGATGAGATACGTAGCCCATCAGCCAGACGAACGAAAGCTCGTCCGAATCCTGCCAGTCGGAAACCCGATTTTTTAATTGGCCAAATCCGAGCTCCACTATGAGGTTGGTTTTCTCATAATGCATGCAGTCAGCCCAATTAGTTTTGCCTGTCTTAAAACTAAGATATGGCAAGTCCGGGCTTACTGAACCCAAAAACAAGAATTGCGAATACTTGTTGAGGATTCGCATGAGTCCCGTGCCCAGCAGTTCGCCTTTTCTCTTTGCTGCATCGCTTATGATGAAATGAGTAAATGCCCCGGCCATTTCCCCCTCCTTGCGGTTCTTTCTTTTTATCCCCTTTTTGCCTTTTCTCCGGGATCCGGAATCCCGTCCAGCCAATTCACCAGATTCTTTCAGCCTTCTTGCTTTCGACCTTGTCCTGGACGTCCTTGGGCAGGGACGACAGGAAATCCAGACCGGTCATTTGCTCAATCTCGTCTATCGATACGAGGTATTCGCCGTAAGCGTGGCCTCTCAGGTCCTTGTTGGGCAGGAGGAAGGCCAGCGCTTCCACGTCGTTCTGATTCTTGGCGTCGATGACGATCTTGAAGAAGTGGGTGGGCACTGCGACGCTGTCCTTTCCGATCACGGGATAGGAAACCTTTTTATCGGCGACGGCGAATGCCGGACCCGTAATCACCGTCAGGGTGCCCTTCTGTTCCACCCATCCCCTCACGGCCTCCTCCAGGTCTTTCCAGATGCCCTGATTAAATCCAACGCCTACTTGCGGGGCCATGTTCGAGAGCAGGAAGCTCTCGGCCATCACTTTATCGCTTCTGCTCATGTCCGCAGCCGGCGCTTGGTGTCCCCTGTCGTAGCCGCTGCCCGCGTAGTCGCTCAGTTCGGCGCGGGAGCCATAAGGTATTGACGTGTCCGGCGCGAATGCGTTCGTCCGCTCGACTCCGCCGCTCAGGTCTCCGGGGCTTATCTCATACTGGACCCATACCGGAATCTTCAGCCTGGCATCTTGGGCAAGCGCGTAGCCTTCCCGGAAACGTTCATACAAGGCCTCAGGCTTGCCGACTTTCAAATGGCGATTTGGCTGTGCCGTTTCTGCGCTTATCTTTTCTTCCGCTGCTGCCGGCGC
The DNA here is from genome assembly GCA_963702005.1 of Candidatus Aminicenantota bacterium. GTDB lineage: Bacteria > Acidobacteriota > Aminicenantia > Aminicenantales > JAFGBC01 > JAFGBC01. Next base: position 120,045 of record OY969696.1, read on the forward strand.
TTCGACGGTCGCGCCTTCCGCCGTTCCCTCGCAGCGCCTCACGTACGTCTTGTAAATCCAGCCCGCCTGCCCGGTGACGGGATTGGACACGTGATAATAGCCGGCCTTTCTGTTCGAGGCGTCGTCCGGATAGATCTGCAGCTGGGCGCCTTCCTCGACGGCGCAGACCACCGCAGACTTCTTTGTCGGGCCTTCATAAACGTCGGCTTTCCTCGTGACCCTGAGGAAGTCGGCGAACGACAAGCTCGACAGCAACGAGAAAAGCAGGCCGAGCCATGCGAGAGATTTAATGGTTTTCATTGGAGGCCTTGACGGCATGCTTTGCCAATTTTGCGGACAGCTTGGCCTGCCTTTCCTTTTCCGCGCTGCTCATGAAGCCCAGAACGTCCCTGAACAGCTTCACTGAAGCCTTGCTGCCGCCCGAAATTATGGCTCCGGTGATCACGTAGCCAAGAAAGTTCGTCTTGTCGGCAAGGATGATGATGCTGAGGGCGTCGAATTTCCACAAGAAGCAAACCAGGGCGCATACGAACAGGGAGATGAATTCCTTGGTGCCCTTGTCTTCGCAGTGCTTTATGAAAAGCCTGTTTTCGAAGATGATGGAAAGGCCCCGTTCAATCAGGAAGGCAAGGACGACGATCGTAACCAAGACCTCAAACGTTCTTTCCCAGTCGAGATGAAAAAGGTTCGGATCCATGGTTTTCCCCCTAAGCTTAAATTTATTTATCGCCCGGAATGGCGATTGCATCCCCCTTCGGCACTACTCTGAGACGAAAGCACGGGCACTGCTGGTTCCCCCTGCAAATAAAAGCGTTATTGCCAAGGCGTTGCGATTCCCCTCCAAAGACTCCTCTCCTCCCAATGCCCAATCCTACTCTAAAGAGTTAGTCGTAGTAATGTGGATGAGTTTGAAATTTTATTTAAATATCGGTTGACAACTAGAAGAATTGAGAAAAGAATATTATTGGGCAAAAGAAAGCTTCTAGTTGAAGAGGGGATTAATAATTCAAGATGCCTAAGAAATCTCGGCAATTTTATTTAATCGGCGCAGTCATATTAATTAACGTCGTTTTGATTGGACTAAATATTTTCATCATAAGGGAAAAGAAAAAAGAATTTAAAAGGCTCTCGGAGCTGAGAAAATCAACAGAGGCAAACCAATTTTATGAAAATTCCTCCAAGGAATTCATGAATATGGATTGCCCCGAAATCGTAGCGAATTCCGTCGAGGGGAACGGAATCGCGCTTAGGCAATACGCCGGAAGCGTAATAATCATTCAGTTCAGCAGATTCTATAAGGAGGATTTGCCCAATCTCGTCTATCTCCAGAACCTTGCCGACAAATATCGAAAATTGGGCGTTTTCCTGTTGTTCGTTAATACGAGAGGGAAGCAAGATGCGAGTGGGGTGGGAAAATTCGTTACTCTGTCCTACCCCGTCATTGAAGATGATGGAACGATACGAGCTCAATTCAATGCGTATCCTGAGGATACGATCATCGTAGACCGCAATTTCAAGATCAAGTTCAAAAACGCCCGGTTTATAAAACCCATTATCTACGACGAACTCATTAAGTGGCTTTTTGAAAATCGTGATCAACCAAAATCTTCGGCGCCAGAAGATTTATCCAAATCCATAAAAAGCCTAGTCTATTATGACGTTTTGAAGAAAAAGATCATTAGAATGGAGCAAGTCCATAAGAAAATCGTTGCCACCTTCTCTGCTTCTTTGTGTACGGGCTGCGAGGAGAACAGCAGAATTCAACTATTAAAAGATCTTTCGAGCAAAATTGCTCCGGAAAAAGGGGAGATATTCCTGATCTTCGGGAAAGGCAACAATCCAGATGCGATTCGGCAATATGCCATGGTTCAAGAATGGGAGAAAGTTCCCTTCAATATCGGCGTCATCGAGGGCTCCGTCGATATAGATGAAGGTCTTTATTATCAGCTTTTCAAGCTCGACATTGATCCAAGAACCCTCGTTTTCGATTCGGCCAGAAAGCCGATATTCGTCGAATCCCGTAAAAACACAAATTCGCTTAGCATTGATCCATTATTGCGAATGATAAAATGAAGCAACCGAGGGTGCTGATAATTCTCATTTTAGGAACAAGTTGTCTATTAACGGGCTATCGGAATGCTCCAGCATCGCGGACGATTAGCAAGTTGGAAAAAAGATCTGAGAGACATCGGTCTGTTTTGACCAAAAATGCAGCACTCCTAGGCATTTCAGACAAAGAACGAATCACTTCTCTTGAAGAAATAGGCAAAATAGAAAACGGGTTTAGCAGCGCTGATGATAACTATTTTGAAAACATCAATTCAGTTTGCTTGGACGCCAATAATAATTTATACGTTGCCGATTCTGGAGTCCATAAAATATTCAAATTTAACGATCGAGGGAAATTTCTGTTTTCTTTTGGAAAACTGGGTCAGGATAAGGCAGAATTCTTGGGAACAATGAGGATTTCTATAGGCAACGATGGGAAGCTCTACATAACCGATGATGGAAATTGGCGTTTGTCTATTTATGATCTGGAAGGACATTTTATCCAGCAGTTCCCGATAGACAAGTATATCTATGACATCGCTCTAGCGAAATCGAATGGCGATATATACCTCATCTCGCCAAGTGGAATAAGTCTAATCGATTACTATGATAAAGAAATGCATCTGAAAGGCTCCTTGGTTGAATATTCTAGCCACCTTGATTTCCCCTATGAAGTCCCTCCGAAAAAAATGCTTAAATTAATGTCTAGGCCGTCGATCATTGATTTAAAAAAACTCATGACCAAAAAGGATGAACTAATTCTCGTTTCTAATAATTCGCTATTTATCTTTTTGATAGATAACGATCATAGGATTAAAAACAAATTCAGAATCGCGCATCCTCGGCTTATAGAGAATTATATAAAGCGCTTAAAGGAAATAGAGTTAAAAGGAGGCTGGCTCCAGTGCTTTGGCTCAGCATTTCTCGATAGCAAAGAGAACATTTGTCTTTGTTATTACAACACGGACATAGAGCAACCCGAGATCTATCGATATAGCACAAACGGGTTTTTTATCGATGTTATAAGAATGAATGTATCCGGCGAAAACGAAGCCCAATCGAATCGTGTCCTCGAGGCTTGCGATAGCAAAGGTAATATGTATTCAATTGATTCGAATTTACAAAAAATCGTTATTTATCGAGAAAAAAGGGAACATGAATAACGTTGGTTTCAAAATTGGAGTTAATTACCCTAATTTCATAGGAGGTGCAAGATGAAAAAAGGGTTGCGTGGAGGGATTCTTGCTATGTTCGTTCTCCTCTGTGTCATGACCGTTGCCAATCTCGTGTATTCTACGTGGCCTTGTGAGCTAGCAGGCCCAACTAGTCAGTGCAATCATATAGCAACCCTGTACTGTCGCGGCATCTGCGGCGGCACAGGTAAGTGCCAAAGTGTCATTTGGAATTACAATTTCTGTAATGATGAAATGTGCTATGAGAGATATGTAATCATATGCACAGATGGAAGAGAATATTCTTATGATTGCAATAGCAATGCTGGCTTCTGTCCGAAATGAAGGCCTTAAGCATATAAATATAAATCGACTGATTTAAGGACCTATTTTCGGCCTTGGATTATAAGGAGTATTTCTGTTCAAGTCAAAATTGAAGGTGGCAGGTTTTTCATTTCCATTAGGATTAATGAAGATTGCCATGCGTAGAACCATTAATATAATCTTAACTGGGATTATATGCTATCAATTGATAGCGTCCACCGCAGCTTCTCATTTCAGTCAGACCCAAAATAAAAATGGTCAGATAGCTCTTCAACATGAAGTGACCGTAACGCTCAAGCTGGTCCAGGTTCAGGTCGTGGACAAGCGCGGGCAACCCGTGACCGGCCTGGAAAAATCGGATTTCGCGCTCAAGGACAACGGGAAACCGAGAGTGATCACGGATTTCGAAAAGCACATCTCGCCCGAGGCGGCCATACCGCCTGAACCGCCAAGCCCGGCTTCCTCCGGAGTTTCTTCAAGATTGAATAGAAAGTTCATGTTCTTCTTTGATTTCGCCTTCAACACTCCGACCGGAGTTAGAAAATCCAAAGAAGCGGCCCTAGATTTCATCGATACCCGGATCAGTCCCGATGATGAGATCGGGGTCGTTTCATATTCCGCTCGGATGGGCTTGAAGCTCCACGAATTCTTGACCCGAGACCACGCCAAAGTGCGCCAACTCGTCGCTAGCCTGGGCGGAGCACAGGCCATGGGCAGGGCGATCGACCTGGGAGATCGCTATTTGGCCGATATGGAAGCCTTAGAGGGAGCCCTGTCGGCTGGAGGACGGGGTGAGTTTATTAATTCGAGTGCAATTACAGCTAAGATTAATCGAATCAACTATGAAGGTTTTGTGACTGATTTCGCAACTCAGGTCAAGGATTTGGCCTCAACCCTCGGGTATGTTCCAGGTCAGAAGAATATTATTTTCTTCTCGTCCGGAATTACCAATTTTGTTCTATACGGAAAGCGCCTTGAAGGAACCGCGGGCTATTATGGATCCTTAAGCGATAACTGGGGAAACTCGGCTTTACGGGAAGCCTTTTCAGATATGAGTAAAGCGCTGGCCTCCTCCAACTGCATCATTTACACGGTCAATGTCCTAGGCCAAGCATCCGGCCGCTTCGATGATAGAATGTTATTTCAAGGGTCCGGTTCCTACGATGATAAAAACCTGTCGGGTGATTTGTCGCTCAAGCAATTAGCGAGCGAAACGGGCGGCCGCTATTTCGACAATGTAAAAAATTATTCGACGATCAATGAGGAAATCCAGAAATCGACCGGCTCCTATTATGTCTTAGGCTATTACATCGATGATAAAATAGATGGCAAGTATCATAAGGTCGAGGTCGAGGTCAAACGGAAGGGCTGCCGGGTTTTTGGCCAAAAAGGATATTTTGATCCGAAGCCGTTCTCTGAACATACGGCGAACGAAAAGCTCCTTCAGCTGATCGACCTGGCCCTGAGCGATCGTCCTTATCTCCAGGAAGCCGTCAATTTTCCGCTGATCGTCCTGCCCTATGCCCTTGGAGCCAAAGCCGGACTCGCCCTCCTGGCCAAGGTCCCGGCGGGAATGAACAAGCAAATAGCCGGGAAGAAAGCCGAGATCGTGACCCTCGTCTTCGATCAGAAGCAGGATATGGTAGCGTTTAAAAGGGAAGAGGTCGCCGGGTGGCCCGGGTCGGAGGAGGACGCGTTCGTTTCGTCCCTGATCTCTCTTGATCCCGGCGAATACCAATGCCGGGTGGTTCTGAGAAATATGGAAACCGGACTGGGCGCCCGAGGCTCCTGCCGCGTCTCTATACCCGGGGGCCAGGGTTCGAGATTCATGCTGCTGGCGCCGCTCATCCTCAGGCCGGGGAAAGGAACCGTATTTGTGAACGGCGCGACCGCGACGGTTAAGAATCCGGCCCGAGTTCTTTTCACCGATATCTATCCTTTCGACACGGAGCGATATTGTCCGCTCACGGAGCCGCTCGCTGGAACGAATACGGAGATCTCGGTTGTTGTCCGTTGCCAGGGATCCGGCCTCCGGAATCCGGAATTGGTCTTTTCCGCCCAGCTCGTCGCCGTTTCCTCGGGAGAGATCGTCCCGGTTTCGACTTCGGCCGTCAAACAATCGGAAAACGGTCAGGCGTTCGTGTCCGAATTGCGGCTCATAACGGGAGAGCTCAAGCCGGGCGAATATACCCTGACCTTGTTCGCGGGCGAGAAGAATTCGGGGCAGAGCTCGACGGCGACATGCAGCTTCAAGGTCGACTGACGAATATTTTTTCGTCCCGTAAGTATCATGTTCTAATCCGAGGCTCCAGCAGAAGTTCCCCCATTTATTAGGAATCGAATAGTCCAGGCTGAAGCGTAATTGGGGTTGGGGGGCAAGGACGATGAGAGACTACGGACTCCGGTCGTGCGACTGAACAGACAGTGCTTGATCCCGTTGGCCAGTGCATAGAGCCGAAAGTCCGGGCGGGGATGATATGGACCCGACCGATATCGTCCATCCTGGCGCAACTGGCGAAGCCGTTTTTCCTCAGTTCCCGCAAAAAGCGGCTTTAAAGTATCAGAATGGCTAATAGGGCAAAGGCAGAGGGCACAATAATCCATCTTCAGAAAGATCCTCGGCCGTCCATAGAATGGAGAAACCCTTATATATCATAGGCTCAAGAGCGTTTGTCGCACCGAAGCAGCAGCCCCCCTCGCCTATCAGGAACTTCAGATGGCCTCCGAGACAGAGGGTGAGCGTTTTTCATGATCCCGTCGTTTCCTTAGAGGAGAGGTCGGTCGGATTTTCAGCACTTTTGAGCTTTCCTGTGGCCTTTACGTCCGCCTACAGCTCTTCTTGAGAGCAATTTGACATATAATGACGCTGCGCTTTATCATTCCTAACGATGGAGGGGGAAAAGGGTATATATATTCTCATCGAGCCGGAGCAGCAGAAAAGGAAATTACTATTAATAATGAAGTTTTCAGCATGGAGAAATCAATAAAATCCTACTTGTGGCAAAAAAGGCAATATCGAATCAAAAATAGAACTTCCCGAAATATATCACGAATACTTGATATTCGGTAGAGGAGAGGAGAAATAGAGATGAAATTAAAAAAGGCAATCCGAATTTGCGTACTCATGGCTATACTTATTGCTCTACTAGGTGTCCTCGGTCCGTACCTCTCTCATCGCCTTCAGGACAACTGGGCTTTCATGGGGATGGGAGTAGGCGTTACGGTCATATCATTCTTCGGTCTCTTGGTTCTTTGTCAGACCAACGAGGAGCGGTGGAAAATCACCGCAGACACCATGCGAACAGCTATCGCTGGGACCATTGTGATCGTATACCTGGTCCTGGTTGGAACAGTGGCCTTTATATCGAAGGGTAAGATGGCGGAAATCACTCGAACGATGATAACGAACTTCACTGCCATCGTAGGTATTGTCATTGCATTCTATTTCGGATCGTCGGCTTACATCCAAGCACAAAGGGAAAAGCAGGAGAACAAAAGAGCCAAATCTGACGAGTGAAAGAAACAGGCACGCCCCTTTGAAGGTACGCGTCAAGTAGGCGGTCATACCCGGGGGCTGCCGATAAGCTCCTCCCAAATTCATATGACGAAAGGCCTAATCCCTCTCAAGATCGAGAGGACCGAACTGGGGTAACCGGCAAAGCCGTTCTTCGGCTTTTCCCCAAAATGCAGCTTTTTGATATCAGAATGGCAAGCGCTTATAAGGACACTTGCTCCTTTTCTCAAACGAGTCAAAACTCCATCACCACTCTTCTCAGCACCTGGCCCAGCTTCGCCCAGGGATACAGATTGGATACCTGTTCGGCGTCCGTTGAAGCGCATATGGCTTCGTAGACCATCCTGGAGCCCTCCATCTCCAGCTTCCCGAGCACCGGGCTGAAATAGGCCTTGCGCTCCTGCGGATGGCCGTAATCCATGCGCCAGTGCGGGTTCTTCGCCCAGGCGGTTGGTTCTCTTGAGGCCTCGTTCGTCGTCCCGGCGCATATGCCATAGACCGGCTTGCCCTGGCCGTCCGCGCCAATTTTCTTGAAGAACTCCACATGGTCATGCCCCTTGATGAAGGCCCTGACGCCCTTCTTCAGGGCGATGCCGGTTATCCCCGTTTGCTCGATTTTCCCGGGGTCCAGTCCATGCCTCAGACAATCGCCGTTCGTGAAAACCGGACCCATGCCGCGAGCTCCCTTTTTGGTTCCGAAAACATTGGTCGGGTATCCGCCGACGACATGATGAAGGATGATGATTTTCAGATCGGCGTTGCTCCTGTCCATCTCGTCCGCATACCAGGCTTTTTGAGCGGTCCCCAGCGTGTAATCTTCCGGGCTAGCCGGATATGCTTTCAGGTAGCCTCTGGCATCGAGGAAGACGAATTCAAATCCGCCGTCCTTCCAGAACGCTTTGTAGTAATTCTGGTCCGTCGAACCGCCTTCCGGCGTGCCGGGCTGACGCCATAACCTCTTCCTCCATTTCACCGCGAATGGCCGGGTTGCTTTCCATCCGTCCTCTCCGTCGTGATTCCCAACGGCGTCGAAAATTGAACACAGGGGAGTGAGCAAGGACAGCGTTTTCCTCTCGCGCCCCCACAGGTTTTTAAGATTGCCGTCAACGTCGCCTGGCGGAAGACCCTGTCTGGCATAATGGTAAACGCCTATCATGTCTCCCACCATGAGGATAATGTCCGGCTGTTCGCCCTTGTTGAAGATGTAAGCCGCCGCTTCCGCAAGATGGAACGTATTCCTGAGGTGGCCGGGTTTCAGATTTTCAAGCTTGCTGCCTTTGAAGCAATACGGATCCTTGAGCAGTTTTTCAAAGAAATAGTGAAAATATTCTCCATCCAGGCCGCTGGCGGCCGGGCTTTTCTTGCTGCCAGGCAGCGGCTCCGCCTTGATGAAATTATCATCAAACAGGTGCGGGTCCGCGATGACATACGCCATCATTCTTTTCTTGTATTTCGGGTGCCCGAAACGGCAGGATGGCGAAACCGGCCTCTTCCTGCCTTTTCCGCACAGCATCACTTGATAATAAATTTCCTCGCTTTCGATTTCGTCGACGGGAATGAGCGCGTCCGCGTCGCCTTTGACGCCGCTTAGTCTGTAAACCCGCCGGCCCGCTGAGCGCGCCGACAAATCGGGCCTGTCGCTTAACGTTATTTCCAGGTCCACATTCTCCTTTGTTCCTATGCTGATGCATACGTAGTGAGGATTCTTGTCTATCGCCACGGCCCTTTCGAACGCCTTTCGAGGGACGAAGCAATTATCCGGGTTCGATATCTGGAGCAACCTCACGGGATCCATCAGAAGCGAGTCTCCCCTGAGATGCACGATTCTTGGCATGTATTTGAGCTCGGGAGGCCATGGACGGAGGGCGCCGAATGTTTCCATCTGTTCTTCGGCCCAGGCCTTGAGATTCCATCCGCCTTGCGAATACGCGCTTTCTCGTCTTCCTGGGATATGGGATGCCATCAGGCCGTCAGGCAACAGCGCCGCGGCCAGGCCGGCCGCCATGCCCGAGCCGAGCCTGATGAACTCCCTCCTGGCCATCCTGCCGCCGGCCGCGGCCTCACTGGAGGATTTAAATACCTCTTGCTTATTAAGAATTGGGTCAGTTGGCGAGTTTGCATATAAAGGACAATTGACAAGGAAGTGGAGAGGATGGATATCCGAGGCGATTTAAGAATTAAATACCTGGAAAAAGAAGATGTTTTCAGGCTTTTCAGAGCGATTCCTGCGCACTGCTACCGCGACAGAGCCATGTTTGACCTGATATATCGGCATGGTTTGAGAAGAATTGAAGTCACCTGGCTGAGAAATGATTGGATTGGCAAAAGCCGCATCTGGATTAAGCGAGCGAAAAACGGAGTCTCTCAGGAATATAATCTTCACCCTGACTCGCAGAAGCTCATCAGCAGGTATCTCATCCAAAGGGGAGAAGCTGCAAACCCTTTCCTATTCATTGGCAGGGAAAGCGGGGAGAACAAATCAATTTCGAAGGGAATGATTTATCATCTGTTCAGAAAATACGCGGAAAAAGCTAAGATTCCTCCGGATAAAAGGTTCGTTCACGTTCTAAGACACTCGATTGCCGTCCATCTTTTGAATGCGGGATGGGACATTAGCGACGTCCAGGATTGGCTTGGCCACAAGGATGTCAGAAACACGTTAATCTACGGAAAAATCTCGAATAAGAGAAGGGATATGCAGTTTCAAAAATTACTAAGGTCTGGGGAAATCGCCGATACTTTGGCGGAAAGCGGGGTTTAGAGGGCTGAAAATGAGTTGTTTAATTTATGCATTAACATTAACTTAGGTCATATTCTACATGAAATAACGAATTTGTAAAGTCCTTATTTATCCGCGTTATCTGCATCCCCTCATCGACCTAAATATTGCCTTCATATTCTCAATTCCTTTTTTCTTCTAATCGCTAAAACGGTCATGACGGGCGGACCGTCAAAGCACCTTCATAAAGCTCCTCAAATGCTTAAACTTTAGGGATAACCCCATCAGAGTCTCTTAATAGGAATTGGCTTGACTAAATAGCGTTCCTGGACTATTTCACCTTTAAGAAGTTTGTCCGTTATAGAAAATATCGTATCAATATAAACGGAAAGATTCTGATCGATAGTTCCTACGATTGTGTCAGTCCTGTCGATAAGAAATATATTTTGCATTTCTATGGTATTGTTGAATCCAACAATTCCAAAATTACGGTTTTCTAGATCATTTGCTAATTGTGCGCAAAGAGCAGTATATACACCTAGAGCCATTTCATCATTGCAGCAGAATATCCCTTGATATTTAGATAAATCTGCGTCTTCAATAAAATTCGTGAAAACATATTGAGCCTTCTGGCGCTGAAAACCTCCAGAAGAAAGAATCTTTACTCGGCTATCAGGATAAGCTTGATTAACGAACTCCATAAATCCAAGAATTCTTGCTTGTGAATGAGGGGCATCCTCAATGCCCGGCATAGCTAGGAAATTTACCCTTCCTATATCACTAGGAATTTTTCCTAAAAGCATCTTAGCAGCCATTCGTCCACCTTCTCTATTGTCAATTTGGACAATAGGAGGAACTTGGTAATTATTTTTATGGAAGAATTCATAACCGAAGAACTCGGTATCAATTGTCATCAACGGAGCCTTAATATTAATAAAATATTTCTGAAACAAATCCATAAAAGCACGAGATGGAGATGGAACCATTATGATCAGGTCGGGCTTATGTATTTCAAGAATACTATTCATTTCAGCCAGAATAGCGGTCATGCATGCAGAATCGTAATCGGCAAGAGGGTCTGGTGCTACCATGGAGAACACCATGCCACGCTTGTGCGCGAGAGCGGCCAAGCGACTTACAAAATCAGCCCAGAATCCAAGTCTAACTGAAACATAAGGAAAAAAAAGAATTCGCGGAGAATCGTGGACAGTTAAAACTTGAGAAGAAGGACTCTTTTTTTCTTCTTTGACTCTAGCGAAGTTTCTTGGTCCTTTAAGGCTAATGATTTGTTATTTAACTCTTGCCAGATCAAAGCTTCAATTTCCTGAGAACGAACATCTGAAATATCCAGACTGCCGCGCATTTCATCAAGGAACTTGCGTTCTTCTTCTTGTATAATTCCATCCACAAGAGACATTCGCACAGCGTTGATATATATCTTCTCTACATCAATCTCGGCAGGACCGATTTTATCTGTAAAAAAGGAGCCAAATCTTTCTTTGAAGTCTTCAAATATCCGATCAGCTTTATAAATATTACCAGTGTGATGGCAAAGGTATTCTATGTTATGTTTTAAATCGCTACTCTGAAGCATGAAAACCTCATCCATTGAATAAATAATTAAGGGATGGATAGCAAAAGCAGGAATCTCATTATCCGGACCACATATAAAGAGCTGTTTGTCGAAACCAATTAAGGATTTCTCTCTTGGAGCTATATAATCACCCATTGAAACTTTAGATGTTCCCATAAGGCGGTACAATGTATGAACAAAACTATGACGTTCAACTCGAATTTCTGATAGGTATACTAAGGGAATACGACTTAAGATATTCAAGTGCAGAAGCAGATCAATGACAGCTTTTTCAAGTATAGGAGTATATTTTTCTATATGATCACTTTGTGGAGATCCATGTCCTGCAGTTTTATTGCGATAAGTGACCATCAGTTCCATAAACCCGAACATTGTAGCAGTATCATATTGAGTCCCTTTTCCTGGTTCTAAAAATTCTTTAATAGAATTAAATCCAGCTAATAGATTAATACGCTCCTTACTTTTCTCAAAGATATCTGGAGGAAACACCGATATTCCAGCTAATTGATTATATTTACTGCATAATCGGAAGAGATTTAACCAATGACCTAATGAAGGCCTCATAATATAAGTCAATGCAAAGTTAATCTTTTGGTCATCATGGGTAGTTTGAAGGTATTGAGCAATTGTGATGCATGAACAATACATAATTGTTGTTTCGAACAGATAACGTATTTTATTCCATCTATCAAGCGTATCCCTCGCACCCAGCACCTTCTCATAACATTTTGCAATCGGATAAGGATATTCATGAAGGATCGACTCTACAATATTATCCATCTCAACACTTCCTTATTTATTGTTTTAATAGAATTCAAATGGCATTAATCTTGCCATCGAAATTTTAACTCCCCCATTTTCCTTTTTCCCTTTTATCTCGAATTCATTACATCATAAGAAAAATCTGATGTCAATTCCGATGGTTACTTTGCGGCCTATGTTTCAAGTTATAATAATTTTTCATAAGAATTATAATTAGAATGAAAACTGAGCCTCTTTAAACGCAATAATAGCATCTTCTGCGCATACCCAATTTTAATCCCTCTTCTTAATTCGTTTTCTACCTCTGGGGATTCCCATGAAAAAGAAGCTCTCCTCTTTCGATTCTGAGAAGGATGTTTGGTATTACCAGCCTAAGATTTACATAGATACGAAGAGCCTGACCTATTCTCTTTACGACGAGTCCCCCGAATTCCGGTCATTCCTGTCCCGCGACCTGTCGAGGAAACTTGTCGACGGGCTAGATTCTCTTCTTGAGAACGGGAATGACAAGAATAAGGGCAAACTGAAGAAGAGAAACGGCCAGAACGGCTCGGACATGGGCGCGCTACTGAAGACGAACGGGAAGCTGAAGAAGCCGGTAATCAGCTTCTTTGCCGACAAGGCTAAGGTCCTTAAGGAAGAGATAGATAAAATCAACCAAGACGCGGAGGAGCGGAAAAGACTTCACAGAGAAACGAAGGATGAAATATGTGCCGATTCGAAAGAGATCAGAAGGCTGCTGCAGGAAATCTCGCTATATTCGCCGGGAACGAAGCACTCGATTGACTTGCGACGAATAGAGCTTGAACGGGAGATGCTCGGCCTACGGAAGGAATCGAGAATTGCGGGCCTTTCATTATGGAAGGATTCCGTAATGCTTCGCCACGAGCTGCGCGAAATCATTTTCGAGTATCAGGCGCTGAAAAGGATGGCGGAGCTGGTCGAGAACGGAGGCGGCAAGAATGGCGTTTCAGGGTGAGTCCGCCGACCACGAGAATGTAACTTCATAAGCCTAGAAATAAGCAAACCTGGAAATTTCAAAAAGCCCTGTTCGGCTGGGCCAAGGTAACGAGCGAGTTCAGGGCTTCCTCTTTCTGATTGTGCATGAAAACGAAGCCGTAATAGACGTAGATCGCATCGCCCCTGTTCTCCGTCCTCAGCGTCGCGGACTTAATACTCGAAAGTTCTTCCTTTCTGAGATAAAGGCTGATGTTCCTGAGGAGCTTCGAAGCATTAAGTATCTCCAGCCCCACGGCCCTTTTCATGTCGGCATCGAAGTCTATGATGAAATCTCCTATCTCGACGCTTCCCTTGGCCTTTTCGCTGCCCCTGTGCAGGAGCAGGATGTCATCTTCCACGTCATACGAGAATTGCGTTTCGGCTTTCATTTCCACCACATCCTTTTCTGCCATTTGTTTACTATTTCATAGGCAGTCTTGACCTTTATCCTTTCGTTCAGAGTGATTATGAGGCCGAGCGTCCTGGCCCTGCTCAGCCTGAACCATAATTTATACTTGAATTCCGAGGGATTTAAAGATTCCTGCTCCGTCGCCCTGATCAGGTTTTTCGGGTTCATCAGGTTCTGCCTGATGACTTCTTCTTTTATGCCCCTGTAGGCGCGGTCCTGCGCTACATGGGACGATATGATTATTTTGTCCTCTCCAAAGCTTTTAAGCCACTCCCTCAGATTCTGGCGCTTCATGCGAACCGATATGCCTATTTGGCCTGAGTTCATAAATGCTTTTTGACGAACCCCTGCGGCTCATCTACTCTCTGCATTCCATCATCCGCATATTCCGCCTTCTGCATCGGCCAGCCTCTTCATTAAGCTTTCCGTCGTTTCGTTAATGGGCATGTCTTTTCAGGATGAGGTCGAGGCGCTTTTCCGCAAGCTGAAGCCTGTCCTGGGCAAGGAAATCGACTCCCTCTGGCTGGCTTACCATACCCAGACCGACCCGCGTTCCCGGGCTGAGATCCTGGGCATCCTTTACTCCCTGGCCTCCCAATACCTCGACGAGACGTTTGACAAGCAGCTTCTTCTCTCGCTTCCGGACGCCGGCGATATCGCGGGCGACCACGAAATCGGCAAAGTCGTCTACGCCGGGCGCGAGCTGCATCCCTTCGGCCTGCGCGAAAACGAATGGCTCCGCCACATAGGTATTTTCGGGACGACCGGCTCGGGGAAGACCAACTGCGCCTTCGTCCTGCTCTCGAAACTGCTCAAAATGCGAAAACCCTTCCTGGTGTTCGACTGGAAGCGCAATTACCGCGACCTGCTCGCCCTTCCGGATTTTGCCGGGCTGAAGGTCTACACGATTGGCCGGGAAGAGTCGCCGCTTCTCTTCAATCCCCTGATTCCTCCGCCGGGGACGGGCGCCCAGACGTGGCTCAAGAAGCTCATCGAGGTCATGTGCCATGCCTATTTCCTTGGGGAGGGAGTAGCATACCTGCTTCAGAAAGCGATTGACCAGGCCTACTCGGATTCAGGAGTCTACTACGAGCAGGCCGGCGCCTTTCCGACCTTCCGGGACGTGCTCAATATTCTGGAGAAAACGGAAGTCAAGGGCAGAAAAGCGCTTTGGATGGATTCGACGCTGCGAACCCTGGGCGTCCTCTGCTTCGGCGAATTCGGCCGCGTCCTGAACGCGGCGAAGCCATCGCCTCTCGCTTCCCTGCTTTCCGAGAACGCGGTTCTGGAGCTCGACAGCCTGACGAATTCCGACAAGACCTTCTTCATCGAGGCGCTACTGCTGTGGATTCACCATTTCCGTCTTTCGCAGCCGGAGCGCGAAACCTTCAAGCATGCCATCCTGATAGAGGAGGCGCACCACATACTCCTGAGGAAGAAGCAGGAGGCCACTGGCAGCGAGGCGGTTACGGACGTCATCCTCCGAGAGATCCGAGAGCTCGGCGAGGCGATAATCCTGATAGACCAGCATCCCTCGCTTATTTCGATTCCGGCGCTTGGCAATACGTATACGACTCTATGCTTCGGGCTGAAGCACAGGGCGGACATGTTCACCATTTCCGAATCGCTTTTGCTGGCGAAAGACGAGGTCGACTTCCTGGGCCAGCTTGAGACCGGGACGGCGATTGTGAAGCTCCAGGGCCGCTATTTCAAGCCCTTCCTTGTGCGCATCCCTCTTTTTCAAATACGGAAAGGAATCGTATCCGATTCCGAAGTCAGAAGCCGGATGGCAGGAAATTTGGCTGAAAACGGGGTTGTCAGGCTTGAACGCGGCCTTCGCGGCATTGTCAGCTCTCTTGAAGGTATTGTTAATAAAGGGGGCGGACAGGTTATTCTGGAGGCAGACGAACGCCGCTTCCTGGAGGACATCGCAATCCATCCCATTTCAGGCGTGGTGGCGCGCTATACGAGGCTCGGAATGAACAGATACAGGGGCAACCAGATACAGAACAGGCTTCAAGACAATAAGCTGATTTCGTGGCGCCCCGTTTCAACGAGCTCCGGCCGGCTTAAGGTCCTGGTCCTCACGGACTCCGGGAAGAAGGCGATTCCTGACGTCAGGGTCGAGAAGGTCTTCCAGAAGAACGAGTCCTGGGAGCATGCCGTCGCGAAGGCGAAGGTCGCGGACCACTACCGCGCGCTGGGATACAAGGTCACGCTGGAATACAAGCTTCCGGGCGGCCGGGCCGTGGACGTGGTCGCTGAGAAGGACGGGAAGCGCATCGCTATCGAAATTGAGACGGGGAAATCGGATACGATTTACAATATCAGAAAGGATCTGGAGGCGGGGTTTGAGGAGATTGTCGTAATCTGCTTTCGCAAAGAAAATAAAGAAAATATCCTTTCTGAATTGACAAATCTTGGATTGAACAAAAGCGATAAAGTAAAGCTACTGGGAGTCGAAGATATTTGATCGGCTAACATGCTCATAATCAACTTTTTTATTTCTCTTTGCTAGCCTTCTTTATTTTTTCTTTCTTTTTCAATTTGAAATTGAACATCACAAAATGCCTTGCCAATTTCTCTGACTAAGTTCTGCATTGTAATGATTGTAATCAATCTCTCCATTGTAGGTTTGGTCGCTAAAAGACA
Source organism: Candidatus Aminicenantota bacterium (assembly GCA_963702005.1). GTDB lineage: Bacteria > Acidobacteriota > Aminicenantia > Aminicenantales > JAFGBC01 > JAFGBC01. The sequence goes on from OY969696.1 coordinate 136,239, forward strand.
GGTCGTTATCTGATGCAAAGATATGACAGCATTCTTGGCAGGATCAGCCAAACCATAATTGCTGGGTCCTGCTAAAAGAACTTCTTGTAATGAATTGTTCTGAATTAATCCAAGTCTGAATTTAAGACTTTTTGAACCAGCATGTACATTAATACAAGCCATTTTATAAAAAGGTCTCCACGTGTCCATTTTTATTGATTCTTCTATTTCTTTGAAATTCCTATCCCTCAAGATATTGCTGGGAACCCATCCGTAATCGCTACAGAAATCTCTGCCATATTTAGCGCAGACGACATCTCTGCCTCTTTTCAATTCTTGAAATTGATTTCTTGTTAATGGCTTAAATCCTAATCTCTTGCAGTGTTTTTGGTATTCTTTCGCTTCCTTATAATTCTCGATAATTGTATGAGTTAGATATCTCTCTGCAATACTTCTCCCATGTTTACTTAGAAAAAATGAAATAACTGCCAGCTCATGCAAACTTCTCCAACGAGCGAATGCTCCATCTGCCAAACCGCTCTTAAGGAGTGTCATTATCTCAAAGAATATTTGACACCCGCGAGCATGTATTCTGGTAAGAGCCTCAAAAAGAAAATCCTGATTTCTGGCTGCTTCTTCTCTATGTTTGTTATTGAATTCTTCTCCTGATTCTAAGGCCATCACATAAAACATTTCTAACAAATCAACTGGCTTTTGCCATCTCTTCATCAATCGGTTTTCAAATCCTTCTTGATAACTTCTTCTCTCTGTTAACATTTTTGAACTTGTCTTCTTAAGTTCGTTCAATAATACTTCCGCAGATTTGGGCAACGTTTTCGACATTATGTTATTTATCATTTTTGATATTTTCTTAGAATCAGGAATTTCTTTGCCGGCACTAATTATTGCTTCAAGAATCAACGTACAAAACCAATCGTCAGAATTTCCATTAGTTTTCCCTCTCTTGGTAATATCACTTTTTAAATTATCAACGGTTTTTTTACATGAAGAAATGTCCATTACCCCTTCCAATTCCGATAACAATTTGTAACAGTTCTCATCAACAATCTTTAATTTATTTCTAAAGGCTTGATAAAATTCAGAATTGACTGCCCCTTTATTTGAACCAGTCCTAATAGTCTGGTTACACCTATCAAAAATATCTTTAAACTCTTTATTTATCTTTTTTAAGTCACTCTTTGATAAATCAAATTCTTTTATATTTTCTTCTGTAAGATTACGCTCAAAATTGCTAATGATATTGCTGTAAAAAAATCCTTCAACAATGCTTACCGCTTCATTTTGAATTACCACTGATTTTGCGTATTTAGAGACCATCTCTTTAGATTGTTCAATCAGTTGCTCAAGTTTATCTAAAAATTCATTCATTTTTCCCTCATTAAGCTATCTGCTAATGAAACATAAAAGCTATTTCAAAAAGAATTCGCGTATTTCAACAATGCTGCTAATTTTGACGCATATCTTTTTGCTTCGCTGCGTAGAGCTAAAGTTATATTAAGCCTCTATCGAAAATTCTTTGTCGAAAATATTATTGTTATCTTGTAGAACGCTTTAAAATCTTTCCTTTCTCATTCATTACACCCACAGTGGTTCCTTCTGTTCTATCAAGAGCCTCGTTAAGAATATCATTTGGGACCCCAAGATATACCGGCTTTTTAAATCCCTGTAATTGCTTAATTCCTTCGGACAGTTTGTTTTTATTTATCTCAACTTCAACGGCGTATTTTGGAGTGTTTACGTCTGGACCTTCTGTGGGTTCATATTTTGTTCCTCGTGCTTTGGCGATTTTTTCAGCGACCTTATCATGTTTGCTTTGAGACATTGGTAACCTCCTTGCTTCTTATTATATAACGCGTTCAAGAATTATCAAAAGCATATTCCGCATCAAATTATAGAATCTGGACTGGCCAAAGAAAAAGGAGCTAGACTAATAGAGTCTGTGTTATTGACTACAGAAACAGAAAACAAGCAATAAAATATGTTAAAAATAAACTCAATATGTTCTTTGATCAGTAATTTCTTGTTCGGCCTCGATCCCATTTGAGGCCAAAAAAACTTTTAATTCTTCGTATCGTTCTCTAATTGATTTAACTCTTATTATTTTAGGACTGAAAAATAAACTCAATTCGCTAATTTTATCATTTCTTGTTTCCGACTTGTAAAATAGCGGTGCAAGCAATCGTAATAAGTTTGATGCGGTATCCAGATTTTGTTCCTCTTGTCTTGAAAAAGCATTCACAGCGAATCTCAAAGAACCAATTACTATATCAACGAGCGATCCAAAATGGGATTGTCCAATAGCACTATAGTGATAACCTATAATATGATTTAATCTTAAGGTTCTCGAATAGGGTAGTCCCCTAACGCCGGTAGATAGTTTTTCCCTCAGATGGGCATCAATTTGCTTGTCGCTGAAGCGATCAATTAGCATCAATCCATGAGAGCAGAATCTTTTCAATAGACAATCAAAATGATATGCAACTCTATTTATTTCGTTTTTTCTAGCATCCTCGGGGCTCGTGGCTATTTTATGGTGAATCAGAGAAACTAGAATAACACATCCAGTCTCCACTGCCTTCTGAACTATTCTTTGTTTAAGCTCAACAAATTCTTCATGTTTAAGTTTATTGGGGCGTGGATTGAACTTGAGTAGAAAATCATTGGGAATACATTTATCCAGTCGAAGTTTGTATATTTCGTCAGATAGAGTCTTTGCCTTCGCTGAGTCAATAACGACTCCGCCATATATAAAGAAAACATTTTCTGCTGGTCTTAGATTTGTCTCATCAGAATACATTAGATACATGAGCTTTTTCCCCCTTCCATTTTAATTCTACTGCAAAACACGAATTCACAATAGATATAGCTAATCTGCATATTCCACAACCTTAAAAGCAAGCCTTCTAAACTTTTCAGCGGTCTAAAAAGAAACCCTAGTAAATTTTCCTTATCTGCATGATCCGCAAATCTCCCTAAATGCTTTTCAAATTTATCAGCTTTGGCTATCACAAAAAAGAATAATAACGATCAGAATTGACTTCGAAAAATGCCAAGTCTAAGCATACGGATCATGCTTAGCGGATTCTATCCAGTCCGACTCTGATGAGGGATCAATCGTTGATAGTTCATTTAGAATAGATTCGACGGTCAAAATGGCATCAGCGCTATGATTTTCCGTAACCCAGTCTTCCTCTTCAACGATTTCAGATACTTTTTTCCTTCTGGTTTTATAATGAACGAGCCTGTCCCTAAGCTTGAAAAGTTCTTTTAGCCTTTCATATGACTGTCCATCGGTGTCTAGCGCTTTTCCTGTTATCAATTTTGGAATCAGGATCCACTTGCTCACAGGACTCAGTTTATCCAGATGGTTATCGAAATAGCTTCTTGAAAATCTTTCAATCGCATAATTGTTTATGAATGCTTCAAGAGTGAGAGCGCTAAAAATGACTGATACCATTGCGGAGCGTTGAATCGCGGCATTTTTCTCACATACGTAGTCGACATCACGGTCATCCTTCACTATCCTGGCTTCGCGCTCCGAAACAAGCCTCTCCACGTGCTTGTGATGTCTATATGCAATCGCGAAGAATGTCTTGTGCCTGGTAAAAACTACTTCATGATCATGCTCTTTGTCCACGAAAAACTCCTTAGCTCAAGGGATAAAGTCATTTTATTCGATTAAACGCATATTCTGCAATTTTCCTCAGAAGCCTTTCTAAGCATATCGCCAATTCCAATCCGATTTGTCAAATCGGCCTTTTTGTTTATATTTTTCAAATATTTTATAGGCATAATCAGCAATCCGTATAAACAGCCTTTAAAAAAGCATTATCAATACCCTCTTGGGTATGACTGAGGCTCGGCCAATAATTATTAATCCTGAAATCCTCAACGAAACCTATATCCTGGTCAATACCTCAGTAAGGGAACCCCATTTAGAAGAGCTCCTTCGCTGTTTGAGGCCCGGCTTTGACAGGAAGAAGCCGATGCATGCCTGGCTATTCGGCGAGCCAGGAACCGGGAAAACCCTCCTGGTCAAGCACGTTCTCGGAAAGATGAGCAGGGAAGCCCTGGTGGGCGGCGCCTACATTAACTGCTGGGAGCAGAATTCCTTTTATTCGGTTCTTGATAAGCTCGTCAGAGAGCTCAGGATGCTCGGAGCCGAAAAGCTCAACTCATCCTTCAAGCTCGAAAGGCTCAAGATGTTCATCGGCAACAGGCCGTTCATAATAGTCCTGGACGAAATCGACAAGCCCAAAAGGGAAGAAAGGGATTCGATTCTCTATAACCTCTGCAACGTCGGCAATGTCGGCCTCGTCTGCGTGTCCAATTCCCGGTCCGTCCTGTATTCCATGGACGAGAGGATAAAGTCCAGGCTGAATGCAAGGCAGATTGAATTCCGCCCTTATGCTCAAGATGACCTGTTTTGCATCCTGAAGCAGAGGGCGGAGCTGGCGCTAAGTCCCGGCTCATGTAACGAGGCGACATTGAGGAAAATAGCAGAACTGGCCGAAGGCGACGCGCGCGTCGCCATCCAGACGCTGAAGAACGCCGCTTACAATGCGGAGAAAGACGCCGGCAAAACCATAAACGAAAACCACATCAAAGACGGCTTCACTTCAGCCAAGGGCACGAAAAAGACCTATCTGCTCGAAAAGCTGACGAGCCATCACCGCCTTCTTTGCGATTTGGTCGCTGAAAGGGGGAAGATCAATTCCGGAGAGCTCTGGCAGGCCTATCTGGACAGGTGCGATTCGCTTTCCAAGCCGCCCATCGCTTTGCGCACGTTTTCCGAATACATGAACAAGCTCATCGAGCTCGGCCTGGTCCGGTGGGACCGGGCGCTTGTACGAGGCAAAGTGCGCGTTTTCACAATGCCGAGCTAGCGGGGGTGTTTTTTAGATTTTTCCTGTATGCGCGATTTGGCCTTTATCATTCATTAATATCTCCAACAACAACGGCTAATAAAACAGACGTTTAAACATTTGTTTAAACATTTTTGATCCCTCTTGTAGCATATAAGTTTAAACACCCGTTTAAACAAAGTTATTTATTTCTCCGCGCAGATTATGAACCATGACCGAATATTCCGGGGACCGGAGGATCCTAAAAGATACGATGGGGAAAGGGTTCCAGACATGACGCGCGAAGAGATACTACGGATACTAGCAATTCCATGTCCTCGTTGGTCTAGCCGATTCGTCTCCATCCATTGAACAGGAGGATGTATATTGGGAAGGGATTATGATAAAACTCAGACACGTCATTCGTAAGGCAAAGCTGGAACTTGAATACCAGTTTATGAAAGTCAGCGGAAAAACGAACCTCGGGTATCCTTACTCGGAAGTATATGCTGATTTCAAGCTGCGCTATCGCAGCCATTCGAGCCGTTTCTGGGACAACATAGCAAAAGACATGGAAAAAGAGATAATCGTCCATGGATTGGATGATTTCCGCAAGCTTCATTTTATCCAATATTTCAGCATCAATGCCGCCAACGCGAATAACGTGGGTGCCTTCGCGGACATAATGAAATACACGGGATGGGAACTGAACAAGAGAATCACGATTTGCGAGATAGGCGGCGGCTATGGGGGTCTTGCCTACATGTTCCTGAAACTCATGCCGAATGCTCATTATATCCTCGTAGATATACCACAAACACTTATTCTAGCCCATCGTTTTTTGAATGGGTTGGGTATTGCCGACAGGTGCGAGTTTCTAGTGCCGGATGAGATAAGGAACGTCAAACCTGACCTTTGGATAAACGTAGACAGCTTCCAGGAGCTTACCTATCACATAATTGATGATTATTTCAGTTACATCAAGAACAATCCGGGATATCTCTACATGAAGGAGCTGGAAACCAACCACAATTCTGTCGACGGCGTACATTCTGAATATCGACGACTACCCGTTCAAGAGGAACATGCGGATAATCGATAGAAAGGTCCTGCCGCAAAGGATACGATTTGACAACTGTAGCGGGATATGGGAGCCGTATGTCGTGATGTTCATAAAGATAAAGAAGGAGACTGGTGTATGAAACTCAACTCGGACGATTGGTTCATAATAATAATGGTGACGTTGCTGGTGATAGGCATCGCATCCGACCTCATACTGAAGCTACATAAAATATAGCCGTTCAATCGCCGCCGTGTGAGGCGTTAAAAAGAAAATATGAAAATCGGGTTATATAACTTGGAGCCGAAGATCGTCAATTATGTGTTATGTTCTCATCGGATACTGGTCCAACAAAAGAGGAAGACATGATGAGAATGATGCAACTGAGATCCCTCGGCATCGACTCTTTCGTGATGCCCTATAACAAGCAGGATTATTACTACCGAGTATTTGCCAGGTGGGTCAACTTCAAGGTGATTTTTGAATCAATACCTTAGGAGTTGTATCACCAAAATCCGAATAAACACATCAAATAATTTTCGAGGCGCCTATCAAACTTGTTTTGATCCAGGTAATTGCTTCAGATTACTGCCAATATGTTCTTGATCTTTTAGGAAACTCTGAACAACCTGTCAACATGGATTTAATTCATAGTCTTTATACGGTATGTAAACAAAGAAAATCCTCTGTGTCTGGTCCAGAATAGCCATTCTTATCTGCATTGACCGTATCCCATTTGGCATCTCCATGTGGGCACTTTCGGAATATATGACAGGCTGATTGAGCTCGGCCTGGTCCGGCGGGTCAGGGCCCTGGTCAGGGGGAAGGTTAGGGCGTTTAGAGCCGACTGAAATTGATCTTGTGTGGACAGAATCGATATTAACATGTCGTAATATTTGGACTATCATAATACTAACTTGATAGGGAAAGTGAATTCTCTTTTGCAACAAAATGAATAAAACAAATTCAGTTCCGAGAATTTTTTTGAGCTCTACAGTAAAAGGCAATACTCCTGATGATCCTGGTCTCGGGCCCTATCGGGGAAAAATTGAAGAAATGATAATTAGCAAATTCAGATGGAAATGCATCCGTTCTGAGGGGACTGGTGCTGAATTTTGGGGATCGAATATTTCCGCCTGCCTTGATGCTGTGGCATGTGCGGATTTATACATAGGTATTTTTTGGAAAAGATACGGACCCATCATAGCTGATTCAGGCTTGCCTCTGACTGAAATGGAATTTTATAGGGCATTGAATCTAAAAAAGCCCATGAGAATTTATGTAATTGAATCTGAACAAAGAGAGCCTTCACTCCAATTATTCTTGGATTGGGTCAAACATGAACAATTCTTAATCTTCTGCAAAATAGACGAATTATTACAGAAAATTGGGGAAGGCTTGGAATATTTTGGGAAAAAATGGCCGTCAAATAGACTTCTCTTATCTCTTGTACCACCTTCCTACATAGATGAGATTCTAAATAAATTGGATTTATTGCCTCAAGAATTGTGTATTTTTAGGACGGAGCCAAAATTTGACATCTTTGACAAAGACCTTGTTTCAAAAAAATTGAAGAACATGAAGACCTTTCATGAGCTGTATAAGTATGAAGAAGTAATAGGTGAGGGTTGGCAGGTTCTTAACATGCTTAGATTCAAACCTCCCCACATATATAAAGAATTTCGCAGATTCTGGATTTCTTTTTTATCTATGTGGGAGGATTCATGTAATTGGTATGGCTATATTCAGGGATCAGTTGGCAGCCTATGGGCAGCAAAGTCATTGCGTGAAATCTATCGTCTATCTGAAGCATGGTCCTTGTTCAATTCCTCTGCCGGTATCATATCAAGCAACTTATACGCCTTAGCTACTTCGATCGAGGCTAAAGCTACGCTTATTAACATTCCTGCATGGAAAGATATTTTATCAAATCAAGCAAGACAACTGCTTTTTCAATCACTCGACTATGTAAATCTATCATTTTGTAGAGGAGTTGCGATATCCGTCGCGGCCTGTTCCATAAGAGGCAATATTAATCGAAAACTAGGCAATTTCGACGAGTCGATTGAAAGCCATTTAATGGCGAAAGAAAGATGCACCTCGGATGAAGGCCTGGGTATGCAGATCTCTCATATTGGAAGAGCGAAAATTCTAAAAAAAGACAAGGATGGGCTTAAAGTTTTGGAAGAAGGAGTAATAATCTGTAAAAATCTCCAGTCGCCATCAGAAGTTCGCACCCTAAAAGCTCTAGGTCAAGGCCTAGTTGAAATAGGGGAATTTGACAGAGCTGAAGAAATAGGCAAAAACGCTCTTCATCTTGCAGAGAAAAGGAAACTTGGTCATCAACTTGAATCGATAAGAGCATTGATGAAAAAGATAAAGGCTAAAAAAGGCAACTGAGATTATTTCTCGTATCGACAATAACAACGTTTTTTCAGAATGCATCCTTCAATGCTCAGTTGTATAAACATCCATTTAAACATAATAATTTATATCCCCCTTCCGATTTTTCTATAATGGTCCGCATCCAGGCGTTCAAGGGAAGCAACAAGTTAAAAAACGGCATGAAGGGCAAAGAATATCAGCGTCACTTCATCATAATCCCCCAGGCCCTTGTGACGGCGCTGGGCTGGAAGAAGGGCGATGAGATGGACTTCATGATAGAAAGGGATAAAATATACTTGAAGAAACAGAAGGCTTTATCGATTTAAAGAACATCAAGAGGAGATTTATCTCCAATATAGGAACATGATCATGCCTGATGACCTCAAAGATCAGGAATTTAGAAAAAAGCTACGAGAAGCCCACGACTTTGCCCTACAAGAAAAAGAAAAAGCTAAGCGGCAAATCGAGCACATAATTGTCGACTTAGATCCCATTGAACTGCTATCGCATATTGCTTTTATCTCGCAATATATTCCAGAGGGCAATCCTGAAATCAATCAAAATATAAGGGAATATCCATCTCTACAATTCTTATCTGGCCTTTATCTGAAATTTCGTGAACCAGGGACTAGGCATCCCGAGAACAAAGAAATCGAAATGCTCTTGGAAACTGTCGAGAGTTATTTCACCTTTTTCATGCAAGACTTAATCCTTCAGAGTTTCAAAAAGGATACGGTATCAGATACCGACGGGTTAATTCTCCAGGCAAGACTGCAGAGAATTGTCCGTCAAGTTAATGCGACAATATATCCTTTCCAACTCGATATACTTATTCGTGATTTGTTCTCCCATTTTGATGATTACTTTTTAAGAACAGTAGGCTTTAGGGCGTCAAAAGCGTTGGAGTTTGGCAGGAAGATCATTAATAGGTACGAGAGACTTATAAACAAGCGATATGAAGAATCGAGATTAGCTTATATTAATGCAAAAGAAGAATTGAGAGATCCGGTAAAAGGCCCCGCCATCAAGGAACTGATGGGAAAAAACATATCCGAACAGGATTATCTTAACTCATATTCCGCTTTCTTGTTATTTTCAAATACAAAAGATCTTTTCGTTTTTAACCCTGACGAGGCATGCAGGGAAGAAGGCATTTCCGACATTGCCGAATTTAAGAGCTATTTGACTACTCTAAGCTGTAGATTCGGAGACAATCAGACTTTCGACAATTTCCTAGATAATAATGTCATATCCACAAGACCATTTATCTGGGCTGATGAAGGAAGATATTTTGCGCCCATTTCCCAAGATTTGCTTTACAACCTTCCCCGTTTTCTCGAATTAATCCTGGAGCCGGAAAAGGCTTCCCAGTCTAGCACCTGGCAGAAGTATCAGTCAAAACGAGCGCGTTTCGTTGAGGATCGGATATATGAATATTTTTCCCGGCTCTTTCCAAAGGACAGAATCTACCGGAACGTCAAATATGTTTTTCAAGGCAAAGAATGCGAAGCTGACATAATTATTTTATATGATAATAAAACCTTCTTAATAGAATCTAAATCCGGATCATTTACTGAACAAGCCCAGAGGGGAGGAATTGACAGTCTAAAAAAAGACCTTAAGAAACTAGTCGAAGAGGCTCACCAACAAGGGAAACGAACGATAGACTATATCAAATCAGGTGAAGTTGCCGTTTTTACGGATATGTCCGGGAATAAAGCGCTAGAATTGAACCGCAATTCGAACAAGATTTTCATTGTCAGCGTTACTCTCGAGCCTTTGATGAGTTTTTCAGCAAGTCTAAAAAATCTCGGGTCGTTGGGCCTATTTGTAGATAACGAATACCCGTGGTCAGTTCATCTCAATGAACTAGACATCGTCACCAAACATCTTCCATCGCCTACTATCTTCATCCATTATTTGGAAAATCGCCTGCAAGCTATAGATGAGAACATATTTCATGCTTTTGATGAGCTCTCTTTCTTGGGTTGGTATTTAAAGCAGGGCAATTTCATCGTTCCGCGCACTAAAGATGACAAAAAGCCAAATATAGTAACGCTCGCTTCTGATTGGGTGGCCGCGTTTGACGATCATTATTTATTCGGCAAAGCGAGTCCGCAGCTCATAATTGAAGAGGACCTCCTCAAAGTCGTTCGTATCCTAGAATATATTAATCCAATAGGCTATTCTGATATCTCAAGTGCACTCCTTGACTTTGATCATGATGCAAGAAAGCTAATATTTGGTAAAATAAATGAACTAATAGAATTATCTAAGAACGATCATAAGCCGCACGATTTCTCCGTTCTCTACAAAGAAGTATTGGATACTGGCCTCACTTTTATGACCATTCTAGAAAGGCATCGATTAAGAGAACGCCTTGGTTCTTACTGCACCATAAAGAAATACCAGATGAAAGCAAGAAGGTGGATTGGCATTGGGAGAGACGTGTCAGATGAACGTTGGTACGTCAATGAGTTCGCTTTTCTAGATAACCCCTGGGAACATAATTCCAAAATGGATAAACTGTTAAGAGTTTTCCCCATGAGAGATAAGGGTAAATGATGTTCTTATCTTCTTAATCCGCACCCCCCTTCCGAAACCCTTTTCTTTTCTCCTCTTTACTTCCTCTGATGAATCATCAATCAGCGGAGAACGAGCTTCCAAAATGGGTCAAGCTCGTAAACAGGGCGCTGCGGGGGGATCTGACCCTCGAAGACATCGGCCTCCCCCGGAAGGCGTCAGAATGAATGAAGTCCACATCCTTGACATCAAGCTTATTGGCGCGGGGATAGTTTTCATTGCCTTCGCCTTGATTGTCGTTCTGGGCTTTGCTCTTGGGCCTTATCTTGAAGTCGCTTCGCCTAAGGATGGAAAGCTACTTATCTTAGCTTCTGCAATTTCCCTCGGAGTGATGATTGCTACTGCCTGTTTCATAATCTACTCAATGTTTAAACACAAAGAATAAGCTGATTCTGGAAAGCTTCATGAGCATAAAAAGCAGTTCGGAATCTAAATTTCACCTTTGACCTTATCCGCACAAATCGCATCCTTTTCTAATAAGCGATTTTAAAAGTCTTACCTATTCCCCTATATGGAATTCAAAAACGTGGCTGAACTTTGCGATTTCGTTGACGAAGAAGCGAGGAAAAGGGTCAATAGAATTCTATTAACACAAGATAAAAGTGCCCATTATGATAGCTGATCATTCCAGAACAATAATCAAAATGAGGGACGCCGAAATCCTCGACGATTACGTAGTCAGGGTACTCCGGTCAGTAAATGTTCCTGTTTGCATAAATACAATTGCCGTTTTAACTGGCCTTGCTCCTCATAGGGTGTGCAAGGTATTGAACAGACTGGAGCAGGATAAAAGGATAAGGAAAACAACAAATATCCGCCATGCCTATTGGCAGTTTATATGAGCTCTCGCGGACATTACCTGTTTCTTGAGGGCCGGTTCCTCGGCTTCAACGGGTTCTTTGACTCCCATTTGTCCGAGAATTTCGATAACCCTGGTCTTTATCATCTCATCCACCATCTTCGGTGTTATCATGCCCAGAACTTTCTTCTCCTTGTTTCCGAGTTCCAGGGCTGAAGCGATGTCCAGCGGCCTCGCGCATCTCTGACATATTTTTGCCTCGAATTCGTTAGTCTTTCCGCAAATACTGCATTCCTTAAACTGCAGTATTTTGTGGCTTTCGATATCCTCAGGCTTCTTCAGGCCGTGAATCTCCAGGATCGCCTCGTCTACGTCCCTTCCCGAAAGGTGAACGTAAACCCTCGGCATGCCGGAGCCCTGAACCCATCCCAGATACTCGCACATCTGGGCTTCCGTCAGTTTGTTGGCCAAGTACGTCGCCCTCGAATGTCTGAACAGGTGGGGATTGACCTTCTTTCGGATTCCGCCCTTTTCGGCGACTGACTTCAGCATCTCCCTTACCGAGTTGTATTTCAGGCCCTTGTCCCGGTTCTTCGTTCCTATGCTCGCCCACAAAAATGCTTTCGGGTCGTTTTTGTTGGCACAGTGCGCAATCCAGTTTGACAGATACGGAGTCGAATTCACGAGCAGGATCCTGCGGGAGCCTGTCTTCCCCGATACCCTGATGGCGCACGTCGGTTCTTCGAACGCCACATCCTTGATTCTCATGGTCAGTATTTCGCCTATCCTGCAGCCGGATTCGTAGAGAACGGAAATCAGCGCTTTGTCCCGGATGTTTACCGCGTTTTCTATCAGCTTCCTGATGTCCTCCTGCGTTAGCAGGTCCTCGGGCAATTTAGCGTTTGCCTTTTTTAGCGTGGTCCTGATCCACCTGACCTCTTCTGGATAGGTGTCTTCCGTCTGCCTCAGCCATCGCCAGAATTTCTTTATCGTCACCTTGTAGTCATGTTTTGTCCAGTCCATGTATGCGGATTGTTCGATTTCAGCGACCAGTCTCTTGATATCTTCCTTCGTCGCTGCCTCCAGGTCCGTCCCAAGCATCTTGGCTATATTTCGCAAATAGCCTCGATACTTATCCACTCTCGCCTTTGTCAAGCCCTCGGCGTAGCAATCGTTGGCGAATTTATCAATTAGCTCTTCGTTCTCCTTCGAGATATTCTTAATTCTATAAGTGAGGCTGGATGCCTTCTTCATGGGTCTCATGCTAATAACCTCCTCTGGAACTTTTTATTCAAGACCCTCTAAGCTACTATAGAAACAAGATGCACTCCTGGGGCTTCCTATCTCAGTAGTAACTTAGAAGATTGTCTTGTTTTATCTTTAGGAATAGTTCTACTTAAAGCTTATGGTTAGCCACGCCTGGAAACTTGAGTGTAAATAGGCATACCAGGTCTTCGGCATGCTGCTGGAGGATCCTGAGTTCAGGGAGATGCTTGTGAGGAAGGCGGAGACGGCTAAAAATAAAACAACCGGTTAATTAGAATTCCAATGACAATCCCTGGTCCATCCTAACAAATAAAGCTACCTTTTAAAGGCGCCTTCACTCCAATATTTTTTATAGAGACTGTATCGTCATGAGGGAAGGAATCCTTACATTCATCATTGCAAATTGGTTTAGTATGGTAGATTAAGCAGCATTCGACTTTTTGCCTTCTTGAAGTCCCAAGTTCACACTTGGCTACTTTTAAAAGCGTGTAATTTGTGCAATTTTTTTCCCAACATGACCACTTCTCGTGTCCTTCGATTCTTGTTCGGACTTTGTCGGCTTCGCCAATATAAAGTAGCTTATAAGATGATGCATCCCATTTATTAGGTTCGGTAGACCTCTTCCCACAGATAATCATATAAATTCCTTCTCCATCTGGGACATCAGATGGTATTGCGTCTTTTTTTATTTCCCATACGCCATCCCAATTTAAGGTTACGCTTATTGTTTCCATATCTGTATCCCTTTTTATTATATATATAACATTTTAAACCTTTTTCTAGAACCTTAAAAGCAAAATCCGCAATCTTGCCGGGTCAATTTCTAAAATACCCTCCTCAAACCTTGAACATGATTCCTGAAAACCCGCGAAGGACATACGCTTTCACCTGTCCCGGGTGTCTGACGACCTTCCATCTTTACGCCTGGGAAACCGAGGAAGGCGTTCCCAAGTGCAATTACTGCATGATCCCTCTCGAAAGGATTAAGGAGCGGAGGTGAAGCATGAACCTGGAAGAGATGGAACATGAGAAGCAGGTCGAACGCCTGCGAACGGTCCTGAGGTCGGAGAAGGGCACGCTGCCGGGCTTCCTGGCTCTTTTCGCGCTGCGCCATCACGCGATAATGGGCCACAAGCCGGAGCTTTCCCTCAGGCCGAGCCTGCGCTGGTATCTGGGCCAGCTCGCCAAGGAATACATCCGCCGCTATTACGCCGAGGCAAAGGAAGCGATGGAGAGTTTCGCGGCGATCGGCCTGGTGGAGGCCAGGGACGGAGAGCAGGAAGGCCAGAAGGACTTCGTCCTCAGGGAGGCGTTGGTCCCGGCGCTGCGCGAGGTCCTCGAAGAGGTCTTCGGCAAAGAGACGGTCGAGGACACGGTCGCCAAGGCGAAGTTCTACAAGGAGCCGGCCTACGGGCCGGAGCGCGGCCGTGCCGGCGCCAAGGCGGGGAGGTCGGAAGAATGAAAGGCGAAATCGAGAGAATCTGGAAGAACAAGACCGGCGACGGCCGGCTCTACAACGTGCTCCAGATAGGCGGAGAACGGTATTCCCTGTGGGAGGAGAACTACCTCGACAAGCTGCACGAGGGCCAGACGCTGGAATTCGACTTCAGTGAGGCGGGCGACTACAAGAACATCTGCAAAATCTACGAGCCGGCGGGAACCGGGAAGCAGGCGGGCAAAGAGGAGCAGCCGCCGGAGACGGCAGGGAACGGCCAAAACCAGAAGGCGCGCCAGATCGTGAGGATGAGCTGCCTGCGCTCGGCCAGCCAGATCCTGGGCGGGTCGAGAATCCCGGCAGGCGAGCGCGCCGGCAAGACGATAGAAATCGCGAAGAAGTTCGAGAAATACATCGGCGACGACAGCATCCCAGGACCCGGCGAGGACGACTGAAAACAGGAGGGGGAATCCGGGCTGGTCAAGACCATCCGGGCGGAAGCATGCAGTCCAGACGGGATAGCGGTCAATCCGAATTCCTGAGAGCCCTCGGACGCTACCACAGACCGAGAACGGGCGAAACAATCATCACGAGGCATGGAGAGGCGAAAATCTCGCTTATCCTGTCTTACGCGGGCGTCGTCGGAGAGATGGAGGCGTGCGGCATGTCCGGCAAAGACATCGAAAAATTCAAGGCGCGAGTCGAGCATTTCTTCGGCAACAAGAGGAGCAGGTATTTCGAGTGCGAGCTGGCTTATACGGACGGAGAAACGGAGCGCATCGACTGGAGCGAATACCTGGCGATGAAGAACGAGGGAAAAAGGTGATCTTACGGCGACGGAAAGAAGCGCGGTCCTGGGCGGGCAGGGGTTCAGCGTAAGAACCAAGAAGATCTATCAGAGGGACCTGACCTCAGACTGCTGGTCCGTCCAGGTCTGGGGCCTCGGCTACTGCTCGGGCTTCGGGGATTACGGCCAGATGTGCGAGTTCCTGGCCACGGACGAATGCGGCGGGCAGGTGATACGCAAGCGCATTCTGTCCGGCGGCTTCCCGGTTTCCGGCCTCCCCGACGCCCCATCAGAGCGGCAAAAAGGATGATCCACAAAAAAGGGATGCTCATGAAAGGGAAAATCTACGCGCTGGTAAAGAACTTCGCATGGACAAACCATGATGTCGAGTTATTTAGAACGGCCAAAGAGGCCGAACTGGCTTTCAAACGCTATACCGGCATCGCTTTCAGTAAGCAATACCTTTGCCAGGACGATGAGGAATACAACGAGAAGTTTTCCGAGACGAAAATCTATGAACTGGCTTTGCCGGATTTTCTTGCGTTCACCAAAGGCAAACCGAGGAGGCGATGAATCTGTACGAGAAATGTCCGCTGGAACCAAGAAGAAGGTCAAGGCGCGAGCTCAAGGACTCGCATTTCGACGGCTATAAATACAAGGGCTATCGGGTCAGGCGGGCGATTCTCCTGGGCAAATTCCCCGTCTCCGGGCTTCCGGAGGCCGGATCGGGCGCCGGGCCGTAGGGAGGCTTTCGTTTCCATGAAAAAGTCCAAAATCTTCGTCCTGGTGAAGAATTTCGAGGGCGTCAACCACGAGGCCGAGCTCTGCCCGAGCTTCGGGGAGGCCAGGAAGCGCTTCCGCCAATACACGGGCTTCGGCTACAACGACAAATACTGCGACCCCGAAAGCGACCGCTACGAAGAGAAGTTCTCGGAGACGCGGATATACGGGCTGGAGCTCCCTCCTTACCTGAGCGTCTCGCCGGGCCGGGGAAGAAGCCGGCGCCTGAAGGACTCGGGCTTCGACGGCTTCGAATACAAGGGCTACAGGGTCAAGACGAAGCTCGTGGTCGAGGGCCACAGCAAATACAAGCCGCTGAAGCTCGGAAGCTCCCATGAGGTCTACGCCGCCTTCCGCAGCCTTTCGGACAGCGACCGGGAGCGCTTCTACTCGGTCCTGCTCGACTGCAAGAACGCCGTCATCGGCGTCGACATGGTGAGCCAGGGCTCGGGCAACTCTGCGGCCGTCGTGCCCATGGAAGTGTTCAAGCCGGCCCTGCTCGCCTCGGCGGTGGCGGTCGTCTTCGTGCATTCCCACCCTTCGGGCGATCCGGAACCGTCGTTCCCAGACATCGCGCTCACCCGCGACCTCAAGCAGGCCGGCGAATTGCTCGGGGTCAAGGTCCTGGACCACGTCATCATCGGCAGGGAAAAGTTCTACAGCTTTGCGGACAAGGGTGGCATATGAAGAAACCCGGCGAGCGCATGCACGAAGTGAGGGTCCGGCTCGATCGGCTGCGCCGCTACCGAGGCTGCTCGGACCTGGTCGAGACCTACTGCTGCTCGGCGACTCCCTGCTATTACGTCGACTTTCCGGCGCTCGGCTACGGCGGCTACTTCCAGACGGCCGATGTCGAAATCAGGAGGCGGGAGCATCGAAGCGATAAAGAAGGAATTGTCGGTTGAAGAAACGATGAAGCGCTATCCCAGGCTGACCGCGCACGTGATAGCCGAGTCTCTCGGCTACGCCACGCCTTCGCGGGCGGCAGCCATCGTCAGGGACGCAAAAGAGCGCCGGCCGAATTATTGCGAATGGATCGACGCCTGCTACGGCTGCGACCCGCTGCCGGCGGTGAAGAACGCAATAAGGAACAGGCACAATCACAGCGGCTTCATGGCCGAATACAAGCTCGCGCTGGCGTTGGTGCGCCGCGCAATCGACACGGGCGACGAGCCGGTCTTCGCGAGCTGGTTTTAAGCGGGGTTGAGGTGGGAAAGTGACGAAATTCGATACGGACGGGGAGAATCTTTACATCGACGGCAAGAAGGTCCTGCGCGGTTGGGAGTCGTTCTCGGGCTGGTACTGGTTCGCTACCGAGAAAGTCCGGAAGCAGTTGAGCGATTTCGGCAACGGAAAGGGAGTCCCCGATACCATCTATTTCGGGCTGGTCCAGGGCTTCGAGGAGGAATGGGGCTATTTCAGCCAAGCAGAAATCGAGAGCCTGAAGCCTAAAACTTGGGAGATCCCGAAGGAGAATCTGCCTTATGCGGGAAGGAGAAGACGATAGCAGATGAAATCCACTAAATTCATGTCGGCGGAAGAAAAGGGGAAAGTGCTTAAAGACTGGCAGCGCTTCATAGCAAGTGATTTCAGCAGGGCATATTTCACCCATTCTCTCTATAACCACCTGATTCAACATTGCTCTTTCATCGCGCACTACAACGAGCAGGGTTTTTATGGTTCTTATTTCGAAGATCCGGGGAAGACGCTGAAATTCCTGAAACAGTTTGACGGGGATTATGGCTGCAAAAGCGTCGAGTATGGGTCAGGATACTGGCTAACGAACGAGGAGTATAGGGACATTAACTCTGCCATGATAAATGCCCTCCAGCCGCATAAGAAAACGATATATTCAGGACTGAAGCAAAAAACAAGGGAGACAAAATTACGGCAGATGGAGAAATTGAGAATTGAAATAGAGGAGTTAGATCGACGAGGTGACTGAAATGGGAACGCACACCGTCCATACGGATTGCGTTAAATGCAGGGGAAAAGATTCTTTAATCTATACGTTTGACACGAGAAATCCAATTTCGGGCGAGGCCTTCTGCCTTAACTGCGGCCGTTATTACAGCACTATTGAGAAGAAGCTGGCCAAAAAAGAATTGACAGAATTGAGAAAAGAATACGGATGGGGTGACTGAGACGAGCTATTACCTTACCGTCGCCGACCAGGGCCTTAAAGCCAAAAAGGACATCTCTGACGAACTCAAAAAGCTATACGATGAAAACAAGGTTTATCTCTATTGGCACTGGGAAAACGGTTTCGTTGGCTTAGACGATGGATATTTCAGATGGGACGAGGATTTCTTCCAGGACCTGCTTGCGCTAAAATCCATTGGCGTCAGGGGAGACATGACGGCTCAAGGCGAAGAAGGCGAGCACTATAAGTATGTCATAAATAACAGAGCCGTGAAGGAATATTACGGCACAGTCAGGTTTCCAAAAAAGCCCGCCAGGGTAATCAAAGGCAATATGGACCTATAGTAATTTGATTTTAAGGGTGATTGATTGGACCCTGATATTTGCTGATACAACAAGGAGTCAAGGTGATAGAAACCTTCGCACGGAAATCAACCGCTAACAATCCATCTGGACCATTAGAATTCTACTTGAAAAACCGGTTCAAAATAGAACGCAATAATTCTGATTTTCAACTTGTACGCTTAGAGTTAAAATGAGAAACGCTATTTTTTTATGAGATTTCCTAACACAAAGGAGATTATAACGAAAACTGTGTAAACCTCATTGAATAGGTAAAATGAATCAAGGAGGTTCCATTGACACTTGACCGGGACGAACTGAAAAAACTGCTCAAGAAAACGGCTGGCCAAGCTGAAAGGTTCCCGATGGCTCGGGATACTCGATACCTAGCGCATCATATGGACGAAATCAAGGGCCGGAGCGAGGCAACCTTTTTCGAGTTACAATCGTCTTCTAAATAGAAAGGAAGGTTTGTTATGGAGACTGAAAAATCGGCGGCTCGAATCAAATCAGCCATGGCGACCGGCGTTTTGTTTATTGCCGTTCTCTTAGGGATCTGCCGGGAGCTGGCGGCGCAGGGCCCGGCCGTCTCCTATTATTATCATCCCCAAACGGAACTTTCCTGGGCCCGCTGCGAGGTCCGACTGGCGGGAAGCTCTCGGCAGAAGATTCCGTTCCTGCCCGTCGTCTGTTCCAGCTTCAGGCACGCGTCGATGGGGATTGGAAATTACGAAAAAGATGTCTTAATTGACGGTCCCATCGTCTTCGTCGGAAACGGGATTCCTGGGGCTGGTGCCCCGGACTGTTACACTGGGAAAAGGGCGGATTACACCGACGGCCGGATTGATGTTTCGGGATGCATCGTCATTTTCTGCTATGACATGGCCGACGGCATCGAGGCAAAGAGGGGAAAGGAATTCCCTCTCTCCAGGCGGATTGCCGAAGCTGCCGCACGGAAAGCGGCTGCCGTCGTCGTTTTCTCGTCCACTAAAGAGTTCCCGTTCCCGACCGTCGGGTACGACCGGGAGGATCAAATCCCCGACATTCCGGTCATCGCCGTGACGAAGAGCTCGATTCTGAACATTTTGGCCAGCGCCGGGGAGGACGGAGAGGCTCTGTTGAAAAACTGGGCGGAATCCGGCAATCCTCTCAAATCCCGAGTCCTCATCTCCCGCTTGTCGCTCAAAATCAGGGGCCGGTTTGACAAGATCGAGACCGAAAATTTTCTCTTCCGGTTCATGAATGATTCGATCCCCGGAGACCAGATGGCCGAACTGGCCCGCGTTAACGAGAAGGCCTTGGCGCTTCTCCGGAAGCTCTTCGAGGAAGAGAAAGGTCTACGCTGGGAAAAAAGCCCGGTTTATTACTTCCGCGACTATGACATCAAACTTTTTTATACGCACCATTGGGGGCTAGGCTGGGCCACCGGGGAAGGGACATACATGGTACACGAGGGAGGTGCACCAAACTTCCCCTTAGTCGCGCATGAAAACGCCCACATCCTGATGTTCGCGAACTGGGGAGGCTCATCTTCTTTTCTCTCGGAAGGGATCGGGAGATACGCCGAGGCCGAAGCTGGCGACCGGGACGAAAATGACCGCTTGACGGTTCAATATCTCAAGGAAGGGAAGCTCTTCCGTTTGAAGGATATGTTATCTTTCGACATCGGAATGCCCGGCCAAGAAACGGAGGTCGGATACCCCGCCTCCGGCTCCTTCGTCGGATTCCTCATCCGCTTGCACGGCCTCAAGTCTCTCAAGGAGGCCTACAGGCTCGTCGCCCGGACCGAGGACGGAGGAAAAAGCGATGATATCTGGCGGAAGGCGGCCGGGAAATCCCTCGCCGACCTGGAACGAGAATGGCTGACCGGCCTGGCGAAAGGCCATCCGGAGGACGCCGACGCCGTCCGCGCCTATCTCGCGAAACTAGCCAAATAGTGACCATTCCGGGTTCGTCGTCATTTCCTACGATTCCGGGGCATGTGGTCTATAACAGTTTTTCAGAATACACCGGAACCGAGCCGCCAAACCTCGAACCAACTGGTCAATTTTCATCCTTTTCCTTGAATTCCACCTGCTGCTGAATTCTTAAGGATTCTTCCTGGCCTAGAGTCGAGAGATACCTCAAGACCATGGAGATCGACGAGTGGCCCAGATGGTGCTGGAGGGCTTTAGAGTTTCCGGTCTGCCTCAGCCCAAAAAGCAAAACGCAGCTCTGTCACTTGCAGCCAAGAATCGGGAGCTTGAAGCCAAAGACTTGGGAGATCCCGAAGGAGAATCTGCCGTATTCGGGGAGAAGAAAATAATAGACTAGAAAGGCAGTTATAAGCAGACTCAATTACAGTATTTTGTAATGAAGTTTTTATCAATATAAATTTCTTTAGATAGCTCGTCTTTTAGCCATTTTTTAAAAATGGATGGACTTAGCCTTTCACCTCCAAAGATATTACAAGAAATCATATAACACCTTTTTCGTGTCCTAGCTAGAGCCACAATTAATCTATATATATCTCTATTACTGGGAGGCGTTTTTTGAGGGAAATGATTTTCATTAACTCCAACGATAAATACGTACTGAGCCGCTAAGCCTTTTGAGCCCTCAAATGAAGTACAAAGAATATAAGGTGTATCAACTTCTTTTCCCAATATTTCTTTCTGTGTTTTGGCTTCTTCTTTATAATTTTGCAGTTTTGATTCTATCTCTTCTAAAGAAAGGCATAGAGTGGCTTCGATTGTTTTTTGTTCTACAACGTTCAGATCATTGCCGCATAATATTTTATTTACTATATTCGATATTTTCTGATGTTTAGAGATATATTTTTTTGATGAGATGAAATCATATATGTCGCGCTTTTCCGAAATTGCCTTTCTAATAATTTTATTGATATTAGTGCAAGGATCACAATGCAATAATATACGCCAGCCCAAACGAGATTTGCCATTTTTTACTACGGATTTATACCCATCTAAAATATTTATTACATCATCCTCTCGTTTTTTTTCCGCAACATAGTCGAACTTTTCATTCAATTCCTTCCTAACACCTTCAAGGAATTGTCCGGGTCCAATGATCAATGCTGTTGGTTCCTTCAATCTTTTTGATTCCCTAATATATGAAGCTGGAATTTCGGATATCTCTTTTACGATAAATTTCCCTATATAATGGCAATTTTTCCTTTCCACAGTACAGTTCACGTTAATAATATGGGGATGTCTCTTACTATCTTCTTCTTTGTCTGGAGGAAAATACTTGAACAGTTTATTCACCCTCCCATCTAAACGTCCATTTTCCTTTGCGATACAGACTATTTTATTAACAGCATCAACAATGATTCTCGTACATCTCGAACAATAAGGCAGTTCGAATCTTTGATATTCCGAATCATGAATTAACCGCCTGATGTAATCAGGTGAAGCCTGTTTAAAAGCATACAGTGCTTGATCATCGTCACCTACTATCAATACTGGACTCTTCCTAGACAGAACTTCGACCAAGCTTATCTCCAAAAAGTTAAAATCTTGATATTCATCAACAACAATCAGAGGGTAATTGCGAATTCGATTTGGATAAGTTTCATAATATTTAATAACTCGGTATACAGAGTCAGAATGGCCAGCTGCATTATAATAATCCCCGATCTTTAACGTTGATTTAATTACTTCATCATTTTTTAGCCCAAAAAAGCACCTTTCAATATTCTCATCACTATTTTTATCAAGTTCAAGAATATCAAAATCCTCTTCAATTACTTTAAGAATATTCGGATAATACTCAAACGCTTCATTCTTGAAACTATGAACTATCGATTTACAATAAGCATGAAAAGTTGAAACTTTTGCCAACCCTGCCAACTCAATTTTCAAGTCAGCGACTAGATTTTTTATAAAAGTAAGAGCTAACCCTTCTTCACCAGAAGCATCCTTAAGCTTTCTAAATAAGGACTTAAATATATATGTTTTTCCTGTTCCAGGACCGGCAATTATCAATTTTTTCCGGCTTGGCGAATTCATGATTGCGTCAGTATATTTCTTGCGGTCCTTTTTATAGAAATCCATATCAAAGTCATTCATAAACAATATCCCTTTGACTGGGATAATATCAGAATAGGTTTACTTCTCGCAATCGATAATCAAGACCTTAAGACATTGAATGTCAAGAAGAAGGACTTGCCGTATGCGGGGAGGAGAAGAGATTAAACGGAAGGTGATGAAAACGGACAGAGTAAAGCTCACTGTTGAAGATATAGAGCCGCTGGAAAAGACTATTGAAAAATACGCTTCTATGGGAAGCGGCCTTATCTGGTATAAAGGTGTTGGATGGGACTGGAGAATGGCGATATATGCACTTGAGGATTTGAAGGCAAGGAGGCATGAATACAAAAAGCAGAATTCTAGAGAATAAAAAAAAGGATTTATTTAATGAGTTTGCTGAATTTTTGAATAATTATAGCATTTTTTTTGAAGAGAACACTTTTCACACTTAGGATTACGTGGAGAACATATTAAAGCGGTAAAATCAACTATCCCCAGATTCGCTTTTTTGGGATTGTTACATGACGCGTACTTTTTTGCAATCCCAATGATATATCTATCCCTTCTTCCTTCTTTAGTTGTAGAAATTCCAAAATATCTCTTAAATATTCTTACTATATTACTGTCAACAGCCCATTCTGGCTTGTTGAAAGCCACAGAAAGGACCATGCCGGATACATAATCGCCTGTTCCTGGCATCTTGATTAGATCCTCTCTTTTCTTTGGAATTCTTCCATCATAATTTTTTACCAAGTATCGGCAGACTTTTTTGAAATTTTTAACTCTCCATAATAGCCCCAAAGGATAAAGAATTTTGTGAATATTTTTTAAATTTGTTCTTGCAACGTCATTTGGATCGCTGAATTCAGAAAAAAACTTATTATATACATCCACCACCTGATCTGCTTTTGTCCTCTGAAGCATCATTTCGGCGATCAGAATTCTGAATGGATCGGAGGTTTCCCTCCATGGATATTTTCTCTCATTCCTGTTAAACCATCGAACAATTTTATTCCTGAATTTGACAATATCTTTTTCAGCAGGAAGTTTTTCTCTGTCTGCTAACAAATCAGCATTCATGATTTCTAAGTCCTAATTTTCAAGATTAGATTCAATAATATCTGCACCATTTCTGGAATTTTCATTCCATCTATTTCATTCTTCTGTTCCACATATTGCATAATATTATGTGCTTTCGAATTGGCATACCTTCTGAATGGTTTGCACAGTTCCAAAAACTTATCTATATATGACTGTTCTTCCTGAGTGAATTGATTTTTATTCTGATCCAGATTTTCAATAAGCGTGGCAAAATCATGCGGTCGATTCTTCCCTGTGTTCCAGCGAAGTTCTGCTTTTTTGGGATATTTGTACTCCAGCAAATTGGATAAGAGATTTTCTATCATCTTTCTTGAAAGCAGCAGGCAGGCGTTAAATAATTTTGTTGAATAGCACGCGTTGATTTCTCTTTCAAGGGGTTCATAAAACACCCAGGGGTAGTTTTTAGAAAATGCCAATAACTCTTCAGTCTCAATCTTTTTTGTCTCAGGCAGGGTTTTCCTTTTCTTAACTGGCAAATTTTTATTTTCTTTTCTTTTCCTGTTCTCTACAAAGAGTTCAATCGATTTATATATAAACTTTTTCAGATCTTCCCATGCTTCGTTTTCAACGATACCTTCACGAGTAGTCGTATCAATGATTTCCGGATTATTCTTCTTGGACAACTTAACAAAACCTATAATCTGATTGTATCCCGGATAGTTGGAGGGATCGTTCACTCTGAGCTTGTCCAGCCCTGCCCAGTCTCCGGTTAGATTTACTTTAAAACCATCTCTGTACAGAAAAAGGCCGCTGAATCGGTCAAGAATATTTTTCACATTCTTAATGCTTACACTTTCAGGATAATTCCCTCTTTTATCACGATAGAAAAAATAAAGATCAAACTCTGCCGAACCACATTTCATATTTCCCAAGTTAAAATATGATCTTTCGATTTTGCCTTTGCGGGCTGATAATCTAAAATCTACGGTACCATCTGGTCTGAGAGTTGATTTGAATTTATAGACATTAATAGCGAGAAAACGATTCTGAAGCTTTTTAATAGTACAGGGGGAATTACCAACAAATACTTTCACTTTGAAATTGGGAATATACTTGACCGGAGGCAGCAGCAAGCCCAGAGTCCTCTGAAAATCATCAATTCTGGAAGCATTCCAGCGTTCTCGAAGATTCCCAAGAACTATTTCAAAACCGTGCTCTTTTTTCTTTTTCGGGAAGCTGAATGCCTGGTTTGGTATCTTGTCAAACGGGCCACCCTTCTCATATTCATCCCAGTCAATTTTAACGCTGAAGCCATATTTTTCATTTTCAGGTTTAGAGATAACATCGATAGAATGCGCAAGTTTCTCAGTAGCAAACCTTCCTATTCCTTTTTCGCCTACCTTCTGCCTCCTGTATTTATGGGTGAGAGGCTTTTTTTCTTTATCATCTGTCGCAACGGTCATCCACGTGTTTTCAAATTCCTGAAAACTCAATCCGCTGCCATTATCGATCACACGGATCTTCCCATGTTCCGATTCGGAATTCTCAAAAATGATCTTCACTTCCGTTGCATCTGCGTCCCATGAATTCTTTACAACCTCACATAAAGCAACAATTGAATTTGAGACAGATTCCCGTCCCAGGAGGCGTGCTATCTTACCCTTGAATTTAAAATAAAGCGGATCCAGTTTTTCAGGTTCCATGGATATCGTCCTCCTGATTTAAATGTATTTTCCTCAATTCTTTTAAGATAACTCCGGCTACGATACGGGCTAATAGAGGAGGAACGGCATTACCGACCTGCTTAAATTGATTGGTCCTGAAGCCTTCAAATTTAAAATTATCAGGAAAGGATTGACATCTTGCCGCCTCTCTTACAGTAAAAGACCTGCACTGGTGGATATCGGGGTGAATATAATGATGCCCGTCCTTACAGATATGCGCTGTAATTGTTGAAGATGGGCGATCCCACCACTGAACCCTGAATCTGTCAAAAAATTTATCAAGATGCTTATGTTCAGGAACAAGTTCAGGTCTTTCTTTCATGAGAACCTTCAAATTTGCTGCTCCGTTTCCATTTCTCTGGTGTTCGATAAAGAATCTGTATCTTTTAAGGTCATCCTTCATATGCGGTCTTGCCCTGTGATTTATGATTCCCGCAGATTCCTTTCTCATTTTTTTCCGATAGGATCTCTGATTTGCCTCTGTATCATAACGTCCATACCACTTATCACTTCCCTCCCCCGGTCTAATAGAGGGCAGATCATCAATGGCATCCCTGACTGTGAGGTGGCCTAGTTTTCTTTTTCTAATTGCTTTCTTCTGCAATTTAGTAAATATTTCTTTTATATTCGGACTCCTCCGCTCAAGAGACTTCCTATATCCTACAAGAAACAGCCTTTTTCTGCTCTGCGGAATTTTAAAATCGGCACTATCAAGAATATAACTGCAAGGGTCTTCATAAATTCGCTCCAGAGGGGGCGTGATTTCATAAGCAGGATTTAATGATGAAAAATCTTCCAGCATTCTGCTGAATATTTCTCTTCCTCTTGCTCTCGCTGTGAAAAGTCCCGGAACATTCTCATACACAAAAAAGTCAGGCTGAAGGCGTTCAATAATTTCAAGATAGTACCTGTAAAGGTAATGCCTTCCGTCATTTTCCATCCTGAATGGATCTCTAGCCCTGCCCGCAATGGAATAGGGCTGACAGGGTGGACCTCCAAGAAGCACATGGATTTTTGATGCACCATGATATTTCTTGCTGGATTCAATTCTCTCCAGTATCTGCTCTGTTTCATCGTCTCCGAAAGCTGCCTGAATAACACGACAGGAAATCTTTTGTTTTATTTCGGGGAATCTGTTCAGAATTTCATTTATAGAAGCCTTCCCCTGCAGATATCTGTGATAGAGAAATCCCTTTCCTATTTTCCTCAATTCCCAGTAAAGATGGCGTGTTTTAAGACTCTTACATGCCCATTTATCCATTTCAACTTGGGCAATAACCTGAAATCCTGCCTGAATGAACCCCTCGCTGAGGCCACCGCAACCGGCAAAAAGGTCAACCGCAAAAAAGTTATTTTTATGTATCCTCATCTACCTTCACAATGGAAAATATCTTTTCAAGCTTATTAAAAAGCTCTTCCTTCGGAAAAACCGTCGTATCTTTATCCGCAAATTCTATATGGATCGTTTTGGTGAGGGGTCTCAGCCAGTTCTGTCTGGACCTAACATCGCACTCTTTTGCTTTTTCTCCGAGCCATTCTATTATACGATGATCATTTTTTGTTTCGCTCCTGTCGAAAAATTCACTCCAAGATGTCCAGTCGCCGGCCATTTTAACAAACTCCCATGGAAATTTTGAAAGCCGGTAACAGTAAGAAAAATGACTCGTGGATGGGTCTCTCTTTGCCCTTTCTGAAAGTGGACCTGGCGCAAGTTTTCCGGCATGATCATAAAGTGCCCTCCAGATAAAATCCCTGTCGCCGGGTGCAATGAGCGAGGTGTCATCAACAAAGTCAAGCCTTTTACCCACCTCGTACCATAATTTCAGTACTTCTCCTTTTTTCCCCTTTAATGATAAAAGCTCGCAATTTTTCATTTCGTGCTCAATCTCTCTCAACTTATTGGAAAGAAATTCGTCAAGTTTTTCGGCTTTAACCTTTCCTTCCTGAGTAACCAGTTTGCCCGGCTGAGCCCTGTATACTTTTACAGTGTATTCCTTCCCTTCGATTATCTTCTCTTCCCTGATGATCACCGCCATAATCAGATTTCTCCTCGCCTGAATTTAAAAAGTATTTCACCCACAACCTTCCTTTCCTGCTTCAGAATTTCCTGGGGATCATCCCTTTGTTCTTCTATGAAAATAATGGTTCTTTCCTGAAGAAGGTCATACCTGCAAATTTCAGGGGCCGCTATTCTCAAAATGTATTCGGCAAGATCTTCCTCATTTTCAGAAACCGGCGTATAGCTCGGATGGTTCACATTATAATAAAGAATCAGCCCTCTTTCGCTGCCATATTCACTGTATCCCATCCAGTATTTTATCGGTTCCTCATCAGGAAAACCGAAGGCCTCGCATCTTTCAAATAAACCTTTTGTCGGGGGGTCTTCCTCCAGATAAAAACTTTTCGTTTTGTAATCCAGCTCCGTTCCCTTATCCTCTTCTCTCATCGATAAAATCCTTGCCACCACCGTATATTTGCCCGCATCTGGATAATCTATTTTTTTGAATGTCTCCTCAAAAGGTCCGATGTCCGTCGTTGTAGAATTTGCTCTCACGGTGATATCTTCCTCTGCAAAAGTTTTGAGAGGCTTATCGAAATATCTCAAAAATAGTTTCACACGGATATATGCGTCCTGAGAAGAGTCATTTATCACACGCATCTTGATGTTTTTTACGGGTTCACCGTAATTGATTCTCAGATCGCCGGGACGCGGCAGTGACAGTTCCTCAATCTGAACTCGTATCACTCTGGGAACTCTCTCGCCGCCCGGTCCCTCTCTGGTAACCCCCGGCCCCAGTCCGATACCCAGATCGCGTGCAAAGTTGTTGGCAGCCAGGAGTGCTCTCCTCTCGGCATTTCTCTGCTGCTGTCTTCTTATTTCCCTTTCATCAATTCGGTATCCGAGTTTTTCCTGTGCAAATCTTACTATTTCATCCTCAATGTATCTTTTGATTGCTCCCGGCAGAGAACGCCTGAAATCATATGAATAATGCTCGATTCCCTCATCCGAGATAAGATCCTCTTCTGTGGACGAATCCACCGTGATATATCCATAAAGTTTTTCTGCGATTTCCCTCCCTAAATATCTGGGTTCTATGCTGCATATCTTCATTCCGTCTCTCTGGATGGCAATACCCCGGATATCTTCCGGGACTATCTCGTTCCTTCTGTAAATGATGTGAAGTTTTCTTACACGGAAAAGTGGCGTTCTCGCATTCTCCTGTATCCATACCTTGTATTCCTGCGAATCCCTTTCTGGAAGAGCAAACTCGGATGGGATTCCAGCAGGATACTCTCTCTGCTGCACCCGGACCGAAATTCTTGCGCCATACTTCTGAATAATCTCCCACCATGTCTCTCCAATATTCCTGAGAAATTTTCCGTTTTTAATATCCCTAACAACCTCATCAACCGGCTCAACAATTATTACCCTTGCTCCCACAGTATTGAGAGGCTCAATAATTCCTCCCGTCATCTCTCTCAGCATCCTTCTTCCATCATCATTCTCATATGCGGCAACCGGCGATTCAGTTCTGATAACCGTTCTGAAGCCGAATCGATATAAGCCGTCATCTCTGAGCGTATCGTACAAAATGGTATGTTCTTTCGATGCTCCCACAAATATGAATTTTCCGCGCCCCCTTGAGCCCAGGGTTCTTTCCTCTCTTGGCTGTGTGAAGGCAACTCCTTCAAAACGTCCCCATCTTTCCTCTCCCGGAAGATCAAGCTCATACTCTTGCAGTGTCAAAATTCGACCAGTCAAACCCTTTGTACCAGCATCTGTCATAAGAAGGAATATTTTGCCTTCCTTCTCCACGAGTTCATAAACAAAAGACCAGTCATTTCCCCTTTTGTTCTTTCTTGCGCTCCAGCTATTCTGAATGGCATCCTTCTGAACAGCATTAGAAATTGTTGTATAAGCCCTGTATCCATCCACTATCGCCCTGATCTGCTCTGGCCAGTTAAAAACAGTTCTCCGTACCTCAACACCGGCCAGATAACGATCAATCATTCTGGACATTTTTATCCCCCTTTCATAATTTAAATTTCTCTTCCTTTGAGAAGAAGAATTTTGACTTTGCTTCCTTAACCTTTTTTTCAATTGCTGAAAATATTATATCCACCTCTTCTTCGGTATAATCATAATACTGTCTGTTGGCACAGTTAGACAGCACCCTCAGTTTCTGGAGAACCGCATTTGTTCTCGCTGCTGCAATACGCTTAAATCTTTCCTTTGAAGTTTCTGCTTTCATAAATTAGTCTCCCCTTAAAATATATATCATATATTTATAACGATTACCGCATTTTTAAATTACTGCATATTTATAAAAATTGAAATGGTTTCCATGAAAAAATAAAGCGTCAAATCCGTTCATTCGATATTTTACGAAATAGGGAGGTCCAGGGAAATCCGGCCTCCGCCCGCCTCATCACTTCCCAGGACGTCCAAATCCAGGGTAAATTTCGCTTCTGCGCATCTTTAAATGGCCGAACAGAACTCCACGACCCACTGGAAACCCGGAAAACAACGGTTTTTGGCCCGTGGCCGGAAAAACGAGGCTCTAGGAAGCTCGTAGAACAGAGATCTTATATTGGGCAGGGCTTTTGCCTTGGGGATTTTATCCCTTGTCGCCCTGTCAGGTAATCAGCGAGCACCTGGACTAACGCCACTCGACTATCTTCCTCCATCGTCTTTCCCCGTCCTCTATCTCTCCTTCCATCTGCGCATCAAGACGCTTCCGGTCAATCCTCCAGCCCACTCCCTTGAGCTTAATGGCTGGCAGCCGGTGGGAACTAATAAGACTGTAAACAGTCATCGGATGGACGGAAAGATATTCGGCCACTTCGCGCGGCTTCATCCATCTCCTTTCTCGCTTTTCCATTGCGTCCTCCCAAGCGAGAAGCATATTGCGGATTCCGTGTTTGATTCAATTGACCGGCTCCAAATATGCTATAATTCATATGGTTCTCTTGTGCCGGCTGGGGAGAGCCCCCACCTTGATGGTTTCCATCAAAACCCCCCTTTTGCTGACACAGCCGGCATCTTCTCCAGCATAGAAAGCGACCTGGAACTCCTGAATTCCGAGGCAATCCAAGGACTCAAACTTTGGCTACGTAACATATTTAAAGCATCATGCCCCATTTATTAACATAATCCTCCCTGCCATTCGCGGACTCGTTCCGTTGGATGGCAGGAATTATCATATTGATTTCTATGACGCACGAAAAATCCGCGATATTCATCGACGGAGGGTATCTGAATCAAGTTCTCAAGAAGCATTTTAAGGAAAAGGAAATAGATTTCCTCAAGCTATGCGAGAATATCTGCGAAAAGACAGAAACCAAGCGACTGAGGACCTATTACTACCACTGCCTGCCCTTGCAAAGAAAGGACAATACTGAGGACACGCGAAGAATACAGAATATGGAAAAGTTCCTTACAAAGCTCAGAAGGCTTCCGCGCTTCGAAGTCAAGCTAGGAAGGCTCCAGCTCATCGGCGGTTTCTTCAAGCAGAAGATGGTCGACATTCTCATGTCGCTTGATATCGTAGACCTTTGTTACTCTCATCAGATTCAGCACGCAATTCTCGTTGCCGGGGACGCCGATTTCGTCCCAGCGGTCAAACAGGCAAGGGAATCAGGAGCGATAATCCACCTTTTCTACCATCCCGAGACCGTCCATCACAAGATACTCGACCACGTCGACGAGAGACACGAGCTGACCAACGAATTCATTGAGAAATGCAAACAAAAGGAACACTCATGAGAGCGGGCCGGGTGCACAACCTTAGATTCTATGGGACCGAGACGATGATCGACAACTGTGCCCAAACTGTGCCCAAACCGCGTCTAAAATATCGAAAAACATCAAAGACTATCGAACTCCATCGAAACCTGATTCAGGAGCTAAAATGCAGATTTTCATGAAATAGCCTTATTTTCCAGGTGTGGGCTTTTTCCGTAGCCGCCTACACACGGTAGGAGTCACAGGTTCAAATCCTGTATCGCCCACCATATTCTTTTCAACCACTTGCACGATCCCGCGTCCCGGTAAAACGACGGGTGTGGCCCCTCCGTCATGATTGCCGGGATTGAATTGCGATGCGGGTGACACGCACCAGAAATCAATATTCAGCCGCCAGCGCTGCTCCCTCCTTCCCTTTTTCCCCTCTTTGTGCCTAACTTATTTCTTAAGCTGCTTCTATAATTTTACTTCACTAATCTGAATCGAGGGCTGGATGTCGGTGAAGTTTGGAATATCTCCCATAATCGCTTGGGCGTGCGGGCCAAAGGCAGTTTGAAATGACTCTACCGAATCGAAATATAGATGAAACATGACGAGATAGGTTGCCCGTGATCCAGGCTCTGCGCCCCCCAGTCCCTGTTCTACGGCCACACGCTTAAACGCAGCCCCTAACTTTTGTTGGATCATGGGGATGTGCTCATTAAAATAGTACCCCATATCAAATTTTTTGCCTTCTTCATTCGGATAAAACACACTGACTTTGATCACTTGTCTGTCCTCCTTCTTAAGAAAGATCCTCAAGGAGCGCCTTCGCCCCGATAAGATCGGGAGTGGCGAACCCTTCCGTGAACCAAGAATAAACCTCTTCCAGATTCTTTCTGGCCTCTTCTCGTTTTCCTTGTCTTTGCCACAAGCGGCTCAAACTCATCACGGCCCTGAGCTCCCATGACTTGGCCAACCGTAGGCGAGAGATCTCAATAGCCTGCTTGAAATACTTCTCAACTTCTTTCTCGGGCTCACCCCGCATCCGCAATAATTCACCCTTGAGCCGATAGAGCTCGGCTTCCATGTATCTCTCATCATATTTCTCGACGGCTTCAAAGGCCCAGTCCACGGCAGAAAGACCTTCCTCCAGATCTCCTGCTTTTCGGCAGGCTTCAGCGATCCTCGCCCTCAGACGCGAGAAACAGGTCATGGTCCCCGTCGCTTCCATGATCGACAAGCTTTGACGCATTTGGGCTATTCCTTCTTTGACCTTTCCCTCGAGAACGGCTCTCTCTCCGCGATAAAAATAGCCATGCGCTGCTACGAGTATGAATCCATTTTTCTCGCAGAACGGAACAAGTTCTTCCGTATCCTTGTCGATCCGTGGAAAATTGCCGAGGAACCAATTCAGCTCGCACGCCGTGAGCAGGGCAAAAGCCAGCGAGTGCGGATGACCTAATTTTCGAGCGATGCTCACCGCTTCATCAAGTTGTCGGAGAGCTTGGTCGGGATAGCCAATAATCCACTGCGCCCAAGACCCTAAACCCAGATTGAATACTCCGATATCATAGCCGAAGAGATAAGCCATGAAGCCGAATTTTTCCGGGTCATAGTTAGCTTTCCAATGTCTGAGGTTTTCCACGCTCTGGACAAGTTCTCCCACATTGAGCAATTCCCAGACGTCGGAATAGTGGGAGATAGCCTCGAGCATCGGGTTCTTTGACTGTTCGGCTATTGGAATCAACTGCTCTATCATTTTCAGCGATTCTCTGTACTGGGCCGTAGATACATAGTATGTGGCAAGCTGAACGAGCGCGTAAAACCGCTGAAGTGGATCACCCAATCGATCACTAAGCTCTCTGGCTCGAACGACGACTTGGCCCAATTCCGGAGCACCAAAGCCCTTCGTGGACATGAGCGGAACGGCCAGGGCGAGCCGTAAAGCAAGCTCCTGTTGATCACGCTGAGGCGTTTCCGGAAGCTTTTGAAGAAGTCCCAGAGCTTTATGGTAGTGGGCAATCGCCGCCTCGCCGGCGGACAGCCGGACAGCTTTGTTTCCTGCTTTGTGAAAATAGTCTATGGCCTTCGGCATTATTCCCGCCTCCAG
The DNA here is from genome assembly GCA_963702005.1 of Candidatus Aminicenantota bacterium. Classification (GTDB taxonomy): domain Bacteria; phylum Acidobacteriota; class Aminicenantia; order Aminicenantales; family JAFGBC01; genus JAFGBC01. The sequence goes on from OY969696.1 coordinate 169,296, forward strand.
GAAGTGCCTCGCCAGTTGCACGGCAATCTCTTCAGTCTGCTCTCCGTAAAGGGCTTCTAAAATATTTCCTACTTCTTCGTGAAGTTGCGCTCTCTCCACCTTATCGAGGCTGTTATAAAGATATCTCTGGAACAGGATGTGCCGGAAAAGATACGAGGATAAGCGCTGTTTTTCGAGCTGCCGGATGCCTTTGGCAGACACCAGATGATGCCGTTTATCCAGCTCCCTGCTTAAAAGCTTGATCAGCTCTCGGACCTCTTCTTTCTGGATCCGGGCAACCACCTCGGCCGTAAATTCTTCGCCTTCGACACTGGCGATCATTAAAATCTCCCGCAATTTTTCATTGAGCCTTTGAACACGCTCTTCAATGACGGCGTCCACGCGCGCCGGGAGCACGTTCCAATCCAAGGCTGGGCCCTCCATCCATCGGCCGTCCTTATCCCTGACCAAAGCCCCGCGTTCCTCCATGTCCTTCAGCAATTCAACCGTAAAGAGAGGATGTCCTTTGGTCTGGCTATAGAGCGTCTCCCGGAATTTAGGGCCTAGCCGGTTGGGCTCCGTATCAATATAATCATCCACGAATCGACGGGCTTCCGTTTTTCCAACTTCGATCTCAATCTCCCCAAAATCCCGTTTGAGTTCATGAAGAATAGGCTCGAGGGGATGGCGCTCCACTCCCCGGCCCAGAGCAACCTCTGCCGGCCGCAAAGCCCCGACGATAAGGATCCGGTTCCCCTGAATCCGGCGGCCCAGATGAAAGAGCAAGCTTGCCGAGCCGGGATCGACCCACTGGAGGTCGTCTAGAATAAGAAGCAGCGGCTTTTCTTTGGCCAGATCTTGCAGCACTCTGGTGTATTGTTCTAGCAGATTGCTCTGCTGGAGCATCAGATCCGGAGGGAGTGAGGACTTTCGCTCCACGAGCTTCTTCAAGCCGGCCAGCCAATATGTCATTCGTGATGAGAAAGCTTCGCTTCGGGATGCCAAGGCTGCTCCGGGGATAAAAATATTGACCAAATCCAGGCCGTTATCCAATAAGGCTTTGACAGAAAGAGGCAGAAGATTCCACAGCCGAAGAGCGTGTTCTCTGGACATGACGCCAGCCGTCCATTTTGATTCAACGTCTCCGGTCAAAAGACTCAATATCTCGATGAACGGCAGGTAAGGATCTCCGATTCCGGCGTGGGCGTTGCATTTGCCCGAGGCGACAATAAGTTCAGGATATGTCTCTTGGACACGCTGGGCAAACTCCTGGACTAAGGCTGTTTTCCCGCTGCCCGCTTCGCCGAGCAGGAAGACCACTTGTCCCTTGCCGCTAAGGGCGGCCTCGAGTTTCTGATACAGTTTACCCAATTCTTGTTCTCGGGCCACAAAGACCGATCGCTTTAGCGGAGCCTCTTCCACGCCCTCGCTAAGAAAAGCCGGAATCTTAGGTTTCAGGGCACCCGCTGCCGTCGGTAAACCCTCTTCCAGGCATCTAAATTCCGCCAGCAATTCCTCCGCCGTCTGGTATCTCTTCTCCCGATCCTTTTCCAGGCATTTCAGGATGACCGTGGTGAGTTCTTCAGAGAGCTGGGGATTGATCTCCTTAGGGCTCAGAGGGAGTTCAGCCTTGTGCTTCATGGCGATGATCAAGGCCGTATCGCCCTCAAAGGGAACTCGCCCCGTCACCATTTCATAGAGCGTGGCTCCCAGAGCATAAATGTCCGATCGCGCGTCCGCTTCCATCCCCCCCACTTGTTCGGGGGACATGTAGTCAGGGGTCCCGATGATCACTCCGGCTTCCGTTACACCTTTGGCGGCCAGTGACCGGGCGATGCCAAAGTCCATAATGCGGATATTTCCGTTTTTCTCGATCATGATGTTTTGCGGCTTCAGATCACGATGAACGACACCCAGTCGGTGCGCCTCCATCAGTCCCTCGCAGACCTTCACGGCTATTGGCACCGCTTCACCTTCAGGCAACCGGCCTGTTCTCGTGATAACGGTCTTTAAATCCTCTCCCGGCACATATTCCATTGTGATGAAATAGGTGTCATTTTCCCTGTTGATATCATGCATCCGGCAGACGTTCCGGTGGGTGATCCTGCGTGCGTATTTAAGCTCGTTCCGGAATCGTTCGATCGTCTTTTCGTCGGAGGCAATTTCAGGGTTCAGGAGCTTGAGGGCCACCTCCTCCTGAATCTCTTTATCTAACACCCTGTAAACTTTCCCCATGCCGCCGTGACCGAGTTCTTCGATCACCTCGTATCTTCCCGCGTAGAGGCTCCCTTGGGCAAGCCCGCTGAGAGAAACCTGAAGAGTCCTGGTGGCGGAAAACGGCTTCTTTTCAGAAAGGGAGAAATCGAACCCGCAGTTTCCGCATAAGCGGGAATCGGAGGGATTCTCAAAGAGACATTTTGGACATTTCATGGCCCTCGCCTCCTTTATCTGAGGTATAAAAACCTGGTTATCAAGTGACCAGCCCCCCATCAATGCACCAGCCCTTGAGTGAATTTTTCGACCATAAAGGCCTCTGGAGCCGGCGGCCTGTAGCCTAAGAAGATGTGCGGCCTTAAGCGATTGTATGTCTTTCTCCAGCCCTCCACAAGGACCTTCGCTTCGGCCAACGTGTCCAGCACCTCCCCGTTGAGAAGCTCATCCCGGAGCTTCCCGATGAAGGACTCGACGTAGCCATAGTAGCCTTAACTTGGTATCTTGCTTCTCCTGGAACCTTCCAACCTTCCTGTCGTTTACGTTTGTGCCCAAAATACGTCAGGAATATCGAAACATATCTAAAGATATCGAACTCCTTCGAAATCCTGGCGCCCCTGACAAACAAGCCTATTATAGGGGAAATTCCTTATTTTCTGCACGTTAGCTTTTTCCGCTGCTTCCTACACACGGTAGAAGTCAGAGGTTCAAATCCTCTATCGCCCACCAACCTTATTCCGAAACGATACCATTATCTGGATTCGCCTTGATTACTCAAGGGGGATAAGGGGGGGGTAATATAGCTAAGGATAAATCTTGGGGGAATTACGGATTCTTTTGCAGACACTGACATGATTGCTGGCCTCCCCTGATTAGTCAGGACAAGTAGGTGGGATTAATAGTTTAAATAAAAGTCTTGGAAGTGTCCCGGACATACCATGGCCGCGGATTCCCCCTATTTCTTTTTATCCAGGGGGAGGCCTATGCGGCGCAGCAAGGCCTGGTAGCGCGGGTCGCCGCGCAGGGGGTCCCAGAAAGGCATGCCGATATAGGCTAACTCGGGATCGTGTGCGTCGTAGGCCTTATAGAACCAGTCGATGGTCCGGTCCTTGTCGCCGGCATCGAAATAACGCAGGGCGATGCCCACGGCGCTGTGATATTCGGACTTTTTATACCGTGCCGCCAGGACGTCGGCGATGCCCCGCTGCGCGCCCTCGTATCCGCCTTCCGCGAGGCCCCGCTCGAAAGCCGCCAGTCGTTCGGGGTCACGGGCGATCCTCAGTCTCTGGTCGGCCAGCTGCTCGTCGCGCATCCCCTTGACGATGTAATATCGCTGAATAGCGGTGAAGGCGATCCCCATATCGGGCCTAATGGAGAGTGCGGTGCGGGCGGCGGCGAGGCTGTCGTCATAGCGCCCGAGGTACTGCAGGACAATCGCGTGCATGCTGTGATACAGCGCGTTGAACGGGTCCAGCTTGAGCGCCCGCTCGATGTGCCGGATCGCCTCGCCCGCGCGTCCCCTGTGCGCCAGGAAGTGGGAGTAGTACGCGTGCGCGTTGGCGCCGTTGGGATTGAGCTCGAGGGCGCGCTTCCACTCCGGCTCGGCGTCGGCCCAGTCCCATTCGGACCACGTCATGACCGAGGCCAGGGCTTCGTGCGCCTCCGCGGAGTTGTCATCAAGAGCGAGGCATTGAAGCGCCGCCGCTTTGGCCTTGGGTCCGGCCTCACTGGCCGGTACGATTGCCATTTGTTGGCGGGCCAGCCAGACCCACGTCAAACCCTCATAAGCCGGGGCGTAGGATGGGTCCTTGACGAGCGCCTGCTCGAAGCAGCTCTGGGCGGCGTCTAAATCGGCCGGCTTCATCGTCTTCCAGAGGGAAGAGCCCTTGAGATAGGCGCTATAGGCCTCAGGATTGACCGTCCGGGCAAAGGCCAGGCGGGCCTGCTCGGCCGGGAGCAGCTTGACCGCCAGGGCTTTGGCCACGCTCTGCGCCACCTGGCCCTGCACCGTAAGGATGCCCGAGAGATCGTGCTCGTACGTGTTGGCCCAGATCTGCGTCTGGTCGGTCACATGGATCAGCTCGGCGCTGATGCGGACGCGGTTCGCCTCACGCCGGGCGCTGCCCTCCAGGACGTATTCCACCCCCAGCTCGCGGCCGACCTGGTCGATCGGCGTTTCGGCCTTCTTGTAGCGCATGACCGAAGCGAGGGCGATGACGTTTAGGGCCGCGGGATGGAGGCGCCCGAGCTGGGTGATCAACTCCTGCGTAACGCCGTCGGAGAGGACCTCTTGCTCCGGGTCGCCGGACAAGTTCACGAACGGCAGCACCGCCAGCCTGATCGCGGGCTCGGCGCGGCCTTTCCTTCCGAAAACCCGATCACGAAAGCCTCCGATGTTGAGGCCGAAGAGGATGAGGCTGACCGCCAAGGAGGCACGAAGCAGATAAAGTAAATTCCGTCCGAATGCTTTTCCCCTTATCCTTCGCTTGGCCTTGAGCGGCTTGAGTCCTTGGGCGACGGCCTCGAGGTCCTCCCGAAACTCCTCCATGGTCTGGTAGCGTTGAGCGGGATCCTTAGCCAAAGCTTGGAAGACAATCCGTTCAAGTCCGGGCGGAAGGCCAGGCCGTGTTTTGCCCAGCGGCTTCGGCTCCCGGTGGAGGATTGCATGGATGACCGTCTGGTCATGATCGCCCTTGAACGGCAGCTCGCCGGCGAGCATCTCATAAAGCACGACGCCGAGGGACCAGATGTCGGTCCGGCTGTCCAGATCCTCGCCTCGGGCCTGCTCCGGCGACATGTAGGCAACCGTGCCCAGCGTTGTCTGGGTTTTGGTGAGCGAACTCCCGCCCCGCAGCTTAGCCAGCCCGAAGTCCATCACCTTGGCCTGGCCCTTCTCCGTGACCATGATATTGGCGCTTTTGATGTCTCGGTGGATGATGCCCTTGACGTGGGCCGCTCCCAGTCCGGCCGCGACCTGGCTGACGATGTCAAGGGCCTCGTCCGGCTTCAGTGGCCCCCTCTTGATCCTGTCCCGAAGCGTCTCGCCTTCCACATACTCCATGGCGATGTAGGGCCGGTCCTCGCCCTCCCCGACCTCATGGATGACGCAGATGTTCGGGTGGGAGAGGGCCGCGGCCGCCTGGGCCTCGATGAGGAATCGTTCCCTGAGCTCGACGGAATCCGCCAGTTGCGGCGGAAGGAACTTCAGGGCCACAACGCGCTTGAGCCTGATATCTTCAGCCCTAAAGACGACCCCCATCCCGCCCCGCCCGATTTCTTCAACGATCCTGTACTTTCCGGCGATGAGGCTGTCTTTCGAGATGATGGGAAGAGGGGTAACCAGGGTTTTTGTCAGGGAGGACGGCTCAGGCCCCGCCTCTCCAAGGGGCGTCGCGCAATTGCCGCAGAACCGCGAGTGTTCCTTGTTCTCGGAATGACATTTCGGGCATTCCATGACACCCTCACATTGCCGATGCCCGAATCGTATCACCGCCGGAGCGGCCGGTCAATCGAGAAACACGTTCTTTCGGCTGTACCCAAATCGTGCCCAAAAAATGTCAGAAATATCGAAGACTATCGAAAGATATCAAAATCCATCGAAATCCTGGAGCCCATAAAACAGTCCTATTACAGAGGGAATCCCTTTATTATCTGCGCTTTAGGTTTTTCCACCGCTTCCTACACACGGTAGAAGTCAGAGGCTCAAATCTTCTATCGCCCACCATCTTGTTATCAATAACTCGCCTGATTCCTTTATCGGGCAAAATCGCGGTCGTGCCTAAATCCGAACCAGCGAGCCGTTCTGCTTCTCCTTTCTGCCGTTAGCGTCCGACTCTGGGGAGAGGAAGTTCCCGTAATTCCTCATGTCTTTGGCAACGCCGCCTTGTCACGGTTAGTTAAACCTTAAACTCATTCAACCAAGTAATGAACTCCGCCCATTTTTTTCGCCAAAACTCTAAAGCTCTCTCTTTTTCCTCGGGATCCATAGCCGAGTAGATGAGTGAGTTCATCGCCAACTGCTTAAGGCATTTCAAATCCAATTCCCACGCCATGAACGCAGCGTAGAAATCATAAGAAAACGTGCATTTCCATATGCCTGGATCATCGGGACAAATGACAACTGGCAGGCCGCTGTTGATATAGAGCACAGCGGGGTGATTGCGAAGATCGGCGACATAACCGAGAACTTGGTTGCTGATTGGACAGACCTCAATGGCGATACCCCGTTCTTTCACCATTTGCATGAGGAGAGGATGCTTGAAAAGCGCGATACCATGGCCTATCCGCCTGGCATCAAGGAGAATGGCATCTAGAACATTTTCGTTTTCCGTCCAGTTGCTTTCGCCGGAATGAATGTATAGGGGCAAGCTGAGATTGCGCTGTTCCGCCTTATGGCCTGCTTCAATAAGTTCATTGATAAAATAAAGATTCGTATGGCATTTGTCCTCTTCCTCCATCAGATCATAACCAATAATAAGACCTGGGTTTGCCGCTCGTTGATCCAGGGCTTGACTCAAGTTCTCGGCGATTCGCTCCCGGGGAGCGGAGCGGGGAGAGGAAAATATGTATTTGACCTTAAATTCCGGATGGTCGCGCTGTATCTCCTTTATGATTTCCTGACTCCCTAGGTCACCCCGGGTCTCGACATACTGCACGTTTTCCGTGATCAAATCTCCAAGCATTTTGCGGCAAAAGCCACTCCAGATCTCATTACTGAATAGGCCCATAGACCTAGCGAAACATTTTCTGAATTCAGCCCAGATATCCGGCTGGCCAAGATCTTCTTCACCGAGAGTTACAGCTTGGTAGAGCTCTTCATCAAATTCCTCAACATTATCTGCGGCTTTGCGGAGGTCGCTGACGAGGCGCCAGCCTTCTCCAGGCGGTTCCCTAGAGATCCTCATGGACCCTTTGCGAGGCGGTTCCTCCTCTCCTTGGTAAATATAACAGTTCTGCAGATAAGTCGCATGCTTAACAAGCCAGTGGAAGTCTCCCATGGCAAAACCGTGGCCATGAAGAATTCCCCCTTTAGGCATGCGCTTCATGATTTTCAGTATGGAAGATTGGTCGATCAGTTGTCTTGTTTTGTATTTCAGAAAACTATGTGCTGGGGGAAAATATTCATGAGTTCGTTCTATTTCCTCCTGCTTGAGCAACATCAGCCGACGGTTCGCCTCCTCCTCTTCGGGCACAAGCTTGATTCCGGCATCGATTCTCATCGCCAGCTCGGCCTGAATCACTCGTTTTCTCACTTTCATATAATCATCGACATCTTCATAACGCCTTTGAACAAAACTATCCTTCTGTTGTAGAAATCCGCAAAAGAAAAGCGAACATACGAAAAATATAAAACCGCGTTTCATAATTCTACCTCCTTTCATTGCATCTCAGATGGATCAAAGAGGAATTCATGGTTAGCGGATTAAGTTCCTATAACAATTATCACCACGGGAAATGGGATGTCAATTGAATGGAAAAGCAGATCTCCCGCTCCAAGTGACCATGTGTCACAGGATATACAGATTTTGCTTAGAATCGCTTCTAGATTGACAAGTTGTGCCCAAACTGCGCCCAAAAATATCAAAAAAGATCGAGAGCCAAAGAGCCCTAAAAAATCATTATTTACAACGAAAACCCCTTATTTTCTGCGCTTTCTCTTCAGGCGTGGCTTCCTTCACACGGTAGAAGTCAGAGGTTCAAATCCTCTATCGCCCATCCTCTTCTTTTAAAACTAATTTGAAATGAAGAAGTTAGGGGGTTCCCGTAAGGACATCGCTAAGTGAATAACCGTAAGGACATCGATAAGCGATTTGCTCATCGCTTAAACTCTTTCCCATTCCAGTGGGAAGGAGATCTTTGCGGTGAGCATCAAGAGCGAATATGAGACTCGGAAGAAAGCCATTGAAAATTACTATGATGGGATTGGGTTTAACGAAATCCTCCGCACCGTCCATCGGAGCGGCTTTTGGCTCTCCAAATGGCTCAATCGCCATCGAAAATTCGGGCTTGATGGGCTTCGCGACCAAAGTCGGGTACCGAGACATATCCCCCATCAAACGCGGGAGCCCTTGGTCCGGAAAATCCTGGTCCTGCGCGACGAACTGGCGGCCCACAAGACCCGTCGCGCCGTTTTTGCCGGCATCGGCGCCGAAACGATCCATTTCGAGCTTCAGCGACGGGGCGTCCGCCAGCTTCCCGCCATCTCGACCATCGAGAAGATCCTGGCCCGCGCCGGACGAACGAAAAAGGCCAAGGCCAAACGCTCCTCCAACGGGCCTCCCTATCCCTACGTCCCGGCCCGTAAGATGGGCGACCTTCAGCAAACCGACCTGGTCGGGCCCCGTCATCTCCGCGGTCCTGCGGGAGTCACCCGCTTCTACTCCATCCACACCATCGACGCCGCCGGACAGACCACTGCGGCCAGCCAGGTCCGCGACAAGAGAACGATCTCGCTCTGCCGTCATCTGGTTGATTCCTGGCAAGTTATGGGGCTTCCCCGAATCTCCCAGATGGACAACGAGATGGCCGCGACGGGAGGGGGACGGTATCGCTACAGTCTCTCTCAGCTCATCCGGCTCCATCTTTTGTTGGGCATCCAGCTTCGCTTCATTCCCCCGAAAGAACCCGGCCGCAACGCCGCTATCGAAAGCTTCAATGCGGTCTGGCAGGCGCGGGTGCTCCGTCATCCCTGTCCGGATCTTCGGTCCTTGCGCCGCACGAGCGAACGATTCCTCCGCTACTACCACTTCGAGAAGCCGAATCGAAGCCTCCGGGCAACCGATCACGGCACCCGCTTTCCCGGCCAACTCCGCGACCGGCTCTGGTCCGCACTTCGTCATCTCCCATCCGCCTTCAATCTCGATCAGCATCTCGATTCCCGGGGACACCTCGATCTGCCGATCGCCAAGGGCTGCGTCTCGTTCGTCCGCAAGGTGGATGCCCACGGTTGCATCGAATTCAACGGCGCCGCGTATTTCATCCTCCGTAGACTGGAACGACAGTACGTCGTGGCCACACTCTCGACGTACCATCGCAGAGTCTTCGTCAAGTACGAGGGGAAGGTTATCAAGACGTTTCCTTTTCCGTTCGTCGGTAAAGTCGTCGATCCGATCGCTTGAAGGCCGATCAGTTATCGATGTCCTTACGGTTTCACTCATTAAGAAACGCTTATCGATGTCCTTACGGCTGCCAGCTAGGCAATATTATTTTGTTCGGCTTGGATAATAAAGTTGCGTTGCGCTTCCTTCCAAGAGTAGAAGGCAGAATGATTGACGCTCAATCGCCAACCAAATGATTTAGCTGCAACTTGGTCAGTTTCTAGAATCCTTCTTTTTGCTCACAGTGGCCACGATTGTGGCTACTCTGACGTTCTGCCGGTCAACAACCTTCTTGAGATTCTCGTCCAAAAAGGTGTGAGCAGAAATGCCTGGTGATGAGTCCGGCAAGCTCTTCGCTGACGGGACTCATGCGCTCACCCGTTTTGGGCTTCCAATCAATCTATTCCCTTATAGAAATCCTCCGAATTCGCAAACTGCGTGAGATTGAACCCAGATCCTAGGATTCCCTAGCGGGTCTTGAATTACTTGAAAATTAGGCTTTTAATAATAGATCATGCAGGCGGATATTCTTGGGCGCTTCCGCCTTGGAGTAAGCAACGGAAAGGCAATCAAGAAGCAACGCTATCGCTGATAATAAACAAAGGAGCATGCAGAATGAGAATCAGCAGGAATGTGAGTCGGATTTTGATGATGACGTTATTGTTATTTTCTGTGTTCCGGTTGTGCTTTCCGTGCACTTCCATAATCGTGACTAAGGGCGCGTCCGCCGACGGATCGGTGATCATCAGCTATTCCTGCGACGGAGAATTCCTTCCCCGGTTGCGGCTCTTGCCGGCCGCGGATCACGGCCCGGGGGAAAAAATTGAAATCAGGGGATTCGAAGGCAAGAAGGGCGAGATTCCCCAGGTTGCCCACACTTATCGAGTGCTCGACCTCATGAATGAATTCCAACTGGCCATCGGGGAGACGACCTTTGACGGCCGCCTCGACCTCGTCAACCCGGACGGCCTGCTTCCTTATTGGGAACTAATGGTCATTACTCTGCAGCGGGCCAAGACGGCCCGCGAGGCCATCAAGGTCATGACCGACCTCGTCGACGAATATGGCTACGCCAGCAGCGGGGAATCCTTTTCCATCGGCGATAAGGAGGAAGCCTGGATACTGGAGATGATCGGAACGGGGAAGGGGGGACACGGGGCCGTCTGGGTGGCGCAGAGAATCCCGGACGGCATGATCTGTGCTCACGCCAACATGTCCCGCATCGGCGAATTTCCGCTGAACGACCCTGAAAATTGCCTTTATTCGAAAAACGTCATCTCGTTGGCCGTAGACAAAGGCTTTTACAACCCGAAGATCGGGCCCTTTAATTTTTCCCTGGCCTACAATCCTCCCAGCGAGGACCAGGTCAGATACTCCGCCCGGCGGGTCTGGAGTATTTTCCGTCGGGCGGCGCCGTCGTCGAATCTTTCCCCCGACTTCAGCTCCTCGGTCAAGAACGCCAAGCCCTATCCGCTCTGGATTAAGCCGGACAACAAGCTTTCCGTTCGGGATGTCATGGCCCTCCATCGGGATCATTATGAGGGAACCGCCTTTGACATGACCAAGGATCTCAGCGCCGGGCCTTTTGGCGCGCCGGACCGCTGGCGGCCGATCAACTGGGAGATCGAGGGGAAGTCCTATGCCTGGGAGCGCCCGATTTCCACCCAGCAGGTCGGGTTCATTTTCGTCTCTCAGTCAAGGTCCGCCGTCCCGGATTCCGTGGGCGGGGTCTTCTGGTATGGAATGGACAACCCTTATACCAATTTCTTTATTCCGCTCTACACGACCATCACCGAGTTGCCCGAGGCCTACACCAAGGGTTCCATCCAATCCTTCAGCCGGGATTCCGCCTGGTGGACGTTTAATTTTGTCGCAAATTACGCCAACTTGCGATACAGCGACATGATTGTGGATATTCAGAAAGCCCAGAAGGAAATCGAGAATTTGGAATTCAACCTTCAACCGGCCATCGAACAAAGTGCGCTGAACCTGCTGAGCTCCAATCCGCAGATGATTCCAGGTTTCCTGACGCGCTACTGCGTTTCCAACGCCCAGATGAACCTGGATCGATGGTGGAAGCTGGCCGAGTTTCTTATAACCAAGTATAACGACGGCTATGTTCAAGATGAGAAAGGGCATCCCCGGGAGGTCGGCTATCCCGAAAAATGGCTGAGAGAGGAACTGAAGAAGAATCCCGAAAAATTCATTCTCAAAGAGAAGCGACGCGGGCAAAAAGAGCTCTGATAGCCCGCCCGGCGTATTTCTTGAAAAGGCCTTAGATCAGGGCGTTAGTCCGGTGGCCTTCCCGGGTTTTCTGGCCGATGAATAGGCATTGGAGATGAAAATGAGATTGAAAAAGATCTTGCTTGTTCTGTGGCCCGTACTATCAGTCCTTATCCCCTTGCGACAGGGACTCGCCCAAACGACCGTCAACCCCGACATCAGCTTTATCGGCGATATGAGGCTCACCGGACTTCATGATGCCGCTCCCGCCGTGGGCAAGAATAAGATGCTTTTTGATTTTCACGAGCTGGAGATCACCGCCGGAAGTCATCTGAACCCCTACGCTCGCGCTGATGTGACCTTGGGGATTACTCAAAGCGGGATCGACATTGAAGAGGCCTATGCCACGCTTCTCCGCGGACTTCCTTTGAATCTGCAGATCAAGGCCGGCCAATACCGGGTGGATTTCGGGAAACTCAATACTCAACATACACATCAATGGCCTTGGGTTGAAAGGCCTTTGATGTTTAAGCGCTTCTTCGGCGAAGAGGGACTGGATGCCGCCGGGGTGAACATCTCGAGCCTAGTTAGTCTCGGAAGCAGCGCCCTCACGCTTTCCGGAAATGTTTTCAGCGGCGGTTCTTATTGGGGAGATTCCAAGGGCCGAACCCTCGATAATCTGGCCGAGAGCGCCAGGATCTCGGTTTTCGCGCCTTTGATGAATCACGCCAATCTCGAAATAGGCATTTCCGGACTCACGACGCGGGAAGGCGCCGCGCCGGGCGGCCGGACGACGATGGGGGATTTCGATTTAAAGTATAAATGGCGGCCGGACATGTACCATTCAATCGTTTTCATAGCTGAAGCTTTGATCGGTTCCCGGCTTGCGGCCGGGGACAACGCAGCCCTCGAGGAGCCGGCGCGGATCACGGCCACCGGGTTCTTTGCCGCCCTCGACGTTCAATTCCGACGGCAGTATAATGCGGGAGCCTTTATTGATTATTGTCAAGATCCGACGCCGGAGAAGGGCCATCAGACCGGTTTCGGCGTTTTTGCCGGCTTCTCTCTCGTTGAAGAAACCTACCGCATCGGCCTTCTCTTGAGACAGGACCAGGGCCCGGCGTTCCCCAGGCCTTATCAGACGGTCTGCCTTCAGCTTTTGTGGTCTTTGGGGCCCCACCAACCACACCAATTTTAGGGAGATGGGATCATGAAATATCGATGGGCGATTATTGTTTTCGCAACAGCTATTATGACGATCTACGCCGGTGCTGCGGTTCAGGTCGTGACCTCGACGACGGACCTGAAATCAATCGCTGAATATATCGGCGGCCACCAGATCAACGTAAGGTCCATCACCACGGGGAAGGACAATCCTCATTTCGTCGAAGTCCTCCCCAACTATATGGTGATGGTCTCCAAAGCCTCCCTCTATCTCAAAATTGGTCTGGGGCTTGATTTTTGGGCGGACCCGATCATCGACGGCTCCCGTAACGGCCGGCTGGTAGTCGTGGATTGTTCGGAAGGCGTAGAAGTCCTGGAGAAGCCCTCGGGTAAGGTCGATGCCTCGATGGGCGATGTCCATCCTCAGGGGAATCCGCATTATTGGCTGGATCCTCGGAATGGCCTGATCATGGCCAGAAATATCGAAACGGCATTGGCTCGGGTAGATCCCGGCAACGCCAAGCTCTATGAAGCGAACCTCCAGAAGTTTGAGGCGGAGCTCGGAACGAAGATCGAAACCTGGCAAAAAGCGGCGGAGGGCCTCAAGGGGCTGGAAATCGTTACTTTCCATAATTCCTGGCCCTATTTTTGCAAGTTTCTCGGTATCAAAGTGGCCGGTTTCATCGAGCCGAAGCCGGGGATCGAGCCGACCGCATCCCATATCGCGGAGCTGATCGATCTCATGAAATCCCGCGGAATCCGGATCATCGGAAAGGAACCGTATTATTCCGACAGGGCACCGAACATGATCGCCGCCAGCACCGGGGCCAAAATCGTCGATCTCCCTCCTTCGGTTGAGGGATCGGAGAGAACCGAAACCTATTTTTTACTTTTCGAAACACTGCTTTCTCGTTTGTCCTCGGCGGCAAGGAGCATTCCATGATCCATATGTTCTCCTATCCGTTCGTTCAAATGGCCCTTTTAGCGGCTTTGATCCTCGCGGGGATCCATTCCTATCTGGGATTCCATGTCGTCAGCCGCGGCGTCATCTTCGTTGATATTTCGATGGCCCAGGCTGCGGCTTTCGGCTCCGTCTTGGGGCTCACCTTGGGATGGGCCCAGCATTCTTGGCCCACCTATTTCGTGAGCTTGTTCTTTACGCTGGCCGCAGCGGCCCTCATCTCCGTATCGCGTATTCGCGATAACCGAATCCCCCAGGAAGCTTTTATCGGCATCATATACGCCGGCTTTGCGACGTTAGTCATGTTGCTTTTGGCGAAGCACGCCGGCGGATCGGAAGAGCTCGAAGAAGTTCTGGCCGGATCCCTCTTGACGATCCAAATCCACGATCTGATATCCACCGCCCTTCTTTACGCCGGGATCGGAGCATTTCATTGGCTTTTGAGAGCACGCTTTTTCCGTATTTCTCAAGACCGAGCAAGTGTCGTCCAAGACGGCTGGAAGGTCGGTTGGTGGGATTTCCTTTTTTACGCATCGTTTGGGCTCGTTGTGACCTCATCGGTGCACGTAGCAGGAGTCATGCTTGTCTTCTCATTTTTGATTATTCCGCCCGTCATAGCGCTTCTGTTCACCCGGAAACAGAGCTTGAGGCTCGTGCTCGGTTGGTCGGTCGCATTTGCGGGAAGCGTCGCCGGGATCATGATCTCTGTCGGAATGAACCTTCCGACCGGCCCATCGATCGTCGCGTCCCTGATCGTCTTCCTGCTGATTGCCGTGGCGATCAGGCGGTTGATGACTTTGTTGGCGACGTCACGCAAGAAGATCAGCAAATCCGCTGGAGCGAAATAATGTTGCCGCCCTTGGCGACGAAGTTGCTGGCGAATGTGTGCCTGAGATCGTGAAGCCGGTGACCTACAGAGACAGGCTGGTGGACTGATATAGAAAAATATTTCTACATGAAAATCCGGAGAATCCTCATGAAAATCCCGCCAACCAGGATCGCGAAAAATATTTTGAACACCGTGATGAATCCCGCCTTCTTCCACCCGGTTTCCTTCACCAGCGCCGCTATGGTCGCCGCGCACGGGATGTAGAGCATCGTCACGAGCGTGAACACCAGCATCTGGACGGGCGTCATGACGGCGGCAAGGTTGGCCGCACCGAAAAGCGAGGTCAGCATTATGAGCGTGAGCTCTTTCCTGATTATTCCGAACACGAAGGCTATCCCCGCGACCGCGGGAAGACCGAGCCACAGCACCGTGACCGGATAAAGCGCGCCCGACACCGGCGCCAGCATCCCCAATGCCTTCATCAGGTTGATCACGACTGCGCTCGCTATTATGATGGGGAAAGCGACGAACACGAAATCCTTCATCTTGTACCAGGCCTCCCTGACGGTCGTCCTAAACTGCGGCACGCGCATGTCCGGTATCTCCATGATGAGGCCTACCGACTCGCCGGGAAGGACTCTGAAGGCTATTTTTCCCAGGGCGAATATTATGAGCAGGTCGATGGCGTAAAGCCCGATGGCCCACAACAGGCTCACGTATTTTGCGACGAGCCCGAGCACGACGGCGGTTACGGCCGCGCACGGTATCATCGAAGTCACGAAAATGGCCAGCATGCGCTCCCTTTTCGTTTCCATCACCCTGCACCCGAGGCAGGCGGGGACGTTGCATCCGAATCCCATGATCATCGGTATGAAGGCCTTGCCGTGCAGGCCTATCTTGTGCATGGCGCTGTCCATGAGGAAGGCCATCCTGGCCAGGTATCCCGAATCCTCGAGCAGCCCGAGGATGAGGTAGAACGGGAGTATGTACGGCACGACCACCGTCACCGCGGCGACCATGCCCTCCATGAATCCCGTCAGAGTGCCGGCAACCACGCCGCTGCCCGCAATGGAACGGACGGCATTGACGAAGTCAAGGAGATATCCTTCCATGAGGCCGGACAGGAAATTGCCGAAGGAAAAAAGCGAAATGAAAACAAGGACTATGATTCCCGCCATGATTGGATAGCCCCATATCCTGTGAAGCAGCAGGTCCGCGAACCTCGACGATACGGGCCTGTCGGGGACGGTCGCCTTCTGGACCCTGCGGGTTATGTTGCCGACGGCCGCGTATTTTTCGCAGGCCATCGCGGTCGGGCATGAATGGTCATGGATGGTTTCTATATTTCTCGATATCTTCCTTGCCGCGGCCACGGTCTCCTTGTCCATGCTTCCGGCGACTTCGGCGTCCTCCTCGAGGAGCTTTATGGCCTTCCATCTCGCGGGAAGGCCCTTCAAAGACGCGTTCTTTTTCACCATTTTCTCGATCTTGCCTATGCTATTTTCTATTTCCTTGCCGTAGACGATTTTCACGGGCTTCCTTTTATTCAGGCAGACCCTAATCGTCTCTTCCACCGCCTCATAGATCCCGGTCCCCCTAACCGCGACGGCGGGAATCACCGGAATGCCGAGCGCCTTCGAGAAGCTCCTCGTAATCTATAAAGATGCCCTTCTTCTCCGCCATGTCCGTCTGGTTGAGGACGACGACCATGGGAATTTCGAACTCCATCAGCTGGAGCGTGAGAAAAAGATTTCTTTCAAAAACGGAGGCGTCTACGACGTTTATCAGCACGTCCGGCTTCTCTTTGGCTATGTACTCCCTCGTCACTTCCTCCTCGATGGAATACGTGGAAATGGAATATATCCCCGGCAGGTCTATGACGTCGATTTCGTAACCCTTGAAATGGAACGTTCCCTCCGCCCTCTCGACGGTCTTGCCGGGCCAGTTCCCGATGTGCTGGTGAAGCTTGGTGAGGTAGTTGAATATGACGGACTTGCCGACGTTCGCGTTACCGGCCAGGGCGAATCTAAGCTTTTTAGAAATCCCGGCCTCGCTTGGCCCGCCGGGACCCCCGGATTTGGCGGAAGCGCTGAATACGCCCGGCTTTTCGCAACCTGCAAAGTAGGAAGCCATCCGACTTGCACTGTCAGTCTTTTTCGTCCGAATCTTGGTCATCCGTCCACCTTGAGGTATATCTTTTGTGCCATGCCCCTTCCTATCGCCAGAGAAGAACCCCTCACCCGTATCTCCACGGGTCCCCCGAGCGGCGCGGTCCTGGACACGCTGATTTCCGCCCCCGGCGTGAGGCCCATGTCCTCGAGCCTCCTTTTTGCCTGCTGGCCGGAATCAATCGAAACGACCGCGCCCTGCTGGCCGGGCTTCATGTCCGCCAGCGAGACCATTCCCTTCCTTTTAACGCGCGTCTCGCCGATTTCCTTCTTGATGGCATTCTCGAGGTCCTTCGATACCGTATGCTCCAGCCTGCACGCTTCGTTGTGGACTTTGTTCTTCGAGATACCGATCGCGATGAGGAATCTTTCCATGAGGCGGTGCTTCCTGAGGACGGTCTTGCCGATCGCTTTTCCCTTTGCCGTGAGAGCCGCGCCTCCGTAAGGCTCGTACCTCAGGTACCCTTTATTGTCGAGCTTCCTGAGCATTTCGGACACGCTCGGCGCGGAAATCCCCAGCTCGCCGGCTATCGCGGTCGTCGTGGGCCTTCTCCCTTTCTCCGTTATCCTGTATATAGTCTCGAGATACTCCTCGACGTTCTCTGATTCCGTGGTATACCCGGTCCCAGATTCTCTTGGATTTTTCCCGACTGATTTCGTGCTCATACGATCTTATTTAGGCATGCCTAAGTATTTAAGTTAAGAAGATATATTATAATTGAGGTTGTGTCAACCTTTCGACTCCCCGGCACGAATGCCGGGGCTTGTTCAGGGTTAACCCTGAGCCTCGCCTCTCGTCCCCGCCTTGAAAGGCGGGGCTTGGCGTCGGCGAGCGGGTCAATGACCTGCCCTTGAAGTTGATCGCTAAAAGGGCCGCGAGCGTCGTCCTGACCCAAGCCGGGCTGACGAACATCATGGCCTTGGTCGAGCAGGGGGCGAATTATCCGCCAGCGCATTCTGACCTGGATCATCAATAAGATCAGCCGGACGATCCTGAAGGCGGCTTTCGTGGCCATCGCCTTCGTGGCGACCGGCAAGTTCGTCGTCTCCGCCTTTGCGATGCTGCTGCTCGTCTTCATGACGGACTTCGCGAAGATCTCCCTGGCCACCGACCACGTTCGACCGTCCGGAAAACCGAAGACGAGGAACATCGGGGGTTACATCACCGTGTCCGTGGCGCTGGGCGTTGCGATCGAAGGGAGGCTTGTTGAATCACATTAAATGTAACCCAAACTCTGGTCCCGCGAGCTGCTCCCCTCGCGGGCGTTCTTCCTCCAATGCATCGCCCCACTGTTTATTCACAAGTCCATCCATCTTCTCGCGCCAAGTCATCGCGACATTCACGAGCGGACGGATTCAAACCGACATCGAGCCTGAGCTCCGAGAGATTTCGAGACCCTCCCTTCTCGAAAAATAGCCTCTATCTCCTTTTGGGGACACAAAGAATTTTATGGTTGACATTGTTATGAGCATATGCTTATAATGTCATCGTGGCCAGGCCGAAAAAGTGCAGATGTATTAATTGCACCCCCAATGCTTTTTATTTTAAGCCGAGGGGGATTCCCATGTTCCGACTTGAGGAGATATCCCTGAGCCTCGATGAACTCGAGGCGATAAGGCTCGCCGACTACGAAGGGCGTTACCACGAAGAAGCCGCGACCGGGATGAAGGTGTCGCGCGCAACCTTCGGAAGGATATTGAACAAGGCCCGCAACAAGGTCGCTGAAGCGATCATCTTTGGTAAAGCCTTACGCATAGAGACAAACCCAGACCAAGGAGGCAACAGATGAAAGTATGTTTCGCAGTTCAAAAAGATGACGGCGTTGAAAGTGCGGTTTATGACCATTTCGGTTCTGCTCCCGCATTTATCGTCGTGGATACCGAGCTTGACAAGACAGTAACGGTCAATAATCGTGATCTGAACCACGTCCACGGGGCCTGCAATCCGATCCAGGCCCTAGGCGGACTCAGCGTCGATGCGTTGGTCGTCGGGGGCATAGGGGCTGGAGCCATCACGAAGCTCAAGGCGCAAGGGATCAAAGTTTACCGCTCTGCGGCAGCGACGGTGAAACAGAACCTGGACCTGCTGAAAGAGAATAAGCTGCCCGAACTCTCAGTGCGGAACGCTTGCGGCGGACATCAAGAAAGCCAGGGGGGCTGCTCACGCTAACACCCCGACAGAAACGCGGAGGAGAACCTATGCCGATCTACGAATATCGTTGTGCAAAGTGCGGTGAAGTCAGCGAATTTCTCATCTTGGGCAAGCAGAAACAACTCAACTGTAAACAGTGCGGAAGCGAAGAGTTGATCAAGCTCGTTTCTGCCTACAATACGGCCGGCAGGCAAGCGCCTGGCTCCGGCGGCTCCAGCTCTGGAGGCTGTTGCGGCTCACCTGATTCATGCGGAACGCCGGGAAGCTGCTGTTCAGAATAGCGAGACAATAAGATAAATACAGGGAGGCCATGGGACAGGGAGACAATATGATATTTATGGTTTTTTTGCGCCAGATGGAGGGGCCCCACCTTGATGGTTACCATCCAATCCCCCTTTTGCTGACAACAGCCGGCATCTTGGGCGTCGAGAAAGCGACATGACTTTCCAGAATTCCGGGGACGCCCCGAGGGATTTTAAGCCCCTTGCATTATATTCTTGTTTCCCCCCCATTTTAATTATTTCAGGAATGATGAGCTTTTAGACGGCATGTCCCGCCAAGGAGGGGAAAGCCTTCGCATATTGCCGCTAGATCGACGCTCTAGGATGCCCCAGAATCGACAATCTTGAGCCGATCCATATCAACGGAGATGGACGATGTTCGCCGTGATCAGCCGCGCGTGGTTCGAACACAGGAACGCGATCACCTCGGCGACCTCTTCCGGACGGACGATATGGATGAGATCGCGCCGGCGTTTCACGTCGTCTCGAACCTCATCGTTCACCCAGCCTGTGTCGGTCACCGGCGGATAGACAATGTTCGCCGTGATGCCGAACTCCGCCAGCTCGAACGCCGCGGCCATCGTGTAGTTCTCGAGCGCGGCCTTGGCGGCTCCATATGAGACTTCGTTCGGGAAACCGAGCGGGCCACCCGAGGTCAGGCCGACGATGCGGCCCCACCTGGCGCCCCGGGCCACGTGGCGCCGCGCCAGTTCCGACATCATGAGCGCGCCGCCGCGAGCGTCGACGGAGAACAGCTGGTCGTAGGTCGCCGCGGACACCGGTTGGACGTGCACCCCGTAATGCGTCTCGCCGGCAGCGGCGAAGCTGTCGGCCGCCCAGCCGACACTCGCATTATTCACGAGGATGTCGACCGGACCCAGCTCCTTCTCGGCGAAATCGAACAGCCGCGCCGGCGTTTCCGCGTCCCTCAGATCGGCTTCCATCGCGACCGCGCGCCCGCCACACGCGCGGATCGCGGCCAGCACTTCCTCGGCTCCTTTCCCGCGGTTGGCGCGATACGGCGCCGGGAAGTCGAACGGATCGATCGTGCGCAGGTAGGAGACGAGCACCGACGCGCCGCACCCGGCGAGCGCCCGTGCCGTCGCGGCGCCTATCCCGTGGTTGGCGCCGGTGATCAGGGCGACGTGCCCCTTCAGGTCATAAGGCAGCGCCGCGACATCAGGCATGAACGCCTCCTACGAGCCTGCCGGCTGCTGGTACAGGCCGATCACGTTTCTGCCGGGGTCCCGGAACCTCGCGGTGATTTCAGGATCGTCCGCGCCGATCGGCTGCACTACCTCTCCGTCGTTCGCGAGGACGGCGTCGATGGTCGCCGCGACGCTATCGACCATGATGTAGACGAGCAGTCCCGGTTCTCCCGACGCCTTCCGGCCGGCAATCCACGTCCCGCTGACTTCACCGGCGCCATCGTCGAACGCCAGGTGTCCATGAGGATAAGAATTTGCTTTTCGGCGGCGTCCGCTCGCGCAACTGATTTCGAATCGATTTCCCATCCCGCCTCCATAAATAAGCATAATTTCCGGCTCGGGGGATGTCAACCGGGATTTCCCATATGACCGATCAAAGCCATCTGATTCCTTCTCGCCAGATTGGATTCTCCTATTATTGAGTAACATTTTCAAGAACTCCAGTCCCGGACCGATCCTTTTTGCCTCCACGGGCCACGATATCGACATTTCGCCCATGCAATCACCTTTTCTCTCGACTTGAAGACGGGCCTCTCCACGAGATTCGCAGACTCCGCGACCTTCAGTGTGCCGTCCATCTTAACTGGTTTCAGGCAACAACCGCAGCTGGGCGATCTTGTCCAGGATCAACGCAAACAAGCTCCGCGGAATCGCCACTTCGGCCATCTGAAAAGTAACATATTTCGCGTGCCGTATGACTTTGGCCCCTATCTTGATCATTTTTTCCCGCAAGGTGGTCAGAGTCCACTGGCTGATCCTGCTGGGCAGGGCCAGTTTGCGCAGGAAATTGCCAACATTGTATGCCAGGGCGAACAGTTGCAGCCGCACCTCGTTGTCCCGGAAGTCATGACACGACAGCCGCGTCCACGTCAGCGCGATCTTCCCCTCCTTGATCCACTGCTCGGCGGTCCCGCGCTTGTTGTAAAACCGCACCACGTTTTTGGCTCGCCGGTTCAGGTTGGTCACGATGAAGCCGACGCGCGGGAACAGCTCGTCATGATGCCATTCGACCTTGGCCACCACTCGCCGGGGCCGCCCCCAACTCTTGGCCTGATACATGAAGCTGTGATAGAAAACCTTGGGCTTGTAGGACGGCCGGCCCACGGGCCGGGTCGTCAGGTGCTCGATCTCCCGTTGCAGCACGTCGTTGATTGGCAGGCGGACGGCGTAAAGAAACCTCTCGCCTTCCAGATATTCATAGATTTCGGGCTGGGCGAACGCCGCATCACCCCGGAAGTAGCGATTCAGCAAACACTCCCGATAACGGGCAACCACCGGCTCCAGCACCGCCCGCCAGTTGTCGGCGCTGTGCACGTTGCCCTCGCGCAGCATCGCCCGCTCCAGATCGCCAAACTGATTGAAACAAAACAGCGGATGATATCAGGTGCACTCGAAATGACCGTTCCAGGCCGACCCTTCCTGCCGGCCGTGGGTCTGACTTTCCGAACTGTCCATGTCCAGGATCAGTTTCTTTGTCTTTGAACGACGATTGGCTTCCGATATCCACCTTCCACACAAATCGGCCAACGCCTGGACATTTTCATCGCTGGTCAGAATCTCCGTCTCGAAACGGCTCATCTGGCTGGTCGAGGCCGCCAGGTGTTCCTTGGCGCGGCCCCCTACGATCTGACGCAGGGCCGGGTCGACTCGCAGCCGCTCGGCGTCATTGGTATCCTCGTATCCGGCCAACCGCCCATATACCGCCTGCCGAAGCAATGCCGTCATCGTGTGCTGGGTATTCTGGCCCGTGCGCGGATCCTGAAGAACTTTCTCGGCCAAAACCGTCAATCCCATCACTTCATCCATCTCTCTGAAAAGCAGCAGACCGCCATCACTGGTTATTTTTGCGCCCTGGAATTCCAGCTTCACACTGGGGTCAAACTGGACCCGCAAGACCTCTTTTTTGCTCTCACCCATCAGGTCTCTCCGTTTTTCTGCTTCAATATCGCTATCAGCCTTTATTCATCAGCCTTTTCAGCTAATATTATAACAATTTTTGATTTCTATTTGGGAAATATGGGTTTAGATGAAAGCTGTGCCCAAACTGTGCCCAAAAATATCGAAGACTATCGAAAAATATCTAAATCCATCGAAAGCCGAAAGCCCTAAAAACGGGTACCCAACAGGGGAATGAGACAGATTCATCTATAGGTTTTATGAACACTCAATCGAGTCTAGTTCCTTCCTGTGCAGACTAATCCACAGTTTCCTTCAACTTCAGGAAGCGCGCAGCATTGTTGTAAAAAATGTCACGCTTTTCTTCTTTAGAGAGAAACTTAGCTGATTCAATTCCCTCGATGGCCATGCCAATAGCCTCAGGCCACACCATCTGATCGGATCCGAACATTAGTCGTTTTCCAAAACCTGCTCTAATCAAATCTTTGAGATATTCATGGAATTCTTCCCGTGGGATGATCCAGTTAATAGTTGCAAGATCAGCATACACTTGCGGATAGACAGCCATAATTGCCTTTGTTTCTTCTAAGTACGGCCAGCCCCCATGCATTATATAGAGTCTCAGCTTTGGATGCTTAACCAACACTTCTTCAAGAAGAATTGGATTGCCATACGTTACACGGAATTTAGGACAGCATGTGTAGGGCGTTCCCGCAGGCCCCAGACCCGTATGAACTCCGACCGGGATGTCCAATTCTTCAGCGAGGGTTAGGTATGGATCGAACAGCGAATCATTCAGAGAAAGTCCAACATGTTGGGCTACCAGTTCACCTAACACACCAAGTCGGCCTGACATAAATTGTTGCCGCAGTTGTTCCACATCCGGAAGTGAAGTCACTTCATCGAAATAGACCCCCCCGACTAGGCGTTTTGGTTCTTCAGTCTTCCAGCGATACACAACGTCCAGTGGTCCACTTGTGACAGCTTTAACGATATTGTAACGGCGCATCTCTGACAGCGTTGCCAGCATAAGTTCCTCATCACTTGCTGCCCCGGAAGGCCTCCCTGTAACTGGATTGGGGATGTTTGATTCGCCCATGTACTCAACGGGGTATGAGTGCATGTGCATGTCAATAATCGGAAGGTTCTTATTTGTAGCGGTTTGACAAGATATCAAACAGAGGATTCCCGCAAACCCAGAGACAATAAGTAGTAGTGTTATAATCTTCCTTTTTTCTGTCAAGAAGTGTTTGTTTACTGGAGCTTTAGTTGATTGTTCCATATTTTTGCTCTATAGGAATTTGCTTTTTGCCTGCCCCAGTTTGCGGTTGCACTGTTGCCTCGATAACCCCATCCAACTATCTTGAAGAAGTATAAATGAAAGCTCAAGACCTGTCAATTGGCCCCTTCCGCCTCTCCGATGTCGAACATCTTGCAGGCGTTCCGGTGGCCGATCCGGGGGGCCAGGCGGAGTTCGTTCGAGAACCGCTCAATCGTTTCCTTGTCGGAGGCGATCTCCGGCTTGACGAGCTTCAGGGCGACTTTCTCTTTGATCTTGGTGTCGAAGACCTTATAGACCCGGCCCCTCCCCCCTTTGCCCAGCTCTTCGATGATCTGGTACCGGCCCGCTAGCGTGGAACTCATGGTCAGTTCGTGGACGGGTGTTTGAAGGGTTTCCGTCATGGCCGGAGGATAACCCTGGGACGGAGGCAGCGGGGTGCCGCATCCGGCGCAGAATCTCGAGGTCTCGGGGTTTTCGGAATGGCAGGTCGGGCACTTGTTGGCCAAGCGAGCTCCCCTACTCTAGTTTGGCCTCAGATTAACAGAGGCCTGGGCGGGAAGTCAAATCATCGACTCCCCGGCCTGAAGGCCGGGGCTTGTTCATGATTAACCCTGAGCCTCGCTCTCATCCCCGCCTTGAAAGGCGGGGCTTGGCGTCGGCGAACGGGTCAACCGGGGCTGATCGAAGAGGCGTGCCTGAGAGGATTCGAACCTCCGACTCGAATCCCCCTGATTCACAGGGAGTCCGGGGGACATGGAATTCGAAACCGCCTCTCTCCGTCCCTCCCCTGGTGGACTCTTGACAATTCCTTGACACCACGCTGACAACTCCCCGGGCCGCGAGAAGTATCTTCTTCTCGGAATGAAGATCGAGGAGGTTGGAGTCATGATCGGACGAGAAATCCCGAGCGCGGAAAAGCGGCCTCGCCGGGCACGGACCCTTCGCCGACGTTTGACCCTTCTTGTTCTCGCGGTCTCCCTTGCGCACTCGGTGCCCGCTGCGAATATCCCTGCCGAACCCAATATATGCCCTTTCCAAAACGGCGAGGTCCTTCGCTACAAGGTCAAATGGGGCTTCATCCGACTCGCGACGATCGAGTTGTCCCAGAAGGCTCTCGGTCCTGCGCTGCCCGCTACGTATGAAGTCCTGCTCAAGGTCAAGGAGACACGGCTCAAAAGCACCCTGAATCCCTCCTCGCTCGCCAGCCAGGTCTTTCTCCAGGAAGAGGGCGGGGAGAGGACGCGACGCGTGACCTGTCGTTACGAGCCGGACAGCGGCCTGATCGCCATGGAGGAGCTGGAAGCCGAGCGGGTGATCGTCCAGAAAACAGTTCCCTTTGAGGGCGTTTACGTTGACCTGGTCGGGCTCATCATGGCCATGAGGAGCTTTTGCTCTTCCTCCGCCCGCGTTTCCCTGCCCACCGTCGTGGGCTGCGCCCTGGGGTCGACGGACCTCAGGTTCGCCGCGGACGTTCAACCCATCAAGTTCGGAATCTTTCAGCAGGCTGTGCGCGCCCGCTACATGACGGGCCGGACCGATTGGAAGGCCCTGGGCGGAGTCAGCGGCCCGATCGAGGCCTGGCTCA
Organism: Candidatus Aminicenantota bacterium; assembly: GCA_963702005.1. Lineage (GTDB taxonomy): Bacteria > Acidobacteriota > Aminicenantia > Aminicenantales > JAFGBC01 > JAFGBC01. The sequence goes on from OY969696.1 coordinate 194,332, forward strand.
GCGACGACGCGGCGGCCGTGCCCTTGAAGATTCGGCTGAATTCGTCCTTGGGTCGGGTGACCCTGGAGCTCGAAGCCATTCAGCGGCTCGACTGGCCGTCGGCCCCCGCCACGTCTCCGGCCGGTTCAACCGCCAGGGGGGAGGCCTTTCAACCATGAAAATCTTTCTCACCGGAGCCACGGGATTCATCGGGATTCCGCTGACGCATTTTCTCGCCGGTCTCGGCCATTCCGTCCGACTTCTTTCCCGACCGACATCGGACCTCACGCCCTTCGCCGGCCTGCCGGTCGAAGTCCGGACCGGAGATATCTTGGACGAGGGCAGCCTCAACGACGCCCTACAGGGCTGCGATGCTGTCTTCCATCTGGCCGGCTACGCCAAGAACTGGGCCAGGGACCCGGGAACCTTTTTCCGCGTCAACGTTCTCGGCCTGCGGAATGTTTTGGAGGCGGCCCGGCGAAACAACGTTCCGCGGACCGTCTTCACGTCGACGTCGGTGACCTTCGGACCTTCGTCGGGCCGGCCGGTTACGGAAAGCGATGTTCGGAGCGTCGCTTTCTTCACCGAATACGAGCGGACGAAATACCTGGCCGAGCAGGAAGCCGTCCGCCATGTCCGCTCCGGCCTGGATGTCGTCATGGTCAATCCCACCCGCGTGTTCGGCCCGGGCGCCCTGACCGAATCCAATTCGGTCACCAAGATGATCCATCTCTATCTGCACGGACAATGGCGCCTCATACTGGGAAGCGGCCGGGCCGTGGGGAACTACGGCTTTATCGACGACGTGGTGAAAGGACACTGGCTGGCCCTGCAACACGGCCGGCCGGGAGAAAAATACATCCTGGGGGGAGACAACCTGGATTATGCGGGCTTTTTCCGAACGCTCGCTTCCGTTTCCGGGTGCCGCCGGCGGATGGCCCATATCCCGCCGCAGTTGGCCTTGGCCGTGTCCAAACTCGAGGCCCTGCGGGCTTCGCGGTTCGGCCGCTACCCCTTGATCACGCCCTCCTGGCTGAGAACGTTCCTGGCCGACTGGGCTTTTTCTTCGGAAAAAGCGCAACGGGAACTGGGCTACCGAACGACACCTTTCGCCCGGGCGGTTGAAGAGACCGTCCGCTGGCTGCGTCCCTCGTCAATGCCTCAAAGGAGCGCCGACCATGAAAGCCTGGATCGATTTCCTGAACCCGTCCACCCTGTGCAGGTCTGAGGACATCAAACCCTCGGTCATCCTGCTCCTGGGCGCACTCGTCCCCACACTCCACCGCTATTTCGGCTCGATGGAGTTCGCGGGCCACGCCTTGAACACGCCGAGCGAGTTCTCGGCGGCCGCCTATATGTTCGTGACGGCCGGGCTCCTGTTCGGGGTCCTGCCGCTCCTCGTCGTTCGTTTGATCTTCAAAGAGCCGTGGCGGAATTTCGGCCTCGGGCTCGGCCGCTGGCGGGAAGGGCTCGTTCTCGCCGGCATCCTCTTCGTCGTCATCGCCGCGACGCTCCTCCTCCCGTCTTCCCAGACTGCGGAGATGAAGGCCTGCTATCCGTTCGATAAAAGCGCCGGCGGTTCGCTCTTCGCCTTCCTGCGGCTGGAGCTTTTCCGCGGCGTCTTCTTCTACACGGCCTGGGAGTTCTTTTTCCGCGGCTTCATGCTCTTCGGCTTGAGGCCCTACCTGGGCGATTGGCTGGCCGTCTGCGTCCAGACCATTCCGTCCTGCCTGTGGCACATCGGCCTGCCGACGGGGGAGATCTTCGCCTCGATCGCCGCGGGGATTCTGTTCGGCGTCCTGGCTCTCAAAACAAAGTCGATCTGGTGGGTTTGCCTGCTTCATTTTTTAATTGGCTTCGGGACCGACGGACTCATCGTCCTCACGTCCTGAGAGACGCGCGGCTAAAAGGAGGAACATCATGAACATCCTGGTCACGGGGGGAACGGGGTTTATCGGGAGTCATCTCGTCGAGGCGCTCGTCCAGGAGGGTCATCGGGTGCGGACGGTGGCCAAGGACAACCGGAATGCCGGGGTCCTGGAATCCCTCGGCGTCGAGGTCGTGATCGGCGACCTGAACAACGGTTTGGCCTGGGCGCCGCTCTTCGACGGCGTCGAGTGCGTCTACCATCTGGCCGGCGTCACGCGGGCCAGGACCAACCGGGAATATTACGAAGGGAACTTCCTGGCGACCAAGAAATTCCTCGGCGTGTGCGCGGAAAATACCAAGGGGCTCCGGAGGTTCGTTTTCGTCAGCAGTCAGGCGGCCGCCGGGCCGTCGCCGGACGGGAGGCCGCTGACGGAGGACGCCCCGTGTCATCCGGTCTCGGATTACGGCTGGAGCAAGATGCTCGCCGAGCAGGAGGTCTGGAAATTCCGGGACGCGTTTCCGGTGACGATCATCCGGCCTGCGGCCGTCTACGGCCCCCGCGACCGGGACATGCTCCAGCTCTTCATGATCATCAAAAAACGTTTCCAGCCCGTGATCGGCTTCGGCCGGAAATGGCTTAACGTCGTCCATGTCCGGGACGCGGTCGCGGGACTGGTTCTTGCCGGCCGCCACCCCGGCGCCGAGGACGAGCTGTTCTTTATCGGAAGCGAGCGCGCCGTCACCACGGACGAGCTCGGCCGTTCGATCGCCAACGCCCTAGAGTCGGCGCCGATCCGGATGCCTGTACCCCACTGGGTCGCCTACGCCGTCGGAGCCGTGACCGAGAGCCTGGGAAGGGTCGCCGGGCGGCAGGTTCTTTTCAACCTCCAGAAAGTCCGGGAGTCGGTCCAGAAGGCTTGGCTCCTGTCCGTCGAGAAGGCCGGGGCGCGGCTCGGCTTCCGAAGCCGGGTCCCGCTGGCGGAGGGGATGAAAGAGACTTGCGCCTGGTACGTCGCGAACGGGTGGCTGAACTAGGGCGACATACCATGAAAAACATGATGGGCCGACAGCCAACCGAGAAGGGAATCACATTGCAGAGGGCGGCCTTCCCCGCTACTCTGCCCTGGGAACCGAAGGGGCTTTTATCTCCCTGGCTGGCGACAAAGAAGGCCGTCGCGGCGCGCTATGGGCATGTCCGCTGGCGGGTCATGGATATGACCTGCGTCGGCTATACGGCGCTTATCGGCGCCCTGCTCCTTGTCTTTCACCGAGGGGTGCTCAACTGGCCGCGGCACGTCGCTATCCATCTTCTTTTGGTCCTCGGCTTCCTGGAGGTCATTCGGGCCGGGGAGAAGACGCCTCGGCGGCCATGGCTTTGGGCGCTGCGGACCTTCTACCCCGTGATCCTCGTTTTTTACGGGTGGAAGGAGCTGGGGGCTCTGCAGGTCATGTTCTACGGCGATTATTGGGCGACCGGCACGATCATGGACCTGGACAAGCTGCTCTTCGGCGTTCATCCGACGGTCTGGGTGCAGAAGTTCTACCGGCCGTGGCTGGACGAAACCATCAAGGTCTCCTATTTCGGATACTACCTGTTCCTCCCCGTCGTCACCGTCACCCTGTACCTCAAAAAGAAGAAGGAGGCGGCGCTCGCGGCGTTTTCCATCATCACCTGCTCTTACCTGGCGAATTTCATCCTTTTCTACCTGTTTCCGGTCATCAACCCGGATCTTGTCCCCGAAATCCAGGCTTTGACGACCCGCGCGCATTCCGGCTATCTCATCGCGAAGATCCTGCCGCGCGTCATCGGCACCGCCTGGATCCCGGGCGGCGCCTTCCCGTCCTCCCATGTGAGCGGCGCGCTCGTTTGGTCTCTCGTGGCCGCGCGCTATTTGAAGAAATTGCGTTATATAATGCTCCCGATGACGGTCGGCGTCGCCGTGGCGACGGTTTATCTCGGATACCATCATGCCTTAGACCCGATCTTCGGGTTCATAGTGGGCGGAGTTGGCTTTGCCCTCGGTCTGAGGTGGGTCAAAAGTCGCGGCGAAGACCCGCTGACTCGATGAACGGGAAGGCGCAGCTGTCAGAGGTTCAAATCCTCGATCGCCCGCCTTTCTCAATTCAACGTCTTCCCGCATCTTCAGACGTCCCCGTTCATGATGCCGGATCGATCATTCCCTCAACAGCCAGCGCAGGGCGTTCTTCTGAAGTTTCACGTATTCCGGGTTCCAGAAGCCGGGGATGGTATGCCCCGGGGCCATGAAGCAAACGCGCCCCCGGCCGTATTCGTAGGCCCAGCAGGCTTCGCAGCTGGCCCCTTGGTTCCCGTACTTGTCCGTCGAGAACTCCAGCCCCTCCTGGTTGACGCTCCGGACCAGGACATCCTTGGGATCCTTGTCATAGATCACGTAGTGCTGTTCCTCGGTCACCACGAAATCCTTCACGCCCCGCGTGATGGGGTGGTCGCCGTTCACGATCTTCATTTTGTAAGGGCGGAACGGCGTATGGCCCGTGAACAGCGCCCCTTCCACGTGACGGAAATCATCGTTCGTTCCGGAGATGTAGCTGGCGTTGTGAAAGAACCAGGCCGAGCCTCCCCCTTCCACGAAGCCGCGGATGGCCCGTCCCTGTTCCAGAGTGAGCCACATCACGGGCTGCTCGTCGAGCTTGGGGAGCGGCGGATCGCTCACGAACGTCATCTTCTCCGGGTCCATGAAAGGATACGGCGCGGTGTATCCTCCGGGAAAGGTCATGCCGTCGCAGAGCATGATCAGCAGACGATGCGCGGCGAGGGTTTCGGCCGTGAGCAGGCCGCTATCCGGCGTGAAAGTGACGCTGACGCCCGATTCGTTGACCAATGTCCTGGTCAAGGCCGTCCGGATGTAATCGAAGCTGTGCCAGCGATCGCCGACCAGGGCGAAGACGTCGGCTTTGCTGGCGCCGGCCTGGCCGGCCTCGCCCCGGGCGCCAAACGGGGAGAGCGCCGTTCCTAGCGCGGATGCCGCTCCGACGATTCCCAGCCTGCCGATGGCCGAGCGCCGAGATAAAAGTTTGGCATTCTTCATGGTTGACCCTCCGGTCGAAGAAACATTTTTAATGTGCTTGGGGACGGACGCTTTCCCCCGGCGTCGCTCGGACCGGGCGCCAGCGCCACCATCCGGCGAGGAGCGACCCCGAGACGTTCATCCACGGCCCGAAGATGGCCGGGGCGAGCGCCGCGCTGGTGCTTTTGAGGACGTCGACCGCGATCCCCGAGGCCATGCCCCCGTTCTGCATCCCGACCTCCATGGCCACGGCGCGGCAGGCGCTCTCGTCGAGCCGCGCCAGGCGCGCCCCCGCGTACCCCAGGCCGTAGCCGGTCCCGTTGTGAACGATCGCCGCCAGGATCAAGAGCGGCCCCACGGAGAGAAGCTGGTCCCGGGACTGGGCGGTGATGATGGCGATGATGAAGCAGATGCCAGCCATGGACACGACGGGCAGGGTTTTATCCATCCAATTCGCCGGGCCTTTGAGCATGATGGTGATGATGAGCTTGGCCAGTGCGGTGACGCCCAGGAGGAGGAAGCCCAGGAGGACGCCGTGTTTGAGGACGGCGAGCCCTCCCCACCAGCGGGTAGGCGTCGCCGCCGCGGCGGCGGCCAGAGCGAGGAACGCCGGCGCGGAGATCGTGAGCAGGACCGCCGGGTTCGCCCGTTTTTTCGTCCCGTAAAGCAGGCGGTTGGCGCCGAGCCCGGCAACGATGGGGATGATGATCATGTTGAAGATGGACAGCATCATGCGCACGAAGGGCACGGGAACGAGCCTGCCGGCCAGGATCTTCATCCAGAACGGCGTCACGAACGGCGAAAGGAGGGTCGTCAAGGCCGTGATCGTCACCGAGAGGGGCACGTTGCCGCCGGCGAGATAGGTCATGACGTTCGAGGCGACGCCGCTCGAGACCGAGCCGATGAGGATGACGCCGGCGGCGACCTCGGGCGGAAAGCCGAACGTCATGGCGATCGTGAAGCCGACGAGCGGCATGATAATGAACTGAAGGGCGACGCCGATGAAGACGGGCCAGGGCATCGTGAGGACGTTCCGGAAATCCTTGCCGCTCAGGGTCGTGCCCATGCCGAAGGTGATGACCTGAATGAGCGGGACGATCAGGACCGTCAGGTCCGTTCCGAACCAGGAGCGGAAGGCCGCCGGAAAGCTCATCGAGGCGGCGACGGCGACGAGGACCCAGAGGGTGAAGGCGTACTTCTTGTAAAAGCGCCGGAGACCGTGGCTTTGCGGCTCGTCGGTATTCATAGTTTATACAGCTCCGCCATCCTCTCGTTGGGCTTGTATTTGGTGATGCACTGTTCGAGCGGCGTCCCCAGGAGCTGGATCTGGTCGGATTCGCCCTGGCCCAGTCCGGCTTCGGCCATCGACTTGAGATAATTGATTTGCATCGGATCGAAGCCCATGACCCGCGTCCCCGTGATGTCGGCGGCCACGGCGTCCCGGCTGGCCAGGGCCACCTTCGAGCCGATGGGCGAGCCCCAGGCCGGGCCGTTCCCCTCGATCCCCACGAACCCGTCGATGACGGCCAGGTCGGGAAAGATCTCCTGGGCGATGTGGAACATGTTGTAATGGAGGAGGTCGTTCTTGGCCGGCGGCGCCTGGTGCATCAGGCCCTTGTCGTTCCCCCGGGCGTCGTTGAGGGGCGAGGCCATGATCACGTTCTTGATGGACAGGGTGACGAAAACGTAGTTATGCGTCTTCATCCGGGCGACGGAGATGATATAGAGGTTGGGGTCGAAAAAGGTGTTGATGATCCGGATCGGCGTCGGTTTGTTGTCCAGACCGAGGACGTACCGGGTCTGATAGGTGTCGCGATTGAGGTCCAGGAGCTTGACGTTGTAGTCCTTCTCGAGGCGCAGGTAGTCGCCGTAGGCGAAGCCCTTCATAGTATCTTGGACGCCCGACTCGCCGATGAGGATCTGACTTTTAAAATGAGGCGTCAGGAAATCCAGGACGGCCCGGACGGCATCAACGTGCGTGATGCAGGCGGCGCAATTGGACAGGACAATGTTCGGCTTGATCAGGATCCGCTTCGGCCCGATCGAGCCCAGGACCTCGTCCTCGATGAGCTTCAGCGACTGGAAGACGATGTCGTAGCGGTTCTTCCCCTTGACGAGGGAGACTCGCACGGGGCCGGCCGCCCGCCCGGAAAGCCGGGGGAAACGGCCCGCCGCGGACCTCGACGCCGGGGAGGCGAACAGGGTCTTCCCAATGCCCAGGACCCCGCCCAGGGCCGCGCCGCCCATCGCTCCGGCGCCGAACTTCAGGAACTCGCGCCTGGCGAGCGCTCGTCGGTTCATGAACGACCTCCCTCCCCCTCTCCGTCTTCAGCGCGGCGGATACTTGAACCCCGTGACGTTCGTCCGGATCCGGTAGATCCTGTTGAAAGCCGCGAGGAAGAGCGTCTTCATGTCGTCGCCGCCGAAGCAGCAGCTGACCGGAAAAACGGGGGCATTCAGGACGCCGACGAATTCGCCGCGGGCGTTGAAGATCTGGAGCCCGAGGTAGGTGGCCACGAAGAGATCTCCCTGCGTGTCGATGGTCATGCCGTCGGCGCTGGTCGTTCTCCCCTTGCGGTCGAGGACCTCCGGTGTCAGGAGGAGCTCGCAGAATTTGCGCGGCCCCGCCAGCGTCCCGTCGGCTTTCACGTCGTAGGCCCAGATGAAATTGTCCTTGTCCGTGTCCACGTTCCAAAATGTCTCGCTGTCGTAGGTGTTGTTGACGAGAAGGATTTTCCCGTCCGGCGTGAGCACCAGGCCGTTGGGCATGGCGAAGACGTTGGGCTCGACGACGCGCCTGAGCTCGCCCCGCGGAGGGAGGTAGAAAACGCTCCGCCCCGGCTGCGATTTCACGGGCTCGGGCGTGAATTGCGGGTCGCTGAAATAGAGCCCGCCGCGCGCGTCGACGACGACGTCGTTGGGCCCGTCGAGGGGCCGGCCGCCGTACCGGCCGGCCAGGGTGCGGACGACCCGGCCCGAGGTCGTCATCTCGATGAGACGATGTCCGAACATGTCGCAGACGGCCAGATGGCCGTTCGCGAGAGGCATCAGCCCGTTGGTCAGCAGGCCGCGCTGGATATAGCGGTAGGTCCCGTCGGGGTCCATCACGACCGTCGCGCTCTTTCTCGGATCGCCGTTCCAGGCCTGGTCGAAGGCCATGCTCGAGACATAGAGCTTCCCGTCGAGCCACTTCGGCCCTTCGTTGAAGATGAGCCCCGGCCCCGCTTTGGCGCCGTCCACGAGAAGCTCGAGCTTGGAACCGGCGGGGATGATGGCCTCGAACGCAGTCTCGCGGCTCGCCCTCTTGGCCTCGTAATCCGGCCGCGGCGGGAAGAAGACGTCCAGGACGTCGCAGCCGGTGTCGCCGACTCTCCCGCCGTGGACCATCGTCCCGGGCAGATAGAGAAGGTCGCCCTTGGCCATGGCCGCCGTGCCGTCGAGAATGAGCTCCTCGATCGAGCCGCGCAGCACGATCATGAGCTGCTCCTCGGGATGGAGGTGGGCGGCGAAATTCAGGCCCGGGCTCATCTGGAGGAAGCTCAGCTGGGCCCCGCGTCCGCCGATCAGCCGCGAATTGGCGCCGGGCTGGAGCTCCGTGAATTGGACGTCATGAAGATCGCCGACGACTCCCGGCCGGACCGTCGGCACGATCGGGAACTCGGGGGCGGGGAATTCCGCCGGGACGTCCTTCGCGCCCGCCCGCGCCAGGTAGTCGGGCCGCGGCGGCCAATAGACTTCGACGATCTCGGCCCCGGCGGGCCCGGCTTGGACGCCGTTGGGCGCGCCTTTCTCGAGATAGACGAACTCGTTCTTGGGCGTCCCGCCGTGCGTGCCGTCGGGCGTCTCGCGCGGGACGGCCCGCATCGTCACATAGCTTCCGTCGAGGAGCTGGCCGACCTCCCCTTTCATCACGACCATGATGCGCTCGGCCGGCAGGATCTCCTCGGGGATCGTCGCGCCCGGGTCGAAGGCCAGCCAGGCGACGAGGTTGCCCTTCCCCCAGTAGAGGCGCGCCTTGACGCCCGGGGCGAGGAGGGTTTCCGGGAGCGACGCGATCGGCGTCACGATGCCGTCCGCCAAGCTCGGCCTCAGCCGGACGGCCGGGATATCGCCGCGGGCGCGGACGGTCAGCTTTTGGGCGGCGATGAGCTTCTCGTTCTTCGCCGCCCAGTCCGGCTTCTTAGCGCAGGCCGCGGTTAAGAAGAGGATGCCGGCGGCGAAAAGCGCCAGGATCGCGCGAGCGGCAAACCGCGGATGCTGGGATGTCATGGTTCCCTCCTTCCGGCAAGCGCGCATCGGCCTATTTGACCTGGTCGTGGCGGTTCCCCATGTAAAGCCAGAGCATGGGGCCGTCGCTGGGATTGATCGAGCTGTGCGGAACCTTCTTGTTCGGCGGGACGAGGAACGCTTCCCCCGGCTCCTGCCGCAACAGCCGGTTGCCGAACAAAAGCAGGCTCGTCCCCCGGAGCTGGCACCAGATCTCCTCGCAGCCCGGCCCGTGAACATGGGGCTGGGCGATGTCGAACTTGTCGATCGAGACGGCGGCGAAGCCCATCGGGTTAGCGAACTTGGGCGGCGTATCCCACGTAAATCCGCGGCCGATATGGGCCCAATGCATTCCGACGCTGGGGAGCGTCTCACGATAGTCGCCGACGGACATCTTCGTGTTCGGCACGAAGCCGACGGGGATGTCTTCGACGACCATGATCAACTCCAGATCGTCATCGCCGGGATTGAAGAACCGATAGGCGAGTCCGGTCGGAAGAAAGACGGCCATCCCTTCCTCGATGTTCGCCGTTCGGCCGCCCGCCTCGACCTGGCCCGCGCCGCTGAAAACGCAGAGGAACACCTGCTCCCGGTCGCTCTGGAAGGACTGGGTCCTGCATCGGGGTTCCAGGGCGGCCCGCTTATAGGCCTTGATATACTTCAGCACGGCCCCTTTTTTGGGCGGCCGCAGCGGGTCGCCGGGCGTCAGGATATCGCGCTCAATGAACCCGCCGTGTCCCTCGCTGGGCAGCGAATTCCGCCAATGATTGATGTAGAGACTGACGTCGGTATCGACGTCCGGATGGCGATGGTTGGAGACCGCGTCCTCGGCATAGGACGGATCGGGCTCCGTCGTTAACTTGCCCGCGACCTGCCCGAGGGCGAGCGCCAAGGACGCCAAGGCCAACCCGGTGACGATCAGGACGATCTTATTCATGGTCCCTCCTCCGTCAACTGATAGATCTCGGCCATCTTTTTATGGGCTTTGAATTTGAAGCGGCACTCGTCGAGCGGGGCGCCGATGACTCGGATCTTCCCCAGGTCGCCCTGCCCCATCCCGGCGTCGGCCATCGCCTTGAGGTAGAGGATGCGTCCGGGGTCGAATCCCATGATCGTCGTGCCGACGATATCCACCGCCAGCGGGTCGCGGCCGGCCAGGGCCAGGCGCGTCGCGAGCGGCGTCCCCCAGGCCGGTCCGTCCCCTTCCATGGACTCGAACCCGTCGATGACGGCCAGGTCGGGCCAGACGCCGCGCTCGGCCAGGTGGAACAAGTTGTAATGCATGATGTCGTCGACCGATTTGACCGCACCGTGGAGGATCCCCTTGTCGCTTTTCCGGTAGTCGTTGACCGGGGCGGCCATGAGGACGTTCTTGAGCGCTAGGGTCACGAGCACGGTATCGTGCGTTTTCATCCGGGCGAGCGAGATGACGCAGACGTCGGGATCGACGAAGACGGAGTAGACCCTCACGGGCCTGGGGATGTGGTTCGTATCGACGGCGTACCCGGGCTCGAAGACGGGGTCCGCGTTGAGGTCGATGACCTTGACCCCGTATTCCTTCTCCAGGGCCGGATAGCCGTTGTTGCGGAAACCGTCGCCGGTGTTCAGGACCCCCGACTCGGCGACGACGATGGGCTTCCGGCAGCGGGGCCGGAGGAAATCCAGGACGGCGCGCGCCGCGTCGACATGGGTGACGGCCAGGGGGTTCTTGTCGACGGCCATGTTGGGCTTGATGAGGACGCGCTTCTTGCGGTCGATGGCGGCCCAGACGTCGTCCTCGATGAGCTTCAGCGCCCGGTAGACGATCTCGCGCCGGTCCCGCCCTCTGACGAGGCTGAGGCGGGGAGCCGTTTCGGCCGACGGCGTTCCCGGCCGCGCGAAAAGGGCGGGCGACCCGAAAAGGCCGACGCCGAGGAGCCCGCGCCCCGCCGTCCGGAGAAATTCGCGCCGGCGAAAGGGGCGTTCGGGTTTCTTCATTGTTCCCTACTTACTTGCGGCAGCCGAAGAACAGCCACAGCGGATGTTCTCCGTCGGGGTTGATCGAGCTGTGCGGAACGGTGTTGGTGGGCGGGACCAGAAAGGCCTCGCCCGCTTCCTGGCGCAGGAGCCGGTTGCCGAGAAGAAGGAGGCTCGTTCCCCTGAGCTGCAGCCAGATCTCCTCCGCGGCCGCCGGATGCGTGTGCGGCTGGGCGATATCGAAGGCGTCCATGGACACGACGACGAAGCCCATCGGGTTGGCGAATTTCGGCTCATGGTCGTAAAGGAACGGCCGGGCGATGTGAGCCCAATGGGCGCCGACCAGGGGCTTGGAATCGCGAAACCGGCCGACCGAAAGCTCTGTCTGCGGGACAAAATCCGCCGGCGTCTCTTCTGCAGCCAGGAAGAGCTCCAGGGGTTGGGAGGCGGGATTCATCAGCCGGTAGCTAAGCCCGGCGGGAATGACGACGGCCATCTCTTCCTCGAGCTCGACCGTCCGGCCGTTCGTGCCGATACTCCCGCGGCCGCCCATGACATAAAGGAAGACTTGTTCGCGCGCGTCTTTGAATTCCCGCGTTCCGGCGCGGGGAAGGAGCTCGGCCCGGCGATAGGCTTTGAGATAACGAAGGACGGCTCCCTTTTTTGGGGGTTGGAAGGGGTCGCCCCGGGTCAGGATATCGCGCTCCAGAAGACCGCCGTGCCCTTCCCGGGGCGGCGAGTTCCGCCAGTGGTTGATGTAGAGCGAAACATCCGTATCCAGGCCCGGAAGCCGGCGGTTGGAAGGAGCGTCCTCCCGGTACGAGGGCTCGGGTTCTCCAACGGTCTTTTGTTGGGCGCGCGCGGTGAGGACGAGAACGACCGCCAGCGCCGCGAGGACGACTCGGAGAGCCTTCTTCTCGTTCAAGGTGGAATAGATGTTTTTTAGCACAGGGGCCGAAAAGAATCAAATGCGCCCAAATCCCCTATCGTCCACCATCTCATTCATCAATAACTTAGCCTCCTCTTGCATGCCTTCTTTTTCCAGAAATGATTCCCTCACCCGGAATCCTTGACGGGAACCTGACCAGACATTATCCTTTAAATCATGCCGAAATCGTTCCGCCTGACCGTCCCCGTCGATATGCGCGCCTATCTTTCCGCGCGCGAGCGGCCGCGTATCGCCAATTTCTCGGCTTCGTTCGAAGCGACGCTGGACCGGGGATTGGGCGGATCGTTCGAGGAAACGCTCGGCCTCGTCCGGGCGGTGACGAGAAAGGAAAAACAAGGCCGTCCGGGCCTGGAGCAGGCAGCGGCCCTTTGCTCGATCGCCGATCGGATCCCCTTTCGGATCATCCAAAACCGGCTCGAGAGGGGAAAGGTCCGCATGGCCCTCCCCCCGCCTTGGTTCATCGCCCTGGGCGTTCTACGCCCCGAAAACCTGTCCTTCGGTCCCGTGGCGGCCCGCTACGCGTATTCGCTCCAATCGGTGAGCCGGGCCGGCGCGGTGTTTCAACTCAGCGCGTCCCTCTTCGCCGAATCGATCACCCTGGCCGTCTGCTTCGCCGGGGACGACGCCAATGAAGAGGTCGTCAACCGCTTCCTCGATTTCTACGAAGCCGAACTCCCGTCCTGACCGCCGATTGGCGGTCGGTGGACCGGAAAAGGAGGGTTCCGCACGCCTATCTCGCGCTTCGGGATTCTCCACGGCGCTCCTCAACCTTCCACAGCGAGAACCCGAAACGCTTTTCACGCTTGTTCTGAATGGGGCTGACAACGACCAAGCCGCCCGCTCGCAGGAAGGAAACGGCAAGATATTCTCCGGCCGTATCGCGAATCAGCGCGTCTTCCGGCCAAGAGCGGTTTTGCCGCCAACTATCGGGTTTGAACGGCGCCGACTCAACCATGCGAGGTGGCGTTTCGCCCTCGCCCACGTCGATGCGGGCCACATGCGCTTGCCATGTCCCGGTCCAACCTGAAAACCACGTCGCCGCCAGTTCACCCTCGCCGCGCGCCACCAGATAGGGGAAATACGCCACTTCAGGGCTCTCTTCGAGCCGCCATGTCGTCCATGTCGCGCCTTGATCGACTGAGCGCCCCAGCCAGATTCCTTTTAAGTTGGTCCAGAACGAGTAAAGGGCGCCGCGGGCGTCCCAAGCCACCGGCTCTACCCAGCGCGGGACGGGGAATTCGCTTTCCGGGTTCCACTCACGGGTACCCGGCGCCGCGTGTTTTTGCCACGTCATGCCCCCGTCCGTGCTCACGGCGATGAGGTCGACGCCCTCGTCATATTTCGGGCCCGCGGCCGATGTCGGCGTCACCCGCACCGCCACTTCGCCGTTCGGGCCCACGGCCAGATGACTCGAACCGCCCTGCGGATGGATCCGGGCTCGCTCCGTCCAGGTCAGGCCGCCGTCCTGGCTGACGGCATAGCAGACGCCGCGGCCGTCGTTCCAGATCACGTGAGCCGTGCCGTCCGGCGCCACCTTGACCCAGGGGCGATCGTCGAACCTGGTTTTTGATAGCAATGTCCACTTCCAGGTCGCGCCCACGTCCTTGCTGACGCCGACGCTGATCTGCTTGCCTTCATCCGCCTTTTCGTCGTAGACCAGCGTCGCGAAATAGAGGGTGCCGTCGCGGGCCACCGCCAGGTCCACGTCGGAATTGCCGGCCGCGCCACTCGCCTCGGTTCCGACATTGACCCGGGTCCAGGTCGTCCCTCCATCGCGGCTCTTCCAGAGGGTCGCCTCATCCGACCTCTTCCCGCTCATGAAGGCCGCTCCGTAACCGCTGACGAAGAGCGTGCCGTCGGGATGCTCCACGATCATCGGCTCGCGGGCAAGGACGTCAGGATGCTCGACGGGAGCCGCCATGGTCAGCGTCCACGGAGGCGACGTTTCAGACGATGCGCGGCCAACGCCGCCGGAGCGTCGGCACTCCGCCAGCCCGACTAGACATAACACAATCATACCCGAACACAGCAGAAATCGAATTTGACATGAGTTCATTTGGTCGCCTCCCCTATGCCTTCCTCAGTTTTTTCAGCATCTCGACGGCATTCGAATTCTAAGAATTCAATGCGTGAGTTTGAGCTACCCCAACCCGTAAGGCATGAATGATTATGTACCCTACTCCATAAAAGAGCAAGGGGGGCAATCCGGCTAAGCCGTTTCAGGCTGTGCCCGCGGGAGGCGCTTATAACGGCCGAGGGGAGCGCGGAAATATCAAGGAGGGCTATTGAACCACAAAATAGCTGGAGACAAACGCCTTCGATCCGGAAGCCGTCTCATCCGCGAATATATAGAGAGCATATTCTCCCGGCTTTAGCTCCCCTATCGCAAGCTCCAATAAACAAATGGATATTCCCGGATTCTGGCTTTGCTTCACGATAGACGTTGGAATCGGGATTCTCTCCCCGGAAGAAACATTGACGAGCTGGCCGGAGAAGGCCAGTTCAGGCTTCGTTGAAATGGACTCGAGGCAGCGGACGAGAGCGAATAGTTTCGTTTGCGCTTTATCAAGCGGTTCCATAAGCGGACAATATCGCTCTCCATCAAAAGGATAGATATCGGAGAATCGGACCCGCTGGTGATCTTTATTTGCTCGATCCCCTTCATTCAGGAAGACCGTTCCTTGCCCCGTTTTCAGCAGGAGCGGCGGCAAAAGCGTTAGGCCTGATTTCGGCCCGCCGGGAACGTTGACCCGATAAGAGCCTCTCGCTCCCATCCCGCTCGCCATATTCCTGAGGACAACCCGGCATTCGTATCGGCCCGGAGAAAGCGAGACCGCGGAACCAAAAAACGCTTCTTCCGCTGCCGACGGCCATCCTCCGATCTCTTCCCTTTCCAGCGCAACCACATCATTGTTTTGATCAAACATGAGGGTTGCGACTTCGGACTTCTCCCCCGCCATCTCCCTGATCTTCTTGACCGGAATCTTGGCCAGGATCGCGAGATCCGTCTTTTCTCCGACGGCATAGGGCAAAACGAGCAGCGGGAAATCGACGGGCTCTTGAAGATGAGGCTTTTCGCTCAAGGCCAGGTCGATGAGATGGAGGACCTTTTCATTTTCCGAATACTCAGAGAAGAGTTTCGGGTTGAAATATCCTTTTTGTCCGAAGACGGAGCATCCTTCCCTCTTGACCTCGACCCGGACATTATGGAAACGGCCGTCCCACTTTTCGTCGATATAATATCCAAGCACATAGTAGGTTCCGGTTACCTGTTGAATCGTCCGGTTAATGTTCTCATAGCTGTTGATGTTGTCGAAATACTTGCCGCCCGAGTCCCTGGCCAATTGTCTGAGTGCTCCATCGCCCCTCAGGTCGCTTTCTTCGAAAGGCGCGGACCCGGCGCTGGAGACGTTGACGGCATAGACTGCGCTGTTTGAGCCCGCCAGTTCCTTGCACATCTCGTTGTAGCGGTCTCGCAACGCGGCATCCCCCCACTGGCCTCCCGTTTCGTCAATGAGATTTGACCCTCCATAGAGCGCATAATTTGGGATTCCGGAGGAGAATAGAATAATATTCTTAATACCGGGAATGTTTCGGAGCGCCTTTGCCAGCTCTGAAATCTGCGAAGCGAAGCCGATGGCTTCTTTTTTCAAGATAGATTGTTCCGCTCCGGCGATTCTGCTTGTCGTATCGGAGCCAATGGCCCTATCCAACTTCAGATGATCTTTAAGCCACTCGCTTTCGATCCCCCAGGCTCTCCCCAGGAATTGGCTAGGTCCCAAACCCGCGACGACTTGGCGGATTCTCCGGTGGTCGGACGTCAGATATTCGTGGAGAGTCAGGCCTTTTCTCGCCGAAAACGATATAACCCCGACTTCGTCTTCGGGACGGATCTGGGTGTCGAGAAAATTCAGCGCGGCCGTCCTCGATTTGGAGATTCCCGCTTTATTGTTGAAGGCGAAATCGAAAAACAGGAAGAACTTCCGGTTTGTTTTTGAAACAGGCCCGGAAGGGACAGAAGATGGCGGGACTTGTGGAATTTGATCCAGGGACAACTCGTGGCTTTCGAAATCCGTAATGGGCTTGGCTTGGCCATTGTCATAAAGCTCAAAGTCGGCTTTGGCTAAATCGGCGACGGCATTTCCAGACTTATCCAGGATATAAACCTGTACCAATTTCAGCGTTACGGAGACCTCATGGTGTAGGGCGGCTTGATTTTTATTCTCTTGCTCCTGCCGAGGCTGAGACGGCAAACTTAAACAAACAATTAAGAGTACAAGACAGGAGATTTTAAAAAATAATGACTCCTTCATCTCGATATGGTCCCTCGTAGAATAGCTTATTTTGCTCTTGCCGGATTCGCCTTATTAAATTTCGCGTATCATCGCGGACTCCGGCTCAGCCTTCAGCGAGGTTCATCTTCTTCAACAATGGCTTGAACCGAGAGTCCTCCTGAAGTTGGGGAACGAACAGCTTGGTGTAGATATGAATGAACGGCATCAAGGTATCACGCTCCTCATAGGCCTTGTCAAAACAGGCAAAGGCTTCATCAAAATTCCCCAGGGTTCCCCACAACCACCCGATGCAGGTAGACGACACATAAGCCTTCTTCTTCTGGGCCAACATGTCCGCCAAGATTTTTTCGGCCTCCTGTTTTTCCCCTCTTCCCGCATGGATCATGCCGAGCCAACCATCCACCCAGCCGGCATAAACGGCCAATTCCTTGGACTTCTGAAAAGACGAGATCGCTTTTTCGAACTCCCTTCTTAAGGAATAAGCCACGCCGACATGGAAATAAGCGAGTCCCGAGCGGGGGTCCATCTCGACGGCTTTTTGAAATTCCGAGATGGCGGCATCGGGTTGCCCGACCGACCAATGGATGCCCACCGAAAAGGCATAGAATAAAGGCTGGAGCGGATCCAAATCCAGAGCCAGTTTGATTTCCCTGGCGGCTTCTTCATATCGTCTCCGGGAGAGACAGAGCCAGGCATAGGTGGCATGGCTGATGGCGGCCCCGGGGTTGATGGCCAAGGCCCGCCCGAAGCTCCTCTCGGCGGTTTCCCAGTCCCACTCGAACCACAAGGCGATAGAAGCCGTTTGATAATGAGCTTCGGCCAGGCGGCTGTCCAATTCCAGGGCCTTCTGAAAAGCCGCCTTGGCCTTGGGCAACACGTCCGCCGGAGAGGCCAGGCTCAAGATGCCCAAATTCGTATAGACGACGGCCATTCCGGCGTAGGCCAGCGCAAAATTCGGATCCCTGTCGATGGCTCTTCGGAAGTAGTCGAGGGCCGTATCCGAGGCTTCAAGGCTTGGCTTATAGGTAAAATAAAGGCCTTTAAGGTAGAGGTTATAAGCCTCCGGATCGTCCGTATGGCGTTTCTCGATGGCCGCCTTTTCTTGAGCCAGCAGCTTGACCTCCAAATTGTCCACGATGGCCTTGGCTATTTCGTCTTGGATGGCGAAGATGTCCTCCATCTCCCGGTCGAATTTCTCGGACCAGAGGTGAAAGCCGTCCTCGACCTTGATCAGCTGGGCCGTGATGCGCAGCTTGTTCCCGGCCTTTCGGATGCTTCCCTCGAGCACCGTGTCGACGCCCAATCTCCGGCCGGCGTCCCGCAGGTCGAGGTCCTTCCCTTTGAAGGCGAACGCCGAAGTCCGGGCCACGACGCGTAAATCCCTGATATGGGTCAGGCCGTTGATAAGCTCCTCGGCTATGCCGTCGCAAAAATATTCCTGGTCCTTCTGGGGGCTCATGTCCACAAAGGGAAAGACGGCGATCGAAGGCGTGCGCGCGCCGGAAGCGGGCTTGTCAAAGGATTTCAAGGCCTCGGCCAGGGCACCGGCGTCCTGGTATCGATTCCCGGAGTCCTTCTCGAGGCATCTGCGGACGATGGTCTCCAGTTGATCCGGAATCTCTTGTCCCGGGCGAAGGAGAGGGGGAGGCGTCTCGTTGAGAATCGAATGGATGACGGCCAGATCCCGGCCGCTCTGGAAAGGCCGACGGCCCGAGAGCATCTCGAACAGCACGCAGCCTAGCGACCAAATGTCGGTTCGCTGATCGACGACTCCGCCCCGCGCCTGCTCGGGCGCCATGTAGGCTAAGGTCCCCATGACGGCCATCGTCCTGGTCAGGTCGTCGCCCCGCTCGAGCAGCTTGGCCAGGCCGAAATCCATGATCTTCGCCTGGCCGTCCTCCGTCAGCATGATATTGCCCGGCTTGATGTCCCGATGGACGATCCCCCGGCCGTGGGCGTTCTTAAGGCCTTCCGCCACCTGGACGGCAATAGTCACGGCTTCTGAAATTCCAAGCGGTCCCGACGAGATTCGATCCTTTAAGCTCCGCCCTTTGATAAAGGCCATAGCGATATAGGTCTGGCCGTCGGCCTCGTTGATTTCATAGATTGTGCAGATATTGGGATGGTCCAAGGCCGCCGCCGCCTGCGCCTCCTGGACGAACCGCGCTTGGGCTTGGGGATCCCTCCTGAATTCGGCCGGCAGGAACTTCAGCGCGACCATCCTCTTGAGCTTCGTGTCCTCGGCCTTGTAGACGACTCCCATCCCGCCTTCCCCGATTTTCTCGAGGATTTTAAAGTGCGAAGCTGTTTTTCCGATCATCGGCTGCTCCCGATTTCCCGATATTCTTGACTGAGAGCAATGAAAGCACTTCCCCTTTCGTCCTGCCCGGAATTGATGCCGCCTCTTAGGAAATCATGTTATCTCCCTCCGGCGCGCGAAGTCAAGACGCCGAGCCAAGGCGCCAACGCCAAGGATTCCATGAACCTTGATCTCTCCGATTCCGTAGATAGATACGCGGATGCCAGGGATTTACCCGGGTCCTTATGTTAGAATCGGACTCGCAGGAGGCGTCGCATGAAAAAAGCTTTTCTATTATTCGCCGCCAGCGCCCTCATCTCCGGCGGCGGCCTCTGGGGAGCGCTGAGCCGCCAGGTCGTCAGCTACGACATCCAGGCCCGCCTCGTTCCCGACACGAAAACGGTCCTAGGACACGAGGTCATGACCTGGACCAACGATTCCGCGACCCC
This sequence comes from Candidatus Aminicenantota bacterium, assembly GCA_963702005.1. Taxonomy (GTDB): domain Bacteria; phylum Acidobacteriota; class Aminicenantia; order Aminicenantales; family JAFGBC01; genus JAFGBC01. The sequence goes on from OY969696.1 coordinate 213,441, forward strand.
GGTCGGCGAGCTCCGCTTCCACCTCTACATGAACGCCTTCAAGAACAATCGGACGACCTTCATGACCGAGAGCGGGGGCGCCCACCGGGGATTCAAGGCGGATAAGGACAACTGGGGCTTCATCACCGTCAAAAAGATCGCCGTCCGGGACGGCGCCGACCTGACCGGCGCCATGGCCGCCGTCCAACCCGACGACCGGAATCCCGACGACCAGACCGTGATGAAGGTGGATCTGCCGGCGCCCGTGGCGCCGCAAGCGTCGATCACCCTGGTCATCGATTTCGAGACCAAGCTGCCCAAGGTGTTCGCCCGCGCCGGGTTCTCCGGGAATTTCTTCATGATCGGGCAGTGGTTCCCCAAAATCGGCGTCTTCTGGAACGGCGCCTGGAACTGCCACCAGTACCACGCCCACTCCGAGTTCTTCGCCGACTACGGAGCCTTCCGGGTCGAACTCACGGTCCCGGCCGACTACGTCGTCGGAGCCACCGGCAAGCGGACCGCGGAAACCCGGAACGACGATGGGACGGTGACCTATCGACACGTCCAGGAGGACGTTCACGACTTCGCCTGGACGGCCTGCCCGGAGTTCGTCGAGTTCAGGGATACATTCGTTCTAAACGACCCGCCCGTCTCCACCGAGATGATCCTGCTCATCCACCGCAGCCACCTCGGCCAGAAGGACCGCTACGCCCGGGCCCTTCGCCAAGGCCTGGAGTTCTACAGCCGGAACTACGGCCCCTATCCCTACCCGACGATCACGCTGGTCGACCCGGCCCCGGGAGCGATGGCCGCCGGCGGGATGGAATATCCTACGCTGTTCACGGCCGACACGACGAGCTGGATGCCCAAGGGCATCCTACTCCCCGAAATGGTCACCATTCACGAGTTCGGGCACGGCTACTGGTACGGGATCGTGGGCTCGAACGAGTTCGAGGAAGCCTGGCTCGACGAGGGCATCAACTCCTACTCCGAAGTCAAGGCCCTGAACCATTATTACGGCGCCGACCGGTCGCTCATCGATTTCGGCGGCCTCCGGATCGGGGATCTCGATTATCACCGGGTGGCCGTGATGGGCTCGGGGCGGTTCGATCCGATCGTCAAGAACTCCTGGGATTACGTCAGCGGATCGAGCTACGGCCTGAACGTCTATTCCAAGGCGGCCTTGATGATGCTGACGCTCGAAAACTGGCTGGGCGAGGACGCAATGTCCAGGATCATGAAAACGTACTACGAGCGCTGGAAATTCCGCCATCCGACGACCGGGGATTTCGTCCGCGTCGCCGAGGAAGTGAGCGGCAAAGACCTGGCCTGGTTCTTCAACCAAGTCCTCTACAGCCCGGATAAACTCGATTACGCCGTCACCGACCTTACCTCCTTGGAGGTCAAAGAACCCGTCGGCGTTTTCGACGGCCAAGTTCGGCCTACGGAATCCGCGCGAGACCTGAAGAGCGCGGCGCCCCCCAAGCAGTTCCGCAGCGAAGTCGTCGTCGCCCGGCTCGGAGAATGGGTCTTTCCTCAGGAGATTCTGGTCGAGTTCGGCGACGGACACAAGGTTCGGGAAACCTGGGACGGCCGGGACCGCTGGAAACGTTTCGCCTATACCGGCCCCGCCAAGGTCGTACGGGCCGAGGTCGACCCCGACCATAAGCTGGTCCTCGACCTGAACCTCACCAACAACAGCATGATTCTGGAGCCGAAACGAGGGCCGGTCCTGAAATACGCGCTCGGCTTCACGGCCTGGTTCCAAGGCCTCCTCTCCCTGATTTCGCTTTGAAAGGGACGGCCGCCATGAAAATACCAGCCGCTTACGGCAAAGGGATCCGGGAGGCGACCTCCCGGCCGAAAATCGTCCTGATCCTGTGGTTGGCGAACCTCCTGTTCGCTTCGCTTGCTTATGTGCTGTTTTCGAGCGTTTTCGCCTCCGCGCTCGGCCGGAGCGGTCTGGCCGCCGGATTGATGAAGAAAGCCGACACGAACTTTTTTTTCGAGGCCCTGACGACCTCGGGACGTCCCCTGGGCGTCATGATGGCCGCGCTCACGACCCTCCTCCTGATCTATTTCCTGGCCTCCATTTTTCTCCAGGGCGGAATCCTGCGCGGATTGTTGGACGGGTCGAGCGAGAAACGGTCGGGACGAGTCTTTTTCGCCGGCGGCGCCGCGTTCTACGGCCGATTCCTTCGGCTCGCGCTTTGCTCAGTCCTCCTTTGGCTTCCGGCCGCGCTCATCCTGATCGTGCTGAACGTTCTGTTGAAAGCCGCCGGCAAGGGATCGACCAACGAACAGCTCGGCTTCGATCTAAGGCTGCTATGGATCGTCCTATGGGTTTTCCTTTTGTTTCTCATCAAAATGATCATGGACTATGCCCGGATCCGGATCGCGGTTCAGGATTCGCGCAAAGTCCTGAAGGCCTTGTTCGGTTCCGTTCGATTCGTTTTCCGCCGGCCCGTCCTGACCCTGGGGCTGTATTATCTCCTGGGTCTCACCGGGTGGGCGATGTTCGCCGTTTGGAGACTCCTCCATTCGGCCTTGTCCCCGACGAATCTTGGAGCCGTTTGGATCGGCTTTCTGCTGGCGCAGGTGTTTATCGCCGGCCGGGGATGGCTCGGCATCGCCTATTCGTCGGCCCAGCTGCAGATCTTCACGATGAGCGAGTCGGGGAATCCCGCCGCTGCGGCCTCGGGCGCCGAGCCCGCGGCGCAGCCTTCGCTAGCCGCGTAACAATCTAAAATAAACGGGGCTGCACCCGAAAGGTCGCGGCCCCGCGTTCCGTGTTCGTCCGATGCCGATGCCAAAATCAGGTGAGGACGGCGTCCTTGCAGGCCTTGGCGACCCGGAACTTGACGACCCGCTTGGCCGGGATCTGGATCGTCTCGCCCGTCGCCGGATTGCGGCCGATGCGCGCCTTGCGGTCGACCAGCACGAGCTTGCCCAAGCCGGGAACCGTGAACCCGTCCTTGGCGTTCTTGTGGGCCATCGTCACCAGCTCCTCGATCGCGGCGCCGGCTTGCTTCTTTGTGATTCCGGCCTTCTCGGCCACTCCGGCGATGATCTGTCCCTTGGTCAGTGTCTTTGGCATATGGTCCTCTCCTTAAAAAAATTTCAATCGTTTGAACCTTTTCGTTCCACGATCATCGGCGGCAATATATACGGATTTTGCCCGAAAATCAACCCCCCCGGCCCTTTTTCCTTTTTTGATTGACTCCGCCAAATGACCTATACTCTAAGTGGAAAAAGACCATGGCCGAAGCGCCGGAACGCCCCTGGCTGAACGTCCTCGTCGTGGACGACGAGATCAACATCCGCAAGACGCTGACGACCTGCCTCGAAACGGAGGGCCACAAGGTCATCGCCGTCAGCAACGCCCAGGATGCGCTGGCCGAGGCCTCGCGGAGATCGTTCGAGCTGGCCTTCGTCGACCTCCGGCTCGGGACGGACGACGGACTCGACCTCATCCCTTCGCTGCTGAGCGCGACGCCCTGGCTCAAGATCATCGTCATCACGGCCTATGCCTCGATCGACACGGCCGTCGAGGCGATGCGGCGCGGCGCGTCCGACTATATCCCGAAGCCGTTCACGCCGGCCCAGATCAAGCTGGCCGTCCAGAAAGTGTCCGCGGCCAGGGAGCTGGAGCAGAAGGTCGCGGCCCTCCAGGAGGTCCTGGGGCGGGTTCATCCCGAGGTTGATTTTACGAGCGCCAGCCCGGCCATGGAGCGCGTCCTGAACCTGGCGCGTCAGGTCGCCGCCTCCGACGCGACGATCCTCCTCCGCGGAGAGAGCGGGACGGGCAAGACCGTTCTGGCCCGGGCCGTTCATTCCTGGAGCCGCCGGGCCGCCCGGCCCTTTGGCGTCGTGTCCTGCCCGGCCTTCCCGGCCGAGCTCCTGGAGAGCGAGCTGTTCGGGCACGTCCGCGGGGCTTTTACGGGAGCGGTCCGCGACAACCCGGGCCGGATCGCCGCCTCGGAGGGAGGGACGCTCTTCCTGGACGAAATCAGCGACCTCCCCCCGTCCCTGCAGCCCAAGCTTCTGCGCTTCCTCCAAGACAAAGACTACGAACGGGTCGGCGACAACCTGACCCGCAAGGCCGATGTCCGGATCATGGCGGCCTCCAACGTTGATATAGAACTCGCCGTCCGAGAAGGGCGATTCCGGGAGGACCTCTTCTACCGGCTCAACGTCATTTCGATCGAGATTCCGCCGCTGAGGGAGCGCCCCGAGGACGTGGCCGCCCTGGCGGAACGCATGCTGGCCTTTTTCGGAAGGGTCAACCATCGCTCGTTCCTGGGCTTCACGCCGGAGGCGCTCCAGGCTCTCCAACGCTACCGCTGGCCGGGCAATCTCCGCGAGCTCAGCAACGTCGTCGAACGGGCCGCCATCTTGTGTCGATCCGACCGGGTCGGCCTCGAATGCCTCCCCGCCGGGCTCTGGCCGGGAGATCCCTCCCCCCGAATCGGCGATCCGGTGACGATCGACAAGATCGAGGAGCAGCACATCCGACGGGTCCTGGCGAATTCGAAATCTCTGGCCGAAGCCGCGGCCCTCCTGGGCATCGATCAAGCCACCCTCTGGCGTCGCCGCAAAAAGTACGGGATTTAAGGCCGTCCCTCCCCGCAGTTTTCAATGGCCGCTTGAGACGCCTATTGAAAAATGCAAGGCTCCTTGCCGACGCTCTGCATTTATCTTATTTATTATCAATTAGATAAAAGCACTGCCGGATTGGCACGTTCTTTGTATAACATACGAGAGAGGAAATAAAGATGCTCGGAGTCCGCTCTAAGCTGTCGCTGGGATTCGGAGGGCTGCTGTTGATCATCGGGCTCCTCGGCGTCCAGAGCATTCTCTACCTGACGAGGCTGGGAGCCTCCGTCGACGTCATCCTGCGCGAAAACTACCGGAGCGTCATCGCCAGCCAGACCATGAAGGAGGCCCTGGAGCGGATCGACAGCGGCGTCCTGTTCGGCCTCCTGGGATACGGGCCGAGAGGGAACGAGCTTATCGCCAAGAACCAGGCACTCTTTGAACAGGCCCTCCAAACTGAGTTGAACAACCTGACCGTCCCCGGAGAGAAAGAGAGAGCCTTCGAGCTCCGGGAACTCTACGAACGATACCGGAACATCCTGGGAAGTTTCGTCGCCCCGGCAGATCCGCTCGCCCGCCGGACCGAAGTCTACTTCGCGAGCCTCCTCCCTCTGTTCGGACGTATTAAGAATGCCGCGGACGACATCCTCCAGATGAATCAGCGGAACATGCTCGAAGCGAACGACCGCGCCCGACGCGTCGCCGCGGGCGCGCGAAGGCAGATGGTCATCCTCCTCTTCGTCGGAACGATCGTAGCGGCCGGCTTCGTCGTCCTGGCCGGACGCTGGATCCTGGGTCCGATCCGCCATCTGACGCAATCCGCCGACGAAATTCGGCGCGGCAACCTGGACCTCATCGTCCGGGGCAGCTCCCGCGACGAGTTCGGACGGCTGTCCGACACCTTCAATGCCATGGCGGCCAGCCTCAGGGAATTCCGCCGCAGCGACCAGGCCAAGTTCGTCCGGGTCCAGCGGGCGACCCAGCGGGCCTTCGACAGCCTGCCGGAGGCAGCCGCCGTCGTGGACCTTGAGGGCGCGGTCGAGGTCGCAACCGAAGCGGCCGGGAGCGTCTTCGGACTCAAGCCCGGCGTACGTCTCGGCGACCTGGCGGACGATTGGCTCCGGCGCCTTTTCGACGAGGCCGCTTTGGCGGCCCCGTCCTCTCGGCCCAAGATTTCGCCCAAGCTCGTCCAGCGCTTCGTCGACGGCGAGGAACGGTACTTCCGCCCCGAAGCGGTTTCCATCCTGGACGACGACCGGCGGCCGGCCGGAGTCATCCTGGTCTTCCAGGACGTGACCCAGCTCCGCCAGCAGGACGAGATCAAGCGCGGCGTCATCTCGACCGTTTCCCATCAGCTCAAGACGCCCTTGACCTCGGTCCGGATGGCGATCCACCTTCTGCTCGAGGAAAAGGTCGGAGCGCTGAACGAGAAGCAGGCCGAGCTCCTGGTCGCCGCCCGGGAGGACAGCGATCGCCTCCACGGCATCCTCGACAACCTCCTCGACCTCAGCCGGATAGAGTCGGGACGGGCCCGGCTCGAATTCGAGGCCATCGGAGTCCAGGCTCTGGTTTGGGAGGCGCTTGAACCGTACCGGCGCACGGCCCAGGATCAAGGGCTAGCCCTGGACGCCGACATTCCCGGAGGCCTGCCCGACGTCTGGGCCGACAGAACCCGCATCCACCATGTCTTCGCCAACCTCCTCACGAACGCTCTCAGGTTCACCCCGCCCGGCGGCCGGATCACTCTGGCGGCGAAGCCGGAAGAAGATTGGGTCCGCTTTTCGGTCGCGGATACCGGCGGCGGCATTCCCCAGGCCTATCTGCACGGCATCTTCGAGCCCTTTTTCCGGGTCCCCGATCAAGGGACCGAGACCGGAGCCGGGCTTGGTCTGGCCATCGTCAAGGAAATCGTGGAGGCGCACGGAGGCTCGGTCGGCGTCGAAAGCGTCGAGGGCCGGGGGTCGACCTTCACGTTCACCCTGAGACGTGCCGACCGGGCCAGCCCCAAGGGGAACCTTCCATGACCGACCTCGGATTCATCCTGATCGCGATCGCTTTCTTCGCGCTCTGCGGGCTCGGCCTCCAGGCCTGCGAAAGGCTTTAATCCCATGGCGTCTCTTCTCGGAATCCTGCTCGGACTTCTCTTAAGCGTTTATCTTTTCTGCACGATCGTTCGACCGGAGAAGTTTTAGGACGGGAGCGATCCATGGACCTCCACGGCTGGATTCAACTCGCGCTCTTTCTCGCGGCCCTCTTCTTCTTGGCCAAGCCGATCGGCCTCTATCTCGTCCGCGTCCTGGACCCCGGCGGAAAGACGGTCCTGGACCCGGTCCTGAAACCGCTCGAGCGATTCGTATTCCGTTTCGCCGGCCTGGACCCCCGGACGGAGCAGGATTGGAAACGGTACGGCACGTCTCTCCTCGCCTTCAGCTTGGCCGGGTTCGCCTTCACTTACGCGATCCTCCGCTTCCAGCATCTCCTCCCGCTGAATCCCCAGAGCTGGGGTCCGGTGCCGCCCGGCCTCGCTTTCAACACGGCGGCAAGCTTCACGACCAACACGAATTGGCAAAACTACGCGGGCGAGACGACCCTCTCCTATCTATCCCAAATGGTCGGGCTGACCTTCCAAAATTTCGTTTCGGCCGCGGCCGGTATCGCCGTCTCAGCCGCCCTGGTCAGGGGGATCGCCCGGTCATCGGCCAAGACGATCGGGAACTTCTGGGTCGACCTTGTCCGCATCAATCTCTATCTGCTCCTGCCGATCTGCCTCCTCCTCTCCATCTTCCTGACCTCCCAGGGCGTTATCCAAAATGTCCGGCCCTACCCGACGACCGAATTCCAGACGATCCCCCAGGGCCCGGCGGCCTCCCAAGCGGCGATCAAAATGCTGGGCACGAACGGGGGCGGTTTCTTCAACGCCAACGCCGCCCATCCTTACGAAAACCCGACGCCCCTTTCCAACTTCATCCAGATGTTGGCCATTTTCCTCATCCCGAGCGGCCTTACCTTCTATCTCGGCCGGTCCGTCCGCAACCGGCGGCACGGCTGGGCCGTCTGGGCGGCCATGGCCCTGATCTTTCTGGCGGCCGTCCTTGCTTGCTGGCGTGTCGAGAGCGCCGGCAATCCCCGTTGGCGGGCGCTGGGCCTGGACCCGGCCGGCGGCAATATGGAAGGGAAGGAGGTCCGATTCGGCGTTTTCGATTCCGCCCTGTTCGCCACGGTCACGACGAGCGCCTCCTGCGGGGCCGTCAACTCGATGCACGATTCTTTCACGCCCCTGGGCGGTCTCGTCCTCCTCTTCAACATCCAGCTCGGCGAGGTCGTCTTCGGAGGCGTCGGGTCGGGTCTGTACGGGATACTGATTTTCGTGGTCGTGGCCGTCTTCCTGACGGGGCTCATGATCGGACGGACACCGGAGTATTTGGGAAAAAAGATCACCTCTTATGAAGTCAAAGTCAGCGTCTTGGCCCTGCTCGTCCCGATCCTGGGCATTCTCGGGTTTGCGGCCTGGGCGGCGGTCAGAGGCTGGGGGATTTCCGGCTTAGGCAACCGGGGCCCTCACGGCTTGAGCGAGATCCTCTATGCCTATTCTTCCGCGCTGGGCAACAACGGCAGCGCCTTCGCCGGACTCACCGCCACGAATCCCGTGTTCTCGGCGACCATGGGGCTGGCCATGTTGGCGGGCCGTTTCTTGATGATCGTCCCCGTCCTGGCCCTGGCCGGAAGCCTGGCCGGCAAAAAGCGGGTCCTTCCGTCCGGCGCGAGCTTCCCGGTCGGGGGGATGACCTTCACGCTGATTCTGGTGGGCACGATCATAATCGTCGGAGCCCTGACCTTCCTCCCGGCGCTCGCGCTCGGCCCGATCGTCGAGCACTTCCTGATGGTCGGGTCGCGAGCGCTGTTCTGAAGGAGTCATGACCTTGGCGACAAGACAGTTTTCGCTCTTCGACCGCCGGATCCTGGTCCGGGCCGTCCCCGAGGCGTTCCGGAAGCTCAACCCCCGCTCGCTTCTGAAGAACCCCGTGATCTTCGTGACCGAAATCGGAGCCGCCCTGACGACGCTCGGGCTTATCCTGGGCGCCGGTCCGGACCGCCCCGGCTTCGTCTTCCAGGTCACGGCCTGGCTGTGGTTCACGGTCCTCGGCGCGAATTTCGCCGAGGCTCTGGCCGAAGGACGGGGCAAGGCCCAGGCCAATGAGCTTCGCAAGACCCGCACGACCACGGCGGCCAACCGCCTCGACAGCGCAGGGCGGGTCGAACGGCTCCCGGCCGAACGCCTGCGGAAGGGGGACCTCATCCTGATCTCCGCGGGCGAGGTCATCCCCGCCGACGGCGAGATCCTGGAGGGGATCGCCACGGTCGACGAATCGGCCATCACGGGCGAATCCGCCCCCGTCATCCGGGAAGCGGGCGGGGACCGGAGCGCGGTCACCGGAGGGACGCGGGTCCTGACCGATTGGATCAAGGTCCGGGTCACGGCCGACCCGGGCGAGAGCTTCCTGGACCGGATGATAGGGCTGGTCGAAGGGGCCCGGCGGCAGAAAACGCCGAACGAGATCGCGCTGACCATCCTCCTCTCGGCCTTGACCCTCATCTTCCTGGTCGTCATCATTTCATTAAACTTCTTCGGCCGCTACTCGGGCGTTCCCTTCTCGGTCACGGCCCTGGTCTCTCTCCTCGTCTGCCTGATCCCGACGACGATCGGAGGCCTCCTCAACGCCGTCGGAATCGCCGGCATCGACCGCATGGTCCGGACAAACGTCTTGGCCATGAGCGGCCGCGCCGTCGAAGCGGCCGGGGACGTGGACGTCCTTCTCCTCGATAAAACGGGAACAATCACCCTCGGGAACCGTCAGGCCGCCTCCTTCCAGCCGGCCCCCGGCGTCGGCGCCGAGGAGCTGGTCAACGCCGCCCAGTTGGCGTCCCTGGCGGACGAAACTCCGGAGGGAAGGAGCATCGTCGTCCTGGCTAAAAGCTACGGGTTGCGGGGGCGTTCGATCGCGGACATGCCGGACGCCCGGTTCATCGCTTTTTCGGCCCAGACGAGGATGAGCGGCGTCGACATCGAGAACCGCCGCATCCGCAAGGGCGCCCCGGACGCGATCGAGGCCTTCCTCGGGAACGGACTTCCTCCCGAAGTCCACGACACCGTCAGCCAGATCGCCTTCTCGGGCGGGACGCCGCTCCTGGTCGCCGAAGGAGCCCGAGTTCTGGGGACCATCCATCTCAAGGACATCGTCAAAGGAGGGCTCAAGGACCGTTTCGAGCGGTTCCGGGCCATGGGGATCAAGACGGTCATGATAACGGGGGACAATCCGCTGACGGCCGCCGCGATCGCCCGGGAGGCCGGCGTGGACGATTTCATCGCCGAGGCCCGGCCCGAGGACAAGTTGACCCTCATCCGCCGCGAGCAGGCCGCCGGACATCTGGTCGCCATGACCGGGGACGGCACCAACGACGCCCCGGCCCTGGCCCAGGCCGACGTCGGCGTCGCCATGAACACGGGAACCCAGGCCGCCAAGGAAGCGGGGAACATGGTCGACCTCGACTCCAACCCGACCAAGCTCATCGAGGTCGTCGAGATCGGCAAACAAATGCTCATCACGCGGGGAGCCTTGACGACGTTCAGCATCGCCAACGACGTCGCCAAATATTTCGCCATCATCCCGGCCTTGCTGGTCGGCGTCTTCCCGGCGATCGCCCCACTCAACATCATGGGACTCGCGTCCCCGGCGAGCGCCATCCTGAGCGCGGTCATCTTCAACGCCCTGATCATCCTGGCCCTCGTGCCCCTGGCCCTGCGCGGGGTGCGCTTCCGGCCCATGCCGGCCGCCGCCCTCCTGAGGCGGCATCTACTGATCTACGGCCTGGGGGGCGTCCTGGCCCCTTTCCCGGGGATCAAGCTCGTGGATCTCATTGTGAACGCGCTTCATCTTGTCTAAGATGGGAAAGGACGGACGAACATGAAGGCGATCCTCCGGGAATTCGGGACGGCCCTGAGAGCGACCGTCATCCTGGCGGCCGTCGTCTGTGGTCTCTACCCAGCCCTGGTGACGGCGGTCGCCCAAGCCGTTTTCCCGGCCAAGGCGAACGGGTCGCTCGTGGTCCGGGACGGACGGGTCGAGGGTTCGACTCTCCTCGGCCGGTCTTTTTCGGGAGCACGCTATTTCCACCCCCGGCCCTCGGCCGCCGGCACAGGCTATGATGCCATTCGGTCCGGGGGCAGCAATCTCGGCCCGACATCCAGGACGCTCATCGAGACGATCGGCCGACGAGCGCTCGCCTATCGCACGGAGAACGGGCTTCCTCCCGATGTCCCTGTGCCCGTCGACGCCGTAACGGCTTCGGGGAGCGGCCTCGACCCGCATATCAGCCTCGCCAACGCCCTCCTCCAGGCGCCCCGGGTCGCGCGGGCCCGGGGCCTGAGCGCGGCGGCCGTGCAAGCCCGGATCGAAGCCCTCGCGGAAGGCCGCTGGCTGGGTTTCCTGGGAGAGCCGCGGGTCAACGTCTTAGTCCTGAACTTGGCTCTCGACGACGGCGATAGGGGGGATCATGCCGGGCGATAGGGCGAACTCGTTCTTGAGGATGATCCGCTGGGCCCAGCGGGGAAAGCTCAAGGTCTATCTCGGCTACTGCGCCGGGGTCGGCAAGACTTACCAGATGCTCCTCGAGGGGCATCGTCTCAAGGACCAGGGGATCGATGTCGTCATCGGCCTTCTCGAAACGCACGGCCGGGCCGAGATCGTCAAGCTCGCCGAGGGCCTCGAAGTCGTCCCCCGCCGCCGTCAGGACTATCGCGGCATCGCCCTGGAGGAGATGGACGTCGACGCCGTCCTGTCCCGTCGGCCTCAAGTGGCCCTGGTCGACGAGCTGGCCCACACCAACGCGCCCAACAGCCGGAACGCGAAACGCTACGAGGACGTCCAAGACCTCCTGGCGGCGGGCATCCATGTCATCACGACCATGAACGTCCAGCACCTGGAAAGTTTGTACGGGACGGTCGAAATGGCCGTCGGGGTCAAGGTCCGCGAGCGTTTGCCCGATTCCGTCCTGGCCGACGCGGACGAGATCGTGGACGTCGACCTGACGACCGAAGACCTCAGGAAACGCCTGGAAGAAGGCCGGATCTATCCCAAAGAGCGGATCGGGACGGCCCTGGCCAACTTCTTCACGGCCTCGAATCTGGAGCGGCTCCGCGAACTGACCCTGCGCGAGCTGGCCTCCCAGATCGACCTCCGCAGACGCCAAGTCTCGGAGGAGGAGGCCGTCCGGGCCCCGGACCAGGTCATGGTCTGCCTGAGCTCGCACGGCCCCAACAGCAAGAAACTCCTCCGCTACGCATCGCGCCTGGCCGGGAAGCTCAATCGGAACTGGTATGCCGTCTACGTTCAAACCCGGTCCGAGGGCGCCACCGCCATCGACGCCCGAACCCAGCGGATTCTCTCCGAGACCCTGACCCTGGCCAAGCAGCTGGGGGCCATGGTCTTCACCTACAAGGGAGACGACATCGTCGAGACCATTCTGAGCTTCGCCAGGGAATATCGGGTCGGGCACGTCGTCCTGGGGAGTCCCAAGCCGATGCCGCTCTGGAGACGGCTTGGCAGGAAGCGCAACATCGTCGAGGCGCTCATCGGGAAGGCGCAGGGGATCACGGTCATCGTTCTCGACACCAGGACGGAAGAACCCGTTCAGGCCAAGCCCTCCCTGGAGATCCCCGAAGGGCTGCCGCGCGCGAAAGTGCCGTTTCAGGCCGAAGCCGGGACCGGCCCTGCGTTGACCTTGACCGGAACCCTTGCGCCGGAGCGCATCCTCATCTGGGATGCGCCCGTTTCCAAGGAGGCCGTCCTCCGAACGCTGGCGGCGTCTTTGGGGGCCGAGGGCGGACTTGAGGGGCCGGCGGAATTATATGAGGCCGTTATGAAACGGGAGGACCAGGGCTCGACCTTTCTGAACGAGGGTGTCGCCTTCCCTCATGTCCGAGTTCCCGGATTGGCTTCCCCTCTTATCGCCTTGGGGCTGACCAAGCGCGGCGTCTCCGACGTCTCGACGGAGAAACCGATCGAGATCGTGTTCCTGATCATCTCTCCCGAACAAACTCCCGATATCCAGGTCAAGCTGCTGGGCCTGGCCAGCCGGGCGGCCCAAAACAGGCATCTCCTCCAGGACCTCCGGGCAGCCCGGTCTCCGGAGGACGCGCTCGGGGTCATCGGAGCCTGGGAAGCGCCCGCAAGTCCCGAAAATTGACCCCCCTTCATTCATTATGCTATGGTTCTTCCCGGAAACTCCGGGAAGGAGAAGATGATGATGCCGACCCCTAAAGTGACCTCCCTTCTCTTGGCGACGATCTGCCCCGTTCTGGTCTTGGCCTGCCTCAGGGGGTTATCGACGAACGACCGCACCAGCCAGACCGCAGAAACGGTCAAGAAGGAATTTCGTCACGCCTGGAGCGCATACAAATCTTATGCCTGGGGACACGATGAGCTGAAACCCTTGAGCAAGGGCGCGCGTGATTGGTACGGGACTTCATTGCTCATGACTCCCGTCGACGCCCTGGACACCATGATCCTGATGGGACTCAAGGCGGAAGCCGACGAGGCGAAGGCCTTGATCTTCGAACGCTTGTCTTTCGACGTCGACATCGAAATTCAAAGCTTCGAGGTCACGATCCGGCTGTTGGGAGGCCTCCTAACGGCCTATGAGTGGGATAGAGATGTCCGTTTCCTGAGACTGGCCGAAGACCTCGGCCGCCGGCTCCTTCCCATTTACGATTCTCCGACCGGGATGCCTTACCGCTACGTCAACCTCCGGACCGGCCGAACCCGGGATGCCGTCAACAACCCGGCCGAGATCGGAACGGCCCTTATCGAATTCGGGACCTTGAGCCGCTTGACGGGAAAGCCGGTGTTCTACGAGAAGAGCAAGAGAGCCCTGGTCGAGTTGTCCAAGCGCAGGTCCGCCCTCGGCCTGGTCGGCACCACGATCAACGTCGAGACCGGCGCCTGGATCGATAAGACCAGCCATATCGACGGGATGATCGATTCCTATTATGAGTACCTGCTCAAGGCCTGGCTCCTGTTCGGGGACGAGGACTGCCGGCGCTTGTGGGACAGCGGCCTCAGGGCCGTTCAATCTTATCTGGCCGACGATTCGGCCCGAGGCCTTTGGTATGGCCAGGTCGACATGGAGACCGGACGGCGTCTCTCGACTCAATTCGGCGCCCTGACCGCCTTCTTCCCGGCCGTCCTGGCCTTGAGCGGCGACCTGGACGGAGCCTCAAGGCTCCAAGATTCCTGCATGAGAATGTGGAACTTGCATGGGATCGAGCCCGAGCTCATCGATTACTCGACCCTGGAGGTCCTTGAAAAACCTTATGTCCTCCGGCCGGAAATCATCGAATCGGCCTATTACCTTTTTCACTATACGAAGGACCCCCGCTATCTCCGGATGGGCGAGGCGTTCTTCGATGGCCTGGTCAAATACTGCCGGACGGACGCGGGCTACGCGTCGCTCAAGGATGTCGTGACCAAGGAGAAAAGCGACAGCATGCCGAGCTTTTTCCTGGCCGAAACTTTGAAGTATCTCTATCTGCTGTTCGCCCCGGACGAGACTCTCCCCTTCGACGAAGTCTTATTCAACACCGAAGCCCACCCGGTCAAGAGGACATGGCCTCAATAATCCAACGCGGTCGGCCCGGATTCGATCGAACCCTATCTTCATGAGAACGCGAAACTGGACATCGGCCTGATCGCGGATTCCGGCATCTTTAAGTCCGCCGGGCCGTTAGGCCAGACCCATCTTTTTGAGGGCCTGCTCGCCCCTGTTGGCCGCGGCCGGCGCTTCGCCCGGAAGATAGAGCATGACGCCGTGCCGAACGGGCCGGAGCAAGATTTTCCCCTCGGCCGCGAACGCGGTTGTGACCTGGATTGGGTCCTCCCCATCGTAATAGACCCTGAACGCTTCGTTGAATCCGCTGTAGACGGAATGAATGCCCTTGAACGTCCCCGTCCTCAGCTTCTCGATGGCCAGCTTGATGAATTCTTGATGGGACAATTTTTTCGCCATCTCGTCCGTTCCCTCCTCGGATCGTGTCTCCTCCCTTGAAAGAGGACGGACTTCGGCTTCGGCCTTCTCACTTCGTTCGGAACTTTGTTAAGCCGGAAACCCTAGCCCTGACCGTCCCAACAGTAGGTGCAGAGCTTATCCTTGGAGAGCCCGATGGCCTCGACCAGGTCGTCCAGCAGCTGATACTTGAGGGTCGTCAGGTTGAGGCGGGCGCGGATCCGCTCCTCCATCTCGCGGCACTTGTCGGTATCGTGGCTCGTATAGTCCGAGAGGTCCTTGGCCTTGGCGCCCTCGATCTCCCGGATGGCCCGGCGCGCGGCCAGGTCCAGCTCGGAGCGGGAGATCGAAAAATTCAGGAACTTACAGCCATAGACGAGGGGAGGACAAGCCGGCCGCATGTGGACTTCGAGGGCCCCGGCATTATAGAGTCTCTTGATCGTGTCTCGAAGTTGGGTCCCCCGGACGATGGAGTCCTCGCAGAACAGAAACTTCTTCCCATCGATCAGCTCCCGGATCGGGATGAGCTTCATCCGGGCCACCAGGTCGCGGACATCCTGGTTCTGGGGCATGAAGCTCCGGGCCCAGGTCGGGGTGTACTTGACGAAGGGCCGCTTGAAAGGAAGCTTGGCCTCGGCCGCGAAGCCCAGGCCGTGGCCGACGCCGGAGTCGGGGATGCCGGCCACGAAATCGACGGCGGCCGGGGCGCGCCGGGCCAGGGCCGCCCCGCATCGGTAGCGCGCCGACTCGACATTGATCCCCTCGTAGCTCGAAGCGGGATAGCCGTAGTAGACCCAGAGGAAGGCGCAGATTCGCAGCGTCGCCTCGGGCGCCTTCCTTGTCTCGACGCCCTCGGGCGTTACAAAAACGATCTCGCCCGGCCCCAGATACCGATCGACGGCGAAGTCGAGGTTGGGGAAGGCGCAGGTCTCCATGGTCACGGCCCAGCTTCCCTCCTTGCGGCCGACGACGACCGGCGTCCGCCCGTACTTGTCCCGGGCCGCGTAGATCCCCCTCTCGGTCAGGACGAGGAGTGAGCAGGACCCCTCGACCGCGTCCTGGAGGCTGCGGATCCCGGCCTCGAAGCTCCCTTCCTGGTTGATGAACAGGGCGGCCAGTTCGGTCGGGTTGAGGCCGCCGCTGAGCTCCGTGAAATGAAGCCGACGCCGGACGACGAGGTCGCGGGCCAGGGGCTCGGCATTCTTGATGACGCCGACGGTGGCGATGGCATAGCTGCCCAGGTGGGAGCGGACGAGGACGGGTTGGTCGTCGGTGTCGCTGATGACGCCGATCCCGGCCCAGGAATGCATGTCGGCCAGGTCCGCATCGAACTTGGAGCGGAATTGGGCGTTCTCGATGTTGTGGATGACCCGGAAGAAGTCGTCCTTGCGGACGACGGCCAAGCCGCCCCGCTTGGTCCCCAGGTGGGAATGGTAGTCGGTCCCGTAGAACAGGTCCGTGCTGCAGTCCTGCCAGGATGTGACTCCGAAAAAGCCGCCCATCGACGTCCTCCTCCTGGAATCGGGGTCAGAGCATTTTCATATGGAAAAGCCGGACCTGTCAATCCCTCAACTCCCCTGCCTTAAGGCGAGGGCTTGTATAGGGATGACCCTGAGCCGTTTTTCAATACCCGCTTAAAGGCTAAGGCTTAGCGTCGGCGAACGGGTCAACGTCTGCCGGGACGACATGGGAGTTCGAATTCGCCGGGGAGGCTCCGGGCACCCCCGGCCGCCGGAAATATCACCCCCCGATTCACCGGAAGGGGGCATTCCGCCCCCCCGAGCCGCCCTTCCATAATGGAGAAAGGGGATATTCTAGCGTATAGGGCGAACTCATGGGCAACGAACAACCCGGATCGTCTTCGCCGCTGTCGGGGACGGATTCCTCCGCCTCCGAACTCGACTCCCTCATCCGGGATTTCCTCAAGACTCTCAAAGTCGCCTTCAAAATGGCCGCCATCTATAGGATGGACCATCCCGCCTTCAAGCATACGGTGGTCGACTTGTTGGCCAAGCTGGAAACCCTGTTCAAGGTCCTCTCTCCCCTGACGATCGGGTTCACGCCCCACGCCCTGTTCATCGACAACCGCTTCTGGGAGGACGACAAGATCATCCTCGAGCTGGCCCAGCTCTTCCACTTCCGCAAGATTAAAAAGCTCGAATTCCGCCGCGGGATTACGCTCGACGAGCTCTCCAGGTTCGCGGCTAAGATCACCCTCCCGATCAAAGAGTACATCAAGGCGGGCGGCGTCCGGGCCATCCTCAAGAGCGAACGCGTCGTCCACGTCACGGCCGAAGAGCTCGATTATGCCCAGCTTCTGCGCGGCGAAGGCGAAGAGATCAAGGACATTTGGCCTTACCTTCTGATGGAGGCGGTTGAGGAGGACGACAGGACCAAGCTCGGCCAGCTGGCCGAGAGCTTCGACAAGGTCGCCCACAAGTTCAACACCGAGGACCTGATCCAGAACGAGGAGCTTCAGCGCCACTTCTTCAAATTTTTCCGCTACCTCAAAGAGACGGCCACCGACAAGTACCGTACCTGCGCCAGGGATTTGCTCAAGTCTCTGCTGGCCGTCCGCAAGGCCCCGCCCGAGACGAAGTTCGAGCAGCTCAAGGTGATGATCTCGGACTTGAGCGAACAGGACCTGGCTTCCACGCTCTGGGAGGAGATCATCGGAGACGACAAATTCGACTCCCTGAGCTTCAGCGTCTTTTCCAGGATCATTTCCAAGGAACGGCACATGAAGATCTCCGCCTCCCTGCGGGCGCTCTTCCAGACCGACGACCACGCCAACCGGCGTCCCGAGGTCGAGCGAAAAATCCGGACGCTGCTGTCCGGATCCTCCAGCCTGCTGCTGAGCGACGTCTACCGTCAGACGCTGGCCAGCCTTCTGTCCGAAATCGAGTTCGAAAAGAAGATGGAATTCGACCAGACGCTGCTGGCGCAGAGCTACCGCTTCTTCCATCTCAACCTCCTCGCCCGGGAGACGGCCGCCGAATTCGAAGTCAAGAGCCTGGAGAGGATTCGAGAAGAGTGGGAGTCCATCGCGCAGGAAGAGAACTTCGATTATCTCCGCCCGCTCTGGGATGTCCTCGAGACCAAGAAGCAACGCCTGGCGGCCGTCCCCGCTTACGAGTCGCTGAGGACGGATCTCGCCGGGCTCGTCGAAAGCCTGATCCTGCGCGGAGACAGCTCGCCCGCCCTCGACGCTTTCGTCGATGGTCTGGGCGAAAGCCTGCACGAGCAAGAGACATACCTGGACAAGATCTTCGGCGATAAGATTGCGACGCCCACTCTGCTTCGGGCCTACCTTAGATTTTTTCCGTCATCCCTGGCCGATTTCAAAACACGCCTGGAGAGAAATAAAGGCTCCAGCCCGCTCCTGGAACGGATCGCCGACAGCCTCAAGAACATCGCGGCGCCCGCCAGTCTGGACCTCTTGAAAACCCTCTATCTCCTGGGCGAAAAGCGCGTCAAGGTTCGCGCCCTGCAAGCCATGGAAGGACAGAGCGAGGTCGATGAACGATTCCTGTTCGCGGCCCTGGACAGGAAGGACGATCAGATCAAGGCGGAAGCCCTGGTCCTGCTGGCGAAACGCGAGCGCTCCCGCCACGTCGCCCTGGCCAAGCTCCTCTACATCCAATCCCCTTACGGGACGAGGAACAGGGCCTTGATCAAGCATATCCGCATCATAGAAGCCAAAGACCTCCGCGAGGCGAGGCCGTTCCTGACGTCCCTGGCCCAGCGCAAGGACGTCTGGAACCGCCGCGTCCGGCAGGAGGCTTTCCGCGTATTGGAGGCCTGGGGTGAGGGATAAGGTCAAGTCCTGTTTCATCTACCTGATGAACACGATCCAAGCCGGCAAGATCTACTCGGAGAACCATCCGAAATTCAAGGAATTCACAGAACGCCTCTTCGCCGTGCTGGAAGAGATCCTCGAGAGCAGGAAGGAATTGACCCTGGGGATCGTCAAGGGGGAGCTGGCCTGGGAAGACGAGATCTTCTTCAACTTGAGCCAGAAGCTGGGTCCCCTGATTAGCTTCCTCGAGGAGAGCCGGATCGAACGGATCATTTTCCAACAGGGTCTCCGCTTCGAGGAATTGCACGGATTCGCCGTCTTCCTGGCTAGGACCCGGCGGCTGGACAAGGTCGATGAGCAGGAATACTTCAACCTACACGGCATCCAGAACATCCGGGCGGGACGGTTGCGGGCCCTGGTCAAGGGCGAGAGTCCCGAAGGGGCCGTCGACGAGATTCGGATGAAATACGAAAATTCGATCCAATCCGTCTCCCACAGCCTGAACCAGGTCTTGAACGAGGAGGAGATCGACTATCTCGACCTGCGCTTCAACGTCCTCAGCCTGATGGAAGACTTCGTGGGACGCCACCAGGACCTCTTGAACCTGGTCTCCGTCAAGGAGAAAGACTTGGTGACCTTCGCCCATCTCCTGAATGTGACCCTGCTGTCTATGTTCTTCGCCTCCAAGCTCGAATTCCCCAAGGACGAGGTCCTGGATCTCGGCATCGCCGCCCTCTATCACGACGTCGGCAAGCTCGGCATCTCCCTGGGCATCCTCAAGAAAAGGACGAAACTCTCCGAACAGGAGTATATCCAGATCCGAGACCATCCGGTGCTGGGCGCCAAGATCCTCGACGACTACAAAGACACGCTGGGCATCCTGCCCGTTATCGTCGCTTACGAACACCATATCCGCTACGACATGACCGGCTACCCGAAACTGGCCTATCCGAGGAAGCCCCATCCGGCCTCGATGATGGTCTCGATCTGCGACGTCTACGACGCCCTCGCCCTCAAGCGCTCCTACAAGAAGGATTATCCGCCCGATAAGATCTATGAGGTCATGAACCTGGAGAAGGGCAAGATGTTCGACCCCGCGCTCCTCGACAAGTTCTTCCGGTTCATGGGGATCTGGCCGGTCGGGACGATCGTCGCTCTCAGCGATAGCCGCGTCGCCGTCGTCCGGGAAGTCCACGAAGCCGACCTGCGCGGCCCGACCGTGGAGGTCATCGATTCCGGGGAGCACAGGGAGACGATCGATTTGTCCAAGACCAAGGAACTTCGCATCACGGAAGCCTTAAACCCTCACGGCAAGGGCAAAAAATACCTCTCCCTGATCCAAGGATCCTCCCCGCTCGCCTGATCCCGGAGCGGAGTCCCGCCCGGCCGGACCTTCAGAACTCGAACTCGACGCCCAGGACGGGCAGCAGACCCCAGCCCAGGATTTTTCCCGGCTTCCGTCCGATCGCATTCCAGGTGACGGCCGCCACGTTCTTCCGGTTGAGGACGTTCCACAGACTGAGGGTGAGCGTCAAATTGGAGCCCCGGAAGTTGAAGCGGCGGTCGCAGCGGATGTTGAGGGAAGCGGAGAGCGCCGTCAGACTGAAGACCGTCCACATCGTTTCGGCGATCATTCTGCCGGCGTTGATGCCCCGCGCCTTCCGCCCGCTGGCCGGGAAGGGCTTCGACGACGCTGAAACGCGCCGCTATTACGTCAAGGCCGTCGTTGAAACCTGCCTCAAGTAAGGGGGACTCTGCCGGCCGCTCCCCGGCCTGTTTCAGTCGGGCTGGACCTTGAAGACGAGGTCATGCTCGTGGACGGGAGAGACGACTTTAATGCCCACCGAATCACCCGCCTTGGCGCCGGCGACGGACTTATGCTCGCTTTGCATGGACTCCACGACCTGGAAGAAGTCCGAGGTATGGCCCTTGATATGGATTTTATCGCCGACCTTGAGCTCGCCCTTGACGACCTCGATGATCCCGACGCTGATCTTGGCAAAGAAATGGCTGATTTTCCCGATCTGTTCCTCCATGGGCCCTCCTTTGATAATAAAATAGCAATCTTTTCGAGCCTTGGCAAAGTCTTTTTTTAGCGATCAGCCGCCGCGCGTCCGCCACTTGCCGAACTTGACCAGGCGAAGGAGGAACGCGTCCGAGCCCCGAATGTCCTCCCATTTGAGAACATTATCAATTATCAATATCTTCCTCTCAGGGCTCTCGCTGCCCGAGAGGATGACCCGAATTTTTTTAAAGGCCGCGTTGTCGTGTGAGGGGCGGATTTCCATCCAAGCCCGCACGGCCAGATCGTAACGCTTGAAATCCCAATAATAACATCCGAGGGCGAACAGTCCCCGGTCCCTGGCTTCGCCGCCCTGTCCGATCAGATACCGATAAATCCGCTCTTGCTCCCGCCGGTAGGCGCTCAGGACTTCGGCCGGTTCGGCGTATCCTTTTTTCTTCATCTCGGCCAGGACCTTGCGGCCGATGTCCCTGACGACCTGGCTCTTCCTCTCTTTCTCGAAGAGCTCGGCCGTTCTGCTGCGGCCGGCGAGAAAGGCCTCGGCTTCGGCTTGAGCCGCGAAAAGCCGCTCAAGGGCGCGCCGCTCGAAATCGTACTGAGAGGCGAAATAGAAAAGGCATTCCGTCCCGGTTTTTGTCTCCCGAAATCTGTTCCAAAGGTCCGCGATCCGGAAGGCGAGGGCTTTATTGAAGTAGAGCTCTTCGAGGCAGTCGAACCCGGCCGCAAGATCCGTGAGGTCGAAAATGACGGAGTTGAGGTTGTTCTGGAAGAAGGCGCCGACCAGAGCCGCCGTCTCGGAAGCGTCCGGGTCCGCGGTGTCCAGGCGGTCCCGGACGAAGCCGGTCACCTGCTCGTTTTCGGCCAACGGCATAAGTTTGTCCAGGATCGCGGCGAAATCTCCGTTCGAAGGTTTCCTTCCGTTCCGCGACCCGGAAACCGTCCCTTTTCCGGCTTCGACCTGAGCGGAGGCTCGGCCCGATGTCGGACGGCGCACGAGAAGGACCCGGATGAGACCCGACTCGGAAATCGCCGCCGGCGCGGCAGCGATCCCGGCATCCTTGCCGATCCCCGCGTCGACGCCGGGCGCAGTCGATCCCCTAAGGTCCAGCGGAAAACCCGCCGAGAAAAAGAAAAGGCCCGCTCCCCAAGATAGGATCTTTTCATAGGGGCACGTCCTGAAAAAATATTCGGACGGGACGATGGCATCTCCCTTGGGAGTTTGGACCCGGACAAGACTCCCATCGGCAAGGTATCCTTTCTCGGTTTTTCGGACTTCCGCGAGCCGGGCGGCCTCTTCCATCGCGGCCAGGTCTTTTTTGGGAAGAACGCTGATGGTCAGGCTCGAAGGTTCCTGGTCCACGGCCGAGACAAACGCATGGGATCCGTCGGGAAGGACGAGCTTGGGATTCTCCCGTAGAAGATCGGCCAAACTCTTGCCCCGTGCGGCTAGGGAAGCCTTCAGGATCGCCTTGAAAACCTCGGTTTTCATCCCGTCCACGAACCCGGTCCCCGCGATCTTGACCTTGCCGAGGTCGTTCAGGAGCCCGCTTCGCCCCGCCTCGGCAAGAAAGGCCTCCATCTCCGGGTCCGCGGGATTCTCCCCCGCCATTTCCTCGACGGCCCGCCGGAGTGAAACTTGCTCTGTCTCGGGAGGTTTTTTCCCGAGATTGACAGGCACTAGGATCAGGGCCAGACCGAGACAAGCATGGATGACGATGGAAACGACAAGGGCCGTCGAAAAAGAATTCGTGCGCGCTCGGTAGCGTTGCCGGACCGACGCGAGGAGTGCGGGCTTCGGAGGCGAAAGGAAGCGGCCGAAGAGCCCCTCATGCTCAGCCATTAAATACCCCCACTATATTTTAGCACGGGACGCCCCCCAAGATGCAATCCCCGGACACGGGAGGGCTAAGGTTTTAGGCTACGAACGAGGCGCGTCCCGAGAACCGTCTCGCGGGCAGCGACAACCGAGCGGGCCGAGACGAGGTCCAGGATCCCGGCCCGGGAAAAATCCCCTTTGGCCGAGTCCTTGCGCCCCGTGAAGGGGAAGATGTCGGGACCTCGCTGGCACTTGGCGTTGACGTTGATGCGGGCGACCTGGGTCCGGGCCGCCTCCAGGATGGGTCCGAAGTTGGAAGGGTCGCTGCCGAACACGCTCAACTGCTGGCCGTAGGGAGAGCGCCGCAGGAAATCGAGCGGCTCCTCGACGCGGTCGAAGGGAACGACGGGCAGGACCGGGCCGAATTGCTCCTCGTGGTAAATGCGCATCCGGCCGTCGACGGGATAGAGAAGAGTCGGCCAAAAGAGCGATCCGGCATGGGCTCCGCCCTTATCGTTGAGGACACGGGCGCCCCGCCGCCGGGCATCCCTGACGAGCCGGTCGAGATAGCCGACCCTTTCGGCGTCGGCCAGCGGTGTCGTCCGAACCCCTTTCATCCATGGCATGCCGACCCGAACGCGCTCGACGCCTTCTTTCAAGGCCTTTATATAGTCCGCGGCGATCCGCTCCTGGACGAAAAAGATTTTGAGCGCGGCGCAGCGCTGGCCGTTGAAGGCGAGGGCCCCCAAGAGCGATTCCTTGACCGCGATTTCGATATCGGCGTCCGCCAGGACGACGGCCGCGTTCTTGGCGCCCAGCCCGAGAATGGCCTGAAGCCTGTTCTTATGGGGATGGAGGCCCATCAAATGATTCGCCGTGCGGCTCGTCCCGATGAAAGCCAAGACGTCGACCCGGCCGCTCTTCAGGAGCGGCTCGACGACGGTCGGCCCGTCGCCGAAGAGGATGTTGACGGCGCCGGCCGGGAAGCAGTCGCGCAGGTCCTCGAGGAGAGGCCCGAAGAAAAGGACGCCGAAGCGCGGCGGCTTGATGACGATGGTATTCCCCATGATCAGGGCGGGCCCGGCCAGGCTCATCGTCTCGAAGAACGGATAATTATAAGGTCCCATGCACAGGGCGACGCCCAGCGGCTCGTCCCGGACGATCCCGACGATGCCCTTGTCCCGCCCGAGCTTGGCGGAGGACCGCTCGCGGGCGCGGGCGGCTTCCAGAACCTGGCGCAGGAAATCGAGGGTCCGTTCGAACTCGTCCTCGAGCTCGGCATAGGGCTTGGCGATCTCCCACATCAGGGTCCGGCAGATGTCCTTCTTCTTCGGGGCGACTCGGCCCAGAAACTTTTCGAAGGCGGCCGCGCGCCGGCCGATCGAAAGCGAAGGCCACTCTCCGCTCCCCTGGCCGAACGCCCGCCCGGCCGCGTCGAGGATCCTCAGGGATTCCCGGGCCGTCAGGGCCGGATACGATCCGAGGCTTAGCCGCTTAAGGCGACCCCCCTTGCGGACGCTGATCGGCGAAAGGACGGGAAGCGACGCGCCCCGCCAGGTTCGGATATCGCCGTCGATGAGATACGCCCTGAGCCGCTGGGGTCCGTGCCTCCGGAAGGCGGCCGGAATTTCGGATTCCTCGGGAAAGACGCCCTCCAGCGCACGGTCCATGGTCTACCTCTTCAGGAACCGCCGCAGATACGTTTTAGCCTCGCCCAGGCCGAGAAGGAGGCATAGGGCATAGAACAGGACAAGGGCGGCACCACCGCAGACGATGACCGAGGCCAGCACGGCCCAGAAGGACGCGCCGGCGAAGCGGGCGAAGAGACCGTTGAGGGCCCAGGCGGCCGCCCCGGACAAAACGGAGGCCGTGGTCAGAATCAGACAATAACGGCCCAGCGGACCGAGTTCGAACTCCCCGATCTTCTTCGGAAGAATCGCGAAAAGGATCCAGACATTAAGGACCGCCGCCAGGCTCGTGGACAGGGGGAAAATCATGAATCCCAAGACCCCCATCAGCGAGACATTGAGGAGGATGGTCAGGGCGACCGAAGCCAGGCTGGCGATCATCGGCGTCTTGGCGTCTTTGTAGGCGTAAAAAACGGCGGCGACATTCCGCAAGCCGGACATGAAGGGGATGCCCAGAGTATAGAGGACGAGGGCCCCGGCCACAGCGATCGTGTCCGCCGCCGTGAAGTGGCCCCGCTGATAGACGACCCGGGTGATGGGGCGCGCCAGGAAAGCGATCAGAGCCGAGGTCGGCACGGTCAGGAACAGGACCATCTTGAGCGAGTCGGTGAGGGTCGAGCGGACGGCAACGACATCGTTATTCAGGACAAGCCTGGAAAATGACGGGAGGGCGACCGTCCCGACGGCGATCCCGAACAATCCCAGCGGCAGATGCATGATCCGGAAGGCGTAGGTCAGCCAGCTGACGCTCCCCTGCTTGAGGGGCGTCACCAGGATCGTGTTGACGAGGACGTTGATCCGCGGCCCAGCCAGCCCGATAGCGACCGGAATGAACAGGGCCATGACGCGCCGAAACTGGGGATCACGAAAACTCAGGAAGGGGCTGTATCGGAAGCCTTTCTTACGGACGAGCGGCATCTGAATCAAGAACTGCATCAGGCCGCCGACAAGGACGCCCACGGCCATGCCGAATATGGGCTGTTTGCCGCGGGCGACGTACCAGCCGTAGGTCAGGACCGGGACCAGGATCGAGAACAGGTTGAACATGGCCGGCGCCACCGACGGAACAAAGAAGGATTTTTCGGTATTGAGGTAGCTCATGGCCCAGGCGCCCAGGCTGACGAAGAGGAGAAAAGGGAAGAGGACGGCCGTCAACTGGGCCGTCAGGTCGATCTTCCCCGGGACCTTTCCGAATCCAAAGGCGATTCCTTTAGCCAGGGCGGGCGCCAGAAAAAGCCCGGCCAGCGAAACGGCGCCGGTCACTAGGAATAGAACGTTGAAGATGTTGGAAGCCAGCCTGTTTTGGGCGTCCTTGCTTTTAGCTTTTTCGGCCGTCAGGACGGGGACAAAAGCAGCGGATAGGGCCGTCTCGGCGAATAGGTCGCGGAGGAGGTTGGGAATCCGGAAGGCGACGTTGAAAGCGTCCCAGGCGGCCCCGGCACCGAAAAGGTGGGCGCCGACGGACTCGCGGATGAGTCCCGCGACCCGGCTCAGCGCCGTGCCGATCGAGAACGAGCGAACGCCTTTCGCGATGTCTTCCATTTCGGCCTTTATGGATGGGATTATAGGGGGGGAATAAGCCAGGGGTCAATTCTTTACTTTTCATAGCGGCGGCCCGAAAGCCTCGCCCGGTCTCCGCTTACCGCTCTCGAGCCGCGAAAACTAGAAAGGGGAACGCCCGAACCTGAATTCATTCGCAGACCCATGGCCAAACGTTTCCCCCCTCAGCCAAAAGGACAGGCAGGTTGTCTTGACAATCACATATTTATGTGTTACACATTATTATTAATGAATACGCGTAAGCTGGAAATGCGGAACCTGACCTTGTCGCTTCCCTATGCCCTGGTTCGCAAGGCCAAGGAGCTGGCAGTCCGGGAGGATCGCTCTCTCAACGACTACGTCCGGGCGGCCATCGAGGAAAAGAACGAACGCTCGTCGGGGTACCTTAAGGCCCGCGAACGCCAGCTCGCCCGCCTCGAGAAAGGATTGGACCTCGGGACCGGAGGCGGGAAACCGGCGCCGCGAGACAATCTCCATGAGCGGGACTAAGACTTTTATCGATACAAACATCCTCGTCTACGCCTACGACGTCAGCGCGGGCGAAAAACACGAGGCCGCCCGACGAGTCCTCATTGACCTTTGGCGGTCCGGGACGGGAGTCATCAGCGTCCAGATTCTCCAGGAACTCTACGTCACCCTGACCCGAAAGATCCCCCGCCCCCTGCCGCCCGCCCGCGCCCTGGAAATCGTCGAGGACATGGCGGCTTGGGACATCGTCGTCAACGACGCCTCCTCCGTCCTTGGCGCCATCCGGCTCGAAAGCCGCGCGAAGCTATCTTTCTGGGACGCGCTTGTCGTCATAGCGGCGATCCGGGGCGGCGCCGAAATCCTCCTCTCCGAAGACCTGCCTGACGGCCGGATTTTCGAGGGCGTAAGAATCGAGAATCCTTTCTTAAAAGGCGGCAAATAGCCCGGCCGCCGGATGACAGATAAGATGAAAACCAAGACCGTCCATAAAGCGATGGCATTATTGATCCTGGCCCTGGGAGCCCTCACTATAAGGGGGATGGGCTTTCAAGAATCATTCCTCAAGCTTCGTGAAAAATACGGCCTGAAACCCGAGGATATGGTCCTCCCGCCCGGCGCCATCGAATTGGAAAAGGTCTCCTCATTCCCTTCGGCCGAGGACGAAAACAAGGGCATTTATCTCAGCAACCCGGGAGGCTTCTTGATAACCCCCTCCGGCCGGATCTATATTCCCGACACGAACAATGATGAAGTCTATGTCTTTGACCTCTCCGGATATCATCTTTTCAGCTTCGGTCGAAGCGGACAAGGCCCGGGAGAATTCCGCCAGCCGACCGTCATTGCTCAGTCCGATGATCAAGTCGTGATCGAAGAAATAATGAATATGAGGTTTCAAATATTTGACTCTGCCGGAACCTACCTCAGTGGCGCCAAGCTCTTTAAAGCTTATAATTCTATCGTCACGGCCGACGGTCTGATTTATGCCACGCCATACTTGATGCTTCCTCCCGAGGAACAAAAAAAGACGAATCTCATCGATGTCCTCGATCATCAAGGACGCGTGCTGCGTTCTTTCGGGACTCCTCTGGAGGTCAATCCATACGATTTTGGTCTACTCAATTTCGCTTTTCTGAAGCTCGACGCCAAGAAAGACCTATGGGTGGCATTCCAAAAATTTCCGCTTTTACGTAAATATTCATTGGATGGCCGGCTGCTTGGAGAATATTCATATCAATACGCCGTCGTGAAGAAGAAAGAGGCGTTCAACAAGCTCATGATGTCCAAACGAACCGGGGCATCTCAGGTGCCCTATGAAACTGTTTGCGGGGCAATCCATCCCGACGATAACGGCCTCTATGTCTTTTCTTCGTCAAAATCCAGGTTGGATATCTTCCTCGTCAAAGAAGGGGGTCAAATCGCGGAGTTCTATTGGCAACCTCGCGATGAAGGTATATTGTGCTGGGGCTTGTATATCTACAATAAGAATAATGAAAAGACTTTTTATGTATTAGAGGCGACTCCGAATCCCGTGGTGGAGATATTAAAAATAAAAAAGCAGGAAAAATGAAAAGGACTCTTTTACTACCCTCCCCAGAAAACCGTCAGGCCTACGGGCATTGGATGACGCCGTGGGCCCAGAGGCAGCCGCCGCAGGCCGGGAACCTGTTCCCGAAGCAATCCTCCTTGTTCGTCTCGAGGAGGGTGCAACCGCCGCAGAGGTGGCAGGGCGCGAAGTCAAAGGCGTTGACTTTCTCCCGGAAGGCCCGGTACTCCTCCGAATTCCAGATGTCGAAGAGGTCTCCCGCAGCGACGTCCCCCACGATATAGCTTTCGATCGTTCGGTCGGTGGAGTGCAGGGTCGTCGTGTAGGAATGGAGGAGCCCCATGCAGGGCGCGACTTTCCCGTCCCAGCGGACGAACGTCGTACGGTCCTTGATGAACCGGCAATTTCCGGTCCGGGCGCTGATCGGATTCCCCATCATGTCGAGGTTGGCGTAGCCCCAGAACAGGCTGAGTAGGGCGTCGCGGGTAATCGGGCTGAAATCGAGCCGGGGGAGGCTGACAGCGGGCTTGCCCGGAGCATCGGAAAAAGTGTCCAGGGCCAAGGTCAGCCGGCAGATCATCTCTTTCTCCATCTCCGGCGTGTAAGGTAGGACGTTGCTGACCGAGACCCGGCGGGCTCCGGTCAGCTCGACGATCTCGTGGAGGTGAGCGAGGTCGTTGACATTCTTCCTCATGACGACGACGGCCAGGCCGACCTCGATGGCGCGCCCGCCCGTCTCGTTCAGCGTCTTGAGGATCCGCAGGCTCTCGACGACCCGGCGGAAATTCGCCCCGCGCCGGATCTCCTCGAAGACCTCCTCAATGAAACCGTCGAACGAGACCCAAAGCGTGTCGAGCCCGGCCGTGTAGAGAGCGCGGAGGAGGCCATCGTCGAGAAGCGTACCGTTCGTGATCAGCTCGGTCCGGAGGCCCAGTGCCTTGACGGCGCGAACCATGTCCACGATTCTAGGGTGGGCGGTCGGCTCTCCGAATCCCCCGAACGTGACGGATTCGAGATGCTCGAAGCGGCCTAACCCTCCGGCCAGCCGGTCGAAGACCTCCCAGTCCATGTCGCCGAGCGGTTCCTTCCAGGTGTTCCGGATACAGGTCGTGCAGGCCAGGTTGCAGCGTGAGGTCGGCTCGATATACAGGCGGGACAAGCTGTGGATATTGGGAAGGATCTCGACCCGGCCCGCTTCGGCCGCGATCGGGACTTCGCTGCCTGGAACAAGCCCCAGCCTGCGGACGATTCCTGCGGGCAGGACAAGCCGTCCGTCCTTGCCGACCCGGGCCTTGAGCTCGGGCGGATCGGCCTTGGGCCGGCCTTTCGAAATCATGCAAAATACTTCTTTCTAAAAAACAAGGCCACGTTGACCAGGCCGATCATGACCGGAACCTCGATGAGCGGGCCGATCACGGCGGCGAAGGCCTCTCCCGAATTGATGCCGAACACGGCCACCGCGACGGCGATGGCCAGCTCGAAATTGTTGCTGGCGGCCGTGAAGGACAGCGTCGCGGCCTTGGGATAGTCCGCGCCCGCTCTCCGGCTCAAAAAGAAAGACACCAGGAACATGACGATGAAATAGATGAGGAGCGGGACGGCGATTCGCAGGACGTCGAGCGGGATCTTGACGATAAACTCCCCCTTGAGCGAGAACATGACGACGATCGTGAAGAGCAGGGCGATGAGGGTGATCGGGCTGATGCGCGGGATAAACTTTGCGTCGTACCAAGCCCGTCCTTTGAACCTGAGCAGGCTGAAGCGCGTGATGAGGCCGGCCAGGAACGGGATGCCCAGATAGATGAAGACGCTCCGGGCGATCTGGCCGATCGTGACGTTGACTTCCGTCCCCTTGAGTCCGATCCAGGTCGGGACGACCGTGATGAAGACGTAGGCGTAGACCGAAAAGAACAGGACTTGGAAGATCGAATTGAAGGCGACGAGTCCGGCCGCGTATTCCGTGTCGCCCTTGGCCAGCTCGTTCCAGACGATGACCATGGCGATGCAGCGGGCCAGGCCGATCAGGATCAATCCGTACATGTAGTGGGGATGGCCGCGCAGGAAAATAACCGCCAGGGCGAACATCAGGAGCGGCCCGATGATCCAGTTCTGCACAAGGGACAGCGCGAGGACTTTGACGTTCTTGAAAACGTCGCCCAGCTCCTCGTATTTGACCTTGGCCAGGGGCGGGTACATCATCAGGATGAG
This sequence comes from Candidatus Aminicenantota bacterium, assembly GCA_963702005.1. Classification (GTDB taxonomy): domain Bacteria; phylum Acidobacteriota; class Aminicenantia; order Aminicenantales; family JAFGBC01; genus JAFGBC01. The sequence goes on from OY969696.1 coordinate 243,180, forward strand.
GCCGATGGCGATGGGGATGTTCGTGGTCCCCGACTGGAATTTGTTGATGAAACCGACGACGGCCGGGACGAGGTAGCCGAGCCCGACGCCGACGGCCATGGCCAGAAATATCCAGAGGGTCAGGAAACGGTCGAGAAAGGAGAGCTTGGAGATTTTCGTCTCGGTCATGCCGGCAAATCCTTTCGCGCTCTTAAACGGTCCTTTCAAATAATAAAATAGACGCCGACCAGGATGACGACGACTCCGGCGACTTTCTGGAGGACGGCGGACGCGGTCCGAAGCCCCTTGGACTCCAGGAGCCTCTTAGCCGCGCCCAGCGAGGTCCCGGCGATCAGGATCAGGACCGAGTGGCCCAGGGCATAGACGAAGAGAAGAAAGCCGCCGTAGAGTACGTTCCCTTTTTCCGCGACGTAGGCGAGAAGGACGGCCAGGATGGGGACGGCGCAGGGCGTCGAGACGAGACCGAACAGCAGGCCGAGGAGGAAGGCGCCCGCTATCCCCTGTTTCCGGACGTTGAGGAAAGCGGGGGCTTTAAAATCGAGCTTGAACAGGCCCAGGAGTTGGAGCCCCATGACCAGACAGACGGCTGCGACGATGTAGCGCCAAACCCGGCCGACATCGCCGAACATCCGCCCGGCCAAAGCAGAGATAAGACCGAGGCCCGTGAAGGTAACGGCCAGCCCCAGGACGAAAAACAGGGAAAACAGGAACATCCGCTTGACGCTCATGCCCTCCCGGCGGCCGGCCACGACGCCCATGACCAGGGGGACCATGGCCAGGACGCAGGGATTGGCGGCCGTCGCCAGGCCGCCCAGGAACACGGCCGCCGGCGCGAGCCAGGGCTGGCCCTGGATGACTCGGGCGATGTCTCCAAAAATGCTTTCCACTCGTCCCCTATTCCTTGGCCTTCAGGCCTTTCTTTTCCAGGACCTTGAGAATCTCTTCCTTGGCGAACAGGCCCATGTGACGGAAAAATTCCTTGCCCTGGCCGTCGAGGAAGATCTGGGTCGGGATGAGCTGGACCTTGTATTTGCGCGTCGGCGCCGGGTCCTCCCAGACATCATAAAAAACAACCAGGACGTCCTCGGGGTAGGAAGCAGCGATCTCCTTCATGATCGGCCGCATCTGGCGGCAGGGGATGCAGCGGTCGGAGCCGAGCTCAAGGAAGGCCACCTTATAAGTGGAAAAATCGATCTCGAGGCTTTTAGTTTTGAAGACCTTGCCTTTCTCCGGCTTGTCCGCGGCCCCGGCCGTCTGAGCGTCCTGCCCCAACGCCAGGCCGGGTGAGCCCGCCACGAGAAGCGCCGCCGCCAGCAGGCCGGCCAAGCTCCATCGTACGATATGATGCATGAATCACCCCTTTATATCTCGTCGCGGATCCAAGCCTTGATTTCCTCGAGCGACGGGATTCGGCCCGAACACTTAACTTTGCCGTTGATGATGAGGCCCGGCGTCGCGAGGATCCTGGACTCCGTGATCTTCATTATGTCCGTGATCTTCTCGACGGCGGCCGGAACTCCCAGCTCGGCCAAGGCGTTCTTGACTCTTTTTTCTACCTCTCCGCAACGGGGGCAGCCGGGGCCTAAGACTTTGATATCCACTTTTTCCTCCGTTTTATCCGACAACGGCTCCAAAGACGAGCCCTGTCAAGGCCGCCATTACGATAACGAGCAGAAAGTAGGTCATAGCCTTTTTCGTTCCCAGGATTCCCCGGATGATGATCATGCTCGGGAGCGATAAAGCCGGCCCGGCGAGGAGGAGGGCCAGCGCAGGGCCTTGCCCCATGCCGGAGCCGATCAAGCCCTGGAGGATGGGGACCTCGGTCAGGGTCGCAAAATACATCAGGGCTCCGGCGAACGAGGCGAACATGTTCGCTCCGATCCCGTTCCCGCCCAGCAGGCCGGCGATCCAGCGGCCGGGAATGATTCCATCGTGTCCAGGCCGGCCCAACAGGAAACCGGAGAGAAAAACCCCGCCCAGGAGAAGGGGAAAGATCTGCTTGGCGAAGACCCAGGTCGAGAATGCCCACTCCTTGAGTTCCTCCCGGTTGAACCAGCGGATTAGCATCCAAGCCAGGAGGGCGGCCAGCGCCCCGCTGATGACCCACTTGGCCCCGTGGACGGCCTGCGAGGCGGGTAGCGACGCATCCCCCTTGCTCCAGTTCATGAACACGAGGATCCCGACCATAGTCGCGAAATAGAGCGCGGTTTTCCAGAGCGGCCGCGTCTCTCGCTGCTCGGCGGAGGATTCGAAGCCGGACTCGCCGTTTTTCGCGTCCTCTCCTTTTTGGAATAGAGCGTGCATGATGAGCCCGATGATGATGGAAAATGCGACCGCCCCGACGGCGCGCGCAAGGCCGATCTTCCAGCCCAGGACGCGGGCCGTCATGATGATGGCCAGGACGTTGATGGCCGGCCCCGAATAGAGAAAGGCCGTGGCCGGCCCGATACCCGCGCCGCGCGTGTAGATCCCGGCGAAGAGCGGGAGGACCGTGCAGGAACAGACGGCCAGGATGGTCCCCGAGACGGAGGCAACTCCATAGGACAAGACCTTGGGGGCCCGCGGTCCCAAGTAACGCATGACCGATTCCTTACTGACAAAGACCGAGATGGCGCCTGCGATGAAGAACGCCGGCACCAGGCAGAGAAGGACGTGCAGGCGGGCGTACTCCTGGACGAGCAGGAACGCCTCGATAATCGCGTTCTGGATGCCGAGCCTGGAGAAGGGAATAAAATAGGCGGCGAAGAATACGAGCGCCAGGACCAGAAAGGCACGAAGCTCTTTCTTCATGTCCTGCGTTCCGTCGATTTGGCGTCCGGGACACGCTCCCGGCGTGGGCTTTCCCGGAGGCAGGGCGCGAGCTTCTTCAGGTCGCTGGCGACCGCCGCCTTCCCGATCGCCCCGGCCCGGACCTGCTTCCCGATGAACGGGCCCAGCCCGCGCCGGACTGGAGTCGGGACATGATAGATGATCCATTTTCCGTCGCGGACGTCCTCGACCAGCCCGGCCACACGGAGGATCCGGAGCTGATGGGATATCCGGGACTGTTCCATCCCCAGGACGGCCGTCAGCTCGCAAACGCACAGGTCGCGCCGCAAGAGGAGGACGATGATCCGGAGCCGGGCCGGGTCCGAGAGGGCCTTGAAGGTCGTGACGAGGCTTTTCATGTCAGTTGAAATTACATATGAAGATATCATCATATATACAACGATCCGGGTTGTCAAGTGGGCGAATTCCGGGGACACACGACTTAATTCGGAAGAATCCCTGAAAGGAAATGATTCGAATTAAGTCGTGTGTCCCCGGAATTCATTCACCTAGGGCGGCGCGGCGCTGGGCCTTCTTTTCGGCGAAAGAGCGCGGGACAAAGACGGCTTCGCCCGTCGCCGGATTCGTCCCGGTGTGATACATGCAGGTCGAGCGGGTCATCGGCGTCGGGGTGAAGACCTGGATCCCTTCGGCCGGCCTGTCTCCTTCCTTCTCGAGGGCGCGCAGGGCGCGGCCGAGCTCGCGGGCTTCCTTGTCGCCGCAGCCCGGGTGGCCGACCATGAAGTAGTAGGCCAGATGCTGCTTCGTCCCGCGGTTGACGCGGCGAAAGAGAGCCCGGAACTCCTTGAGCGATCCCCGGTCCTTGTTCATGGCGCGCAGGACGGCCGGCGCGACGTGCTCGGGAGCGATCTTGAGAAGCCCGCTCAGGTGATGGCCGCAGAGCTCCTCGAGGTACTCGGGGCTGTCCATGGCCAGGTCGTAGCGGATTCCGCTCCGAACAAAAACTTTTTTGACGCCGGGGACGGCCCGGGCTTTCCTCATGAGCCGGATGAGGCGGCTGTGGCTTCGGTCGAGGCGCCGGCAGTCCAAGCAATCCCCCTTCCGGCAGCCCGGCGCGCAATCCATTCCGTACATGTTCGCGGTCGGCCCGCCCAGGTCGTCGATATAGCCTTTGAAGTCGGGATGGCGGGTCAGCCGGCGAATCTCGTCCAGTATGGACGCTTCGCTCCGCGACACGATTCGCTCTCCCTGGTGGAGGGAAAGCGAACAGAACGAACAGCCGCCGACGCAGCCCCGGTGAGTCACGACCGAGAACTGGGCCATCTTGAACTCCGGAAAATCCTTCGGGATTTTCCGCGAAAAGGGAAGGCCGTAGATTCCATCCAGGTTCTTCGTTGTGTAGGCGGGCATCGGATGCTGGAGGACGAAACGGCCGGCGTGCCCCTGGGCGAGCGCGGCACGGTTCGAGAACTCATTCTGGGCCTCGCAGAATTTAACCGGGTCCGCGCTTACTTCTTCGAAGGAGGGCATGATGCGAAAGCCTTCGGGAGCCTCGCGACGGACGACGCATGTTCCCGGGATGCCGTCGAGCGCCTCCCCCTCCGCGTATCTCCGCGCGATCTCGATCGCCTGGAGCTCGCCCGGCCCGTAGACGAGGATGTCGGCGCGCGAATCGAGCAGGATGCTTCGCCGGACACGGTCTTCCCAGTAATCGTAATGGGCGAAGCGGCGGAGGGAGGCCTCGATCCCGCCGATGACGATGGGCGCTCCCGGGAAAAGGCCTCTGATCTTGTTGCAATAGACGATCACGGCCCGGTCGGGGATTCCGGACTCGCGGGCGCCGTGGGCGTCCTTGGACCGGCGGCGCTTGAGGGGCGACAGGTTGACAAGCAGGCTGTCGATCGAGCCGGCCGTGACGCCGAAGAATAGGCGGGGACGGCCCAGCCGCAGGAAATCCCGGTCCCGGCTCCAGTCGGGCCGGCCGATGACGCCGACCTTGTACCCTTCCGCGTCCAGGACGCGGGCGATGACGCCGAGGCCCGACAGCGGATGGTCGACGTAGGGCTCGCCGCCAACCAGGATGACGTCGAAGTCCTTGCCGGAATCGGAGATCATGGGAAGGCCCGCCTAGTAGCGCTGGCGCTCGAAGATAAAATAGCCGAAAACGGCGTTCCCGACAAGGATGGCCCCGGCGACGAAGAACGCGGCGGGGAAACCGGCCCGGGCGCCCAGCGACGAAAAGACGATCGCGCCGCAGGCCTGCCCGGCGACCTGGAGGGCGAGGAGCAGCCCCGCGCTCCCTCCGATCGTCCGCCGTTCGAACAGGCGCGAGACGAAGATGACGACGAGGGCCGCCAGCAGCCCGTCGCCGATCTCGTGGACGATGCGGAACGCCAGCGAAAGATAAATATTATGACGGACCATAAGGAGGAGTCCCGCCCCGGAAAGCAGCATGGCGAACGGGACCAGCTTCCGGTTCAGCCGCTCGTCGAAGCGGAGGCGGCTGAAGAGAAGGGCCGTCAGGGCCAGAAACAGAAAGGGGATCGTGATGTACAGGGCGAGCCGGAGGTCGTCGAGCCCGAAGTAGGTCCGCAGGAAGGGGCTGTAGACCGTCGTCTCGAGACCCCAGTGGAGGGCGAGGACGACGATGAAGACGGAGAAGAGGAGCGTCCGCGGCCGGGCCAGTCCGCGGCCATAGACACGCAGCGGGACCGCCTCGAACTTTTCATGATCGAGATCCCGCAGGATGAAGAGAGCGGAAGCCAGAACCAGCGCGTCGACGAGGTACAGGGTTCGGAACCCGGAGAATCGGGACAAGGCTCCGCTGGCCAGGATGCCCACCGACATCCCGAAGGCCATCCAGAAAGCGAACAGCCCGTACTTCCGGTTCTGGTCGAGCCGGGTTTCGTCCTTGAAGTAGAGGCTGTTGACGGAGACGTCGAAGCCGTTGTTGGAGACGCCCAGCAGGAGGAAGAGAAGGACGGCGACCGGAAACGACCGCGTCCAAGCCAGGGCCGCGATCACCGTCGCCTGGACGACGACGGCGGCCCGGATGACGCCCTTGATCGAGAACCGGTCGTTGATGAGTCCGGTCGGGAAAGAGACTAGGAGCGGCGCGAAGGCGAAAGCGGAGACGGCCAGGCCCGTCCGCCAGCCGGTCCAGCCCAGGCTCATGAAATAAAGGGGCGAGAAAAAGAGCGTGGAATTGATGACGAACTTACGGATGAAGTTCAGGGCGTGAACCGTGCGGACCGTAGCCATGGGACCGCCTATTATATACGGCGCCGGACCGATAAAAAAGGGGCGGCTCCTCCCCTCGAGGAGAGGGGGCCGCCCCTGGAACAGGCTCTGGAAGGGCTAGGGCCTCAATCCTTCTTCAGGCCGAGGCCGCTGCTCTTGATGGAAATGCTTCCGCTGAAGCTCTTGGCCGTCACCAGCGCGCCGCCCTTGTTCACGGTCCCCCGGATCTCGCGGGGCGACATCTTCCCCGAAACCTTGATGTCGAAATCGGTATCGATGTCGCCGCTGAAGGTCTCCACTTCCATCTCGAAACTGGAGTCTTTGGGCAGGTTGATCGTGACGTCGCCGCTATGGGACTCAAGGATATAGCGGCCCTTGGGAGCCGTGAGGCTTTCGAAGCTCACGTCGCCGCTGACGGTCTTGGCCTTGACCGTTTCGGCCCCGGCGACGTCCCCGAGGTCGACATCGCCGCTGACCGAGCTCGCCTCGATCGATCCCTCGACGCGGCTGATGGTCACGCTGCCGGACACGCTCTCGGCGTCGATGCTGCCCTTGATGTCCGAGGCCTTGACGTCGCCGCTGACGCTCCCGCACTCGGCGCCGGCCGCGGCCTTGGTCAGGGTCACATCGCCGCTGACGGATTTGGCGCGAGCCGGGCCGCCTATGGCTTCGAGCTCGACGTCGCCGCTGACCGAGGTCGCGTCGATGGCGGCTTTGGCCGGGATATACAGAGTGAAGTCCACGGAGACGTTCCCGGAATCATGGCCCCACCAGCCGTGTTTGGGGTACTTGGTCTCGATCCGGACGGTCCGGCCGTCGCCGCTGACCTCGATCGTGACCTCCTTGGCGTTCTCCTCGGCCTTGCCCTTAGACGAGGCTTCGCTCATCTTGAGGGCGTCGATCTTGACCTGGGCCTTGTCCCAGCTGAAGACCTTGATGTCTCCGGAGACGTTGCTGAGATAGACCTTGCCATCCATGGCCAGGTCCAGGGTCTTCTCAAATTTTTCCTGGTAGTCATCGTGGGCCCAGACGGCGGCGGCCCCCCAGCTCAGGATGAGGAGCGCGGCGCCGGCCAGCGCCAGGCACCTGACGGATCCTTGTTTGTGTCTCATGGTCGGTCCTCCTTATTCATCGTCGTTCGTTGATCTCGGTCTATATCTTCGCCTCCGCCTTGGATTGCGGAGACGACGTGCGTCCAATATCCACGGCCGCCTCGAGAAAATCGACCTTATCGCGGAAGGCGTCGAGAAGGCAGGCCCGTGCCTTAAGGTCGCTCGGATCCCGCTTGACGGCGTCCTCCCCGGCCTTGATCAGGGTGTCGATGGCGCCGAGTTCCTTGCTGACCAAGTCCGCCACCTGGGGACTTAAGTTATCCTTCTGAGCGGCGACGGCCTCATCGAGGGCCTTGATGGCCAGACGGTAGTGGTCCTCGGCCTCGGCCAGTTTGGCGAGGGTGAAGTCCATCCGGCCCTTGTCCGTGACCGGCGTCCCGCGGCCCTTGAGGAAGCGCTGACCCAGGAAGGCCCCTCCGGCGATGAGCAGCACTGCCAGCAGGCCCGCCGTCGCCAGCCGCAGGGCGGGCGAGAAGCCGGGAAGCCACGCACGGTCCTTAGGCTGGGGCGCCGCGCTCGTGATCCCGCGCCGGGTCGAGGCCAATCCGGCCCTGATTCCCATCCAGACGCGATCCGAAACCTGCGGCGTTTCAAGCCCGCGCGTCTCCCGGACGATGGATTTCAGGTCCTCCAGGACCTTCCGGCAGGCGGAGCAGCCCTCGAGATGGCGCTCGAGACGCCGGATTCCGGCGGCCCCGAGCTCTCCGTCAATATGCTCGCTGATCCTCTTCTGAGCCTGCGCGCATCTCATGATCATTCTCCTTTAGACGGCCCGCTTCCGCTCGAGCTGCTCCCGGAGCCTCATCCTGGCCTTGAAAAGCTGGGACTTCGAGGTCCCGACCGAACAGCCGAGGGTCCTGGAGATCTCCTCGTGCTTGAACCCCTGGAAGTCGTGTAGAAGGAACACCGCCCGCAGTCCATCGGGAAGGGCGGCAATGGCCTCCTCGAGCGGCTTGCGGGCTTCGGAGGACAGCCCGGTCCGGCCGGCATCGGCCAGGACCCCTTCGATCTCGTTGAGGGAGACGGTCTTTCCCCGGCTCGACCTTATCTCGCGGAGATGGCTGAAGCAGGTGTTAAGGGCGATCCGGTAAGCCCAGGGGACGAATGTATCCGGCTTGTCGACATCGCCCAAGTGGGAAAAGATCTTCAGGAAGATGTCCTGGAGGAGATCCTCGGCGACGGTCGCGTTCGAGGTGTATCGATAGGCCAGGCCGAACAGGGGGCCTTTCAAATGGGCGTAAATGGCCTCCAGGGCTTTTTCGTCTCCCCGCTTGGCGCGCCGGAGGAGGTCGGCCGTTGCTTCGCCGGTTCCAAGGCTCATGGCAATGGACTCCCCGATAATCAGAGGGAGGGCTTCGAAAAGGGTATTATCCCTGATTTGGGAAATCCGCGCCAGCAGGAGCTCGCCCATTTTTCGCCTCGCCCTATAAGATGAAGGGCGGGGCGAAAAGGTTGCCCAAAAAATGGATTAAATGGGGCCCCAGCGGAAGAGGACGGGAGGGATCAGGCTGAGCAGGGCGAACAGGACCCAGACGGCCAGGAGGGGGAGCAGCCAGCGGGCCCATTTCTCCCAGCGGAGCTGGGCCAGGCCGAGGACGCCCATCGTGACGCCGCTCGTGGGCAGGACCGGGTTGATGTACTCGGCTAGCTGGAAGGCGAAGACGGCGGTCTGGCGGGTGATCCCGACCAGGTCTCCCAGGGGGGCCATGATGGGCATGGTCAGGGCGGCCTGGGCCGTTCCCGAGTGGACGAAGAAGTTGATGACGCACTGGGAGAGAAACATGAGCTGGGAGGAGATGACGCGATGGACGCGGGCGATCGTCCCCGCCATGGCGTGGAGGAGGGTATCCAGGATCTTGCCGTCCGTGGCGACAACCAGGATGGCCCGGGCGCATCCGATGATCAGGGCGGCGTTGATCATGTCCTTGGCCCCGTCGACGAAGCTCCGGGCGATCTCCTCGGTTTTGAGCCGTCCGACCAGGCCGGCCAGGATCCCGATCGCCAGGAACAGCCCGGCGATCTCGCTGATGTACCACTTGTATTTGAGGATGCCGAAAACGAGGAGGCCCATGCCGGCCAGAAACAGGATGAGGACCCGGGTGTGGACGGGGCGGACCTCGATGGTGTCTCCGCAGGGGACTCCGTTCAGATACTTTTTCTTTCGGATGAGGTCGTCCTCGTAGACCGAGCTGCGTCGGGGATCCTTGTGAACACGCGCGGCATAGCGCATGACGAAGACGATGACGATGGTGGTGCCGATGGCCCAGATGATGAGGCGATAGCCGAGCCCCGAATAAAGCGGGAGCCCGACGATTCCCTGGGCGATCCCGACCGTGAACGGGTTGAAGAAAGCGCCCGCGAAGCCCGCCGCCGCGCCCAGGAAGGGAATGGCCGTTCCGACGAGCGAGTCGTAGCCGAGGGATAAGGCCAGCGGGACAAAAATGAGGATCAGCGTGTGGGGAAGCTTGATTTTCGGGGCCATCATCGAGACGCCACCCGGCGTTTTGTCATCGTCGCATTCTCCTTCGCAAGCCCTCTCCGATGTCCTAAAAGCTCGGTCAGGTCGGCGATGATTATAATCGGTCTCGAGGCCTTTCTCAACTCCCCCGCCCCGCGCCGCGATATCCCCGCGCATTCACCCTTTGCGGTGGGAGGGGGGGATGGGGATGTCCTCTCGAAAATCACCGCCGGGGGGGATTCATTTCGGGGCCGGATTCTGCCATCCTTGAGACACCGATCAGGCGACATTGGTAGCGGGAAGGCCTTCTGAGGACGATAGCGGAAGATGGCTCTCTCTGCCTCGGGTGCCGAGGATCAAACAAAGATGAAAACGGAGAAAAGCTGGAACGCCCGTCTCCTGCGGAAGACAGGCTTAATCTTCCTCACCAGTCTGGCCGCGATGACCCTCTACCAAGCGCTCAAGCGCCTCCTGTTTCCGCGCCTGACGCTCGATGCTTCCATGGCCGTCACGGCCGTCGTGGCCAGCCTGTTCGTCACGGCCGCCGCCTATGTCGTCATGCGTTACTATGAACGGATCAGAAACCGGCTGGCCCAGCAGATCAAAATCCGGGAAGAGCAGGAACGGGCCCTCCAGGCTTCCCTCCGCGAAAAGGACCTTCTCCTCCGCGAGATCCATCACCGGGTCAAGAATAATTTACAGGTCGTCTCCAGCCTGATCAACCTCCAGGCCGGGAAGGGCGGCCGGCATACGTCGCGGACCGGGCTCAAGGAAAGCCAGGACCGGATCCGGTCTATGGCCCTCATCCATGAAAAGCTCTACCGCTCTCGCGACCTGTCCCGGATCGACTTCTCGGAGTATCTTCGCGGCCTGACCTCCCACCTGGTCCAATCCTACGGCCTCCAGCCCGGGAAGGTCCGGACCGAACTCGACCTGGAGAGGTCGCGGCTCGACATCAACACGGCCATCCCCTGCGGCCTTCTCGTCAACGAGATCATCTCCAACGCCTTCAAGCACGCCTTCCCGGGGAAGAGGAAGGGGATCGTCCGGGTCGGCTTTCATCGGCTCGGATCGAGCCGCTTCGAGCTTATGGTCGCCGACAACGGCGTCGGACTCCCCCGGGCCTTGGACATCCGCAAGACGCGAAGCCTGGGGATGCAGATCATTCTGATGCTGGTCGAACAGCTCGACGCCGCCCTCGATGTCGGGCGCAAAGGCGGGGCGGAATTCAAGATTCGCTTCCAGGAGCTCCGCGCCAAAAAGACGGCCTGAACCCAGGCTTCAGCTGCCGAGGACGATCCGGAGGCTCTGCCCTTCCTGCAGGGTCAAGCCTTTCGGCCAGCTGATGACGAGCCTGTTGCCGAGCCTGGCCAAGCGCGCGGTCAAGGGACGGCTTCCGATGAACGTCTTCAGCGAGTCAGGGTCAAACCTGCACTTTGTACCAAAGTGCAGGTTTGACCCTGACCGGTTGACAATTCAAAGAAGCATCTAATAGAATTCAACGCGGGGTAAGGAATTCAGGCTTTTTCAGGAGGGGACTTTGAAGAAAATCGCAATTTCGCTGGGAGTTCTTTCAATCGTGGTCCTGGCTTTTTCGTTCGATGTTGACGGCGGCCGCGCCGCCAGTCTCAAGCTCGATGAAGGCTTCGGCTCGGCGCCGCTTCATTTCATCGCCAACAAGGGTCAGGCGGCATCGGAAGCCCTTTATTACGCCAGTACGCCGGGATACACCCTGTGGCTGACCCAAAAGGGATTTCTCTTCGACGGAACCGCGGCCGAATCGAAACGCGCCGTCTCACGGCTCGTGTTTAAGAACGCCAATGAAAAAGCCGCCGTCCGGGCCGAAGATCCCTCCGATTACAGGGTCAGCTATTTCAACGCCCGGGATGAGGCCGATTGGATCACGGACGTCCCGACCTCTCTCGCTGTCGTCTATGATGACCTCTACGCTGGAATTGACCTCAAGGTCTACGGAAATGAGCGCCGGGTGGAATACGACTGGATCGTCCGGTCCGGCGCGGACCCGAACCGGATCAGGTTCGCCTATGAGGACGTTCAACAGACAAGGATCGACCGGAACGGAGATCTTGTGATCGAAACCGCCAACGGCGAGCTGCGGCACCGGAAGCCGGTGAGCTACCAGGTCATCGCCGGTAAAAGGGTTGAGGTCTCCGCGTCATTCCGGACGACCGCCGACGGCAGCTGCGGATTCCAGGTGGGTTCCTACGATTCCCGCTTCGACCTTGTCATCGATCCCTTGGTGCTCGTCTATTCGACCTACCTGGGAGGAGGCAAAAAGGATATCAGCTCTTGCCTGGCGGTGGATGGAGAGGGAGCGATTTATATAGCCGGGACGACGTTGAGCACGGATTTTCCGCCGCTCAAGGCGTCGCTTCCCAGAACCGACGTCTTCGTCAGCAAGCTTTCTTCGGACGGGAAAAGCCTGATCTATTCCGCGTTTTTCCCGACCGCGAGTCCTTACCCGTCATTCCCTGCGCTGGCCGTCGACTCGTCGGGCCATGCCTTCCTTGCCATGACTACGAGTACGACCAAATTCCCGATCAAGAACGCCTTCCAGCCTCAACCGGGGGGGAAAATGGACGGAGTCATCCTGAAGATGAATGCCAATGGAAAAGGTCTGGCTTACTCCTCCTATATCGGCGGCTCGAGCTCGGACTCTTGCAATGGAGTCGTCCTCGATAAAGAAGACCAAGCCTATGTCGTGGGAACCACCAGCAGCCCCAACTTCCCGCTCAAAAAAGCTTTTCAAAAAAAACTAGCTGGTTATAATGACCTCTTTATATTAAAAGTGGCGGCTGATGGAAAGAGCCTCCTGTTTTCGACTTTATTGGGCGGATCGAGCTCAGAAAACGCCGGGATGGCTCATGCCATTGACGACTCCGGCGCCCTCTATATCGTCGGACAGACGTATAGTCCCGATTTCCCCACCAAGAATGCCTTTCAACCGGTCCATGGGGGAGGCGCCGACGCTTTTATCGCCAAGATCTCGCCGGAGGGAAAGAACCTCGAGTATTCGACCTTTCTCGGCGGAAATGGGGATGATCGCGGCAACGGGATCGCCGTCGACGCGGGCGGCGCTATTTACGTCACGGGTTATTCAGCCGGCGCCTTTCCCGTTAAAAACGCCTTCCAGAAAACACGAAAAGGAGGCGGGGACGTCTTTGTAACGAAGCTGACGTCCGATGGGACCGGCTTGGTCTTTTCAACCTATCTGGGCGGCTCGGGGTGGGACCAAGGTTATTCGATCGCCCTGGACGCGGCCGATTCGATCTATATCGCCGGCTATACACAAAGCCCGAATTTCCCGGTTAAGGATGCTTATCAATCAAGAAGAGTCGGAAGTGAGGATGCCTTCCTGACGATCTTCGACTCCAGCGGAAAAAAGCTCCTGACATCGACCTACCTTGGAGGCATATATAAGGAAACCGCGTATCAAGCTATCCCCGAATCCGATGGGACGATCTACCTCACGGGAATTACCAACAGCCCGGATTTTCAGACCGTAAAGGCCTATCAGAGCACGCTCAAGGGGGATTTTGACGCCTTTATCGTGAAATTCAAACGGAAATAGCGGATATAGTATTAAACCTTTCTTTTTTCACGGAGTTCCAACAGTCCAGATTTTCCGGTCGCAAAGCCTTATCAAAGAACGCTCAAAGGCAAACCGGACGCCTTCGTCCTGAAGTCCAGGCGGCAATAGGGTCAGCGCGTCCAAACCAGACGGAGATTCTGCCCTTCCTGCAGGGTCAAGCCTTTCGGCCAGTTCACGATGAGCCTGTTGCCGAGCCTGGTCAGCCGCGCGATCAAGGGACGGCTTCCGATGAACGTCTTCAGTGTAAAATTCGTGCCGGAGGGCCACGAGTCCGCCGCGGCGAGCTCGACCTCCTTGAGCGGAAGCGTCCCGGAGGCGACGGTGACCTCGGCCGTCAACCCGGTTTGAGTCCGGGACTGCTCAAAGGAGCCCCAGGCGCTCCCCGTGCTCCAGAAACTCCGGAAAGACTCCGGCGAGAGCCGGGGGGCGAACCCGATCCGCCCATCCGGTCCCGAATAGGTGAACCCGGACAGGGCCAGCAGGACGCCCCAGGATGACATGGCCCGGGCGTAGTGGTGCCCGCATTCGACCTCATTCCAGGGATTCCGCTTCCGGCCGTCGTAGCGGTCGCGGACGGCCTTGACCAGGCTCAGCCCCTCATCGACCTTTCCCTCGTAGATGAGGTGGGAAGCGACCTGATATTCGATGCCCGTCCAAACTTCGTCTGAATAGGGGAAAGGCAGGGGCGGTCGTCCGCCCCGCGGCCACGAGCAAAGGATCAGCCCTTTTTCGTCGCCAAGGGCATAGGTCCGCTGGCAGTTGGAAAAATCCCTGAAGTCGGCCAGAAAATTATTCTTGTAAATGGATTCAAGGGCGGAGACGATCCGGTCCTGGGGGAGGAAGCGGCCCAGGCCGGCGACCGTGGTCAGCCACTGTCCGAGGAGCTGGTCCGAGAGGCAGCCCTCCCCGTATTGGTACTTTGTCTCCATGACGCGGTCGAATTTCTGGACGTAGAAGGCCCCGTTCCAGAGGAGCTCATCGTACTTGGCCCGTCCCTTCTCGTAGACCGCGCGGAAGATCCGGGCGGCCCCCGCGTCGCCCACGGCTTCGGCCATTTTCGACCCGGCCAGCAGGGCGCCGAGATAGAACCCGCTCAGCATGCTGTTCGGTCCGTAGAACTCGATGTCGTAAGTGTTATGCTGCTCGCCGTCGAGGAGCCCGTCCTTGTCCTTGTCCCAGGAAGTCCAGGCGTACTCGAGGGACCTGCGGACCTGGGGCCAGAGCCTGCCTAGGAAGGCCGTATCGCCCGAGATCTGCCAGTCGCGGTAGAGGTTGATGATCCGTCCCAGCTGGCCGTCGGCGGCGGGCTTGAAATCCCAGTAGGCGCCGCCCTCGATCGGCAGCGAGGTCCGGAAGACCATGGCGCCGTCCGGCCGGACATTGTGAAGAAAGTCCGTCTCCCGCATGGACCGCTCCAGCCCGGGAAACAGGAAGGCCAGGCTCTGCTCGTAGTTCCAGACGTGGGCGCAGTTGAGCGGGCAGCAGCCGCTCTGGTCGCCGCAGCCTTCGAACCCGAAGAAGCGGCCGCCTTCGAGCCAGAGCGCGGTCGTCGTCCGGATGATCGAAGCCTGGCTGGAAACGGCATCCAGGACGTAGGGCGGGAGGGTCGAGGCGAAGAAGACGTCGCGGAAGCGCCGCGTTTCCCGCTCCAGCCGGTCCAAGTTGGCGGCCAGGTAGTCCGCGGCCGCCCAGGCGTCTCCGAATCGCTCCGCGTAATGGTTCTTGAAGATGCGGCCGCGCTGGGCGGGGACGACATCGAAATAGTTGAGGACGTTGGGAAAGTTCCAGGACAGGATGAAGGGAAGCGTCGCTTCTTGGGACGGCTGGAGCTCGACGCACAATCCCAGGGAGCCGATGTCGGTCCGGCCGGCCGGAGAGGGATCGGCGTCCGCTAAATCCTTGAGCCGGCCGTCGGCGGCGAAGTCGTCCCAGAAGATCTGGAGGTCGTCGAACCAATCCCCCCGTTGCCAGTGCGTGACGTAGGTGATGTCCTTCCAGGGCGTCGCCAGCGCGATTGTCCCGAAGGCCGGCGCGTTCGCGGCGACTTTGCGGGAGCTCATGACAAGCCCGGACAGGGCGTCGGTTCGACGGAGCTCATTGAGATTCTGGCCGAACTTGTCGCTCGCGATCGATTCGAGCGGACCTTGACCGTCATAGCCGACCGGGTTCATCAGGGAGCCTAGGACGGTGAGGCGGAGCGGCGAGCCGCTCAAGTTCTTAATCCGGAAGCGGATAATGACGGCCGGAACCCCCGAGTCTTCGGGCTTGAGGGGTATGAAAGGATTGAAGGCCTCGAGCTTGACCTCGAGCGGAAGCCGTCCGTCCGAAAGTTCGACTTCGGCGAACGGATAGGCGCCGCTGAAACGGGCCTTCTCCATGCGCGGGAAGCCGGGCACGTCCTCGCGCCGAAATCCGAACCCGGTCGTCAGGGGCGGGAGGAGAGGGCCTTCTAAGACGCGGACCGCCGGCTTTTTCCCCCCTTCCTCGCAGTACAGGGCGAAGAACGTGAACGGCAGGTTGACGCCCTTCCCGGGCCGATTGAAGATCTCCCAGTCCCTGAGGTTTCCTCGGCCGCCGAGCGAGATCGTCCCCGTCCCGATCCCGCCCAGGGGAAAGGCGACCTCGCGCAGGGATTCGCCCTCGAAAACCCGCTGGGGGCCGAGGCTGAAGAGTTCGTCCCGGCTGTAGGCGGACCGGCCGGGCACTTCGGCACCTGCCGTCACCGCCGCGAGCCCGAACATTGCCAAGAGAACAATCGTTTGAGTTTTCATCGAGCCGTCTCCTTCCCGGATGACCATTGGACGGAAATAAGTATCTCTTGATTCGTTTTAGAATACAACAGAAAAACGCCGCCGTCCGGGCCTATCCCTGCGAATCCTCAGCCAGCAAAGAACGGATCCGGTCTTCCATATCGGCGGCGTGGCTCCCTTTCCAATAAACCCGGCCGCAGCTCGGACAGAGAGAGAACCGACTTCCTCGTTCCAGGATGAACGGAACGACCAAGTTCCGGGCCCTCTCCCTGGAGAGGGATTTGAGGGCGATGTTGCAGGCGATGCAGCGAGAGTGGGGCGCGGCCTCGTCCCGGAGCGAGAAGACGTCGAGGACTTGGCGGACCTGGTCCTCCCACTTCTCGCTGTTGATAAGCAGGGACCGGACCGCCCGGGCCCGGCCGGCCAGTTTGGTATCCCTGGTCAAGAGGACCCGGCCGTCGCGGCCGGCGATGCGGATGAGCTCGCTATCCTCGATCTTGGAAAAGTAAAGGACATCGAAGCCGAGGATGCGCAGCCACTTGGCGAGCTTTCCCAGCATGCAGTCGGCGATGAAGGTCATGAAATCAAGCGCCCCGGCCATTATAGAAAATACCCTGCTTCAGGTCCATCCGGAGCCCTAACGTTTTGACATTGCCCCTTCATCCATGGTAGTTAAGATATCGACCCATGTGCCGATCGACCGATTCCAAGCCGGAGAGGAAATCCCATGTTCAAATCGCTCGTCCCTAAGAACGAAGCTTTTTATGACCTGTTCGATAAAATGTGCGCCGGCATCGTCGAGGGCGCCCAAATCCTCAACACTATGATCGAGGCCGGGAGTCGTACGGCCGAATTTTCCCAAAGAATCAAAACCATCGAGCACGAGGTCGATCAAACCGTGCACGCCATGATGGCCATGCTCCATAAAACGTTCATCACGCCCATCAATCGGGAGGATATCCACCAGTTGGCCGTCCATCTCGACGACATCCTCGACCAAACCGAAGCCGCCTCCTCCCGGATCGACCTCTTCTGCCCCGACTGCATGCCCAGCGAAGTTCGCGATCTCGCCTCCGTCCTCCTCGAAAGCGTCAAGCTCGTCCAGGAGATGGTCGGACTCCTCCGCCGTCTCAAGGAGCCGAGCCGCATTCTCGAGCTGACCGTCGAGATCAACCGCCTCGAAGATCAGGCCGATTACATCCGGCGCAGCACGGTCGCCCGCCTCTTCCGGGAAGAGAAGAATCCCTTCGAGCTCGTCAAGTGGAAGGACATTCTCGAGTTTATGGAGAACGCGACGGACTGCTGCGAGGACGTGGCCAACATTACCGAAGGAATCGTGCTCGAGAATACGTGAGGAGGCGCCCGTGACCATCCTCCTCGTCGTTATCATCGGCCTCGCCCTCCTCTTCGACTTCATCAACGGCATGAACGACGCGGCCAATTCCGTGGCCACGATCGTCGCCACCCGGGTTCTCACCCCCCGCCTGGCCGTTCTCTGGGCGGCCTTTTTCAACTTCATCGCGGCCTTTTTTTTCGGCGTCCATGTCGCCACGACCATAGGGAAGGGAGTCGTGGATTCGGCCGCGATCTCATCGTTAATGATATTGGCTACCTTGCTGGGCGGTATCATCTGGTCCTACCTATGCACTCACATGGGTTTTCCGATCAGCGTCTCTCATTCCCTGGTCGGAGGCTTGGTCGGATCGGCGATCGTGAAAACCGGATTCCATGCCCTCATTCTGCCTGGCCTCCTAAAAATCTCGCTTTTCATCTTCTTGGCTCCGCTCATGGGGATGATCTTGGGATACGTGATCATGATCATCGTGTATTGGACGGTCCGCCATAAGCCCCTGCGGGCCGTGGACCGGTTGTTCCGCCGGCTCCAGCTCTTATCGGCGGCCCTCTATAGCCTCGGTCACGGCACCAACGACGCCCAGAAGACGATGGGGATCATCGCCATGCTTCTTTTCAGCGCGGGCCGCCTCGGTCCCGAATTCCATGTCCCCCTCTGGGTCATCCTCAGCTGCCATTTCGCGATCGCGATGGGGACGCTGAGCGGCGGCTGGCGCGTCATCGAAACATTAGGAATGAAAATGACCAAGCTTAGGCCCGTCCACGGCTTCAGCGCCGAGACGGCCGCCGCCGCGTCCATTCTCTTCTCATCCGTCATCGGCGCGCCAGTCTCCACAACCCACACCATCACTGGTTCAATCATCGGCGTCGGAGCCACGACTCATTTTAAGTCCATTAGCTGGGGCATGGCCTATCGCATCGTCTGGGCTTGGCTGCTGACCATCCCTGGTTCGGCCCTGATCTCGGCCGCTGTCTGGCTGGCCATGTCCGCCCTCGGCCTTACATCCTAAAAAAGCCCTCCGAACCCGTTTGTCGGGGAAAGGAAATGCGTCTTATTTCTCAGCGGAGACCTGCATTCCGGGGAGGGTCCGTTATTCGCGGAGAGATGAAGAATCCCTATTCGGAGGCGCCGCTCCGCGCCGAGGGCCGAATCAGAGTCCCAGGAACCGGACCGACAGGCCTGACAGGAAGATCATGGCGCCCGCCAAGGCGTGGGCGTAGCGTTCGAGCCGCCCCATGCGGAGGAAGCTCACCCCCCAGGACGAAAGTCCGATGATGACGAGCATGGTCAGGATGGTCGTCAGGCCGAAGGCCCCGGCGACGAAGGCGACGCCGGCCCCGCTGTGCTTGGCCGCCGGGTACATGACAAGCGGGATGAGCGGCTCGCAGGGCCCGAAGACGAAGATCGTGAACAAAATCCAGGGCGTCAGGTTGACCTTGTGATCGGCCTCGTCGTGGGGATGGCAATGGTCGGAGGAGTGGTCGTGGACGTGATCATGCTCCTCTCCGTGTCCATGGAGGTGGCGGTGGCTGTGGGGCTTGTTCTTCCAAGCCCGGCGCAGCCCCCACAGGCCATAGGCGAACCCGAACCCGATCAGGAACCAGGCGGCCAAGCCGCCCCGGAAGGATTCGATGCCCTGGAGCTTGGTCACGGCCAGCCCGAGAGCGAGCCCCAGGAATCCGAGGACGACCGAGCTCAAGATGTGGCCCAGCCCCGCCAAGAAAGCGACGAAGAGGGTCTTGCGCAACCGCCAGCGCCGGGCCCGTCCGATGACGATGAAGGGGAGGTAGTGGTCCGGCCCGACGACGGTATGGATGAAGCCGATGGAGGCGGCCGTCGCCGTCAGGATCAGGATGTCGCGTTCCATGATCAACCTCGGAAAAAAATGGTGGACGGTAGGGGATTCGAACCCCCGACCTCAGCGTTGCGAACGCCGCGCTCTCCCAGCTGAGCTAACCGCCCACGCTCACCGCCCGGGCCGGCAGGCTCTCTAATTTACCATGTCGCCGGAATATTTTCCAGATCGATCTCGGACGGCGGATCCGGTTTTCAAAACAGCCTCGCTCCCCTTCAACCTTCAATGGTCGCTTCGGCTGTTATGAAAACCGGTTCTTGCTCGAGGAAGTCATCTTAGTTACAATTTTGTCCACAGGGATAATGGATATTAAGATTTTCGGCAAGAAACAGGCGGAGGGACATGGCCGCTGCAGCATACGTAAAGCCCGGGTGGAATACAAGATCGAAAAAATCGCCGGCGGCTTGATGGTCACCGGCGCCGTCCGCGGCGGGCCGGGACGGTTCGAGATCGTCCGCCTGCCGGCGCCCCGCGAGTTCCTCCTCAACAACTGGCAGTCCTGGGGTCCGACCCAGAAGGTGACCAGGGAAGCGCGTTTCCCCGAGCTCGAAGCGATCCAGCGGGACTACAGCCCCTACCTCTTCTCCCCCGTCCCGGACCTGATGGCGCGGGGGCTCGTCAGCGATTATTTCGCGGCCGGCGACTCCTGGCTGGCCGGCTTCCTGGCCTCCCGGATCGCGCACCCTTTCTTCACCGTCGAGGGCGGCGACCTCGTCGGATACTTCGATTATTTTGATTTCCGTTCCGATGAGCCCGTCCCGCTCGAGCCGCTCGTTTTCCTCGAGGGGACTCCCGTCGAAAGGCTTCTCGGCCGCTATGCCGCGCTGGCCCAGGCCGAGAACGGCATCGTCATCAATCCCTGGAACCCGATCGGATGGTGCAGTTGGTATCACTACTTCGGCAAGCTTGCGTGGGAAGACGTCCTCAAGAACCTCGATATCGCCCGGAGCGTCCCCGGCTTCCCCTTCGAGGTCTTCCAGGTCGACGACGGCTACGAGACCGACATCGGCGATTGGCTCGAGGGCCGGCCCGGATATCCGGCGCCGGCCGAGATGGCGGCGGCCATCCGCTCCCGCGGCTTCCGGGCCGGCATTTGGACGGCCCCCTTCAGCGCGGCCGAGACATCGCGGCTGTTCCGGTCCCATCCGGACTGGATGGTGTCCGAGGCGGGCCGGCCCAAGCCCTCCTATCGCGGCTGGAAAAAAACGATCTACGCCCTCGACACGAGCCGGGCCGACGTCCGCGCCTGGCTCGCGGAGGTGTTCGGAGCCTTGAAAGCGGCCGGGTTCGATTACTTTAAAATCGACTTCCTGTTCGCCGCCGCCATGCCGGGCGATCGAGCCCGCCCCCAAACGCCTGTCCAAGCCTATCGGGAAGGGTTGAAGGCCGTCCGCGAGGCCGTCGGCCCATCTTCGTTCCTCCTCGGCTGCGGGGCGCCCCTCCTTCCTTCGGCCGGCCTGGTCGACGGGATGCGGATCGGCGAGGACACGGCGCCGTTCTGGAAGACCAAGCCCTCGGCCTTCCAAGGCCCGAACGCCTATTTCGCCCTCAAGAATACCCTGATGCGGTCCTTCCTACACAAGACCCTCTGGCTGAACGACCCGGACTGCCTCCTGCTGCGTCCGAGCGAGATCGAGCTCTCCGAGAACGAACGGGCTTGCTACGCCCTGGCGGCCGGAGCGCTGGACAACATGATCCTGGACAGCGACGACCTGTCCCTCATCAACGATGCGGGGCGGTCCCTCCTCGGACAGACCCTGCGTCTGCGGGGCGGCCGGGCCGTCGTCCGCGGCCTCCTCGGCGACGATTTCTACTTGATCGAGTCGAGGGGAGGTCCGGCCGGACCGCTGGACCTGGCCGTGAACCTCTCGGATGAGCGCCGCCTCTACAAGGAGCGCGCCGTGCCGCCCAGGAGCGCCGTCTTCATCCGTTGAGATTTTATCAACACAGCGAACCGCTTCCTTGCGGGGCTTGTTGTGGGATTTTGAACGGCGGCTTTCTTGGCGGGGCCCCCGCCACCTTGGCTCCTTTAAACGGGGACCCCTCCTTTCTCAATTTTCAGTAGATGCCTATAAGCCGGCCGCGTCAACCCCTTGTCGTATTATGTCGCATCATGTCGCATTGTGTCTGTCCGAGCCCGGGAGCCGGGCCGGCCTGGGGCCGGACCTTGACTGCTATGTCCATTTCCGAATATATAATATAAAGAGATTGCTATGGCCCCGTCCGGTCCGAAGAAAGAGGAGAGGCTGGCCTCCTGGAAGGAAATCGCGGCCTACCTCGGATGCGACGAGCGAACCTGCCTCCGCTGGGAAAAGAAGCTCGGCCTCCCCGTTCATAGGATGGAGGGCGCTTCTAAATCCCGGGTTTTCGCCTACCGGGAGGAACTCGACCGCTGGATGCGGGAACGGATCACTTTGGCCAACGTTCCAACCCCTCTCTTGCAGCCGCGACTTTTCCTCCGCAAGTCCCACCGCGTCTTTGTTGCGATCGCGGCATTGGTCGGGGTCGCCATCGCCGCCATCTGGATCGGATCAAGGACCGGTTCGATTCCGTCTAATTTCCGGATTGAGGACTCGACCTTCTTCGCCCTGAATAAGAAAGGCCGGACCCTCTGGAGCTACAACACGGGGTTGTTCAATCTCAGGGACGAGAGCTTTTATCGAGACCGTTTCCAGATCAAGGTCCGGGCTAAGACTGAGGATGCCCTATTCCCCCTGCTTTTGATGAAGGACATCAACGGGGACGGCCGGGCCGAGGTCCTGTTCGCTCTTAAGACCCAGGACGAGTTCAACGAGGGCCGTATTTTGTGCTTCAACGACCGGGGAAAACTCCTCTGGGACTTCGCTGCGGGCAGGGAACTCCTCTACGGCGACGCCATCTACGCGAGGGATTACAGGGTCGCGGGGATAGGGCTTCACGATTTTGACGGCGACGGCCTTCCCAAAATATTCTTTTTCGCCTACCAAAAGCCCGACTTCCCTTGCCAGCTCGGCGTCCTCAACGCCAAGGGCGAACTCATCGGAGAGTATTGGAACTCGGGCTTTTTCTCCGACATCGTCTTCCTGGATATCGACGGGGACGGCCGGGACGAAGTCCTGGCCGCGGGCCTCAACAACGAATACGGGAAAGGGTGCCTGGTCGCGTTCGCCCCCGACCGGATCTCGGGCAGCTCCCCCCAGAGGAATCCCGCGTTCCTGTGCCGAGACCTCGCGCCCGGGTCCGAGCTCTTTTACGTCTTGTTCCCGAGGACCGACGTCGACCTGGCCGAATATCCGGTCGAATGCATCATGACCATCGACATTCTCCGGAACCACCGCATCTACTTGAACGCCCTGCTCAGCCGGATCTTTTTCGAAATGACCCCGGCCATGGAGTTGGTCCTGGTCCACTCCAGCCATAGTTTCCAGAAGATGCACGCCGAGGCCGTCCGCGCGGGAAAGGTTCGGAGCAGCCTCGAGCCCGCTTATTTCGAGAGGCTGAGGCGCGGCGTCCTTTATTGGAACGGGACGGACTGGGTTTCCACCCGGACCCCAAACTTGAGAAACGCCAAGACAGGGACGCCCCTCGTTCCGATAAAATAGACGTGCGCCGGCCCCCCGTGGAGAGCTATTCTTTCAGTGACTCCCCTTGATCGTGATTTTAAGGACAAAGGAATCGATGAAGGCCTCTTTTTCCCACGGGCGGCGCAGCCGGAGCTCGAGCTCCCCGGACCCCGCCTTCAACGCCTTGAACACCATGACCTTGGTCCCGCCCCGTCCCACGATCCGGGGATCGGCCGTTTCGGCCTCAAAGCTCTCAGATTCGGGTCGCAGCAGACCCTCCGGGATCTTTACGGCGGCCCAAGTGTAGCCCGTGGTCGGGTTCTCGGGAAGGCGGATCTCGAAGTTCTCTCCCACCTCCAGCTCGCAGGTAGTCCCGCTATCTGTTTTGACGAAAGCCTTCATTGCATCCACCCGCTTCGGATTCTCGGGCTGCCTCGAGCAGCCCGAGAGCGCCGCACCCAGGATCAAGCCGAGGAGAATACTAAGCCCTTTCATCTTGATGGCTGCATTACAGCTCGATCAACGTCCATTCGTCAAGCGATAATATCGCGGGCTTTATTCGAGGACGACTTCGCGCCGGCCGGATATGACGTCGCCGATGACCCAGGCCGGAGAGCGGAGTCCCTCAAAAAAGCGGATCGCGTCCCGGGCCAAGCGCCTGTCGAGGACGACAACCATGCCGATCCCCATGTTGAAAGTCCGGAACATCTCTCGTTCCCCGACCGAGCCTCGGGCCCGGATCGTCCGGAACGGCTCGGGAATCGGCCAGCTGCCGCGCCGAATCCGCGCGCCGCGGCCCTCGGGCAGGACTCGCGGGATGTTGTCGTAAAATCCGCCGCCCGTGATGTGGGCCATGGCCTTGACCGGAAACCTCCGGAGCGCCTTGAGGATGAGCGGCGTGTAGATGCGGGTCGGCTTGAGAAGGCACCGGCCCCAATCTCCCCTAAGCTCTCTCTCCGAGAACGCATTTCGGGCCAGGCTGAATCCGTTGCTGTGAAGTCCGCTCGAGGCAAGGCCGACGACGACGTCGCCCTCCCGCGCCCGGCGGCCGTCGATGATCCTGTCTTCGTCGACGATCCCGACGCAAAACCCGGCCAGGTCCCACTGCTCGGGAGCGTAGAGCCCGGGAAGTTCCGCCGTCTCCCCGCCAATGAGGGCGCAGCCGGCCTGTCGGCAGCCCTTGACGATCCCCTTCATGACCTCGGCCAGAAGGCCGCTTCGGACCCGGCCGCAAGCGATGTAGTCCAGGAAGAAGAGCGGCTCGGCGCCGCTGACGACGACGTCGTCCACGTTCATGGCGACAAGATCGATCCCGACCGTGTCGTACTTGCGGAGGATGTCGGCCAGCATGAGCTTGGTGCCGACGCCGTCCGTGGACGAGACCAGGACCGGTTTCCGCATCCCCTTGAGCCGGAGCCGGACCAGGCCGCTGAATCCGCCGATCCCGGCCAGGACTTCGGGCCTCATGGTCGAACGGACCATAGGCTTGATCTTCCGGATGAAGCGGTCGGCCTCGTCGATGTTCACGCCGGCCTTCCGGTAGGTCAGGGCGGCCATCTCGCTCTCCTTATCGGTTTTTTTCCTTATATCACCCCCCGGAAATCAAGTCAAACCATTGACACTCATGAAAGCCACGAGTATTGCAAGCCGGGGCTCCGATTTTAAGCCCCGCCTTCCTCATTTTGACCAAGCTAGCACCCTGGAGCAGTAAGCGGCCGGCTAATACAAAAGGAGACGTGGGCGCCCGAAGCGACCATTGAGGGTTTAGCCTTCCCTTGCCGTTCTTCGAGGGAATCCCCTTTCGGGGGCGCCGAGTATGTTTGAGCACGCTAGAACACATTAAATAAAGCCGAGGATGCCGTGGCTCTTGTGAATCGGCTCGTTCTGACGTGCGGAGTTACGCAGGCGCCGAGAAGGACGGCAAGGGAACGGCGTATAAAACCCGAAGGGGAGCGAGGGTGCCCACGTCTCCTTTCGTTCTTTTGGCTGTAACCTTGGGCTATAATTCGAGTATATCCCCCTGAAAGGACGCGAATCTTCAGGTAGCGACTATGGCCCCCCACGACGACAGCCGGATCATGAAAGACGTCCAGGAGGGCGAGGTTGAAAAGCTGGCCATTCTTTTCGAACGGCACCACCTCTCCCTCTACAACTTTTTTCTCCGCCTGACCGGGAACCGGGCCGCCAGCGAGGACCTCGTCCAGGACGTCTTCGTCCGCATCCTCAAATACCGTTCCAGCTTCCAGGCCCAGGGCCCTTTCGCCGTCTGGATGTACCAAATCGCCAGAAACGCGCATATCGACCACATCCGGAAACGCCGGGATAAGGACACGCTCCCGCTCGACGACCAATGGGCCGAAGCCGTCAGCCCGGAACCCCCGCCCGAAGCGGCCCTCGAATTCCGCCGGGACCGGATCCTGATCAGGAAGGCTCTTGATTCGCTCCCGGAGAAGAAACGGGAGGTCCTGTTGCTGAGCCGATTCCAAGACCTCAAGTACAGGGAGATCGCCAAGATCCTCGGCAGCAGCGAAGCCGCCGTTAAAACCATCGTCCACCGCTCGCTCAAGGAGCTGGGCAAAGCCTTCGCCGCCCTCCAGGAAGGAGTAACCTCATGAATTGCCAGGAGATCCAGGACCGCTTCGTCGATTTCTTGACCGGCGACGCCGCCCCCGACACCCAGAAAAAAGTCCGGGCGCACGTCGCTCTCTGCGCCGCCTGCCGCGAGGAGCTCGAGACCATGACCCTGGCCTGGACCAAGCTGGGCGTCCTTCCCGAGCAGAAGCCCGGGCCGGCGCTGAAGACCCGGTTCTACACGATGCTCGAGACCTATAAAGACCGCTTGGAGGATGAAGTCATCGAGACGGGGGGACGCCGCCGGGCGCGGTTCGCCGCTTGGCTCGCGGGCCGCTGGCCCAAGACCCCGGCGCTCCAGCTGGCTGTATCGGCCCTATTCCTCGCCGCCGGCCTTCTGGCCGGATTCCTCCTGAAGCCCGGCGCGGCCCGCTTCGCGGAGATCGCCCGGCTCGAGGCCGAGGTCCGGGACATGCGGCAGCAAGTTTCCCTTTCCCTGCTGGACCGCTCCTCGCCCAGCGACCGGCTCAGCGGGCTGAGCGTCGCCTCCCAGGTCCGCGACCCGAATCCCCGGACCCTCGACGCCCTGTTCAGGGCCCTCGACGAGGACTCGAACACGAACGTCCGGCTTGCGGCCGTGGACGCGCTCTATCTGTTCCGGGACGACGCCCGCGTCCGTAAGGGCCTGATCGATTCCTTAACCCGGCAGACGTCGCCCCTGGTGCAGGTCGCCCTCATCAACCTTCTCGCCGACATCAAGGAGACCCGGGCCGCCGAGGCCCTCAAGAGCCTCATCGCCGACCGCGCGCTCAGGCCCGAAGTCCGGCAGAAGGCGGAGTGGGGACTCCGGAAGCTCATCTGAGGAGACAACGGCCATGAAAAAGTCTTTAGCGCTTTTTGCCGTCGCCTTTCTGGCGGCCTCCACCCTGGCCGCCGCGACGGAATGGAACGCCCAAGAGAAGGAAGAAATCCGCAAGACACTCCACTTCCAAGACGCCGCCAAACCCGGCGAGGTCGTCGTTGACAACGTCTGGGGCGCGATTTCGGTCGAAGGCGCGGATATCCGCGAGGTCGAGCTTGTCGCCCGAAAGACGATTCGGGCCCGCAATCAAGACCGGCTGGCCAGGGCCAAAGAGGAAGTCAAGCTGGAGATCAGCGAGAGCGCCGCGGCGGTCGAAATCTATGTCGATGGGCCTTTCCGCTGCGACGAACATGGGGGTCATGGCCTCCACTTCAATCGCGATCCGGGATATGAAGTTCAATACGACTTCGAGCTGCGGGTCCCGCGGACGGCGAGTATCATCCTTAGAACCGTCATGGATGGAGACGTCCGGGTTCGGGACGTCGAAGGCGGCTTCGAGGTCCACAACGTCAACGGCCGGATCGACCTCGAGGACATGAGCGGCGCCGGGGACGCCGAGACCGTCAACGGCGGGGTCATGGTCGCCTTCCGCCGCGCCCCGGCCTCGGGCTGCGCTTTCAAGACCATCAACGGCAAGGTCGACCTGACCTTCCCGGCGGCGCCCTCGGCCGATTTCCGGCTCAAGACCTTCAACGGCGAAGCTTGGTCCGATTTCCCGGTTGAATACCTTCCGGCCGCGCCCGGAAAGGCCGGGCGCAAGGACGGGATGTTCGTCTATAAGAGCGGCGGCTTCACCAACGTCCGGAGCGGCCGGGGCGGCGTCGCCGTCGAGGTCGAAACGCTCAACGGCGGCATCTATCTTCACACAGCGAAATGAATCCTTTAAGGAGGACATCATGAGAACATACACGCGAATCGTCATCGGAACGATCCTGATCCTGGCGGCCGGCTGGCCGGCCCTCGCCCAGGAGCAGGCGCCCGAGCGGGCCGTCGTCCCGCTCAGCAACCCGGCCAAGCCCGCCCTGGTCGAGGTCGAGACCATGAGGGGCGGGATCACCGTCAAGGGCTACGAAGGGAAAGAGGTCATCGTCGAGGCCCGGACTCGGGATAAGCTGATCGCCCGGAGCATAGAGGGGATCACTCCCGCACCGGCCTCGGTTGCCGCGCCGGCCCTGGCTCCCGTCCCCCCCGAACCACCCGAACGGCCGGGCCGCCGGTTCAAGGACAAGGAGGCCAAAGCGGCCGGAATGAAGCTCATCCCGCTCGCAAGCTCGGGCCTCAGCATCGAGGAAGAGGACAACGTCGTCACTATCAGCACCGAATCCTGGAAGCGGGCCGTCGACCTCGTCATCCAGGTTCCCTTCTCGTCTTCGCTCCGGCTCCACGCTCAAAACGACGGCGATATCAAGGTCGATAACGTCAGCGGCGAGATCGAGGTCGAGAACTTGAACGGCCCCGACACTCTGGCCAACGTCTCGGGGACGGTCGTGGCCAGCACCATGAACGGGGACGTGACCGTCACTTTCGTCAAGGTCGCCGCCGACAAGCCGATGTCCTTCAGCACCATGAACGGGGACATCGATATCACCTTTCCGGCCGACTTCAAGGCCACGGTCAGGATGAAATCCGAGCAGGGCGAGGTCTACAGCGATTTCGACATGAGCCTCAAGCAGGACGTCGCCAAGAAGGAAGTGCCCCAACGCGAAGGCGGCAAGTATCAAATCAGCTTCGACCGTTCGGTGGTGGGCACCATCAACGGCGGCGGGCCCGAGATCCAGTTCAGCACGTTCAACGGCAACATCTACATCCGGAAAAAGAAATAGCGTCCGCCGTCAAGACGGTTACGACAGGGGCGGCCTTCGGGCCGCCCCTTTCTTTATCCGGGCACCGGGCTCCTCCGCTAGGATCGGCTTGCCGGACGCGGAAAAGAAAACTATAATTCCGGGGGGAGCCAGCATGACAAAAACATACGGAAGCCAGAGCATGACCGCCCCGTTGCGGAGGGTCATCCTCAAGCGGCCGGCCCAAGCCTTCCGGGACGAGGCCAGCATCGCCGCCCAGTGGAAGGCCCTCGCTTTCACGGCCCGGCCCGACCTCTGGCGCGCCGAAGCCGAGTTCGAGGGGCTCGTCTCGATCCTGAAAAGCCAGGGAATCGAGATCCTTTCCCTGCCCGAGGATGATCGGACCGGCCTGGATTCCATCTATGTCCATGACCCGGCCCTCATCACGGACGCCGGCGCCGTCATCTTCCAGACGGGCAAGATCGTCCGGCGCGGGGAGGGTCCCGCCATGGCCGATGCCCTGACGCGTTGGAACGTCCCCATCCTAGCCCGGATCGACGGCCCGGCCACGGCCGAGGGCGGCGATATGGTCTGGCTCGATCCCACGACGCTGATGGTGGGACGGGGGTTCCGGACCAACGGGCATGGCGTGGAAGCTCTGCGGACCGCACTCCGGCCGCTCGGCGTCACGGTCTTGGATTATCATCTCCCCTACTGGAGCGGCTCCGGCGACGTCCTTCATTCTCATGTCCTTCCTGAGCCTTCTCGACCAAGACCTGGCCGTCGTCTATCGCAAACTCCTGCCCGTCCCCCTCTTCGAGCTTCTGGAAGAGCGGCGGATCCGCCTCGTGGATATCCCCGAGGATGAGTTTCCGACCCAAGCCTGCAACGTGC
Source organism: Candidatus Aminicenantota bacterium (assembly GCA_963702005.1). Lineage (GTDB taxonomy): Bacteria > Acidobacteriota > Aminicenantia > Aminicenantales > JAFGBC01 > JAFGBC01. The sequence goes on from OY969696.1 coordinate 271,981, forward strand.
TGGCCCTGGCGCCGCGCCGGATCGTCATGCTTGAAGGGAATCCCGTGACCAAGGCGCGGCTTGAGGCGGCCGGATGCACCGTGTTCGAGATCCGCGGGGAGGAAATCGCCATTAAAGGGAGCGGCGGACCGACCTGCCTGACCAGGCCTCTATTGCGCGGATAGCCGGGGGGATAGCCATGCGAAGCATCAGAAAAGCGGCCTTCGCCATTGGGCTCAGCGTCCTGGTCGGACCGGCCAATCTCCCGCCGGCCGCCGCGCGGACCCAATCCCGGCTTGCCAGACCCTCCTCTGGGGCTGTCGATAGCGGCCTGGAAGCCAAGGTCGATGCCTACCTCCAGCCCTTCCTCGATGCCCGGGGATTCAGCGGGGCCGTCCTGCTAGCGCGGCAGGGACGAACCGTTCTCGCCAAAGGCTATGGGATGGCGAACCAGGAGCTTGGGGTCCCCAACACGGTCAAGACCAAATTTCAGATCGCCTCAGTTTCCAAATCTTTCACCGCGGCGGCCGTGCTCCTGCTCGAGGAGCGCGGACGGCTCGCTCTCAAAGACCCGGTCGCGAGATTCATCCCGAACTTCGTGGCAGGGGATCGAATCACCATCCATCATCTCCTGGCCCACACCTCGGGCATCCCCGACGTCAACGGTTTTCCCGATTATGACAGGCAGTCGCGGTTCCCCCAGACACCCGAAACGATCGTTTCCTGGTTCAAGAATCGGCCCCTCGCATTTGCCCCGGGCGACAGGTACCAATACAGCAACTCCAATTACAACCTGCTGGCGTTGATCATCGAGAAAGCTTCCGGACGGAGCTACGGCGCGTTCCTGAAGGAGAATATCTTCGACCCACTCGGGATGCGGGACACCGGCCACCCGGCCTCGGCGGCCGCTCTTCTGCCGGGACGGGCATCGGGCTATGTTCCGACGGGAGCTGCCGACATCGAAAATGCTCCCTATCTGGACTGGACCGTCAAGACCGGGAACGGCTCCCTGTATTCAACGGTCGAGGACCTCTACCGTTGGGACCGGGCGCTGCGGACGGAAACGATCCTGAGCCGGGCTTCGCTGGAAAAAGTTTTTTCCGAGCAAACGCCCGGCGTCGGATACGGCTGGTTCATCGGGCGGCAGCTCGGCCGCCGCGTCGTCACCATCAACGGCCGGAGTCCGGGATTCACGTCCTATTTGGACCGTTTCCTGGACGATGACGCCTGCCTCGTCATCCTCAGCAATAATTACGCGCCCGTCCCCCATCTCGTCGCGAAGGACCTGGCCGCCATCCTGTTCGGCGAGCGCTATGACCAGCCCGGGGACCTGAAACCCGTTCATGTCCCGCCCGACGGATTGGATCGTCTAGCCGGACGCTACAAGTTCGGAACGGATTTTTATCGCCCGGGGGCTGAAGTCTTCGTCGAAAGGGAAGGGGACCATCTCGTCCTGGCCTGGACCGCGACATACAGGAGCCCGCTGCTGGCCTTGTCACCGACCGAATTTCTCGATAGGTCCTTCTGGGCGAGAATTTCCTTCGATCTGGAAGCCGGGGGGAGCCCTTCGGGATTCCGCTGGCGCGATACGTCCGAGTACCGGGCGGAAAAAAAATAACGGGGCAAGGGCAAGCTTAGCCCCGGCGTTTTAAGTGAAGATGATCTGGCCGCCGGCGGCCTTGATTAAACGCAGCCGACCGGCTTGGGCAACCCGGCGATCTTAGCCGATTTCTTAGCCGGCCCGCCGGGAAAAATCTCGTAGAGCTCCTTGGTGCCGATGACGCCGGTCTTGTTGAGCCTGCGGACGGTCGGGACCGCGCCGTTCTCCTTGAAGTCCCTCTGCATGAACTCGATAACCTTCCAGTGGGAGGGCGTCAGGACCGGGATCCCTTCCTCGCGGGCGATCGCTTCGGCGATCTCCCGCGTCCACTGGGAGACGTTCGTCATGAAGCCCTCGGCGTCGACCTCGACGGGACTTCCTCCGTATGTCTTCTGGGGAATGGGAACCTCCTTGGAAGGATGATTAGGTCGCGGGGCCCTTTTTACCGGCCAGGCGCATCCGGGCCGGGATAAAGGGGAGGGGGCCCGCCTTGAGCAGCATATGCCAATAGACCCAGCGGAAAGCGAGCTTCCCGACGTGGTTGAGCCGGCTCTCCTTGAGAAGGGGAAGAGGGCCGAGGACCGGGAACGGGAAGCGGCCGGGAAGCGGCTCGACTTCGTAGTTGTAATCGATCAGGAAGGCCCGGCCCCGCCCGCTTTCGATGAAACAATTGACGTGTCCGTCGAATCCGGGTTCGAGCTCTTTGCCTTCGATCGTCCTCAGCACATTGGCGGCGATCGTTTCGGACTGGAAGTGGGCAACCGAACCCGCCTTGGAGGCCGGGGCGTTCGAGGCGTCGCCGATGACGAAGATGTCGGGGTGAACCTTGGAGCGGAGCGTCCGGGGATCGACCGGGACGAAGCGGAGCTCGTCGCCCAGGCCGGAGCGCTCGATGAAGTCGGCGCCCATATTGGTCGGGACCGTGACCAAGAGGTCGTAAGGGACCTCGCGGCCGTCGTAGGAGATGATCTTACGGGCGGCCGGGTCGATGCGCTCGGCGCCGAAGTCCGAGACGACCCGGATGCCGCGTTCCTCGAGGAGGCCGCCCAGGACGCGGGAAGCGACCGGCTTGGTGAAGGCTCCGGCCAGGGGCGTCACCAGGGTGATGTCCACCCCTTCCCGCATCTTGCGCCGGGAGAAGTGCCAGTCGGCGAGGAGGGCGAATTCGAGGGGCGCGACGGGGCACTTGATCGGCATCTCGTTGAGGTGTACGACCAGGGAGCCGCCGGGAAAGACCTCCAAGGCCCGGGCCAGGGCTTCGCTGCCCTCGGGTGTATAGAAGTCGAAGATCGTGTCGCGCCAGCCGTCCGCGAGCCCGGCCGTCTCCCCGGGGACTATCTCCGCTCCGGTCGCGATGATGAGGATGTCGTAGGGAAGGGTTCGCCCGTCCTCGAGGAGGACGGATTTCGCGGCGGCGTCGATCCGCTCGACCCCGGACAGGACGAACTCGACGCCCTTGGGCAGGAACCGGGTCCGGTCCTTGACGAGCTGGGAGCGCTCCAAGAGACCGAAGGGGACGAATAGAAAACCCGGCTGGTAGTAATGGTCCGTGTCCCTGTCGACGACGGTGATTGTCCAGTCGGAGCGGCCGGCGCGTCCGTCCAGCCGTTTGCTCAGCAGGTTGGCCATGATCGTGCCGCCCGTCCCTGCTCCCAAAATGAGGAGTTTCTTCATTTAATTTTAAACCTTACGAATACTATCGAATATATGTGTCTATGTCAACGGACGACGAAGGAAACAGGTCGCGCGTTCCCGGAATCAGGGCTTGAAGACTTCGCTGCGAAGGGCCGCCTTCCTGATCCGTTTCTCGACCGGGAAGACCCCGATCCCGGCTTCGGTCGGCACCTTGATCGTCCCCGGACCGCTGAGCTCGATGAAGGGATCGATGAGGTCCTCTTTATAGTAGCGGCGGCTCGCCGAGAGGTCGTGGGGAAGCTTGAAATTGGGGAGGGCGGCGATATGCAGGTTGTGGGCCCTTCCTACTCCGGACTCGAGCATGCCGCCGCACCAGACGGGGACGCCTTTCTCCTGGCAGTGGTCGTGAATGCGGCGGGCCTCGACGAACCCGCCCACCCGGCCGACCTTGATATTGATGATCCGGCAGCTCCCCATCTCGAGCGCGGCCCGGGCCGTGGCCAGGGAAAGAATACTCTCGTCCAGACAGAGGGGCGTCTGCATCTCTTTCTGGAGCTTGGCGTGCTCCCAGAGGTCGTAGGGCGGGAAGGGCTGCTCGACGAGAAGGAGGTTGAAGGCGTCGAGCTCTTTGAGACGGGGGAGATCGGCCGGGCTGTAGGCGCCGTTGGCGTCGACCTGGAGAATGACGTCCGGGTATTTCGCGCGCACGGCCGCGCAGGCCTCGACGTCCCAGCCCGGCTTGATCTTGATCTTGATCCGCCGGTAGCCTTCGGCCAGATAAGCGCCGATCCTGGTCTGGAGCTCGGGGATGGAATCCTCGATCCCGCAGCTGACGCCGGCCTCGACTTCGCTCCGGACGCCGCCGTAGATTTTGGACAGGGACACGTTCATCCGCCGCGCCTTGAGGTCCCAGAAGGCCAGTTCGAGCCCGGCCTTGGCCATCAGGTTGCCCCGAAAGCGGCGGGCTTCGCGCTCGAAGTCCTCGGGCTCCTCGATCTTTTTGGAGAAGACGAGCGGGACTAGGAAGTCCTTAAGGACGTGCCAAGCGCCTTCGGTCGTCTCGCCGCTGTAGAGCGGGGCTCGCTCGGCCACGACCTCGCCCCAGCCGCAGAGGCCGTCCGCGTAGACGCGGGCCAGGATGAAGGTCCGGTCATACTCCCGGCCAAAGCTCGTCTCGAAGAAATGGACGTAGGGCAGCTTGCAGAGGGTCAACTCGATGCGTTCGACGGTCACGGCCTCATCCTTTCCGGTCCCTGCGCAGGACATAATAACAGCGGTCGCCGAATATAAAGTCGTCCGCGATCCAGCCCCGCTTGAAATAGCTCTTGAGGACCGTCCTGAGGACCGACTGCCAGGCGGCGATGAGATCCGAACGGGGCTTGAGCGCCTTGATGTTGCCGGGAACCTCGGCCAAGAGGACGCGGTCCTTCAATCTCATCCGCGGCTTTCCCGGAAGCGGGAAGGGATCGCCGCTCTCGACCGCCCGCTCCAGCGCTTTGGGCAGGGCCTCCGCCTCGCAGCGCTCGCGCTTCCTGTCCAACCTGTCCCGGCCCCGTCCGGCTTTGATCCGCCATTCGACAAGGAGCCGGTCGGTCGGGATCTCCGGCCCCAAGCACAGGGACGGCGTGAACCCGTAGAAATTGTCGAGGTAGGTCCGGCTCCGGACGCCCAAGGTGTGGAGGTTGAGGTTCGCGTTCCGGGCCAGCATCGGATCGTAAGTCCAGGTGATCAGATCCAGGCCCTGCCTGAGGGCTTCACGCCGCTGGGCCCATTTGAGCTTTTTCCCCAGCCCGTACCCCTGGAAGGCCGGAAGCACGGCCAAGTGATGGGAATGCTGGAAGAGCCGTCCGCGCCGGACGGCCGGAAAAGAATAGACATAGCCGACCAGGGCGCCGTCGACGAAAGCCCCGAGCAGGATGGCGCCCATCAGCGCGTGAATACAGAATTGGTGGACGGGCGTCAGGTCCAGCTCGTCGCGCCCCCAGATTTCGCGTTGGATGTCCAGAAGCCGCTCGAACTCGGCTTGGTTTTCGAGCTTCCGGATGCTTAGGTTAGCCATCCAGTCTGATCCTCTTCCGGCCGGCGATGCGCTCGTAGACGCCGATGATTCGCTCGGCCATGGCTTCGGCCGAGAATTTTTCGTGGACGACTCGAAAGCCCCGTTCGCCGAGCGCTGCGGCGAGGCTCCGGTCGTGATAGAGCTTGAGGACGGCCTCGGCCAGGGCCGCCGGACTCCGGGGCGGGACGAGCAGGCCGGTCTCTCTATGAATGACGACCTCGGGAATCCCGCCGGCGCGGGTAGCCACGACCGGCAGCTTGGCCGCCATGGCGTCCATGATCGAGCTCCCCAGACCCTCCAGGTGGGAGGACATCACGAACAAGTCCAGCGAGGCCAGGAGGCGGGGGACGTCGTCCCGGAAGCCGAGGAAGAAAACGAGGTCCTCGACGCCGAGGTCCTGGACCTGGCGGGTCAGCTCCATCTCGAGCGAGCCCGAACCGACGACGATGAGCTTGACCCGGGGCGTTTCTTTCTTGATGATCCGGGCCGCCTCGATGAGGTAGCGGTGGCCCTTGTGGTCCTCCAGCTGGGCGACAATCCCAACCAGAAAATCGTCGGGACGGAAACGGAGCTCCCGGCGCAGGAAGTCGCGGTCGGCGGCCTCCCGGAACGGCGCGAAGTCGACGCCCGAAGGGATGACCTCGATAAGCTTGGCCGGGACGCCGCCCTTGACCAAGATTCTCTTGACCTCGTCCGAGATGGCGATGACGGCGTCGATGTTTTTGATGTACTTCCGCCGGGACTTGACCGGGAAGTCGACGCGGCGGGAGACGATCCGGACCGGAACCTTGGCCAGGGCGGCCGCCGCCTTTCCGATCGAAACGGCGTGGGCGTCGTGGAAATGGGCGACCCGGCAGCCGAGCTTGCTCATGGCCCGGCCGAGCTTGAGCACGGCCAGGAGGTCGAGCTCGCTCCTCATCCGGAGGGGCAGCACGGACAGGCCCTCGGCCGACGCTTTTTGATGGAGGGGGCTTCCCGGCTGGCAGACGAGCCGGAAGGAGCGCCCCCCGGCCTTGAGGGCGCGGGCCAGAAACAGGACCTGGCGCTGGCCGCCCCGCCATTCCTTCCCGGCGTCAATCTGGAAAAGGCTCAATCCGCTCTCCTTTCTTCCAGATCTCGCGGAGCTTGGCATAGCGGGCGAACACGGCATACCCGTTGAGGACCGAAATGACGAGGCCGGGGAATCCGTCCAGGAACCCGCGCTTGAGGAAATAAGATTTAACGAACCGGGCCGGCGGGAGAAAGATCAGGTGAGCGGCCCGGCATTTCTTCTTCTTGGCGTAGAGCTTTTGGGCGCCCAGGCTGGAAAATTTGTTGATCCGCTCCAGGTGGTCGGCGATGTCCCGGTAGCTTAAATGATAAACGTCGCCCTTGAGCCTCTCGATCCGGCCGGCCACGATCAGACTCTCGTGGACGTAGTCCCCCTCCCAGCGGGCCGCTTCTTTGCGGAAGAGCCGGACCCTGCGGTCGGGATACCAGCCCGAATGCCTGATCCAGCGGCCGAGGTAGAAGACGCGGCGCGGCATCGAGAATCCGGCGCAGCCGGGCTCCTTGAAGGCCGCTTTCAGAGCCAGGAGCTCCTCGCGAAGGCCGGGCGAGAGCCGTTCGTCGGCGTCCAGGGACAGGATCCAGGGGCCGGCGGCCAGGCCGTTCGCGTAATTTTTCTGGTCCGCGTAGTTCGTCCAGGTCCGCTGGACGACGCGCGGGGTGTGCTTCTTGGCGATCCGGAAGGTCGCGTCGGTCGAGAAGCTGTCGACGACGACGACCTCGGAGACGATCCCCCGCAGGCTGCCGAGGGCGGCCTCGAGGTTCTTCTCCTCGTTGTAGGTGATGACGACCGCCGATATCTCCACGGCGGCATCTTATCACAGGCTAAAATTTCAAATCAAACGTCACTTGACCCAATCGGGGAACGTGCTGAGGGTGCTCAATCCCGCGTAGGGAGAGGACATGTATTCAAGGTTGTTGACGACGGCCAGAAGCCCGCGTTCTTTTTGTAGAGGTTCGTCGTATGAATTCTCGACAGGAACAGCTGCGGCGTCCCTGTCGCATCGGAAGCGACGATTGGGGTGAAAGCGTCGAACTCGGAATATGTGATATAGGCCGGGTCATAACTGAAGGCATGGACCAGGTTGCCCAGAGTCAGCTTTTTGGTCTGGACGGGGACGCCTCCGTAATTGAGACGGACCAGGCTGAAGGTATGCTTATCCTTTTCCAGCCTCCGTTGGGCCTCGGGAATCTCCTTGGTTTTCTTGATGAAAAGCCATAGGTCCGTCTTCGATCCGGGATAGGGCGCCAGCCAGAGCTCCCCGTACCAAGTTAAAGGATCCTTGACGGATTCGATCTCGGTCAGATAAACGGAATGCGAGGCGTCGCCGCTGACCGCAAGAACCAGGGCTTCGTGAAGATAGAGGTCGTCCCAGCTGCCCGGGCTGCTGTAAACAGAGTCCGCGACCGGAACCAGCCAATACGACCCATTCCAGACGGGGCGATAAACATCGCAGAAGATAAAGCTCCCGTCACCCAGGACGGGCAGGAAGACGGGAGCGCCCGTGCGCCCTCCGGTCTGGAGATCGGCCTCGACGAAATAGGATAAAGATTTCCGCATCCGCCAGGGCGAGACGTCGTTGATGCCGACGCTGAAAACGACTCCGATGACGTCTCCCCGGTTGCAGGCGAACAGGTCCGATCCGCCCAAGTACGTGCCTTTCGGGGTCGTCGTCCTCCAGATCTCTTTCCAGGCGCTCGTCCGCTGCCCGGTCGCCCCGAACTTGGCGACTCGAACCGTCACCGTCGACCATTCAGGATTGGAATGGTCTTCCTCGAAGAAGACGTAAACGAGGCCGTATCCACCGGCGGCGGACGGGCCGGAGCCCGAGGCCGCGATCCAGAGCGCGGCGGCGTTGCGGGGCGACCCCATCCCCGAGCCGAACGTCCGCGAAGAAGAACAGGCGCCGGTCTTGGACAGCTGGAAACTCAGCAAGCTCGCGGGGCCGCCGGACGCGCTCTTGTTGACGGCGAAAGCGACGCACGAGGATTCCGAAACCGGGGCCATGTCCAGGATCCCTTTGAAGACGCTGAAACCCGTCGGGGCGAGCGTCTTAAGCGGGTAGGGAGGCGCGACGCCGTCCCGAGATCCGGCTGGGGCGCCCGCCCGGGCTGAAACAAGCCATCCGGCCGATAACAAAAGACAAATCGCCACGCGGTTTTTCTTCACGGCGCTCCTCCTCCCTTCTCGATGATCATGATATGGCGCCACCCTTTTTCAATAATTGAACAGCGCCAAGTAGTTGTCCCAGGGGTAGGGCGATGGGATGTGGTAAGCGCAATTGACGACGCCGATCGGCCCGCCCGGAAAGATATCAATCCAGGGCCGGAACAGGTTGATCTTATCCCAGACATGAACGGTTCGCGCCCTGTGCCCGGCGGCACCGGTCAGGGGATTGACGGCGTAAAAATCAACCTCTTGCTCGTACTTCTCATCCCCCGAGTTTTCCTTCAAAAGTTCAACAGTACGGGCCCGGGATATATAAATCGTCCCGTCCTTGGCCAGACACTCCGACAGGTAATCGTATTCCCACCAGAGCTTGTAGGCGGCATCGTAGACGAGCTTGTGGACGGGAGCCGGCAGGGAAACGGCCACGCTATTGACGAGTTGGCCGCGGATGTCGAGCCGTTTCAGAGAGAAATCGTATTTGAACAAGTCCAGTTTTTGCTGACTTTTCGGAATCAGCGTCCTGTGCCTGACGAACATCAACATGTCGGCGTCGGATTCGGGATGGCGCGTCAGGCAGAGATCATAGGTCCCCGCCGAGATGACCTTATCCGTCGCGATCTCGTTCATGACGGCCGTATGGGTCTCTCCGCCCGAGACGACATAGACCAAAGCCTTATTCTCCAGGATATCTTTCCAATCCCCATTGGGTTTATACGCCGTAGTCGCCGCGGGAACCAGCCACGAGGTCCCGTTCCAGCCCGGCGCAAATCCCAGGCCGTAGATGTCCCGGCCGTTCTTGGGCAGCGGAAGTTGCTTGGCGCCTCCGATCAGGCCGCCGTCCGCGGCTGCGGCTTCCAGAAAATAGATCAGCGATTTCGGACTGTACCCGCTGTGCTTCTGGAGACACAACGTGGGAACGACCCCGACCGACTTGCCTCTGCGGAGGGCGAATAAGGCCTCCTCGCAGATGTACCATCCTTTGGGCGTGGTCGCCTTGAGGATTTGTGTCCAGCCGCCGACGACTCCTCCCGATGAATTGAATTTCGCGACAGAGACAGTGGCCGTGTCGGTGGACTTCCCCCAGGTCTCGGACAGGACGAACACAAGCCCATAAGGTCCGGCGGCCCGATCACCGGAGACGCCGTCGTCAATCCAAACGCAGGCGGCGGCCCGGGGATTTATCCCGGCCGCGATCGTCCGCGGCGAGGAACAGACACCCTCCTTAGACAGGGAATAGCTGACCAGGGAATAATTCCCTGTTTTTTCGTCCTTATTCCGGGCGAAGGCGATCCCTTTGTCGGCGGACACCGGAACCCAGTCCCAAATCCCCTGGTAGACGGAGAATCCCTTGGGAACGATCTTAATCAGCGGATAAGAGAGGACGGCGTAGGATGGAACGGCGCCGGCCGGAGTCGTCCGGACGGCCGCCCACCCGCCCCAGCCCGCCAGGACGACGGCCAGGGCTCCGCAAAGAATCGGTCGCCTCATGGCTGACCTCCTTAGGATCAGGACAGCGATCCCGCCCAGACGATTTTTCATTTCCGCCTCCCTCCTTCGAATCGTGTGAGTCAAACCCGCGACTCCGGGCCTCGAAAGGCGGCACCCATGGCTTCCATGAGCGCTGCAAGGCGGGCTCGGCGCCGGCGAACGGCCGGGACCGATCTCCCCGTTCAATCGGCCAAATGGGGGAACGTCGAGATCCCGCTCCACGCATCAAAGGGAAAGGTGTCGACGATCAGGTTGTTGACGACGGCTAACGGCCCGCCGGGAAAGACGAAAATGATCGGCCTGCGGCCATATTGGACACCGATGGACCCCTTCGTAACATACTTGTTCTTCAGCGCCACGCCTCCGGTCCGGGCGTTGATATCGTAGAGGGAGAATTGCTGTTCGCTGGGATGATCGGCCATATAATCGTCTTTCTTCACGAGGTTAGTCGTGTGGATTCTCGACAGGAAGAGCTGCGGCGTCCCGGAGGCTGCGGAAGCGACGATCGGCGAGAACGAGTCATATTCGTAATAGATCTCATAGGCCGGATCATAGGCAAGTCTATGCGCCAGAGTGCTGATGGCCAGCGTCTTGGTCTGAACGGTGTGGCCCTCGGAGTTGAGCCGGACAAGGCTGAATCCGAATTGATATTTGTCCAGCTTTCGCTGGGCTTGGGAAATCGCCTTGGCTGTTTTTATGAACAGCCACTGGTCCGTCGTTGATCCGGGATAAGGCGCAAGCGCCAGATCTCCGAAGGTCATCGACGTATCCTTGCTGTATTTGATCTGGGTGAGAAGGACTACTGGCTGAGAGGTGTCGCTGCCGATGGCGAGTATCGAGGTTTCGCCGAGATAGATGTCATCCTCCCCGCCGGGGCTCAGGTAAACATAATCCGAGACCGGGACCAGCCAATAACTGCCGTTCCAGGCGGGGCGATAGACCGAGCAACCTACGAGGCTCCCATCGCCATAGACGGGGGTCGAGATGAGGGAATGCGTCGGCTGGCCGTTTTTGATGTTGGCCTCGAAGAAATAGACCAAGGATTTCTGATTCCGCCATGGCTCGGCGTAGGCAACCCAGACGCTGAAGACGACCCCGATGAGGTCGCCCCTGTTGGTGGCGTTCAGCCGGGCGTCGACCACGTAAGTGTTTTGCGGCGTGCTCAGATTCCAGATCTCTTTCCAGCCGCTCGTCCGTTGGCCCGACGCGTTGAATTTGGCGATCCGGAGCGACAGCGCCGACCATTCGGGGTTGCTGTGCGCGGTTTCGAACAGGGCGTAGACCAACCCATAGCCGGATCCGCTGGAGGTAATCCAGAGCGCGGCGATTTTTCGGATCTCTCCCATCCCCGAGCCGAACATCCGGCCGCGGGTCGTGACGCCGCTGCCCGTCAGCTGGTAGGTGAGAAGGCTGTTGACAAAGCCGGTTGAGGTCATATTGCCGGCAAAGGCCACGCCGGAGGATTTCGAAACCGGGACCATATCATAGATCCCCGCGCTATGGCTGAAGCCTTGCGGAAAAAACCACGTGACCCGATAATCGGGCACGGCGCCGTCGTTTGGCGGAGCCGCCGGTCGCACGCCCGGCAGGAGAATTCCCCCCATTAACATGAGGATTGCGATCCCGCCCATAAACTTCTTCATTTCCGCTTCCCTCCTCGGACTCAATTTATCCTTGCTCGGAAGAATACACTGGCAGGGCCTCAAAGTAAAGACAGTTTCTCGATCTCCCCGGCGCGGAGGGTCCGAGGGCGGCCGCGGCGGATCGCCTCCGCCGCCGGCCGGGACGCGTCAGCGGGCGGTCACATCCGAGACCTTGATGCCGTGGATGTCGAGGCTCGAGCCGACCGACCTCTCGTAGCGAGCCCAGGACAGATTGTAGTCGATGAGGGACTTGATCTCCATGGACCGGGCGTTGGCCAGCTCCTCTTGGTACTGGAGGACGAAATAATTCGTCGTCAGCCCGACCCGGAGCTTCTTCTCCTCGGCCTCGAGGCGCTTCTCGGCCAGCTCACGGGCAAGCTTGTAGGCGTTGACCCGCTTGGCGTCGGTCTCGATGCTCCGGACGGCGTCCAAGACCTCGAGCATCACTTGCTGTTCCTGGGCCTTGAGCCGGGCCATGTTCTGGCCGAGGTCAAGCTTGGCCTGGGCGTACTGAGACCGGGTCAGGAAATTCGACAGGGGGAGGCTCAGGGTCAGCCCGACCGTCCAGTTGTTGTAGAGGAGCCTCATCGCGTCGCGCAGGGAACCGGAAGCGCTCCCCTTCTCCTTCCCGATGATGACCCCCAGGAACGGATTATCGTCGAGATATTTGATCCGGTCGCCCGAGATGCCGGGGCTCCAGTAGGAAACCTGGAGGTCCAGCCCGGGGAGCATCTGGTTGCGGGCGACGCTGAAGTTGATCTCGCTCGACTCGATCGTCTTACGCGACGACTCGAGGTCGGGCCGCCGTGACAGGGCCTCGCTCAAGGCCGCGTCGAGCGAAACGTCCTTTTTCTCGAAGGAGGGCTTATCGGCGGGGATGATCCGCCGGGCCGCCTCGTCCCTCGACAGGTTAACGATGCTCTTGAGGACGTCCTCGCTCCGCGTGATCAGGGATTCGGCCTGGAGGATGTCGGCCTCCCGCTGAGCGACGACCGCTTCGGCGTTCAGGACCTCAAGCGGGGCCAGCACTCCGACGTCGACTTCCTTGCGGCTCTTGGCCAGGAGGTCCCGCGCGAGCTGGAGGGACTGCTGGTTGACCTTGTAGCTCTCAATAGCATAGACGAGGTTCCAGTAAGCCTCCTGGACCTGGTAGAGCGTGTCCTGGAGGGTCGTCCGGAGCTGGCTGCGCGAGATGTCCAGGTTGTTCTGGGCGATCAGGATTTCCCTCCGGCTGACCTTGAACCCGAAGTTGCGGAGGAGGGGCTGGGTGATGTCGAGGCGGAGCGTGCTGCCGTAGCGGGGGTTGATGAGCTGGAAGGACTCGTTCGTCTCGGACCGGTAGCTGGCCAGGGACAGCGAAATGTCGGCGCCGCTCGGGACCCGCTGCACGAGGGTCGCCCCGTAGTCTTTCTGATTGGTTTTGATCGTCCCCGCGCCCTGGAGCCACCAGTAGGGAGGGTTCTCGTTCTTCTGGGAGTTATAGGTGAGGTCGAGCCGGGGCAGGAAGGCTTCCTTGGCCAGGGACACGCCGGCATCGGCGAGCTCGGGGCCGTAGTAAGAAACGGCCACATTGAGGTTGTTCTTGAGGGCCTTGAGGATGGCGTCTTCGAGCGAAAGCGTCAGGCCTTTTTGGTCCTGGCCGAATCCCGTTCCCAGGGCCGTCAGGAAAACGATCGAACACAGTGCGATGGTCTTTTTCACGTCAGTCCTCCTCGCGTACGGTGGCCCCCGTGGGCCCATCTGACAAGACGAAAACGGACAAATTCGCGCTCATCTTTAATTATATACGCAGGAGCGGCGCCCGAGTTCACGGAAACGCGATCCGGCCGCCCGTCGCCCCGCCTTGACAATCCGGCCGGACTCCGCTAATAGTCAGACAGATGAGAAAGGCGATCATTCGCTTCGGACCGGGAGCGCTGATCCTGTCGCTGGTCCTGAGCCTTTATATCCTTTTTCTGAGACAGGCGCCCCGGTTCACGATCGACGCCCATTCGCTCCGGATCTCGCCCTTCTCTCTGCTGAGCCGTGGCCTTATCCTCCTCGTCTTCCTCGTCATCCTCTGGGAAGGTTATTCCCGGGGAACCGCGGCGCTCCTCCATCTCAGGCCGGACGAAGTCCTGGCCCGGGACCGGCTCAGCTATATACCTCTGCTGTTCCTGGCGCTTGTCCCGCTGGTTTCCCTCCACTACATCGGCGCGAATGACCTGACCGATCGGATCTGCCTTTTCGGCCTGGCGGCCCTGGCGGCGGTCCTTTATCTCAAGGCCGTCCAGCTCGCCCGCCTCTCGACGGCCCCCGAATCGCCGCTTCAAACTTGGCCGGCGCGTCTCAAGCGTCTTGCGTTGAGGAAAAAACTCGTCCTGCTGTTCGCGGCCGGCCTCCTCCTCATGAACCTCGGCTCCCTCAAGCTTCTTCGGGAAGGGAACACGTTCACGGGCGACGAGCCCCACTACCTGCTCATCGCCCACAGCCTGCTCGCGGACGGCGACCTCGACCTCGCCAACAACTATGCTGAGAAAGACTACGAAGCCTACATGCCGGCCGGCGTCGTCCTCGATCCTCATACCGTGCCCGGCGCGAAGCCGGGAAGCCGGTATTCCTTCCATTCCCCGGGAACCGCCTTTTACCTCCTGCCCTTCTACGCCCTGGGCAGGCTCTTCGGCCGGGACGGCCTCGTCCTCTTCGTCCGGTTCGGAATGAGTCTCATCGGCGCCCTGTTCGGCCTTCAGCTGTTCCTGTTTGCCCGCTGGGAATGGGGCCGCGAATCCCTGGCCTTCTGGCTCTGGCTCTTGGTCTCCTTCTCGACGCCCGTCTATTTCTATTCCATCCATGTCTACGCGGAGCTCTTCGTCGGATTGTTCGCCCTGACCATCTTCAGGCACTTCCGTCACAAGCGTCCGCTGCCGGCCGGGAAGCTTCTCGTCTGCGGATTGCTCTTGTCCTTCTTCCTCTGGTTCCATGCCCTGAAATATCTTTTTCTGCTCGCCCCCTTCGGCCTGTACGCCGTCTGGGTTCTGGTCCGGAGGCAGCGGAACTTCAGGAGTCTGGCGAGCTTCCTCGTTTTCCCGGTGACGATCACCGGCCTCTACTTCGTTTTCCAAAAAGTCTTCTACGGCTCCATCTCCCTATCGACGGTCTCCTGGAGAGGAAGCCTGGGGACGGGAGAGAGCCTGTCCTATCTCAAGTGGCTCCTGACCGGCATACCCTTCCGTTTCCGCTGGGAAACGCTGGCGGGCTATTTCCTCGACCAGCGAGATGGCCTCCTGCTCTACGCGCCCATCTTTTTTTTCGCGTTCCTGGGGATCATCGAAATGGCGCGGCGCCGTTTCAAGGGACTCCTCGTCCTCCTCTTCCTGACGGCGCCCTACGTCTTCGTCTCGGCCTTCCTGACCCAGCGGGCGGGCTACGCCCCCCAGGCGCGGCCGCTGGTGTCGGTCATTTGGGCTCTGGCCGTTCCCGTCGGCTATTTTCTTGCCTATAACGCCAAGACTCTATTTCTCCGGCTCTTCAATATCGCGGCCGGCCTCGGATTCTTCTTTGTCTGGCTTCTCCTCCAGAATCCGCTCTTCCTTTATCAGGAAACGACCCAGGGGACGACCGAGCGGGGCGGAGGGATTTTCTATGTTCTCAGCAACTTGCACTTCCGCCTTCCGGACTTTCTCCCCTCCTATATCAAGGTCGAGGAAACCGGCTGGCTCCCGAACACGGTCTGGATCGGAATCCTGGCCGTCTTTGTCATCGCCTATCTTCTCATCCGGCCGCGGCCGCCGGAGAGGAAGGCCGCGATTCCGATGCCGCTCCACGTCGCGTTCGCCTCGGGCGCTCTCGTGCTCGTCTTTTTCTGGATCGCCTTCTATCCCCGGCTCGTCCTGTATACGCCCGTCAAAGTCGCCTTCACCTCCAGGGAGAGAATCACGTTCTATTCGCTGTCCCGGGTGGCCCGGATGAAGGAACCGGGACGGTTCGCCCTTCTCGAGGATAACCGTTCCTACACATTCACCTTCACCTCCCCGCGCCGGCTCCAAGAATTGAACCTCGAAGTCGGCTCGGAGCAGGGGGATTACCGGACCAGGCTGATCCTTTTCGATAAGCCCGTTTTCGACGAAGAAACGCGGCGGGAGTTCAAGACCGTCTCGATCCCGGCGCCCCCTTCCTACAAGCTCGGAAAGCTCAGTCTCTACATGGTCACGATCGAACTCGAGCGCCGCTCGGACGTCGAGACCGCCCTCAATCCCTTCCTGTTCGCCCTCCGACCGGTCAGCTGAATATCCGGAACTTGAGAATCCCCTTCTTGTGGAGCTTGAACTTGAGGAGCGTCAAGAGGATGGACAAGCCATAGACGACGCTCCGCCCAAATCCGATCCGGGAGGCCTCCTCGAAGTAGCGGGTCTCGATCGGGATCTCCTTGATCCTCATTCCGTGGATGACGCCCTGGGCGATGATCTCCGAGTCGAAGACGAAGTCGTCGGAGTTCGCTAAGAAATTCACGGCTTCGAGGTAGCGGCGCGAATAAGCCCGCAGGCCCGAATGGTACTCGGTCAAGTACATGTAAAAGACGGCGTTCTCGACGGCCGTCAGGAAGATGTTGGCGAAATATTTCCACTTGGGCATCCCGCCCTCGAGGGGCCGGCCGCCCAGCATCCGCGACCCGAACACGGCGTTGCACTCGCCCTCGAGGAGGGGCTGGACGAGCTGGGGAATGACCGTCGGGTCGTACTGGTGGTCGGGATGGACCATGACCATGATCTGGCCGCCTAGCTTGAGGGCTTCCGTGTAGCAAGTTTTCTGGTTCCCGCCGTAGCCGCGGTTCCGGTCGTGGACGAAGACGCGCAGGCCAAGACGGCGGGCGAGCGCGGCCGTTCCGTCCCGCGAGCAGTCGTCGACCAGGATGATCTCGTCGACCCAGCCGCGCGGGATATCGTCGAGCGTCCGCTCGAGGGTTCTTTCGGCGTTATAAGCCGGCATGACCACGACGACCTTAAGGCCCCTTTTGCTTTTCCCGGACTGCCCGGTTTTTTTGATCGTCATGCGGATCTCGGGACTTCTTTTTTATACCATATTTCGGGATTCGCTGAAACCCAAAGCCCGCGAATGCCCCCTTCGGAGCCGTCCCGGCTGCGGCCGCTCGAAACGAGCGGCTATTTGTAGATCAGGCCCCAGCTCTCGTTGGTGGAGGTTGCCATCCGCTCGATCTCATAAGCGGCCAGATAGGAATTGTCCCAGCTGTTATGGACCATGATGTCCAAAAACATCCATGCGCTCGGGTCTCACGCATTTTCTCCTGGTTCAGAACTCGGACGTCCTGTTCGGAACGCCCATCATAACAAAAACAGCGGCACCCGCCCAGGAAAAAGAACGCCGGGCTTGAATGAAGGATCCGGATCCGCCGGAAGGAACGAGGGACGCTGCGGGGGATTACTTGTAAATCAACCCCCAGTCTTCGAAATGAGCTTCAGAACTCAAGTAAATAATCATGTAAGTGATCAGGAAGCTTTTATCCTTGGCCCGGAATGTCAGGCCTCCTGGGATCATCCCGATCGTCGGGTCGAGGAAGGTCATCGTCAGGGGAATCGGGGCGACGACATAGTTCCCCTGCTTGTCCTCGAGACGCCCCCGCTCGTCCATATAGAAGCCCCACAGCTTCCCGCCGAAAAATTGACGCAAGGGCTTCTGGCTGCTCATGATCTTGTACTCGGAGCAGACCAGGAAGAACCTCTTCTCGGACTGGACGTACTGGACCAGGGGCTGCATCTGGAACGCCTCCCGCTTGGGGATCTTCAGAACCGCGCTCTTAAAGACGCCGCCCGTATCCATCATCCGATAGCAGTTCTCCAGATATGTGATAGAGCCTTGGCTGGGATTGTCGGCGGAATTCCAGGATAGAAGGACAATGCCGTGATCCTGGTCCAGGGCCGGCTGGACGTAGCCAAGAGACTTTAGTGTTCCGCCGGGATAAATCAGGCCGTTCGCGCCGTAATTCGTGAGCACCCGGCCCTTGAAGTCCGTGAACCAAACGACGGGTTTCACGTTTCCGCCCGGGGCGTCGTCGGCGCTCCCCCACAGGATTTTGTCCTCGAGGGGCAGGAGGAAGGCGGGATGGCCCTGGACCATGGTCTGCTGTCTGACCAGTCTCGGCCCGATAACCTTCTTGAAGTTCCGGTCGTAGACAGCCAGGTATTGGCCGTTGCGGGCGTCGCCGGCGTCTAGGAGTATGCAGCTCCACTGGACGACGAACTGGTTGGAGGCGGGGAGCCAGACGACTCTCACCGGCCCCGCCGTATATTCTCCCGACTTCGGCTTGATGATAAAGGGCGTCGCCTTTCCGCCGCGCGGCAGGCCGCGGCCGTCCAGGGCCAGGCCGTAGATTTGATCATCCGCCCCATCCGTCCCGACCATGAAGATCGTATTGTCCCGGCCGTTATAGCCCAGGCCCGTTTCTCCGATCGAATCGGGCTCATTCTCCCAGATTTTCTGCCAGGCGCTCGCCGGCTGTCCTTTCGGGTTGAGCTGGCGGCTATAGATGTTATCGGCGGCCGCTGTTCTCTCAAACAGAAATACGATATGGCGGTCGAGGACGGGATTGTAGACGCCGCCAATGAGCAGGAAACCGCTCTGGCGAAGGGGCGAGATCTGGAAGGCCTGGGGAAGGTCGGGAGGACTCCACGGCTCCATAAAGCGCGGACCGGCCGAGGCCCTCGACGCCGAGTCCCGGGCCGCCGATGATCCTCCAGCCAAAGATATCGAACAAACAATGACTAGAAGGGCGGTAAGCGAGATTTTCATGGAGTTCCGGGTTTCTGGCCGTCTATTTATAGGTCAGTCCCCAAGCTTCTGATGTCTGGCCCAAGACCTGCTCCAACTCGTAGGCGACGAACAGCGCGCCCTCCCGGGCCGGTCCCGTCAGAGACTGCAGGATCATCCCGACCTTGGGATCCGTGAACGTCCCGGTCAGCGGGACGGGAACGGCGGCCGCCCCCCCCGCCTTGGTCACCAGGTTTCCCCGGGAATCCATGTAAAAGCCCCAGAGCTTGCCCCCGTAATCGATAAGCCTCGGATTAATCGTGCCGACGTCCTGATATTCCGGGCAGACCAGAAAATACCTTTTTTCGGAGGCAAGATACATGGTCCGGGGCGCGGTCTGGAAAGGCTGTTTTTTGGGGATTTTCCGGATAGCGTTCAGGAAGCTCCCATCAGAATTCAGGAGGCGGTAGTGGTTTTCCGCCTTTGTCTGGTCCCAGGGGAATAGCTGGTCCGCGGCGTTCCAGACAAGGAGGACCGTACCCGTGTTGGTATCCAGGACAGGGTGGACGTATCCGCTGTATCCCCCGGCCGGTTCCGGGTAGGCGAAACCCTCCGCCCCGAATCCGGTCTGGATTTTGCCTTTGAAATCCGTAAGCCAAACGACGGGTTTGAGCTTCGTCCCAGCCCCGTCCTCGGCCGATCCCCAGAGCAGGCCGTTTGCGAGAGGACAGAGATAGGAGACGCAGTTGTTGTTCTTGGCCGTCTGCTGTCGGACGTGGCGCGGTCCCGCGACGCGGACGAAATCCTTATCGTAGACGGACAGGTAGTGCCCGTTGAGGGGGTCGAGCGGCTTTTCCCACCAGGAGTGCCCCCAGGTCACCGCGTATTGGTTCGTGGCCGGTATCCAGTAGACTTTGGGGATTAATCCCGAGTATACCGTCGAGTGCGGCTTGATTTCGATTATGGTCAGCACCCCGCCCGGAAGGCGGCCGGAGCCGTCGAGAGGAATGCCTCTGATCTCGTCGTAGGTGCCCTCGCCCCCGACCAGAAAGATCTCGTCTTCGACGGGATTGTAGGCGAAGCTGAGCCGGCCCATGGTCTTGGGATTCGCATCAAAAAGCTTGACCGGGCTTCCCAACGCCCGACCTTGTGCGTCGAAGACGCGGCTGTAGACGGTATCCCGGGCAAAGCTCTCGATGTAGAAAGCTATGAAGCGGTCGGTCCGGGAATTATAGACGGCGTCCAGGTAGTAAAACTTCCCCTTGTACGGCGGCGTGATCCGGAAGGCTTGGGGAAGGGCGGGCGGACTCCCCGGCTTCATAAAGCGCGGGGCGGCCGCAGCGCTCGACGCGGCCCTGGGATAAGGGATGACTCCTCCGGCCAAGAGTAATAAGAACAGCGCGGAGATCACGGAACGAGGCCGAACTTTCATTGTTTCCTCCTTGGTGTTGATATTATACTCAAGCCGAGCCGCCGTTCAATTAGGAATATATCGGAACACCCTCATAATTATTGACAATCCGCGCCGCCGGTGCTATAAAACGCCTTTTGGCGGGAAGGGAAATAAGCATGCCCGACTATCGCGTCTACGACACCATCCTGGACGGCGTCGGCCGCACGCCGCTTCTCCGCCTGGCCCGGCTCGGCGCCGGCCTCGAAGCCGAGATTTTCGCCAAGCTCGAGTTCCTGAACCCGATGGGAAGCATCAAGGACCGGATCGCCAAATACATGATCGAGAAAGCCGAGCGCGAGGGCCGGATCCGGCCCGGCGACACGATCGTCGACAACTCCTCGGGGAACACGGCCCTCGGCCTGGCCATGGTCTGCGCCCTCAAGGGCTACCGGGTCAAGATGGTCGTCCGGGACAGCCTCAGCCCCGAAAAGGTCAAGTTCCTCAAGGCCCTCGACGTCGAGGTCGTCAAGGTCGACCACAAGCTCCCGCCCGAATCCCCCGACAGCTACAACAACATCACGCCCCGGATCGCCCGCGAGACGCCCCGCGGTTTTTACCTCGACCAGCACAACAACCGCGACAACAACGAATGCCACTATCGGACGACCGGCCCCGAGATTTGGGAGCAGATGGAGGGACGGATCGACCTGGTCGTGGCCGGGGTCGGCACGGGCGGCACCCTGGGCGGGACCGCCCGGTTCCTCAAGGAAAAGGATACGAGCATCCGGGTCGTCGGAGTCGACCCCGAGGGATCTGTTTTCTACGACTACTTCCACTCCAAGACCCTCGTCCGGCCGGCCTCCTACGCCATCGAGGGTTTGGGAGACGAATTCCTGATCGGGTGCGTCGACTTCGACGTCATGGACGACATGATCAGGGTCACGGACAAGGACGCCTTCGCCATGACCCGAAGGCTGGTCAAAACCGAGGGGCTTCTCGTCGGCGGGTCGAGCGGGGCCGCGGCTTGGGCCGCCCTCAAGCTCGCCTGGGAGCTCGGCCGCCCGGCCCGGATCGTGACCGTTTTCCCGGACTCGGCCGGCCGCTACTTGAGCACGATCTTCAACGACGCCTGGCTCCGCGAGCGGGGGCTCAAGCCGTCTTGACATCCGTTCCCGACTCGACTATACCTCTGGACGATGAAGCCTCGCGTTTCGCCCGCGGCCGTCGCCCTGCTGTTCCCGGCGGCGGGCGGCCTCGCGCTTTTTGTTATGACCTGGGCGCGCTCGGGCCGCTTCACCATCCTTGATCATGGCTTCCGGTTCGATCCCATTCCCTTTCTTGGGCTGACGATTCTTTTTTTCCTCGGGCTGGCTTTCGCCTGGATCGGCGCGGCTCGGCTCGAAGCCGGCGCCGATCGGGTTCGCTTCCCGGACGCGCTCAAGTCGGGCCTCCTCTCTTGGTTCCCGCTTTTATTCCTGCTCCTCTCGCCGATCTTGTTAAACGATTATCTGGACCGGGGCGATTTCAGGCGCCGGCTCCTCACCCTTGGCTTAGCCGTCCTGGCCGCCCTCCTTTATCTTAAAGCCGTCGACCTCGGCCCCGCCCTCACAGCCCGGACCGGGAGACTCAAGAAATGGGAAGAGACATTCGCGGCCCTGCCCATCCGGAAAAAGCTCGTCATCCTCTTCCTGGCCGCCTTTCTCATCTACAACCTGGCGACCCTGGTCCTCGTCCTCCGGGGGATCACGTTCACGGGGGACGAACCGAACTACCTCATGACGACCCACAGCCTGTTTCGGGACGGCGATATCAACCTGGCCAACAACTACGCCCAGAAAGATTATTTTCAATTCTATTCCCAGAAGGATAACCCGCGCCTCAAGCTCGCCGTCTACGCCCGCCACGGAAAGAAGGGGCCGGACTTCGTCTATCCCATCAACCTGCCCGGGCTCTCGGTCTTGCTTCTTCCCCGCTATGCGCTCTCGCGGCTTTTCGAGGGCGGGGCGCGGACCTTCCTCATCAAAGGGAGCCTGGCCGTCTGGGCCGCGCTCCTCGGCCTCCAAGTCTACCTGCTCATCCTGCGGCTATGGCGAAACGAGAGGCGGTCGCTCGGCGTCTGGTTCCTCTACTCGTTCACGGCGCCGGTTCTTTTCTTCGCCAGCCACCTTTACCCGGAAGTCTTCATCGCTTTCTGCTCGGTCCTCATCTACAGGCGGCTCACGGATGACCGCCCTATCTCGACGGGGACGGCCCTGGCCCTCGGCTTTCTGCTCTCGACCTTCCTCTGGTTCGGCGTCAAGTACAATTTTTTGTTCGGTCCGCTGGCCATCTTCGGCGTCTATCATATTTTCCGAAAGGGGCGCGATTGGCCGAGGGCCGTCGCCTTCGCCGCCCTCCCCGTCCTTTCGCTGCTGCTGTTCGCCTTCTTCGTCTGGACGCTTTACGGGACGTTCTCGCCCTTCGCCGTCTACGAGGGCGTCATGACGGCCGAGAAAGCCCAATCCTTCAAGGAGGCGCTGCTCGGGATTCCCCTCCTCCAGAGGGTCGAGACGTTCTTCGACTACTTCCTGGATCAGAGGGACGGGCTCATCCTCTACGCCCCGTTCGCCGCGTTTACCCTGCTCGGGATGGTCGAGATGTTCCGGCGCCGCCGGCGCGAAGTCTGGTGGATCCTGTTTCTAACCATGCCCTTTCTCCTTAATTACGCTTTCTTCACCCACCGGCAGGGCTACTCCCCTCAGGGGCGGGTCCTGATGCCCATCTCCTGGGCCGGCGCCATCTTCATTGGGTATTTCCTGGCTTATAACATCAAGAGAATATTCGCCTATCTGTTCAAGGCCGCCGCTCTAGCGAGCTTCGCCTTGGCGGGATTGCTTTTAGCCCATCCACCTTTCCTTTACCAGTCGACCACCCATGAGTTCACGGACCGGGCCGGCGACCTGTTCGTTTATCTCTCCAATGTCCGCTTTTTCCTGCCCGGTTTTCTGCCTTCCTTCATCAAGGTCGACAACGTCGGCTACGGACCCAATTATGCCTGGATCCTCGGCCTGGCGCTCTTCGTCATCTGGTACGCGCGATCTCAAAAGCCGGGGACGCTCCGGCCTGTATTTCACCGGGCGGTCGCCTTGGTTTTTCTCGGGGCGGCCGTATTTCTGTGGTGTCTCTTCCCGCGAACCATGCCCTATGCGGCAACAACCGTGATCTACTCGCCCCAGACGGAGCTCGGGTTTTACGCCTTCCCTTGGGGACGGGGCATCGTAATCAGGAAAACCGGAACCCTCTACATCCACGAGCCCAAGGATTACACAATCCTGTTCAGCTCGAGGGCGAAGCTTGATACGATCACGCTCCGTTTCGGGTCGGAAAAAGGGGATTACGCGGTCGAGGCCCGCCTTTTCGACCTCCCCCTCCTCGACGAGCGGACGAGCTTCGCCAAGAAGGAGGTCGTCGTCAGCCCTCCGGCTTATTATCCTTATCGAAACCTGAGCCTCTACGAGATCAAGCTCAGACTCCGCCATCTGTCGGACGAATCCATGCAGCTCGCCCCTTACCCGTTCCAGGTCGTCCCGGTTCGGGAGTAGTTCCCAAGTCACCCAAACGATCTTCCTCGTCAACCTGGACTTCACCGCCCCCCGGCTCCTTTTGACGCCCGAGGCCGGGTGGGCGGATGTCCTTGATCGTCGTCGCCCCCAAGATCAAGTTCGGCCTGACCTTCGCCCTGCTCTTCATTGCCGTCATGGTGGCCATCGACCTCATCAAGAGCTTGACCGTCCTCGGCTGGAAACACCTGGCAAATAATAAGACTATATTGCATTAATATGCCAATTATGGCATATTAATGCAATGCGTTTTGACGAACTCCTGCGGATCGTCGCCAAGGAGGCCGTCTTTCGGTCAAGCTTTCTGACGGCCGAATCCGCCGACGCCAACGATCTGGGAAGACAACTGTCTCGGTGGGTCAAGTCCGGCCGGCTCATCCAGTTGCGCCGGGGCGTCTACGCTCTCTCTGAGCGCTATCGAAAAAGCGATCCTCACCCTTTTACGGCCGCCAACCTCATGAAACTCGCTTCCTATGTAAGCCTCCAATCGGCCCTGGAATTTTACGGCCTAATTCCCGAACATGTGCCCTCCGTGACAAGCGTCACGACGGGGCGCCCGGAACATTTTAGCAACCCGCTCGGATCGTTTTTTTACAGGCATATCCGCAAGACGTTCTTCTTCGGATATCGCCGCCTCGACCTCGGGCAGGGATTGAGCGCTTTCGTGGCCGATCCCGAGAAGGCTCTCCTGGACCTGCTCTACCTGACGCCCGGATCCGGTGATCCAGCCTATCTCCGTGAGCTCAGACTGCAAAATCTCGCGTCTTTGAACATGGAACGTTTTAAGAACCTTGCGGCCCAAACGAAGAGCCCGAAGCTCCTTGCGGCTTACTTAAGAATCCACAAGCTTCGGAAGGAGGACCGGACATGAAAGACTACCTGCGGCAGATCGTCGCCGAAGCGCCCGACCGCTTGCGGGCCAGGAGTCTGGCCAGGGAATACGTTCAAGCCAGGATAATGCAGATGCTCCAGGAGAACGGAGCTTCCCGGCGCTGGATCTTTCATGGCGGAACGGCCCTGCGCTTTCTCTACGGTCTTCCTAGATATTCCGAGGACCTGGACTTCGCTTTGGACAAGCCGGGGACCGAGCCGGACTTCTCGAACCTCGTGGAATCCGTCCGACGCGGATTCCAGGCCGAAGCTTACGACGTCGTGATGACAGTTCAGCAAAGGACCGCCGTCTTATCGGCGTTTGTCCGGTTCAAAGGCCTGTATTACGAACTCGGCCTGTCTCCGCGCCGTTCGGAAGTCCTGTCGGTCAAAATCGAGCTGGACTCCCAGCCCCCCGCCCGCGGACAAACGGAAACCTCCGTGATCCGCCGCTATACGGCCATTTTGAACTTCAAACATTACGATAAGTCCTCGTTGCTGAGCGGCAAACTCCACGCCCTTCTCGCCCGTCCCTACACGAAAGGCCGGGACCTATATGATCTTTTTTGGTACCTGTCCGATCGGAGCTGGCCGGAGCCGAACATCCCCTTCTTGGCGGCCGCCCTCCGCCAGACGCGGTGGGCGGGACCTAAACTCGCCAAGGATAATTGGAAATCCGTGATCGCAAGGAAACTCGGACGTCTGAACTGGAAGAAAGCCGTCGCTGACGTCCGCCCCTTTCTCGAACGCCCCGCCGAGCTGGATCAATTAACAAAGGAAAACGTCTTGCTCCTGCTCAAGAGAGACCGTATTTCTGTTTGATTAATCATCAGTATTTATATTCGCTTACTTTTTACTCCGCGGCAGAGCCATTTTCACTGATCGGCGGGCGATCTTTTCCATATCTATCCCTGAACACTTCTCGCAGAAATACTCATTTCCTTTAATTGAATGACCATCGGTGCCGAGCCTTATTACAACTCCGCACCTTGAGCACTTGGTCGGTTCATAAGAAGGAGGATTGGGCAGTTTTTCGAAGTTGAATTCGTTTGTCCCATACCAGACATACATTTCGGTCTCGATGGCCTCCCTGCACTTTGGACAGTCTTTCCAATCCCCCGCGTGTTTTTCGGCATGGTGGCTACCGCACAGCGTATAACGCCGATGATTGCGGGAACAACTATCCCTTGAGTACGAATAAAGCACATATTTGTCCTCATCGTCGCAAATCCACTGGCCGCAACACTCGGCTCTCGTCAGCTTCCTTGTTTTACCGCAGAGCCCGCATCTCGGCGTTTTTGTGCCAACACCCTTATTTCTTTGTGACATCTCATCACCCATTTATGTCAAATAAATTGCATAACTTGAGCACGGCAAAAAGCATTAAGATTCCTCTTTCTATAATAGATTTCTTAACGCGCAGATTTCCTCATAACGGTTTACGCCTTAATCTAATTGGCGTCAGCTTCAACCTGACAGGAGATGTAATCCCCGGTTCTAAATCTATAAAATACTTTAAAAGATTCTGCGCTTCTTCGGCTCCAGCCGCATATATTTCATCAACCTCAGGATTAGTGCTTATCGGGTTTTTTTCAGCAAATTCTTGGCAGATAAAATTATGATATCTTGCAGCCCATTCATATTTTGTCCTTACCTCAGGAATTCCATCGTATTCTTTTAAATACTTAGTTGGCAGCCGTAAGGACATCGATAAGCGTTTCTTAATGAGTGAAACCGTAAGGACATCGATAACTGATCGGCCTTCAAGCGATCGGATCGACGACTTTACCGACGAACGGAAAAGGAAACGTCTTGATAACCTTCCCCTCGTACTTGACGAAGACTCTGCGATGGTACGTCGAGAGTGTGGCCACGACGTACTGTCGTTCCAGTCTACGGAGGATGAAATACGCGGCGCCGTTGAATTCGATGCAACCGTGGGCATCCACCTTGCGGACGAACGAGACGCAGCCCTTGGCGATCGGCAGATCGAGGTGTCCCCGGGAATCGAGATGCTGATCGAGATTGAAGGCGGATGGGAGATGACGAAGTGCGGACCAGAGCCGGTCGCGGAGTTGGCCGGGAAAGCGGGTGCCGTGATCGGTTGCCCGGAGGCTTCGATTCGGCTTCTCGAAGTGGTAGTAGCGGAGGAATCGTTCGCTCGTGCGGCGCAAGGACCGAAGATCCGGACAGGGATGACGGAGCACCCGCGCCTGCCAGACCGCATTGAAGCTTTCGATAGCGGCGTTGCGGCCGGGTTCTTTCGGGGGAATGAAGCGAAGCTGGATGCCCAACAAAAGATGGAGCCGGATGAGCTGAGAGAGACTGTAGCGATACCGTCCCCCTCCCGTCGCGGCCATCTCGTTGTCCATCTGGGAGATTCGGGGAAGCCCCATAACTTGCCAGGAATCAACCAGATGACGGCAGAGCGAGATCGTTCTCTTGTCGCGGACCTGGCTGGCCGCAGTGGTCTGTCCGGCGGCGTCGATGGTGTGGATGGAGTAGAAGCGGGTGACTCCCGCAGGACCGCGGAGATGACGGGGCCCGACCAGGTCGGTTTGCTGAAGGTCGCCCATCTTACGGGCCGGGACGTAGGGATAGGGAGGCCCGTTGGAGGAGCGTTTGGCCTTGGCCTTTTTCGTTCGTCCGGCACGGGCCAGGATCTTCTCGATGGTCGAGATGGCGGGAAGCTGGCGGACGCCCCGTCGCTGAAGCTCGAAATGGATCGTTTCGGCGCCGATGCCGGCAAAAGCGGCGCGACGGGTCTTGTGGGCCGCCAGTTCGTCGCGCAGGACCAGGATTTTCCGGACCAAGGGCTCCCGCGTTTGATGGGGGATATGTCTCGGTACCCGACTTTGGTCGCGAAGCCCATCAAGCCCGAATTTTCGATGGCGATTGAGCCATTTGGAGAGCCAAAAGCCGCTCCGATGGACGGTGCGGAGGATTTCGTTAAACCCAATCCCATCATAGTAATTTTCAATGGCTTTCTTCCGAGTCTCATATTCGCTCTTGATGCTCACCGCAAAGATCTCCTTCCCACTGGAATGGGAAAGAGTTTAAGCGATGAGCAAATCGCTTATCGATGTCCTTACGGTTATTCACTTAGCGATGTCCTTACGGGAACCCCTTAGTAATATTTTCGCGATGAGCTTTTATTGACTCGAAAAATATCCCTCCTTCAGGAAATACAGAAAATGCTTCATTGAGATAGTTAATAAAAATAGTACCATCAGCATTTTCCAAGAGATCTTCATAATGTGGCGCATTAATAAGTTTATTATAAAATCCCAAGTGAAGCCGGACGATTTCTTTTGCAGAGGGAGCCAGCGATATAAAAGGAGGGCCTCCCTTAACATCTTGAGCTACGGCCTGCAAAAATGCATTACCAAAGACAATATCATCATCCATGTAGTGTTCCCCATAGGCGATTCCTCCCCTTACAAAGAAGCCCTCCATGGCAAGAGCAAGTTGAAAATTAGAAAATATCCTGAAAATATCACCAAGCTCCGGTTCGCCGTAATCATAGTCTCTACGCAAGGGATAACCGACAACAATATTATCAGTAAATACCTTTACTGCATAATAAGAATCTTCTCCAGGCCCTGATGAGGAATCCCTAATTCGATCATAAGCACAGGATAAAGCTTGACGTAATCTATGAAGGAACTGAAGGCCATTCCCCGATTCAATTGCATTTCTGCTTAGCTGATTAAAGCCCAGAATATCTGCATAACAGACGAAAGAAGGAAGCATTTTTGGAGGGTTAAAAAGCTTATAAGGGTTGTTCATTTTACCTTATTACACCCCGCAACGTACTTTTAACCTCACTATTCCTATAGCGAGAGGTTGAGTCCTTTGTTCTCAGATCATTTCATCTTTTCTTGTTTACGAAGTTTTTTGGTAATTTTTTTTGAGTGATCCGAAAGCAGCCTTTTTTCAAGCTTAGTGCCTTTTGCCACCTGATCATCGCCCCCAAGTTCAGCATATCTCTTGAAAATATTTTTTGCCGCTTCGGCGATAACTGGTTCAGTCAGTTTGGTAAGGTCCAATTTGGATACCGCGGCTATCGAAGGCGTTGGTACGCCGCAAAGGCGTAAGACAACAAGGGTAGCAATATAGAAGCGCAAGTTATTTGCGTGTTCCTTTAACTCCGGAATGCTTCCAGATTTGAGGTAGGTCTCGCAATCTTTAGCTACAACAAGCGTCTTGAAGTAAAGCTCCAATGGATAGGAAGGATTGAAGATACGCGCGTAGGCAGCATCATCCTTGATCAAAGTGGATGGCCTAGCGCGTGCATTAGCGGGTTCGCGCAGCGCGCAAGCGATGACTGACTGGGCAAGGAATGATATACTTACGATTCTCTTTGCGGGCTTACCAGCGTTCTTGTAATAGTTCTTCCGGCGATCATAAAACCATCCTTTTGGACTCAAGTACTCCTCAATATCACGATGAATTTTATCTGTGGCGCGAAGTGATGCGGGGGGAATGTCTGTTTGGCTATTCGTTGCTTTAATGATTTGGTCTCGGCTCTTCTCTCCCTGCGGCTTAATGACTCGGACCAAGATATGCCGTTTTTCATAAGCCAAGTCACGCTTTGAAAGGACTTCGAAAACCTCTCTCGAAGTTTGAAGTCCGTTTACGATCTCTGGATCCTCAATAGTCAAGGTTTTGCCAGAGAGGCTGGCTTTGGCACAGAGCAACGATATTCCATTGTTAAGCCACCAGAAATCCTCCGATGTCGGATTCTCAAGTGTGCGACGAATCTCCTTGTTCACCTCGACGTTCCCTTGGTAGTCACGAACGTTACTCTCAAATAGATGAGACCGCAACTTACCATGCTCATCTTTTATAAATTCGAAGAAATCTCGGAGAGATACCAAGCATAAGAATCCCTCTTGGCCCGTAGAAATTGGATTCTCTGCTAAGGGCAATCAGTGAGTAGTCGCTGGTTTCTCTCTTGCTAGAGCGATAAGCTCTGAGGCTCCAAGGAAACGAAATTCAAAAGTGACAGGGGATATCAATCTTTCGAGTGTTTCACGTATTACATCCGACTTCCTCTGTACATTGGGATGCACTTGCGTTGCCTTGGCCGAATAGCCAAAGACAAACTTAACTATAGGAAACCGGGAGGCAAACTCAAGATAAGCATGCCGAAATTGTTTAACTTTCAGGAGCAGTTCCTTGTGATATACCTTTTGTAATTTCTCCAACGGACGATTGAGGTCAAATAATTCGTTTGTAGCACTGATAAAATTATCCATAGAATCTTCTCCGAAGCCCGAACCGGTCTTTGCTTGGAGAAGAACTACCTTGAGTTCGATGTTCTTTTTGAATGCTGAGAGATTTAGATCTTCTCTAAAAAGGGTCCCGTTTATGAATAAATAGAAACCGTCGATACCACCATCCCGGCTGGAGTCGATGAGCCCTGATTCAAGCTCCTCATAAGACAGGTCTTCGTCCTTCAGAATTTGTTCAGCAGAAAAGATCTCGAAAAACTCGGAAGGATCAGACTCCAAACCTGCTGAAGACATTCGTTGATCGAGTAGCTGATTTAAAAGTATTAGATCATTTTGGCTCATTTTGCACCTAGCTGAATGATATTAATATCCCCCTAATGAATATATTGTTAAGAGTAATTCTACAACGTTCAAAATTATGCTGCAAGCCTAGTAAATTCGGGCGATTACCTCTAGGTAAAAAGTATCAAAAGAAAGTAAGAGAAATGTCTTCTTGGAATTTGAGATCTATCTCGGGTAAGCGTTAAGATCAAGCGAAAAAAAAGCGTCGGCGCCCGCTTTGAGCTTAGCTAAGGCCAGGCTTCCGACCATGGCAGCATTGTCCGTACAGAGCTTTGGGGATGGGATGACCGCCTCGATCCTGTTCTCGGCCGCAAACCTTTCAAAGCGCGCCCGGAGCCGCTTGTTGCGGGCGACGCCGCCGCTCAGGATGAGGGCACGCGGCTCGAAGGTCTCGACCATCCGCTCGACCTTTTTCATTACCGCCCGGACGACGGCGTCTTCGAAGCTGGCCAGGAAATCGCCGAGGGCTTTGCCGTCCCTCACGATCCCCTCCGTCCGGATAATCTTCAGAGCGGCCGTCTTAAGCCCGCTGAAGCTGAAGTCTAGACTGCGGTCCGTCATCTTGGGAAGCCCGAACGGATACCGCTTGGGATTTCCGTCCTTGGCCAGCCTTTCGATGACCGGCCCGCCGGGATAGCCCAGTCCTAAAAATTTAGAGATCTTATCCAAAGCCTCCCCCGCCGCGTCATCACGCGTCCGGGCTAAGAGCTCATAGTGAAGAGGCTCCTTGAGGAGGAACGCCGAAGTGTGGCCGCCCGAAACGACGAGGGCCAGAATCGGATAGCTGATCTCGGCCTTCTCGATAAAGGCCGCCTGGATGTGGGCCTGGAGATGGTCGACGCCGACGAGGGGCTTGTGGAAATAATAGGCAAGCCCCTTGGCGAAGGAGATTCCAACCACGAGCGACCCGACCAGGCCCGGACCCTGGGTCACGGCGAAGGCGTCGAGGTCGGCCGCCCGGACGCCGGCCAGGGCAAGGCTCTCGCCGACCACGAGGTCGATCGATTTCAGGTGCTCGCGCGAAGCGAGCTCCGGAACGACCCCGCCGTAGGGGGCATGGATCGCGTCCTGGGACAGGACGACGTTCGAAACGATCTCGGTCTCGCCGGCGAGCACGGCGGCCGACGTCTCGTCGCAGGAGGTTTCGATAGCCAGCAGTCGCATCGGAGGAAACCGTTTATTTCTTTTTCTGCACGGCCAGGCTCCGGGCCAAGGGCGGCCGGGCGATCCCTTTCTCGGTGATAATAGCCGCGATAAATTTCGCCGGCGTTACGTCGAAGGCCGGGTTGCGGACGGTAACCTTAGGGAGCGTGATGAGCCTGCCCCCGACCCGGCGCACCTCATCGCCCGAGCGCTCCTCGATCGGAATCCCGCTCCCGTTCTTCAAGCTGAAATCGATCGTGCTCAGCGGCGCAGCAACGTAAAACGGAATCCCGTGTTCCTTGGCCAGGACGGCGACCCCGTAGGTCCCGATCTTGTTGGCCGTGTCGCCGTTGCGAGCGATCCGGTCGGCGCCGACGATGACGAAGTCGATCTCGCCCCGCGCCATCAGCGACGCCGCCATGTTGTCCGTGATGAGCGTCACCGGAATCTTGTCCCGGCTGAGCTCCCAGCAGGTCAGCCGCGCGCCCTGGAGTACGGGCCGCGTTTCGTCGGCTACGACCCGGACTTTCTTCCCGCGCTCGACGGCGGCCCGGACGACTCCCAAGGCCGTCCCGTATCCGGCCGTGGCAAGCGCGCCCGCGTTGCAGTGGGTCAGGACCGTGGCGCCGCTGTTAATGAGAGCGCTCCCGAAGCCTCCCATACGGCGGTTAATGGCCACGTCCTCCCGATCGATCGCGACGGCTTCGGCCAGGAGCCTTTTCTTGAGCGCCGCGAGCCCGAAACCCCAGCTATTCTCGTAGACGGCCTTCATCCGCTCCAGGGCCCAGAACAGGTTTCGGGCTGTAGGACGAGTCCGCCACAATCTTTGATAGATTTTCGCGAAGGCCGCGTCCAAATTCATTCCCGCTCTGAGCCGCGAAACGCCCAGGGCGACGCCGTAGGCGGCGGCGACCCCGATCGCCGGGGCGCCCCGGATCGCGAGCGTCTCGATGGCTTCGGCGACGCGCTCATAGTCTTTGCATACAGCATAGACCTCGCGGTGAGGGAGTTTGCGCTGGTCGATCAGGACGACGCGGCCGTTCTTCCACCAGATTGTAGGCTGCATGGTGCTTCCCTCACTTGATCTCCAGGACGGCCAGGAAAGCCTCCTGGGGGATGTCGACCTTGCCGACCCGGCGCATCCGCTTCTTGCCGGCCTTCTGTTTCTCAAGGACCTTCATCTTCCGGGTGTAGTCGCCGCCGTAGAGCTTGGCCAGGACGTCCTTGCGGAAGGGCTTGACCGTTTCGCGGGCGATGATCCGCTTCCCGAGCGCGGCCTGGATGGCGACCTCGTACTGCTGGCGGGGGATGACCTTGCGCATCCGCGCGGCCAGAGCCCGGCCGACTAGGTAGGCCTTGTCCTCGTGGACGATCAAGGACAGGGCGTCGACGGCCTCTCCGTTGATCAGAATGTCGAGCTTGACCAAGGGCCCTTCCCGGTAGCCCGCGAACTCGTAGTCGAGCGAGGCATAACCCTGGGATAAGCTCTTGAGTTGGTTGTAGAAGTCGAAGACGACTTCGTTGAGGGGGAGCGCGTAGCCGAGCAGGACGCGACCCGGCCCGATGTACTCCATTTTCTTCTGCTCGCCGCGCCGTTCCTCGATGAGCTTGAACAGAGCCCCTAAGTAGCGGTCCGGCGTCAGGATGACGGCGTCGATGATCGGCTCCTCGACCATCGCGATCGAGGCCGGGTCCGGCATCTCGGACGGGTTGTGGATTTCGAGGACCTCGCCGGTCCGGGTCGTGACCCGATAGCCGACGCTGGGGGCGGTCGTGATCAGGGTCAATCCGAACTCGCGCTCGAGCCGCTCCTGGACGATCTCGCGGTGGAGAAGGCCCAGGAAGCCCGCCCGGAAGCCCAGCCCGAGGGCGGGGGAGTTCTCGGGCTCGAACTGGAACGAAGCGTCGTTGAGCCGAAGCTTCTCCATGGCGTCGCGGAGCTCCTCGATGTTCGTTTCGCCGGCCGGAAAGATCCCGCAGAAGACCATGGGCTTGGCCGGCTTGAACCCGGGCAAGGCCTTCTCGGCCGGCCGCCGGCGCAGGGTGACCGTGTCGCCGACCCGCGCGTCGCTGAGCTTCTTGATACCGGCGATAAGGTAGCCGACCTCGCCGCTGCGGAGGACGTCGGATTTGACGGCTTTGGGCGTCAGAAAACCGACCTCCTCGGCCTCGTACTCGGCGTCCATGGACATGAGCACGATCCTGTCCCCGCGCCGGAGCTCGCCGTCCACGATCCGGACCAGGACGACGCCGCCGCGGTAGGGGTCGTACCAGGAGTCGAACAGGAGCGCCTTGAGGGGGGCCGCCGGGTCGCCCTTGGGCGGCGGGATGCGCTCGACGACGGCCTCGAAGAGCTCCGGAACTCCCGCTCCGGTCTTGGCGCTGACGAGAAGGGCGTCGCCGCGCGGCAGGCCGATGACGTTCTCCATCTGCTCCAGGGTCTCCTCGACCTGGATCTGGGGCAGGTCGATCTTGTTGATGACCGGGACGAGGTGGAGGTCGTTGTGGACGGCCAGATAGGCGTTGGCCAGGGTCTGGGCCTCGACGCCCTGGGAGGCGTCGATCACGAGGAGGGCCCCGTCGCAGGCGGCCAGGCTCCGCGAGACCTCGTAGGAGAAATCGACGTGGCCGGGCGTGTCGATGAGGTTGAAGATATACTCCTTGCCCGACCGGCTCTTGTAGGTCAGCCGGGCCGTCTGGGCCTTGATCGTGATCCCCCGCTCGCGCTCGAGCTCCATGGTGTCCAGGACCTGCTCCTTGAGCTCCCGGGAGGAGAGCGCCCCGGTCAGCTCGATAAAGCGATCGGCCAGGGTCGACTTGCCATGGTCGATGTGGGCGATGATGGAGAAATTCCTGATCCTGTCCATGGGAGTGAGTATCATACCGCCCGGATCGTCCCCTGTCCAGCCCGGCGGCGGGCCGCCCCGTTGCCTTGACTTTTCGGGGGCGACACAGTAAATTGAGGGAGTTCGATTCCGCCTGTTTCCGGCTTCGAGACAACCCCTCGAGAGGAGGTTAGCGATGTTTCTATTCGGACCCGTTGGACCGATGGAACTCCTGATCATCGTCCTGATCATCGTCATCATCTTCGGCGCCAAGCGGCTCCCCGATCTGGGCAAATCCTTGGGGGAGGGCATTCGCAACTTCAAGAAGTCCGTCAGCGGAAAGGAATCCGACGAGAAGGAACTCCCGCCCGACAAGAACCAGCCGCCCGCCAAGTAAGCATGCGACGGGTCATCGAGAAGCTCGCCCAGGACCGGCAGGAGACCGAAGACCTCGTCCAGAAAAAAATCCGCGCTCTCGAGGATAAAGGCGACGACGATTTCGCGGCGCGGACCAAGCTTCGCCTCGACGCCCTGCTCGACCGCCTCGAACCCCTGCTGAAGGGCGGCTCCGCCGAGGAGTCCGTCCGCCGTCAGACCTTCGAGATCCTCGAAGAATTCAAGAACGTCCTGGTCCACGACCTGGAGCGGACCCGGGACGCGACCGCCTCCCTCCGCGAGCTCTTCGACCTCCAGGTCCGGCTCATGGACGCCAAGGACCGGGAATGGGACGCCCTGGGCAGCAACCACGTCGGGATGATCTTCAAGAGCATGGAGTGGCGGGTCGACAAACTGGCCGCCCTCTATGAGGACGTCGCGGCCCTGATGAAAACGTTCATCCTCATCAGGGAAAAGCTCGATCGCCTCCTGGCCGCGCTCGAGTCCAAAGCCCTCCCGACGGCCGCCCAAGTCAGAGAAGTCCATACGCCCCTCGAAGAGGCTCGCTACACCGGGTTTGAGGTCCGCTTTCGAGGCGATGAAGAGAAAATCCGGGCTCAGCAGGTCCGCTACCTTTCCTATTTCAAGCCGGGCGGACGGGTTCTGGACCTGGGCTGCGGACGCGGCGAGTTCCTGACCCTTCTCGCCGAAAAAGGGGTCGAGGCCGTGGGGATCGAGGCGAACGGCCAGATGGCCGGCGCCTGCCGGGACAAAGGGCTTTCCTGCCTCCAGGGGGACATCCTGGAAAAGCTGGCCGAGGTCGAGGACGGAAGCTTCGACGGCGTCTTCTCCTCCCAAGTCGTCGAGCATCTCCCCCCGTCCTACCTGATGCGGATGCTGGGGCTTTCCTTTGCTAAGCTCAAGCCGGGCGGAACGATCGTCCTCGAGACGGTGAATCCGACCTCCGTCTTTGTCCTGGTCCAGGTCTTTTTCCTGGACCTCTCTCACCACAAGCCGCTCCATCCCCAGGCCCTCAAGTACCTGGTCGAGTCGGCCGGGTTCACGGAGACCGAAGTCCTCGTCTCCGACCCGCTCGAAGCCGAGCGTCTCCAGACGCTTCCCGGCGCGGATGAAAAGACATCCATCCTGAATAGGAATATCGACAGGCTCAACGATCTCCTCTACGGCCCGGCCAATTACGCCGTCATCGGGAGGAAACGATGAGCCGAACCCTCTACGCCGGCTTCGACCTGGGCGGAACCCAGCTCAAATACGGTCTCGTCGATGACGAAGGAACCGTCGTTTTCAAAGACAAGACGCCTACTCCGGTTACGATCGCCGGCCTGATCGAGCTCATCCGGTCCGTTTGGACGGAGTTGAAGGCCAAGGGAGACGCCCCGGTCGCGGCCGCCGGCCTCGGCTTTCCCGGCATCTTCAGCCTCAAGGACAGCCGGGTTCTCCAGTCCCCCAATTACCCCGGCCTCGACGAGTTCGACCTCGCGCCCGCTCTGGCCGGGGTCATCGACGCTCCCCATTGGGTCAACAACGACGCCAACCTGGGCGCTTACGGCGAATGGGCCGCCGGGGCCGGCCGGGGAACGCGGAGCCTCGTCCTCCTGACTATTGGGACCGGAATCGGCTCCGGGATCATCCTCGATGGAGAGCTCTGGATGGGAGCCTGCGGGTTCGCGGGCGAGCTGGGGCACGTCGTCGTCAATCCCGAGGGCGAAGTCTGCAACTGCGGCGTGCGGGGCTGTCTCGAAACGGAAACGTCCGCACCCAAGATCATCAAGAACTACCTGGCCTTCAGCGGCCGGACCGAGGCGGTCACGGCCGAAGAGGTCTATTATCGGGCCAAGGCCGGCGATTCGGACGCCCGGCAAAGCTTCACCCAGGCCGGTTACTATTTGGGCATCGGCCTGGGCATCGTCATCAACTTCCTCAATCCCGAAAAGATCCTCCTGGGCGGCGGCGTCATGACGACCGGAGAGTATCTGATGGACCCGGCCATCGCCGAAGCCCGGCGCCGTTGCTTCAAAGCCTCATTCGCCTGCTGTTCGATCGAGAAAGCCGTTTTGGGGAACGACGCCGGCCTGGTCGGAGCCGCCTCCTGGGCCAAATCCCGCCTGGCCAAGATCAAGGCCTGAACGAAAGTCTCCTTGATTCGGTGTTGAAAACGGATATAATGATGGTGCCTTTCCCCGAGAGACGGACATACACGGAGCGAAAACAGCCACGCTAAAGGTCTAAGGAGGCCGATGTGACCAAGCCGATAACGAGATGCCTGATCCTGTTGAGTTGCGTCCTATGTCTCGCGTCCCTGGCCT
This sequence comes from Candidatus Aminicenantota bacterium, assembly GCA_963702005.1. Taxonomy (GTDB): domain Bacteria; phylum Acidobacteriota; class Aminicenantia; order Aminicenantales; family JAFGBC01; genus JAFGBC01. Next base: position 308,454 of record OY969696.1, read on the forward strand.
CGGCCCAGCTGGGCACGGGCTCGATCGAGGGAAAGGTCGCAGATAAGGAGGGCTTCGCTCTCCCGGGAGCTTTTATCTACGTGTCGTCCCCGGCCCTGCTCGGCAACCAGGTCTACATCACTTCCGATATGGGCCTCTTCCATTTCCGAGCTTTGCCGCCGGGACTCTATAAAATCTCGGTCGAGATGCCCGGTTTCAAGACGATCGCGATCAAAGACATTCAGGTCCGGCTGGGCCAGACAGTCACCTTCGACCTGACCATGGAGATGAGCGCCGTCGAGGAAGAAGTCACGCTGCCGCTCGCCTCTCCCTTGATCGATTTCAAATCCCTCGAGAAGGGCGTCATCCTCGACGCGAACCTGCTCGCCCATGTGCCTCTGCCCCGGACTCTCGCCGGCGTCGTCCAGGCCGCCCCCGGCGTCATCGCCGAGGAGTCGGTCGGGAATCCCTTATTGGCCGTCAGCGGATCCACGGTCCGCGCCACCCTCTATGCGCTGGACGGGGCCGTCCTTAACGACCCCCTGACCATGACCGTCCCCTCCGACCTCAATTTCGACATCATGGACGAAGTCGAAGTCGGGACATCGGCCCAGCCCGCCGCGGACGGAGGTTCGGACGGCGGGTTCGTCCGGGTCATCGCCAAGGCGGGCGCCAACTCGGCCTCGGGTTCTTTGGCGCTCTACCATACCAGCGACCGGCTGGCCAAGGACCTCTGGGCGGGGGAATCCGGCCCGGCTCCCTCGACCGTGTTCGACAAGAAGCTCTGGGACGCGTCGTTCACCCTGGGCGGGCCCGTCCTGGCCGACCGGGGTTGGTACTTCAGCAACGCCAGGATCCTCTATAATACCCGCCCGACGAGTTTCCTGAAATGGACTGACCCCCAAGGCAAGATCCACGGGGAATACGACTGGACCAACCGGGAGGTCATGGCCTTCTTTAAGGCCAGCGTCGCCTTCATGGGCTTCCGCTTCAGCGGAATGTTCAGCTTCTGGGATCGCTTTCAGCCCGTCGCCGACCCGGCGCCGGCCTGGAACATGACGCGGGAAGGAACGCGCATCCTCGACGGCGAGGCCGGCTACGCAGCCTCGGGCATTCTCAATTACGCCCTTAATCAAAACACCGAAGTTGATTTCCGTCTCGCCTTTTCCCAGAATAAGACGCCCCTCTTAATCCGGGGAGGGGCTGACGCAAGTCCCCGGTATGTGGACGCCGGGACGGGCCATGTCTGGGGCAGCGGGGGGATCAACGAGTCGACGAGCCGGAAACGCTTTCAGGGCGGCGTCCATTTTACGCGCTTCCAGGAACGGACTTTAGGGGGCAACCACGAGCTCAAGCTGGGCGGCGAATACGAACAGCTGAACGGCGATTCGAGCTCCTGGAAGGGCAACAACCTTCTCCTGACCTTTCTCAACGGAAGCCCCTATTTCTTCGGACAGGCCGTATCGCCCACGACCGGGAACACGGTCGGGAAAGGGCTCGTTTCCTTTTATCTCGCGCCCAGCCAGAGCGGGGCGTTGGATATCAAGGGCGATTATCGTAGGCTGGGCGGCTACCTCCAGGACTCGTGGTCTGTGGCCAACCGGCTGACCTTTCTCCTGGGACTCCGCTTCGACCACAGCGACGTCCGGATGCCCGCCTTCGCCAAGGGGGAGAGCGGAAACGCCGTTTCCGTCAAGGTCGGCGACGATCTCATCAAGCCGATCGCGGCCATCAACCCTTACGCGTCGGGTTCGTCCACGGCCTGGAACAGCCAAGTCAACTGGAACGTGCTCTCCCCGCGCCTGGGCGTTTCGCTCGATGTCCTCGGCAACGGCCGGACCGCCTTCAAGGCCGGCTACGCCCGCGTCCCCGAGCTTCTGACGCTCCTCTACGGCACGGAGGTCAGCCCCTTCCCGATGGGCGGCATCCACGCCTTCGAATGGTATGACGAGAACATGAACGGGCTGGTCGAGACGACCGACAGCTTCGCCCTGACCCCCGACGACTACCGGATCTACGAACCCGACTACTTCAAAAAGCGGATCAATCCCGACCTCAAGCCGCCGCTGACCGAGGAGTGGACGCTCGGCCTCGAGCAAGATGTTCTGACGGACTTCTCGGTCGCCGTCCGGCTCGTCTCCCGGACTAAGACAAACATCATCCGGAACGTCCTCTACGACCCGGACGGCAACCGGGATTGGTACACGGCCGACCCGGCCCAAGGCTGGTGGGTGCCGTTTTCGACGGTCGTGCCCGGAAACGGCGTTTATCCCGAGACGCCGGTAACGGTCTATTTCAGGTCCGCGACGGCGCCGGCTCTCTTCGAGCGGCTGACAAACGTCCCCGAGCTCCGCAGAAAATACCGGGCCGTCGAATTGACATTCCAGAAGCGGATGTCCCGAGGCTGGCAGTTCCTGGGGTCGCTCGTCCTCAGCGAAGCGACCGGAACGGCCGGGCTGGGCGCCGCCGCAGACTCCGGGTTTACCTTGGCCGCCCTCAACCCGAATGCGTTCGTGAACCTGCCGGGCAACTCCCGTTTGGACCTGGATCGCCCGATTGTCGCCAAGCTGATGGGGACCGCCCGTTTGCCGCTGGACTTTATCCTGAGCTTCTTCTTCGTCCATGCCAGCGGAGCCCCCTGGGCCCGGAGCGTCACCGTCGTTCCTCCGGCCGATTGGGTCGCGGCCCACGGCATCGCCAGCCCCTACGCCCAGGTCTATCTCGAACGGCCGGGGAACCGGCGCTACACGGCCAGCGAGACCCTCGACCTGCGCATCGAAAAGGAGCTCCACCTCAAGGGGCTGGGTGGCCTCGGCATCTACATGGACGTCTTCAATCTCCTCTCCGCCAGGTCCAGCATCCTCAACGGGAACGACGGCGGATTCTGGTACCCGAACGCCGAAAACAGCGGGATGGGCACGCGGGTCTTGGATCCCTCCTACGACAGCTTCATCGCGCGGTCGGGCGCCCGCGTCATCAAATTCAGCCTCAGCTTGAGATTCTGAACGAAAGCGGCCGTTTTAAAAGGCGACGTCGAGGGCCTTCTTGACTTCCTCGCCGCCGGTCCGGTTTCGGACCAGGATCTTGAGTTTGTTCGTCCGGCCCGAGACGAGGCCGGCCTTGTCCGTCACCAGAAGGGGAAGGATAAGGACATAATCCCGGCCTTTGAGGTCTTTGAGCTTGTCCTCATCGACGACGACCTCCTCGTCCCTGGCCAAGGTCCAGACGCTCTCCCCCGACTCCGCCACGAGCTCGAGCCGGATCTCGAAGGTCGTCCGGAGCCGGCCCTCGACGGACTGGAACCAAATGCCCGAATAGGGCGTCTCGATCGTGATCGAGGCCTCGATTTTGTCCGGACCGGCCGAGATTTTTTCGACCTTCCAGCGGAAATCGAAAAAGGCCTTCTCCTGGTCAAACGTTTTCTGGAACGAGTCCAGGGCCTGGTTCAGGTCATGGAGATGCTCGAGGTTCAGCGTGACCAGGATATAGTCCCCCGTGCAATTCGCGTCGCTGAAGATGACCGGAAACGAACCGTAATACCAGACTTCGCTACACCGGCCGTATTTGCTCTGTCCGAGGGAATCGGCGATCCGCTCCTGGGGCGGCCCGAACAGAATGTAGATCCGGCCCCGGTCCGTCATCCAGCCGGGCTTGCCCTCTCCCATGAAGAGCTTGTCGCTTTCCTCCATCCGGGCGAAGTAGGCCGTTTTGAATTCATTCTCTTCGGTCGCCGGGTCCGGGTCGCGGCGCTTCCAGAACTCCTCCTTGAAGGCTACCCGTTCGGAGGCGGGAAGCTCCAGGAAAATCTTTCTCTCCTGGGAGGTCATGATGTATTGGACGCGGGCGAAGAAGTCCGCGTCGTCCGGTCCCAGCTTTTTCTCCAGGTTGTACAATCGGCAGCCGCCGAGGATCATGACGACGAGGCCGGCCAGCCCCCAACCGATCAAGGCTGCGGGGCGCCGGGCTCCGCAGGAGGCGATGGGAGGGGAGACGTTCATGAAGGCTCCTTTGGCCGGGAGGGTTGCTCCCGGCACTAATACGTTACGCGTCCGCGGAAATAAAAGCAAGATGAAGAAACGGGCTCGGGGGAGATCGGGGAGTGCGGAAGGAGGGACTCGAACCCTCACGGTCTTTCGACCATAAACTCCTGAGGCTTACGCGTCTGCCAATTCCGCCACTTCCGCAGGGAAGGCCCATTATTATAGCCAGAGTCCCCGGCCGTGTAAAGCCGCCGTACTTGACAAATCGGCGGGCCGCTTCTATCGTAAAGGTACGTGTTCTTCGATCGTTCTTACCCCCCAGCCAAGCAACGCCGCATCCGTCAATCCCTGGCATAAGGAGGCTTCATGAAACGTCTGAGTCGAGACCCCATCGAGGCCTTAACTCGTTTCAAGGGGGACCCCTTCTGGACGACCTCGTTCTATCTCGACACCGACAAGGGCAAATTCACTAAAAAGGAAATCGGCCTGGCCTTCAAGAACCTTCTGGCCGAAGGCCGCCTCCGGCTCGAGGCCCTCGCCCTTTCCAAGGACAGGAAAGAGTCGCTCCTCGAGGACCTGGACCGGATCGCCGCTTTCGGCGCCCAGAGCCTGACGGCCCACGGCCAGCCCGGGCTGGCCGTATTTTCCTGCAACAAGAAAAAATTCTGGGAGGTCCTGGGCCTTCCCCACGGCCCCCGCGACCGCCTCCTGTTCGATCAGAATCCCTATGTGCGGCCCTTGGTCGCCATCCTCGATAAGTACCGCCGCTTGTGCGTCTTCCTGGTCAACCGGCGCGAAGCCAAGTGGTACGAGGTTTTCATGGAGGAAATCGCGCCGCTCCAGGATCTCACCAGCGACGTCCCGAGCCGGGTCAAGGTCGGCGGCTTCGAGGGAACCGAGGGCAAGCGGATCGAGCGCCGCCTCGAGGCCCATGTCCTCGACCACCTCAAAAAGTCCGCCCAGCTGACCTTCGACCTGTTCAAGAAGAATCGCTTCGACGGGCTCCTGCTGGGCTGTGAGGAAAAATACTGTTCGGAGCTCGAGCCCCTCCTCCACACCTACCTCAAGGAGAGGCTGGCCGGCCGGATCAAGGCCAAGCCCGGGGATCCCCCGGCCGAGATCCTCAAGGAAGCCGTCAAGCTCGAGGAGAAGATGGAGCAGAAGTCCGAGGAAGAGACCGTCGGCACGCTCGTCGCCGAGCTCGAGCGCGGGGGACGGGCCTGCTCGGGCCTCAAGGATACCCTGCGCCACATCAACCAGGGAGACGTCCAGATCCTCGCCGTCAGCCATAACTTCTCCAAGAAAGGCCGACTCTGCCCGTCTTGCCGTTTCCTCTACGTCGAAGAGACGATCTGCCCGGTCTGCGACAAGGCGACGACGGCCGTCCTCGACGTCGTCGACGAGGCCATCGAAGCCGCGGTCGCCAAGAACGCCCAGGTCAAGCAGGTCACGCCGCCCTCCAAGCTCGACCACTACGGCAAGATCGGAGCCCTATTGAGATATAAAGTCTAAAAAGCTCTCGGGAAGATTCTGTTGGGGAATCGATAAAGCCCATTTTTAAATGGATTTTCTTTGACGATCAGGACGCTGGGGTTCGGGTCGCCCATCTCGTCCCGGGTCCGGAGTCCGGGGACGGGCCGGGAAGAGCCCCCTTTATCAGCTTAAGCGGTTTTGCGGCTCTTGTCCCTGAACGAAATCCTGTTGATGTAGCTGTAGACGACGGGGATGACGAACAGGGTCAGGAAAGTCGTGGCCGTCAGGCCTCCGGTCAGGGAGGTCGCCAGCGGCGAGCGAAACTCGAACCCCGAGGAGCGGCTGAACATCATGGGGAGCATGCCCAGGACGGTCGTCAGGGCCGTCAGCAGGACCGGCCGGAGCCGAGTCACGGCGCCCTGAACGATGGCTTCCCGGCCGCCCATCCCTTTCCGCCGGAGCTGGTTGATGTAGTCGATCATGACGATACCATTGTTGACGGCGATCCCGGCCAGGATGATAACCCCGATGATCGAGGGCAGGCTGAGCGGCTGCCCCATGGCCAACAGAGCCAGGATGACGCCGACAACGCCGAGGGGGATAGTGAACATGATCACGAAAGGATGGGAGAACGATTCGAATTGGGAAGCCATGACCATATAGACGAGGAGGACGGCCAGGGCGAAGACTCCGGCCAGGATCAGGAAAGCCTCGGTCATCTCCTGGTACTGTCCGCCGTATTCCATGAAGTAGCCGGGGGGAAGGTTTCTTTCCGTGCCGGCCAGTCTCTTCTTGATGTCGCGGGTGATGCTGTTGATGTCCCGCCCGGCCAGGTTGCCCGTCACGGTTACGATGCGGGACTGGTTCTCATGGGCGATCTGGATCGGGCCCTCCCGAGAGTCCACGACCGCCACCTGGTCCAGGTAAACAATCCTATTTAGCGGAGTTAAGATGGGGATGTTCTTGACGGCCTCGATCGTGCTCCGGTCCTTCTCCTGGAACCGGACGCGGACGTCGATCTCGTCGCTTCCCTCCCGAAAGCGGGTGGCGACCCGGCCTAATGTTGCTGTCTGGGCCGCCTGTGCAACCTGGCCCGTCATGAGCCCGAGCCGGGAAGCCTTCTCCCGGTCGATTCTAACTTGGTATTCCGGCTTGCCGGTCGACAGGGTATGGGTGACGTCCCGGAGTCCCTCAACGTCCCTGATCCGGGCGACGACCAAGTCGGCCAGCCCTTTGAGGACGTCCAAGTCTTTCCCGAAAATCTTAATACTGACGGGCGCTTGGGCCCCGCCCATCATCATCTGCGAGACGTCGACCGCCTCGAACTTGACGTTGGGAAGGTGGGGGAGTCGCCGCCGGATTTTTTCCAGAACTTCGATGTCCGAGAGCTTGCGCGTTTTCTTGGGAACCAATCCCGTCCAGAGCAATCCCTCGTAGGTACCGCTGTTGCTCATCCCGCCCGCCTGGTCGGAAGGATTCTCCTCGGCGTTCGAACCGGTCTGAGCCGAGACGATCTTGACTTCGGGTTCGCTGAGCATGATCTTTTCGACCATGGCAACGACGCGGTCCGTTTCGGCCAGGGCCGTTCCGACCGGCATCTTGACCTTGAGCAGAATCATATCCCGGTCCTGGGCCGGCATGAATTCCTTCCCCAGGAAGGGAATAAGGGCCAGCGAGAAGAGAAAAACTCCGAAGGAACCGAGCACAACCCATTTCCTGTTGACGAGAGCGCGGGTCAGGGTCTTGTGATAGTAGGCCTTGACCTTCTCGAACCAAATTTTCTCGCCCGTGACCGTCCACTCGACGCCGCCCTTCTTTTTCCGGAACAGGACAGACGCCAGAAGCGGGACGATGGTCAGGGCGACAAAAAGAGACGACATCAAGGAGAAGGTGATGGACAGGGCCATCGCCTGGGTCAGCTTCCCGGTGATCCCCGAAGCGAAAACGAGGGGAAGGAAGACGACCACGGTCGTCAGCGTCGAGGCCGTTATGGCCATGCCGACTTCGGAAGCGCCCACGATGGCCGCTTGTTCGCAGTCCTTGCCCTCCAGCCTGTGCCGGAACATGTTCTCGATGACGACGATGGCGTTGTCGACAAGCATGCCCACCCCCAAGGCGAGACCGCCGAGCGTCAGCAGGTTCAGGGTGTAGCCGGCGAAATAGAAAACGATGAAGGTCGTGATGATGGACAGCGGGATGGCCAGCCCGATGATCAAGGTCGGCCGCCAGTTGGCCAGGAACAGGAAAATGAGAAGAACGGCCAGGATCCCTCCCTGCCAAGCGTTGTTGATCGTGTTCTTGGTCACTTCCAGGATCATATCGGACTGGTCCATGGCCGTATGGAACTCGATGCCGGCCGGGAGCATCTTTTGGATGCGCGCCAGCTCGGCTTTGATCCTTCGGCCCACCGTTGCCGTATTGGCTCCCGAGCGCTTGCTGAGGATGAGATAGATTCCGTTCTTCTGCTGGATGCGGGCCGTGTTCCGGACCTCCTTCAACCCGTCCTTGATAACGGCAACGTCGCTGAGATAGATAGGATCGCCGGCCGCCGAGGCTCCGATCAGGGTCTCTCCGATGTCATCGAGTGTTTTAAACTCGCCCATGGTCCGTACCAGGATATCCGAATGCCGTTCGACGAGATTCCCGGCCGGCAGGTTGAGGTTCTCGGCCCGGAGGGCCAGGAGGATCGCTTCCAGGGAGAGGTTGCGGCTCTCCAGGGCCGCCTTGTCGACGTTGACCAGGATTTCTCGTATGTCGGTCGCGAAAACTTGAGCGGCGGCAACTCCGTCAAGCCGCTCCAGGCGGGGGGCGACGTCGTCCTCGATAAGCTTCTTGAGCTCGAGCGGCCGCATCGGGCCGGTGATCCCGTAAAAGACGACCGGCAACATGGCCATGTTGAACTTGACGACCAGGGGATCGCTCGCTTCTTCGGGAAGGAAGGACCGGTATAGGCCGATCTGGTCCCGGAGGTCCTGGGCCCCGAAATCGAGGTTCGTCCCCCATTCGAACTCGACGGTGACGACCGAAAGGCTTTCCGAAGTCAGGGAGGTGACCTTCTTGACGCGGCTGACGGAGCTGACCATCTGCTCGAGCGGCTTGGTGATCGTTTTCTCGATGTCTTCGGAGGACGCCCCCTGGTAGGTCGTGATGACCGAGACCGTCGGAAACTCAAGGTCGGGGAAGAAATCGAGCCCGAGGCGCGATAGGGAGATGAATCCGACGACGACCAGGATCATGACGATCATGGTCGTCGTGACTTTGCGATGGACGGAGAATTCGGGGAGCTTCATTTCTGGACCTCGCCGTTCGTTTGGATCGGAGCCCCGTCTTCGAGGCTGTAGTTGCCCTCGATGATGACCGACTCGCCCTCCTGGAGGCCGCTCAGGATCTCGGCCGATTCGGAGGTCTGGAGGCCGAGCTTGACCGCCCTCTTGACGGCTTTGCCCCCCTGGGCGACGAACACGAATCCGTCATCGACGATGGCCTTTTGAGGTACGGCCAAGGCGTTCTCCCGGCTGTCGACTTCGACGGCGACTTCGCCGAACGTCCCGGGACGCAGGGCGAGGTCGGGGTTGTCGGCGGTGACTTCGATGCCGAACTTCTTCGTCAGCGGGTTGGCCGCCAGGTTGGCGATGGTCACCGTGCCCGGGAAGATCCGTCCCGGGAACGACGTGACGCGGAGCTGGGCCGGCTGGCCCTTACGGATCTTGAGGACGGTATCCTGGGAGACGTCGAGGCCGATCTTGACCTTGGAGAAATCGACCAGGGTCAGAACCCCGCTGGTCGGCGAAAAACCGCCCATCATCGGGTTGACGACGTCGCCCACTTCCGCGTTTTTGGAGGCGATGACGCCGGCGAAGGGGGCCTTCATGATCGAAATATCGAGGGCGTGGCTGGCCATGTTGACGGCGGCCCGTGCCTGTTCGAGCTGGGCTTGAGCGGAGTCGAGCCCGAGCGCGACCTGCTCGCGCTGCTGCTCGGAAACCGCGTTCTCCTTGAAGAGCCGATCCAGCCGTTCCTTGTTTCGGACGGCATCCTTGTGGGCGGCCTCGGCTACGGCCAAACCGGCCTCGGCCTGCTTGAGCTGGAGCCGGAGGGATTCGGTGTCGATTTCGGCCAGGACCTGGCCCTTGGCGACGCGGTCGCCCTCGTCGACGTAGATCCGGGCGATCTTGCCGCCCAGGTCGGGAGTGATCGTAATTTTCTGCCAGGCTTCGATCGTTCCCGTCGCGCTGATCGTCTGGGCCAACCGTTGCCGCGTTACGCTAAGGACCCTAACCGGCGCCGCGCCGAAGGCGTCGCTGCCGGTTTCGCTCGTTTTCTGGGGGGGCTTGCAGGCGACGAGGAGCGCCGCCAAGGACAACGCCAGCCAAACCTTGTGAATGCGCACGTTTGTCATCTCAGTCCTCCTAGTGTCTAGTCCGTCTCGCCGGTTTGATATCCATCCGATCCCTTGGCCTTGTCCAGCTGGGCCAAGGATACGACATAGTCGTACTGAGCCTGGGCATAGTTCGTCCGGGCTTGGGCCAGGGCGACCTGGGCGGAGCTCACGTCGAGGCTGGTGGCCAGCCCTTCGGAAAAATTCAGCTCCGCGATCCGGACGCTCTCTTGAGCCTGCTCGACGTTCTTTTCTTGGGAGAGGAGCGATTCCTTGGCCTGCTGGAAGTTGAGCAGGGCTTCCTGGACCTCGTACTTGACCATCTCGGCAAGACCTTTCCGGTTCCACTCGAGCTCCTTGAGGAGGGCCTTGGACTGGCCGACCTGGGCCTGGACCGAGAATCCGTTGAAGATCGGGACGGTCAGGACCAAGTTGATGGAATAATAGCTCTGCCAAGTTCCTCTCCGAAAGCTGAACTGGTCGGCCCAGAAGTTGTAGTTCCCCCCGATGGCCAGGATCGGAAGGGCGGAGGCGCGGGCCATCTTGACCATCTCCCCGGCCATCCGGCTTTGAAATTGGAGTTGAGCGAGCTCGGGCCGGGCCGCCAAGGCCTGGGCTTCGCTCGCCGCGGCGTCGCATTCGACGGCCTGGGCGGTGAGCTCCCCGCGGATCTCGACCGATCGAGCCAAGTCCAAGCCGAGCAAAGTTTTCAGGCCGAGCTCGGACGCCCGGAGACCGTTTCGGGCCCGGATGAGCTGCGGCTTGAGGTTGGCGACCTGGACTTCGGACCGGAGGAGATCGAATTTGGAGGCCATCCCGACATCGTAGAGGTTCTTGACGTTGGCGTAGTGCTTGTCGGCCAGGGCGACGGCCTCTTCGGAGACCGCGACGAACTTCGTGGCCAGCAGGTATCCGTAGAAGGCCTTCTTGACGTTGAAAATGGTGTCCTGCCGGGATTGCTTGACCGCTTCCTGGGCCGCATCCAGGTTATAGCGGGCCTGCTTGAATCCCGACACGAGCCGTCCGCCCGTGAACAGGGGGAGCGCGAAGGACAGGCTGAACTGGTAATCTTTGGTGAAGTCGACGGAGATGCGCTGGGCCGGCTGTCCGGGGATGAAGGACGGGAACTCGAGGACGAAGAGTTTCTCATCCAGGGTGTAGAGTCCCTGCCCGTTCAGGGTGGGGAAGAAGCCGGCGGCCGCCTCGTTGACGAGGGACCTGGCCGCCTGGACCTTCTGCTGGGAGGCCTGATGGAAGGGATTCTGGGCCAAGGCCAGTCGGACGCTGTCCTCGAGGGTGAGGACGAGCGTCTCCTGGGCCGAAACGGCGCCGGCCAGGCCGGCCAGGAAAACGAGGCAAACCGCGAATCGTGATGGTCTCATCATCGTGACGCTCCTTTGGGGGGTTCGGGTTTCCTTTCGATCCCGCGCAGGACGAACCCGGCGATCGTTTCCGTCAGATCGTCGATCGACAGATCTTTTTCGAACAAGACCCGGTTGTGGATGAACCCCTGGAGGACGGCCTCCAGGAACTGGACGGCGGCCGGGACGTCCAGATCGCGGAATTCTCCGCTCTCCACGCCCAGCCCGATGAGCCGAATCCCGGTGTCCATGACGTCCTGGCGCCGGGTTTTCAACATCTGGAGAAAGCGGCGGCCTGAGGCCGATCGGGCCCGGGCTTCTTCGTCGACGAAGACGCGCATGAGCTTGAGGACGGATGGATCCATCAGGATGACCCGGGCGATGTTCTCGTTCTCCTCCTGATAGGCCAGGACGGCCCGGATCGAGGCCTTGAGCTTGTCGATGGCTCTTCGCCCGGGGCTGTCCAGGATCGCCTGAAGCCGCTGCTGGATCTCATCGTAGTAGTGGACGATGATCTCGAACAGGAGGTCGCCCTTGCCCTTGAAGTAACGGTAGAGGGTCGCCTTTGAAAGGCGGGCCGCCTGGGCGACGTCGTCCATGGTCGTCGCCGAGATCCCCTTGCGAAGGATGACGGCCTCGGCGGCATGGATGATGGACCGCTTGAAATCCTCCCGCCGCTGGAGCTCCCGTTCCGTCCTCGGATCCGTTCTCTTCATCGTCTCATCTCATTAGTCTTATTGCTAAACTTATCAGTTTTGAAACTAAACTGATTGGTAATATTCGGCTACGATACCAACCGCCCCCTCGCTTGTCAAGCCTTCTTTTCCAACGTACAATGGGGCTGGAATTCTCCTCATGATACGGGACGGGGCGAAAAATGTTTTCCGACCCCTGGTCGGTCTCCTCCCCATCGTCATCCTCCTCGGGGCGGTCCGCGCGGCCTCTTCCCGGCCCTCGGGGCCGATCTGGTGGGACCTCGAAGTCCAGCTCACGACCGAGGGCAACTACCGGATGGACGAACGTGGATTCAACGCCGACGGATCCTATCGCTTCAGTATCTCTTGGGCGGGGACGATGGAGAGGGATGAGGCCGACTTCCGCCTCTATCACGTCCGAAGCGAACTCGTCCGCTGGGAAGCTGAGGAGCGGTCCGCGCGGCCCGGAGGTACCCTCCTCCTAACGGAAGCCGATTTTTCCGAGAAGCCTTCCTTCGACTTCAACTTCCTGCTCGAGAAAGGCGGGCTTCTCGTCCTCGACTTGGCCACCCAGGGCTTCACGGTGCCCGTGGCCGAATCGCCCGAGAAATTTTATCTTCTCCTCCCTTCGTCGGCCGAAAACAATCAGTCGGTGGAAGGCGTCAATTATAACGGCGGGATCCTGAAAGGCACCAACCGGGTCGCCGTCCCGGCCGAGTCCATCGTCGACGGCCCCGTCGACAAGAAATTCGCCTGGGACTGGAAGAACGAGCAGTGGCTCCTCCGCCAGGACCGGACCGTTCATGTCCTCAATCGGCATCAGGCCAGGCTGACCTTGATCATCCGGTCTCATCATGAAGCGCTGCCGGGGCCGGCCTCGAAGAGCTTGTTCAAGCCCTAGGGTGGAAGCGGTCGTAGAGCCGGCGGATTTTCTCCCGGCTGACATGGGTGTAGATCTGGGTCGTCGTGATCTGGCTGTGGCCGAGCATCATCTGGACCGACCTCAGGTCGGCTCCCCGCTCCAACAGATGGGTGGCGAAGGAGTGGCGAAAGATGTGGGGCGTGACTTTGGCGAGCAGCCCGGCCCCGGCCGATACGCGGCGAAGGAGCTTCCAGAATCCCTGCCGGGTGAAGGGTCTCCCGCGCCGGGTCAGGAATAGGACATCCGTCGTCAGCTTCATCAGAAGAGGCCGGACTTCGGCTTGATAGCGCTTGACCCAGCTCCGGGCCGACGTCCCGAGCGGGACGAGCCTTTCCTTCCCCCCTTTGCCGCGACAGATCAGGAAGCCTTCCTCCAGGTTAAGGTCCTGGATCCTGAGCGTCACGAGCTCCGAAACCCTCAGCCCGGAAGCATAAAGAACCTCCAGCATGGCCCGGTCTCGGACCCCCTGGCGGGTCCGGGTGTCCGGCTCGGCGAGGAGATCCTCGATCTCTTTGACCGTCAGAACATGGGGAAGGGACATCCATAGCGATGGGGTCGAAAGATGCAGGGTCGGGTTTTTGGGCCTGCGGCCGTCGAGGACGAGAAATCCGAAAAAGGACTTGAGGGACGAGACCAGCCTGGCCAGGGACCGAGCCGACAGCCCGCCGCCCCGGCTCTGCTCGTGGATGAAGCGGACGAGGTCGTCTTCGGACAAAGACGTCCAATCCCGGCCCGTTCTCTTCAGGAACGGGACGAGCTTGGCGAGGTCGCGGCCGTAGGACTGGAGCGTGTTCGCCGCCAAGCCCCTTTCCAAGCTCAGGTAGTTCAGGAAGCGGGCGAGAGCGTCCTCCGACGCCGGGTCCGGCTGTTTCATGTCAGAAACGGATTGGAGGCGATCTCCTGGCCGACCGTCGTCACGGGGCCGTGGCCGGGCAGGACGCGCGTCTCGGGGGGAAGGACCAGGATTCTCGACTGGATGGACCGCTCCAGGTCCCGGGCCGATCCTCCCGGGAGGTCGGTCCGGCCGACGCCCCCGTTGAAAAGGGTGTCCCCGGAAAGGAGGAAGCCGTCCCCGAGCAGGCCCACGCTCCCCGGCGAGTGACCGGGCGTATGGAGAACCTCGAGCCGGGATTCGCCGACCCGGATCTCAGCCTTGTCCTTGAGAAAAAAGTCGGCCGGGGGGGAATCCTTGGCGTTGAGGACGAAGCTCAGCTCAAGTTGGCCGGCCAGCTCGAGCATCGGGCTGTCCAGGGTATGGATGGCGAGAGGGATATGGAAGGCGTCCTTGATGTCCCGGTTGGCTCCGATGTGGTCGACGTGGCCGTGCGTGTTGAGAATGAGGACGGGCTTCAGGCCCAGGTGATGGACGGCGGCGATGATCCGGTCCGGCTCGGCGCCGGGATCGACGATGGCGCACTCGAGGGTGCGGGGACAGGAGACGAGATAGCAGTTTGTCTCCAACTGCCCGACGATGACCGTCTCGATGTTCATCCCTCGTCCCCGCCGGCCTTATCTTAATGCGGATCCCCGAAGGAGTCAAACCCTCGACACCCATGCTAAGCCGTTTCCGGCTTAGCATGAGTACTGCAAGGCGGGGTAGCGTCGGTGAACGGGTCAACTTGGCCGGGAATGCATTTATTATGCGATTTCTGGGAGAGGGTTTTGAAAGCGGATCTGAAGCGACCGTGTGGAGATCAGCTTCCCGAGCCCTATTGTTGAATTTTCGGACACGGACCCCTATAATCGGTGGCGCATGAGCGAGAAGCCCTGGCAGCTCCAGATCTTGGACAAGTCCCTCAAAAAAAAGGAAAAACTGCGGCTCCTCGAACGGGGTCTCGAGGTCGAGCCGGGGACGACCGCTCTCGACCTCGGCTGCGCCCAGGGGACGCTGAGTTATTTTCTTCTCAATAAGGGAGGCGTCTGGGTCCACACGGACCAGGACTTCGCCAACCTGATCGCAGCCCGACGTCTCGTCCCCAAGAACCTGGTCCGGACGGGAACCGGCGTCCTTCCTTTTCGGGATGGCGTCTTCGACCTCGTCGTTTGCCTCGATTACCTGGAGCACCTCAATGATGACGATCTCTGCTTGGCCGAGATCGGACGGATCTTAAAGGATCGCGGGCGGCTCATCCTGGTGACTCCCCACGCGGGCCGCTTCTATCTTCTCCATAAGCTCCGGCCGGCCCTGGGGATGAAGCTCGAGTTCTACGGTCACAAGCGGGAAGGATACGGATTGGCCGATCTCGAATCTCTGCTCGGGCGGCACGGCTTCCGCATAACCCGGCGCCTGACCTACTCGAAGTTCTTTTCCGAGTTCTTCGAGCTCGTCATCAATGCCGCCTACGTCCAGATCCTCGCCCGCCGGAAGCGGTCGGGGCTCCGGGACGGCCGCATCAAACCGTCCGACGCCTCCGAATTCGAGACCCAGAGGAGGGCCTTCCGTCTCTACTCCCTGATCTATCCCCTCGTCTGGCTCGTCGCCCAGCTCGACCGCCTCCTCTTCTTCATGAAAGGCTACAGCCTCATGGTCTGGGCCGAAAAAGTCGCGGGCCGTTCCCGCCCGGAATTTTAGCGGGCGGCCGGATTTGCTATAATCAAATCATGGACGTCATCTTAAGCCGGGAGGCCGAGGTCCTGCTGCGCGCCGGACGTGTTCCCGGCCGGACTCCTCCCTTGGAGGGGTATCTCCTCGGTCACCGGCGGGGGCCGGTCTATTACATCGAGCGCTTGGTACCGTTCGGCCCGGTCTTTTCCTTGACGGAAGGCGAAGGTCGGCGGATCGGCCGGATTTTTAACGGGGCCATCCTCGGCACCTTCACCTTCCGCGCCGGGCAGGCCCGCCGGAGACGGATTCTGCGGCCGGCTTTCTACGGGACCTTGTTTGGCCAGGCCGGCCGGGGGCGGACCGGGCAGGCCCATCTCGATATGTTCCGCGTCGAATACGACCGGAAGTTCTATCTCAAGCCTCTGTCCGTTCGGCCCGAGGGGGAATGAGCATGAGCGAAACAATGGACATCCGCCGGCAGCGTACGCTGCTGGAACTCGCCCGAGCCGCCATCCGCCGCCACCTCGAGGCGGGAAAAACGAAGGCGGCGATTCCTCCCGATCCGGTCCTCAACGAGCCGCGGGGAGCTTTCGTGACCTTAGAGGTCGACGGCCAGCTCAGGGGATGCATCGGCTATCCCCTTCCCGTCAAGCCCTTGGCTCAGACCGTTCAAGAAGTGGCCGTCTCGGCCGCTTCCCAGGATTTCCGGTTCGAGCCCCTTCGTCTTGAAGAGATGGATCGGCTCAGGATCGAAATTTCGGTCCTCAGTCTGCCCCGGCCCGTCCGATCGCCGGAAGAGGTCGAGGTCGGCCGCCACGGCATCATCATCTCCAAGGGAGCGCGGAGAGGATTGCTTCTTCCCCAAGTCCCCGGGGAGTACGGCTGGGACCGCGAAACCTACCTGCGCCACGGCTGCCTCAAGGCCGGTCTCCCCGAAAACGAATGGCAAAAGGGGGCGAAGATCGAGGTCTTCACCGCCCAGGTCTTCTCGGAATAGCGAGAACTATTTCTTCCTGAACTCTTTGTTCTCGGCCAGCATCTTCTTGGCTTGGGCCTGGAGCTCTTGGGTTTCGGCCTCGTCCTCCGGGGCGGACGTCATGCCGATGAGGTATTCGAGCTCTTGCCGGGCCTCTTCGACCTTGTCGAGGTCGAGGTAGGTCTCGGCCAAAAACATCCTGGTCGTAGCGTCATTGGGCCCGTACTCCTTAGACTTGAGGAGATGCTCGAGCGATTTACTATTGCTCCCGCCCGCGAACCCGGGAAGCTTGTAGTAGACCCGGCCCAGGACGCGGTCCGCGCCGCCGGCCTCGTAGCTCCGGTCGAGCTCGACGACCTTGTTCATTTCGGCCTTGATGGGTTTGACCAGGAACAGGCTCTTGAGAACGCCCTTGGCCTCGCCGTACTTCCCATAGTTGACGCCGAGCCAGTAGTGCCCGTCCGGCTTCTCGGGTTCGAGGGCGACGGCTTTCTTTGCGTGGTAAATCCCCATCTGGAAAACGGCCTTTTTCTCCTTATCGCTGGGGACATGGTCTCCGATCCAGTACTCGGCCTTGGCCATCTTCCAATAGGCCTCATAGTTGTTCTCGCCCTGGAGGAGGGCCTCCTGAAACATGGCCAGCGCTTCCTTGGCTTTGGCCAAGTCCGCGCGCTGGGCGTAGAGTTCGTCGCCCTGCGCGATCAGACTCTTCGTCCCCGTCTCCTGGGACAGACAGAGAAGGACGAGGATGAAAACGGCCAGGAATAAAAGAACGATTTTTTTCAGCATAAACCACTCCTTTGCGGCCATTTATACCACAACCGCTCCCCGGACACAAGCGCGGGGGACCGGCTAGGGCTTCCGGAAAAACGCGTCCGCTTTTTCATCCAGCTCGACGAGCAGGCGCTCGATACGGACCCGTTCCGTCTCGAAGGCCTCTCCCCGCAACGAGGGGGAAACCTTGAAAGGTTCCCCGAAGACGGCCACGACCCGGGAGAAGGGGCCAGGCACAACGAACCGATCCCAGCTCGAAAGGATTTTTTTTCTCCGGGCCGAGAATGTAACCGGGACGCAGGGGGCGCCCGATTCTTGGGCCAGCCTCAACCCGCCGGCTTTGAGGATCCGGAAGGGCCCGCGCGGCCCGTCGGGAACCATGACCAGGACCCCTCCCTGGGCGAGTTCGGCCTTCATCTCTTTCCAGGCCCGGACGATGGAATGGGAGCTCGACCCGCGCAGGAACTTGTATCCCCATCCGCCGGCGAGTTGGACAAGGACCTCCCCGTCCCGGCTGGGGCTGATCAGGGGAACGATACCGGTGTTCCTGAAGAAATAGGGCGCGAAGAAGATCCGGCCGTGCCAGATGAGGAGAACGATCGGCTTGCCTTCGGCCCTGAGCCGGTCATAGCCTTCCTTCCCGACGACGGTCACTCTCTCCGACCTTGACCAAAGCCAGAGGACGGGCCGGCCGATCGTCTTGATCAATAAACTGCTCAAGGGCCGAGGAAGGCGCATCAATTTTCATCTTAAGACAAAAGCGTTGCCTTGGGAAGGGCTCTTTTCAGCAAGTAAGCATTTCTATTAGAGATGATCTCCGGAAGAGGACCTTGAAGGCGGATTAAGAACCACTTCCTTTCACTGATTTTCGGGTTCTGGCGCTTTCAAAAGCGGCCCCGAGAGCAAAGCCGGCCGCGCTCAGGCCGAGGCCGACCGGAAGCGTAAACGGCCATGATGGAAGGCCGGGGGACCAGACGCCCATCTCGGAGAGGAAGCTCGCCAGGGCGAAGCCGCCCCCGAACAACAGACTCAGAAGGCCGGCGGCGGGGAGCCTCCTTCTCAGGACGAACATGGCTGCGCCGGGCAGGAACAGGCCCTCGGCCATGATCTCCGAGGCCAGGCCGATCGTCCTTAAGATGCTCGTGAACCTTGTGGCGATCAGGAACGCCAGGGCCATCGTCAGGACCGTGGAGATCCGGCTGAAAGCGACGTTCCCCTTCAGGCCGCCCCTTATAACGGGGACAATATCGCGGGCCAGGGTCAGCGCTCCGGTGTTGACGGCGGCATCGAGCGTCGAGACGATGGCCGCAAGGACGGCCGCGAAGACGAGCGCGGCCAAGACGGGCCCCGCTTTCGTCGAGATGAGTTCCGACATGACGGATCCTTTTTGGGGGGGAGTTTTCAACACGGGCAAGGAGAACATTCCGACCATGACGACAAGCCCATAAAGGAGGAGAAAGGTCGGCACGACGGCCAGCAAGCCGGAGCGGCCTTCGCGGACCGTTCGGGCCGCCCGGATCCTCTGCCAGGCGACGGGCGAAATGATCCAGGCCAGGAGGAAAGAGAGGCAGGTCAGGACGTTCCTCCAGCCTCCCGCCAAGAAGTCGAAATAACCCTTGGCTCCCAACCGGGCCGCCGATTCCGAGACTTCGGAGAGGCCTGCCCGGCCGGACAGAAAGGCGGCCAGACCGATCATTCCCGCCAGAAGAAGGACGAATTGAACGCTCTCCGTAACGACGACCGAGAAAAACCCGCCCGAGGCCGCGTACAAGCACACGACGGCGGCCGCGGCGGCCAGGCCAAGGAGATAGGGTATGCTTAAAAAAGTTCCCAGGAACCCGCCGAGAGCCACGAGCTGGGAGGCGGCGAATACGAGCATGTACCAGAAGATCAAGAAGGACACGATATGCCGGACGGCCCGTCCGTAGCTGGCCTCGGCGAGATCGGGCAGCGTCAGGGCCGGTATGCGGGCGGCCTTCCCGGCTAAGAGTATCAGGACGATGATGGTCAGCACGGCCGGCATCCCGACAATCCAGAAGGCGCTGACTCCCCGCCGGCAGGCCTCGTCCGTGGAGACGAGGATGGAGGTCGCCCCGAACCAGGCCGCGGACAACGAAAGGGTGATGAGCGGCGCCCGGAGTCCGCCGGGGGCGAAGAAAAAATCATCGAGCGTCTTCGCCCGCTTTCGAAAGATCAGGTTGACGGCTAGGATGAGCAGGAGAAAGCCGAGGAAAACGAAAAGGAATTCGGCTCGCATCCCAAGTTTTATACCAGAATAGAGGCTCATCCGCAATCCGAGGCCGGACACTGTTTCCGCCGGCAGGGAGGTAATTTTCGCAATCCCGGGAGTGTGCTATAATTCATCAACGTGAAAAAAACGGCTCTCTGGCTGATTTTGGTCTGTTGTTGTCCGCCGCGGACGACCGCCCCGACGGCCGCCGAGGTCGCCGCTCGCCTGGAGGGGCGCCTGGCCGCCCTTCAAACCCTGCAAGCCAGGTTCAGCCAGGTCTATTACGGCCAGCCGCCGTCGGCCCCTCTGAGAGAAAAGGGCCTTTTCTACTTCCAGAAACCGTCCCGGATGCGCTGGCGGTACCAGGAGCCGGATCCAAAGGAGTACCTCTACAAGGAAGGGACGTTCTACTCCTATTTCCCCGAGGACAACCAGCTCATTATCCAAAAGCTCTCAAGGGAATATCACGAGACAGAAATCCTGCTGATCCTGGCCGGCCAGAAGCGCCTCCGTGACGATTATGACCTGGAGCTCGACCCAGCCGCCGCCTCGGGACGGGAGGCCGCCTGGATCCTCAAGCTCAAACCGAGAGCCGAGGAGGAGGCTTCCTCGGAAATCCTTCTCGAGATCGACGCGGAGACCTGGCTGATCAGACGGGCGGTCTTCCGCGATTGGGCGGGCAACTCCTCTGAGTTCGTCTTCGAAGATTTAAGGGCCGACCGGCGGCTCGATCCCGGCTTGTTTGAACTCAAGGTCCCCGACGACTGCGAGGTCATCAGGGAGGAAGCCCCGGCCCTCCCTGAAAAACAAACCAAATCTCCTGCGGTTCGTATACCTCAGTGAGGACCCGGAGTGTCCTCCATGAATGACGATCAGGAACTTGTCAAAGCGACCCTTAAGGGCAACCGGAAGGCCTTCGAAATGATTATCCGGAAGTACCAGCAGCCCCTTTTGAATTACATAGGGCGCATGGTCGGAGAGCGCGAGATGGCCCTCGATTTCACTCAGGACGTTTTTCTGAGGGCCTATGCCTGCCTCCCTTCGTACCGGCCCCAGTTCAAGCTCAGTACCTGGCTGTTTAAAATCGCCTCCAACCTCGTCATCGATTTCTGGCGGAAGAAGAAGATCCCGACGCTGTCCCTCGACCAGCCCCTCGAGGAGGACGGCGAGGGCTTTTGCCTGCAGATTCCCGACGACAAGCCCTCGATCGGCAAGACGTACGAACTCAACGAGTTTCGGGCCAAGATCGACCGGGCCCTATCCCGCCTGCCGGCGGCCCTCCGCGAGCTGTTCGTCTGGAGGCACATCAACGGCCTCAGCTACGAAGAAATGGCCGAGATCAAAGACCTTCCGGTCGGGACCGTCAAGAATAAGGTCTTTCAGGCCAAAGAATTGATCCGGAGGCATTTGGAGGAAGAGACATGAGCTGTCTGAGCCTCGACCGGCTCTACCGCTACCTGGACCGGGACCTGAAACCGGAGGAAGCGGCCGAGGTCGAGGTCCATCTGGCCGCCTGCCCTCGCTGTCGGGAGAAAACCGAGCTCCGCCGGGCGTTGTCTCAAGCCGCCTGCGGCTTTACGGATCTCGAGCTTCCGGCCGACTTCGCGGAGACCGTCATGGCGAGGATCATCCGTGCCGAAGCTCCCCATAAAAGCTGGCTGGCCATTCTGGGGATCGGACTCGGGACGTTGGGCATCGCCTTGGGAACGCTGATCCTGGCCAGCGGCCAGTCGGCCGCCGGCCTTCTCCTCAAGTTCGGACGGACCTCCCTTGATTCCCTGCAAACGGTGTTCGTCCTCCTCGTCAAATTCCTCAAGCTGATACTGCTGGCCGGTAAGATTCTCCCCGACCTGGCCGGGACAGGCCTGCGGGGCCTATCCCGAATCTCGGCCTCATTCCCGGTCGGGATTCTGGCCCTGTCGGCCGTCGTCGCTCTCATCCTCGTCTCGACCTGCCTCCTCGGTTTCCGGCGGAGATTCGTCGTTCAAGACGATATCGGAGAAGACCTATGAAACAGAGATCCATCCTGGTAATCGCCCTCTTGGCGACCGTCCTGGCCGCTACGCTCCCCTTGGCCGCCTATCAAAGCATGACCTTGAAGAAGAATCTCCGGGTCGAAGCCGGCGAGACCCAGGAGAACGTCATGACCCTCGGCGGTCACATCGTCGTCGAGGGAACGGTTAAGTCCAGCGTCGTCGCCATCGGCGGCACGATCGAGATCGGCGGCGAGGTCGGTGAGGCCGTCGTCGGGATCGGATCCGCCATCACCCTCAAATCGACCGCCGTTATCAAGGGCGACGTCATTTCGATCGGGGGGAAGCTCGTCAAAGACGCCGGCTGCGTCGTCGAGGGCGACACGGTTGATTTCGACTTCGGGGAGATAGGAGCCCATTTCTTCAAGGGGGGCTTCGCCAAAGGATTCCTGTCCGTCTCTCTGATCCCCCTCCTGCTCATCCTCAAGCTCATCGGCATTTTCGTCTGGTTCCTGCTGGCCTTTTTCGTGGCCGCCCTGTTCCCGCGCCAAATCGCCTACGCCACCCACGAGGTCCGTACCCATTTCTGGCCCGTCTTCTGGACCGGACTGCTGGCCATCATCATCTTCACGGCCCTGTTTCTGCTGGCCGCCCTCCTCTGCCTGGTCCTTATCGGAATCCCGATTATCTTCGCCCTATTCCTGGCCGGCATCATCATCAAGGTCTTCGGCCGCGTCGTCATGTTCTTCCTCATCGGCGAGAGCCTGCTCCGTTCGCTGGGCTCGCGGAAGCCTTCAACCCTGGGCGCGGTGACGATCGGCCTGTTCGCGGTCAGCTTGGCCGGCTTTATTCCCGTCCTCGGCTTCTTGTTCACCTTCGTCCTGAATATCGTCGGCTGGGGCGCCGCCCTCCGGACGAAGTTCGGGACGATGGAAAACTGGTTCCATCATAAAAATCACAAGAAATAGACTTCAACCCCTTCAGCAAATTCGGCTTGGGAAGGCGGGGGGAGTGAGAATCCGCCGGCGGATCAGCGGCCTAAAATTTCTTTTTCCTTGGCGGCCGCCATCTCTTCGATCTTTTTAGTCGCGTCGTCGATCGTTTCCTGGATCTTGTCGAAACCGTGGAATTTATCGTCCTCGGTGATGGCCTTGTCCTTCTCGAGCTTCTCGACGGCTTCGCGGCTCTCACGCCGGAAAAGGCGGAGGGCCATCTTCTCTTCTTCGAGCATTTTGCGGATGACCTTGGCGATCTCCTGCCGCCGCTCCTGGTCGAGAGGCGGGATGGGGACTTTGAGAACTTTACCGTCGTTGATCGGGTTCAGCCCCAGGTCCGCGCCCCGGATGGCCTTGTCGATGACCTCGAGCAGCGAGGGATCCCAGGGCTGGACCGTGATCAAGGTCGGGTCGGGGATGCCCAGGGTCGCGACTTGATTAACGGGCGTCGGCGTCCCGTAGTAGTCGACCATGATGTCCTCGAAAATGCTGAGGTTGGCCCGACCCGTCCTGAGCTTGCTCAGCTCCTTGCGGAAATGCTCCAAAGAGATCTTGACCCTCTTTTCGACGTCCTTGACAACCTCTTTGACCATGCGTCGTCCCCCTCAATAAACCCGGGTCCCGATGGCCCGGCCCAGGGCCGCTTTCCGGAGATTCCCCGGGACCTGGATGTTGAAGACGAGGATGGGAATCCCGTTGTCTTTGCAGAGCGAGATGGCCGTCGAGTCCATGACCTTGAGGTCCTTGTTGATGACGTCCAGGTAGCGAATCGTCCGGAATCGGCGGGCCGTCTTGTCGAGTTTGGGATCGGCCGTGTAGACGCCGTCGACTTGGGTCGCCTTGAAGATGATCTCGGCCTTGATCTCGAGGGCGCGGAGCGCGGCGGCCGTGTCGGTCGTGAAATAGGGGCTCCCAATCCCGGCCGAGAAGATGACGATCCGCCCCTTCTCGAGATGCCGGATCACCCGGCGCCTAATGAACGGCTCGGCCAGGGAGCGGATCTCGATGGCGGAGATATGGCGGGTGATGACGTCTTCCCTCTCAAGGGCGTCCTGGAGGGCGATCCCGTTCATGACGGTCGCCAAAAGCCCTATCTGGTCGGCCGACGACCTCTCCATGCCCGCCCCCGTCCCGCGGATGCCCCGGAAGATGTTGCCGCCCCCGATCATGATCGCGATTTGGACGCCCAGGGCATGGACGTCTTTGATCTCCCGGGCGATCTCCCGGGCCCGCTCGAAATCGAGGCCATAGGGCTTCGTTCCCAGCAGGGATTCGCCCGACAGCTTCAGGAGGATTCGATCGTAGGCCGGTTTGGGGCGCGTCATGGCCGGTCAGGCTTTGCCGATCTCGAACCGGGCGAAGCGGCGGACGCGGATATTCTCCCCCAGCTTGGCGATGGCCGAGGCGATGAGCTGCTTGACCTTGATCTTGTCGTCGCGGATGTAGGCCTGTTCGAGGAGGCAGACCTCCTCGTAGAACTTGGAGAGCTTCCCCTGGACGATTTTTTCCATGATCTCGGGCGGCTTTTTAGTGTCCTTGAGCTGTTCCCGGATGATCTCCTTTTCCTGCTCGAGGACCTCTGCCGGGACGTCTTCCGGCGCGATGTACTTGGGGCTGGCCGCCGCGATGTGCATGGCGATGTTCTTGACGAGGTCCTTGAAATCATCGTTGAGGGCGACGAAGTCGGACTCGCAGTTGATCTCGACCAGAACCCCGATTTTGGCGTTCATGTGGATGTAGGAGCCGACCAGTCCTTCCGAGGCCTCGCGGCTCATCTTGTCCTTGGCCCGGGCGTAGCCCTTTTTACGGAGGATTTCGATGGCCTTCTCGACGTCCCCCCCGCATTCCTGGAGGGCTTCCTTGCATTCCATCATGCCGATGCCCGTCCGTTGACGGAGCTCTTTGACGAGGTCCGCATTTATCTCCATGGCTGGCTCCTTCCTGTGTTCGCGGTCAGACTTTCTCGCTGGAGGCCGTGCCTTCCGGCTCTCCCTCCTGGCCGGCCTCCGCGGGGGCGGCCGACTCGGGTGCGTGAAGCTCCTTCTCGATCCTGTTCTTCTTGCCCTCGACGATGGCCTCGGCGACCTTGGACGTGAAGAGCTCGATGGCCCGGACGGCGTCGTCGTTACCCGGAATGGGATAGTCGAGGTTTTCCGGGTCCCCGTTCGTGTCGACGACGGCCACGATCGGGATCCCTAACTTCTGGGCCTCGGCGATGGCGATCTCCTCCTTGGAGGAGTCGATCACGAACAGCGCCCCGGGCCGCTCGGTCAGGTTCTTGATCCCGCCCAGGTTCTTGGAGAGCTTCCGGTGGAGCTTCTCATGCCGCGACCGCTCCTTCTTGGACAGAAGCTCCCAACGGCCGTCTTCCTTCATTTCGTCGAGCTCGACCAGCCGCTCGACGCTCGAGCGGACGACCGTGAAATTGGTCAGAAGGCCGCCCAGCCAGCGCTGGTTGACATAGCAGGATTCCGAGCGCAGGGCCAGCTCGCGGACGATGTCCTGGGCCTGCTTCTTGGTGCCGACGAACAGGATCGGCTTGCCGCTCTCGGCCATGGACCGGATGAATTGGAGGGCTTCCTTGAAGATCTTGATCGTCTTCTGGAGGTCGATGATGTAGATCCCGTTCCTCTGCCCGAAGATATAGTCTTTCATCTTGGGGTTCCAGCGCTTCGTCTGATGGCCGAAGTGGACCCCCGCTTCCAACAGCTCTTTCATCGTAACGGACACCACGGACGTGCCTCCCTTATCTCTTGTGGTACTGGGGCGACTTGCGAGCGCCCAGCAACCCGTACTTCTTCCGCTCTTTGATCCGGGCGTCCCGGGTCAGCAGGCCGGCCGCCTTGAGGGTCGGCCGCAGCTCTTTGTTGAACTCAAGGAGGGCCCGGGCGATGCCGAGCCGGATGGCCTCGGCCTGCCCCCGGGCGCCCCCGCCGTCCACCCGCAGAAAGATGTCGAACTTGCTCTCCGTCTCGGTCAGCAGGAGAGGCTGGCGGATGATGTGCTTCTGGCTGTCGAGGCTGAAGTAATCGTTGAAGGGACGGGGCCTCTTGTTGACGACGAGACTGTAGTCGCCCTTGCCCGATCGGAGATAGACCCGGGCGATCGATGTTTTCCGTTTGCCGGTTCCGTAATATTGAATGAGACTCAAGGGACCTCCTAAAACTCGTGGGCCTTGGGATTCTGGGCCTCATGGGGATGCCGGGAACCCCGGTAGACCTTCAGCTTTTTGAAGACGGCCCGGCCCAGCTTCGTTTTGGGGATCATCCCCCAGACGGCCCGCCGGATGACCTCTTCGGGCTTCCTGTCCAGGAGCTGCTGAAGGGACTCTTCCTTGATCCCGCCCGGATAGAGGGAGTGGGTGTAGTACTTCTTCTGGCCCAGCTTCTGGCCGGTCACGGCGATCTTTTCGGCGTTGATGACGACCACGAAATCGCCCGTGTCGACATGGGGCGCGAACCGGGCCTTGCCCTTACCCCTGAGGAGGGTCGCCACCTCCGTCGCCAATCGTCCCAGGATTTTCCCCTGGGCGTTGACGAGCCACCAGGCTTTCTCGACGTCGTCCTTCTTGGGAGCATACGTTCTCATCGATCCTTACCTTAATAAAAAATAGGAAAAGCGGTTCAAAAGAACGGTTTCATACAATACTCAATTCGATGACAAAAGTCAAACCCTCATCTCCCCGGCATGAAAGCCGGGGCTTGATCAGGTTTAACCCTGAGCCGCACTTCTTGTCCCCGCCCTGAAGGACGGGGCTAAGCGTCGGCGAACGGGTCAATCCGCTGGGCCGTTCCGCCCCTGAAGAGCCTGGGGCTCACCCTAAGTCCCCACCTTTCAGGGGGGCTTAGGACACGGCCCTTATAGTTCAAGAGAATCCCCACTGGGGATTCCCTTGGCGTCGCTGCTGCGCGCCCGAGATCAGGACGTGCTCTTCTTGAGCTCCTTCTCGAGGCGCTTCCGGTCAAGCTCCCTTTTCTGGATATCCTGGAATTTCTCGGCCCAGCGATCGGCCTCGGCGTAATAACGGTCATGCTTGTCGGGATAGAGCGCGGCGAAAATGTTCCTATAAAGCATGTTCATGAAGGCATAGGACCAGGGGTAGGAGGGGTCGATCTCAATCGTCTTCTGGAGGTACTTCTCGGCTTCCCGGCCCAGGGCGTCGCGCTCCTGGGGAGACAGCTGGTTCTGAAGACGGAAAGCCTTGAAGAACCGGTTGACGCCGATCGCGTAGTAGTTTTCCGCATTCTTGGGTTCGAGTTGGATGCGGCAGAGATGGAAAGCGACGGCCTTATCGAAGTCCGGGATCGGCGTCAAATTATCATAGTAGTTTGTGATATAGGCATAGCCCTGGGGATTATCGGGATCCGCCTCGATCCGGCGCAGGTACATGGATTCGGCCTTTTTGGCGACGGCATCGTTCTCGCCGGCATAACGCTTATAGAACTCGGCCACGACGTAGTAGTTGTTCATGTTCTGGGGCTCGAGCTCGAGGATGCGGAGGTACATCTTCTCGGAGTTCTTGAAATCCCTCATCTTGTCGTACATGTCGCCGATCGAATAGATGACGTTTTTGTCCTTGGGATCGATCTGGAGGGCCTTATTGAGGGCGTCCAGGGCCCGCGCGGCTTTGTCCTGGTTGTCGCGGCTGTCGACGCCGGGCTTGTAGAGCTGTTTATAGCTCTCCCCCAGGTAACGGAAGGCTTCGATCCGCTTGGGATTAAATTTAAGGGCCTCTTCGTATTCGGTGATGGCTTTGCGGTATAAGTTCTCGGTGAAGTATTTATTGGCCTTGCCGAAATGATAATTGGACCTCAGGTTGGTAAAGGACAGCTTCTGGCAGGCGGACAATGAGACGAGGAGCGCCGCGCCCAGAATCAGAACCAGCCAGGTCTGGGTTCTCTTATCAAACATCATGGCCTCCTTAGATACTAATGCCAAGAGACACCGGGAACACATTTTATAATAGATTGCGCGCCCAAAGTCAAGAAAAACAAGTCCGGACGGGCCTCCCCGTCAGCTTTCGCGGATGAAGACCCGGATCGGCGTCCCGCGAAGGTCGAATGTGTCCCGAAGGGCCTGGACAAACCATTTTTCATAGGCCGGAAGGAGCCGCGCCCGGCTGTGGCCGAACAGGACGAAGGTCGGCGGCAGAATCCCCTGTTGGGTCATGTACTTGATCTTGGGCCTGGTCTTGTCCCGGGCCAGCGGCGGCCGCGTCCTCAGGATCCTCTCCAGGAACTCGTTGAGCTTGGCCGTCCCGATTCTTTTCGTCCCGCTCATGTAAACTTTTTCGGCCTCGTCCAGAATTTTGACAACGCCCTTGCCGGACAGGGCGGATACGAACAGGAGCGGGGCGTAGCTCACGAACTCCAGCCGCCGGAACAGCTGATCCCTGAGGAAGGCGGACGGGTCCTCCTCGGACCGGATGAGGTCCCACTTATTCAGGGCCAGGACCAAGGGCTTTCCGGATTCGGCGGCGATGTGAGCGATCGTGGCGTCCTGGCGGGTGGGGAACTCGAGCGCTTCGAACACCTGGCAGAGGACGTCGGCGGCGGGGATATTTTTCCGGGCGTTGATGATCCCGGCTTCCTCCCTCTTGTCGCGGGCGTGGCTCAGCTTTCGGATCCCGGCCGTGTCGACGAGGCTGAAGGCCTTCCCGTTGCGGAGGATGAGCGTATCCGTGCTGTCCCTGGTGGTGCCCGGCATGTCGCTGACGATCAAGCGCTCCTCGCCGCAGAGCCGGTTGATCAGGGAGGACTTCCCGACGTTGATCCGGCCGATGATGGCGATCTTGAGCGGACGCTGCTCGCCCGTCGCCAGGGGAGAAGCGGGCACGGCCTCCAAGATCGCGTCGACGAGTTCATCCAGATTGCGCTTATGCTCCGCGGAGATGAGCAGGAGCTTCCGCGCCCCCAGCCGGTAAAAATCTCCGGCGGCCGCTTCCTGGGACTCCGTGTCGATCTTATTGATGACGGCCAAGAGCGGCTTGCCGAGCTTCTGGAGCGACCCGAAGACCTCCTCCTCGGCCGGGGCGAGGTCCCGGCGGCCGTCGGCCATGAACAGGATAAGGTCCGCGCCCCGGACGGCCTCCCAAGCCTTCGCGCGGACGGCCGCGGACAGTGGTTCCTCCTCGGCGCCGAAAAGGCCGCCAGTGTCGACGAGGAGAAACGGCTTTTCATACCGGGAGCAAAGGCTGGTCAGGGCGTCGCGCGTCATGCCCGGCAGGGAGTGGACCAGGGCCTTTTTTTCGCCCAGCAGGCGATTGAACAGGGTCGATTTGCCGACGTTGGGGAATCCGACGATGACGACCTTGGGCAGTTTTTTCATGAGAACTCGGGGCCCCGGCCTTTCAGCGCGCGATCAAGGACGTATCCGGCGAGAGGGCCAGTTCCAAGTTGACGTGGCCGGCCAGGGTATCCCGCTCCTGGCCGTCGATCAGGATGAACACCTTCCGGATGGTCTTGATGTTCTGGACCAGGGTGTCGACGATGGAATAGACGGCGCAGATCTCGGAGGACGAGCCGGGCAAGATCCGCTCCTGAATGTCCTTGGAGAGGTCGACGTAGGCCGTTCCCTCCTTGGTGATGAACAGCTGGATGAGATTGGTCTCGGGCGGGAGGGCGGCGACCAGCCCCGCGCGCGGGCCTGCGATAAGCTCCGTGACGATGGCTTTGGCCTCCTCAAGGGGCGAGCCGGCCGGGATCTCCCGTTCCTCGGCATGGAGGAGGTCGTCGTTGTCGGCTAGGAAATAGAGGGCGACCACCCTCGTGGCGGGCGTCGCGGACGGCGCGGTCTTAGCCGTGGCCGCCGGAAGGTCGATCGACCGCTTGATCCTCTCCCGGCCGCCCCCCGTAAAGAAAGCCAGGACGAGGACGATCAGAGCGATCAGGAGGAGACCCGCCAGGATGATTTTGATTCGTTCTCCATCCCGTGCGCGTGTCGCCATAGGTCATCCTCAGGAATAAATTTTAAAGAAGCCGAGAAGCCCGCGGTAGAGGGCTTGGACCACCTGATCCTGAAAAGCCTCGTTGCCGAGCTTCCGCTCCTCATCCGGGTTCGAGATGAAAGCGACCTCGACCAGGACTGCCGGGCAGGCGACTCCGGTCAGGACCTTGAACGGCGCCTGCTTAATGCCCCGGTTGGCGGTGCCCAGCAGGCCGTTGAGTTCGCCCTGGATGATCTCGGCCAGCTGACTGCTTTGACGGATGAACCCGGATTGGGCCATATCCCACAGGATCATTTTGATTTCGTCCTGATTGTCGCCGGCGATTGTTTTCTCGTATTCCTGGGAAATGTTCTCGAGCTCGGCCAGCTTGCGGGACTCCTCGTCCGAGGCGTTCAAGGACAGGAAGAAAGTCTCGGACCCTTGGGCGTTTCTCCGGTAGGAGCCGTTGGCGTGGATGGAGATGAACAGGTTCGCGCCGTTATTGTTGGCCAGGGCCGCCCGGTTGGGCAGAGAGACATCCGTGTCGCGGTCCCTGGTCAGGATGACCCGGACGGCCAGGTGCCGCTCGATGACGGCCTTAAGCTTGAGGGCCAGAGCCAGCGTTACGTCCTTCTCAAGAGCGCCGAACTTGCCGCGGGCGCCCGTCTCCATCCCGCCGTGGCCGGGATCGATGACGATGGTCTTGACCTTTCGGCCGCTTTGTTCCGCGGCGGTCTTGGCAAGGGCGGGGGCGGTTTCGGGCGGCGACTCCCGGTCCTCTCCGGCCTTTTCGGAGACGTCATTTTCGGCGGAGGGGGCCGCCGCGTTGGCCGGGGGACGGATATCGACGAGAAGCTGGAAGGGATTGGACAGGGTGAAATAGCTGAACTCGAAATCGCTCCGGACCGTTTCGACCGTGACCGTGTAACCGCCCACCCCCTTCGACCAGCCCAGCGTCCTGACCCAACGGCTCTTGAAGGGCTCGCGCTGGACGCGGAAATTCTGGGGGGAATCGACTCGGACGATCAGAAACGCACCGTTCTTTTCGACCCTGTGGGGGAAGGCGCCGGCCGAAGCGAAAGTGATACGGCAGTAGTCGGCATAGTCCTTGACCGTGATGTTGAGGGCGATCTGGGGCTGGGGCGGCTGGGATTGAGGCTGGGCCTGGGATTGAGCTCGGGCGGCGGCCCCGGCCGGGAAGAGGGCGGCGAGGACAAGAGAACCGGCGGCAAGTCGGATCCTGCGCTCGGTGCCCGTCACATCGGCCTTCGTTTCATGGAATCGGTGGTGGAGGCGGCGGGAATTGAACCCGCGTCCGAAGACATTCAGCTCAAGGCCTCTACATGCTTAGACCCTTCATTAATCTCGCGCCCGGGCGCCTGAAGGGACAAGGTACCCGACCGCCAGCCCCCGAGGGGGTTTTCGCTCGCCGGGCCCGGGGCGCGGCCCGTTTCGCTATCCTGCTTGTCCACGCCCCCGAGGTCCCGCAGGAGAGGGCCCCGGAGACGGCTAGCCTTTCCTTAGGCAGCGACTGCAACAGGTTCTGCAGTTAATTGTTTCCACCGGTTTAACGAGGTGGGTGGGACCTCGGCATGCGGCATTGGCCTCATTGTCTCCGTCGAATCCTTTCGCCCCCACGTGGATTCTCCGGATAGCCATTATAGGCCAGCCCGGAGAGACCTGTCAACCGATGTCTCAGCCATATCAGCTTTTTTGGGACATGATCAAACAGCTGTTTCCCTTAGCTGTCAAGCCGGACGTTCGGATGGTAGTCGACCGTGATGACGGCGTTTCGCCGCGGCCGGAGAAGGTCGACGGCCTTGAGGAAGGTCCGGTTCTTTTTCTTCCACAGGCGGTTGAGACGCCGGGCGTAAGCAGCCAGGCTCAGGTCGAGCCAGCGCCCCCGGATGAGCCGCTTGGCGATCTCGAGCAGCGAGTAGAACTTCCGGTGGGCGAAGCTCTGGGCTCTCTGGAGGTTCGGCAGGGAAAGCCGGGCCGGCCGGAACACGACATGATGAGCGTCGTAGAGGGACCAGTCCCGGAACAGGATGCGGCGCTCGGCGGCCATTTTTTCGAAAAACTCCGATCCGGGTAAAGGCGTCAGGATCAGGAACTGGGTCGAGGTCAGGCGGGCCTTCTTGGCGAAGCGGACCGTCTTTTTGACCGTGTCCCAGTCGTCTTCGTCGAACCCGAAGACGAACATGCCGTGGACGTGGATCCGTTCCCGCCGAAAGACCCGGACGGCCAGGGCGATGTCCTCGACCGTCTGCTTCTTCTTCATGCCGGCCAAGCTCCGGGGATTGACGGACTCGAACCCGATGAAGACGGTGTGGCAGCCGGCCTTCTTCATCAGGCGGACGAGCTCCGGGTCGCGGGCGACGTCGGCCCGGACCTGGGTCGACCAGCGAAAGCGGAACTTCTCGACGATCATGGCCATCAGAAGGGCCTTGGTTCGGGCCGGGTTGGCGGCGAAGTTGTCGTCGTAGAAAAAGACGAAATTGCGGCGCGAGTTGTAGCGGCGCAGCTCCTCCAAGACGCGGGGGATGGTGCGGAATCGCCACGTCTTTCCGAACATCCCGGTCACCGAGCAGAACGAGCAGTCGAAAGGGCAGCCCCGCGAGGTCTGGACGGGAATGATCGTCCGGCCGGCGATCGACCGGCCCCGGAAGCGCAGTCCCGCGAAGTCCGGGATGGGGATGTCGTCCAGGTTCGGGGCGGGCGGGGCCTGGGGATTATGGATGGACCGGCCGCGGTCCCGGTAGGAGAGTCCGGGCACGGACGCGAAGCTCTTCCCCCGCTCCCAGGCGCTAATAAAGGCCATGAGCGGACCCTCGCCCTCCCCGCGGATGACGAAGTCGGCGTGTTCGAGGGCCTCGTCGGCGAGGTAGGTGACGTGAGGCCCGCCCATCAGGACGGGGACGCCCAGGCCGCGGACGCGATCGGCGATGGCGTAAGCCCGGGGCGCCGTCGAGGTGATCGTCGAGATTCCGACCAGATCGGCCTTTTTCAAGCCTTCATAGTCGACCGCCCGGCATTCCTCGAAAACAATCTCGACCTCCCATCCGAGTTCCTTCATCAGTGTCCCCAGGATGAAAATCCCCAGGCGCGGGATCGGGAACTGGGAGAAAATATGGAGGTCGGGAGCCTTGGGCTCGATGAAGACGATTCGTTTTGGTTCGTTCATGGGCGTGACCGGTCCTTGGCTGAATGGCTCCGCGAGGACTTGGCGCTTTCATCCTTGAGACGATGGATCTCTTTTCGCTTCTTCTTGAGGAGGTCTTCCCAGCGATCGATCCCCTCCTTGAGAAGCCCCATCTTGGCGAACAGGGCGTCGATCTTGGCCATCATCTCGTCGAGCTTGCGCTCGGTCTCGGCCCGGCTGAAGACGGCCGGATCGGCGTCGACGGCCAGGAAGTCCCGAAACAAGCCCGAAACGGCCTTGATCTCCTCGAGCGAGTACCCGAAAAGCTGCAGGTCGAGGATGAGCTTGCAGAGATAGATCCAGTGGTCGGCGTAGAGCCGGAAACCGCCCTCGCTCCTCATGTCGGGCTCGATGATGCCCTTATCCTCCCAGTGCTTGATGGTCCGAGGGCTGGTCCCGATCCGCTCGGACAGGCTGCCCACGGTCAGGTATTCCTTGGAGCGGCCTTTTTCGGCCGCGGCCCCTTCGGCCCTGGGCAGGCCGACCTTCTTGACGATCTTGGCGATGGCCTCGGGCCCATAGCCGAGGTCGATGAGCTTGCGAATTTGGACGACCCGCTCCAGGGCGCTTCGGGTGTAGAAGGGAATCCCTCCGTTCGTCGCGCCGTCGGCCCGGACGAGCTTGAGCTCCTCCCAGCCGGCCAGCATTTTATCGGCGACGCCGGCCCGCTCCAGGACCTCGCTCCGGGAGAAAATCTCTTTTTTCATCCTAACCTCTACGCATGATGGCACTTTAATTATCCGTGTACGTATATGTACAATTTATTCCAAACCAATG
This sequence comes from Candidatus Aminicenantota bacterium, assembly GCA_963702005.1. GTDB lineage: Bacteria > Acidobacteriota > Aminicenantia > Aminicenantales > JAFGBC01 > JAFGBC01. Next base: position 341,639 of record OY969696.1, read on the forward strand.
TCAAGCGATTTTTGGGGCCGCGAAGGGTCCGGGACGAAGCGGTGCGCCCGCCCTCAGTTCAAGTCGGCCTTGAGGACGGTCCAGGCCCAGGGGGTCTCGACCGGGAAGCTCGCCAGGCTCTTCCCGTTCAGGGAGAGGTCGACGGACTGGTTCGGGATCTGGGCGACCTTGAACCGGACGGCGGCCGTCCCGGCCGGGAGGTCGACATGGAGGGTGGCGTACTTGAAACGGTCTCCGGCCCAGCAAAAGTTCTTGACCTCGCCCGTGCCCGTCTCATTCCCGGAGAATCCGATTCCCAGGAAAGTGCGGGCCGCGTTCGTCCCGATATCGAGCTTGAGCAGGACCTTTCCCTGCGCGTCAAGGAACTCGACCTTGTCGAACATGACCGCCAGCAGCCGGTCGTCGGCGCCGGGGGGATTCCAGACTCGTTTGAAGGCGAACTTGAACGTGTCTTTGGGGAGCGGGACGGGCGTGAACGTCGCGAGCTCGCTCATGATGACTTTGAGGTAATCGAAGCCGAATTCCCGCGAAGGCTCGAGATTCGTCCCCTCGTTCCATTCGCTCCAGGACGTCAGGTAGAACATCCGCAAGCCGGGGTCGATCGCCTCCTTGGCCTTTCGGACGAAACTCCGGAAGCTCTCGGGGCTGCGGGCCACGACCGGGGTGGCCAGCTTCCCTTTGTCGTCGTAGCACCAGGGGGCGCCGATCGGGTAGAAGCCGGCGAACCCGAGCGGGATGAACTTGATCCCGAGGTCGGCGCAGACGAGCCGGGCGCTGCGATACTGGCCGACGATATCGTCGATGGTCGTTTCGAGCTTGTAGTTCCGGATCGGCGTCCCACCCTTGATCATCATGTAGGGCATGACCGCGTCCAGGCAGGGCGTCCGGACCAGGTTCGGCGTGTATCCGAAGCCGACCTCCTCCCCGATGATGTAGACGTCGTATCCGGAGGCCGATTTAACGGCGTTTCTGAGCCTGGCCATGGCGGCTTTGAAATTCCCCTTTGTATTCGTGATCGCCCACAGGTAGACGACCGGCCGCCCGCCGACCCTGAGTTGGTTGGGCTGGTTGAAGTAGGTGCGGGCGGCGTATTTGAAGTCCGAGACGAGCTTGTCGATTCGTTCGGCATCGTCGAGGTCGACGACGGCGAAGGTCGGCTCTCCCTGCTTCCGCAGGGCTTGGATGAAGGAATAGACGAAGAAGAACTTGATCTTCTTGAAGTCCGGGTTTTTGGGAAAGCGACTGACGACCTCGTCCGTGCTGGCCGGAAATCGGCCGCTGTGGACCCCGCACCATTCGATCATGAAAGCGTCTATGCCGTAGGCGGTCGCCCACCCGATATGCCTATGAGAGTTTAGAATCATGGCGGGAGGTTGCCTTAGGAAAAAAATTCGGAGATATCTACAGCCGTAATTCTAACCCCACCGTGCGCGCTTTCAACGAGAAAATGGCTGCTCTGGAGGGCGCGGAAGCAGCTACGGACTTTTCCACCGGAATGGCCGCCATCAATACCACTCTCTTTGCCTTGCTCAGTCCCGGCGAGCGCGCTCTCACCATCAAGGATGCTTATGGCGCAACCTATTTGCATTTCAAGGAGATCCTGCCGCGGTTTGGAATCCATTGCGAACTGTGCGAGACAAATGATGAAAAGGCAATCCTGACCGCTATTGCCAAGGGCTGCGATATTCTCTATTTAGAATCTCCCACCAATCCCTTGTTGAGTAGTTGTTGACCTTGAGAAGCTCTTCAAGGCAGCTCACAGGGCAGGCGCTACGACCATCACCGACAACACGTTCGCGACGCCGATCAACCAGCACCCGATCGATTTAGGATCAGACCTTGTGATCCACAGCGCTACGAAGTCCATCGGCGGGCATAACGACCCGACTGCTGGAGTGGTTTGCGGAAAAGCAGCGCTGGTGAAAAAAATCTATCGTTACCGGGAACTTATCGGCCCATCTCTTGATGCCCACCGCGCGAGTTCGCTGCTCCGCAGCTTGAAGACTCTGGCCTTGCGGGTTGAACGTCAGAACGAAAACGCTCTGGCTATGGCCCGGTTTTTGGAAAAGCATCCGAAGGTCCTCAAAGTCAATTATCCGGGTCTAGAGAGCCATCCGATGCACAATGTGTCTAAGAAACAGATGCCCAGAGACTATGGCGGTGTCCTAAGTTTTGAGATTGTCGGCGGGCTGAAGGCCGTTGCCTGGGTCTTGCCGCGATTGAAGTATGCCTATATGGCTGCCAACCTCGGCCAGGTTGATACGGTTGTCGGGCCTCCCTCTGTGACGAGCCACGTCGAATGCAATGAACTCTCTTCAACGAAAAAAGTCGTCTGCGCCCTTCATCTGACATGTTAATTTGCGGATTTAACCTCTGATGAAATACAAAAGGCATCACAACTGGGTTGTCACACCCAAGGAAGCTTTGGAGATTCAAAACAGGCTGCAAAAAGAACTCTCTCTCAAAGTAGCTTTCAAAAAAAATGAAAAAATTGGAGGAGTAGATGTTTCTTATGCCAAAAGGACAAACACCCTCAAGGCGGTGATCGCCATTCTAAATTACCCCTCTTTTGAGATCATTGAGGTTTTTGAAAAAATGGGGAGAAACAACTTCCCTTATATTCCGGGCCTCTTAACATTCCGAGAAGGCCCGATTATTCTCGAAGCCTTCGATAAGCTCAAAGAGGTCCCAGATGTTCTTCTCTTTGATGGTCAGGGAATCGCCCATCCCCGACGCATGGGAATCGCCGCCCACCTGGGAATCCTTCTCGACCTCCCCACCATCGGCTGTGCCAAAAGCCTGCTCTGTGGAAAGTACGAGGAGCCGATGAAAGAGAAGGGAGCCCAATCCTTTTTATGGGATAGAGAAGAGATTGTCGGGGTTGCGCTTAGAACAAGGGCAAACGTCAAGCCTCTGTTTGTCTCACCCGGACACAAAATGGACATCCAAACATCTGTAGAAATTGTGCTGGCGTCCTCTCCCCATTTCAGGATCCCTCTTCCTCTGAGATATGCCCACGCTCTTTCACGTCGGGGATTCTAATGAATCAAGCTCAGGGCTGATTCAGTGTTTGTGAGGGGTTGAGGATTTTGCTTCTCCCGCCTGACGCTGATCTTTTCCGGAGCTTGTAGTCGTATCGCTTTGTCTCGTAGCCGTCCAAGTTCCAGTCCAATATTTGCCTTGATATTTAACCCTAGTTTTCATCGTCCCCGCCATCTTCTCAAAGGCACTATTGATCGTGCCTCTATAGACGGGTTTTTGCCCTGAATTGTAAGTCAATACAGCAGTTTGATCGTTCACCGTCCAAGTCCCCGAAATAGGGCCTTCTTGATTATCTCCAGCTTTGAAATTTTTGGTCTTATAAATAAACCAGTTAGAAACCCCCGAGCCATCGCCGTCCCAATGAAAACTTATCTCCCAGGTACCGATTATGTGTTGGAGCTTAACTGTCTTTTTAGCTTCGACAAGATGGCCATTTGCATCGATCAGTTTATATTCTTCCTCCGCCTTTCCTCTTTTGAAAGTAGTCTCTGGACAATTCGTGGTCACCCGAGTACGGAAAGGATAGACTCTCTTGGGCCCGTCGTGCAGATATTTGGCTCCCCGCGCATCACGGAAAGTTAATTCATAAGCATACTCTTCGACTTTGACTCCGTTCTTGCTTGTAAGCTTTTCCTCCCATTTCCAACGGGAGTTTGTCGTGTTAAAGAGGACTAAATCTGGCCCCTCTATTTTTGGCTCCGCTTCCTCAAAATTTCCACGCCCCCCAGGATGAAACCTTCGCATAAACCTGGGGTATTCAAGCTCTGCCTCGGGATATCCGCTGTATTTGACATAAACAGGCCCATTTGTTGTTTTCCATCCATCGTGAATGATGAGCCTGATATGGGCCCCCTCTTTCCAGTATCCAATTCCTGTTGTTGAGTGGTTAACGAAAACTCCTTTCCCAGTGCCTCCTAAGCTGCAGGGATAGTCGCTGTTTATCTCGTTAGCAAATTGAGTCAAAAAACTCCCTGGTTTGCTATTTTCTCTTTCAACTGCTGTAACGTTGGAATTATATCCTAATCCCTTGAACATAATAATTGATCCGTCAACTATCCAGTTAGTAGCGGTAATCCAGTTAGCTGGATCAGTTCTGTAACAAATGGATATCCAGTCAAGGAGAAAAGTAACTCCTTTGCCTTGGGTGCTGACTTTTCCCTTTTTTTCGAGGTACTTGAGGCAATTGTAAAAAGCGGCCGGAGAGCATCCCCTCCATTGACCTTGAGTATTGAGCTCTGCGACAGGAAGTTGATATTTCCCTTCGAGTACTCCTTTGACATTCATCAGGGATGGATTTTCTTCATTCACTGGAATTGCTTTGGGGCTTAAAAATCGCCCCCATTCGATCTGTTCGGCATAAGCCGGAATAGTGCCTACTTTCTTGCTTCCCAAGTCTTTTAAATCCACTATTTTTTTTAAATGAATTTCTGTTGCTTTAGTATCGCCGGCTCCCGCCCGACTTTTTGAGGTCACGAGAATATGGAAAAGATCTCCATAAATCCAATAGGGATCCAATGGCGGATTTCCCATGAGGGCTTGGGCCACAATATGCTCAGGGAGACCGGCATGAGCTTTGATGAAGGAAGGCATATCCGTTGTCGCCCCAACATAAACTGTCATGTACCGGTCTGTCTGCGCCATCCTCGTGTACCCTTCTCTTCCTTGCCGATTGAAACCAAATAGGCCCCCTGAAGGAGTGTGTTATCTAGGAGAATATTCGGAGGATAGAAATCCCCCTCGCGCATCAATGTAATAACGTAGACTGCCGGCTCTCCCCAAGGCCAGTGCAGAAGCTCAACCTCACAGACCTTAAGGTCCTTTTCAAAGACCGACTCTCCATGGTATTTAGCGGCTCTTTTAGCCACCTCGATATTCACAGGCTGGCTGGCTATTACTAAGGAGACAGAAAAAATGAAAAGAACAAAAATCAAAGAAATAATCGAAAAATAACGTCTCATAGGATCCTTCTCTCTTGAACCTATCATCTTCAAGGTTTTTTTAATTGTCTTTTCCTCTCTTGCTAATGATGATAATAATCTCTTTCGATTAAATATTGAAGTTAATCCAGGGAATTGTAAATCACCATTAAGAGTGATTTAAGGGGTGATTTTGGGGCTGCTTCTATCCCCCGAATAGAGGAGGTATTTATAAGAAATTCGTTTTCCGCTGCGCTGGCTGAATGAGCGTTCATGCGCTGGTTTTGCCTCATGCCATCGTCAGGGATTATTAATAGTAGTGTGAATGGATGTCCAGTGGACCTGGGAAACGCGGGAATCGGGTCATGATGCCAGAGGGAAGCTAAAAAACGCCGGAAATCCGACAGACCTCTCCTTTCGGGTAAAGAGAGAATCATGAAAAATACTCATTGCCGGTCTCGGCGGCCGTCAGGACTTCCTGGAAAGCGATCAGTGGCGGAGGAGGCTTGTCTGCGACAAACGTCAATCCGAGGTGATCGATCATCCGATCCACGACGGCATACTCCGTGATGAAGGCGACGACCTTCATCATCCCTCCGCACTTGGGGAGTAAATGTCAAGGACTTATCCGAACAGGTATCCACTCGAACGGCTCGCCTGGGGGTAGACGGGTCATTCCAGACAAAGCCAGAGGTTTGCAGACTCCTCTCCCCGTGTAACGCCGGTGTAACAGACTATACCTAAACTCGCCGACTTCGGACTACCGGTGCTTAAAGGAAAACGTTGATTCATATGGGAGAAAGTGGCGGGGCCGACGAGACTTGAACTCGCGACCTCCGGCGTGACAGGCCGGCGTTCTAACCAAACTGAACTACGACCCCGCCTAAGGGGGGTTTCATTATAAGAAAAAGAGCCTCCGCTTTCAATAGACCCTACATCTTTTCCAGCGCCGCGATCCGCTCCTCGATCGGGGGATGGGTGCTGAAGAGCCGGTTGACGGCGCCCCTGACGTTCTTGAGGGGATTGACGATGTAGAGGTGGGCGGTCGCCTTGTTGGCCGCCTCGAGCGGCTCCTGGTCGGCCGCGATTTTGCGCAGGGCGGAGGCCAATCCCGGCGGGTAGCGCGTCAAGAGGACGCCGTCGGCGTCGGCCAGGAACTCCCGGCGCCGGGAGATGGCGAACTGGATGAGCTGCGCGATGAATGGGGACAGGACGGCCAGGACGAGGCCGACCAGGGCGAAAACGGCTCCGGCTCCGCCCCCCTTCCGGTCTCCGCCGCGGCGCCGGCCGCCGCCCCAGAAGAGGCCGCGCAGGCTCCAGTCGCTGAGCAGGGCGACGAGGCCGACCATGACCACGACCAGCGTCCCGAGGCGGACGTCGTAATTCTTGATATGGGACATCTCGTGGGCCACGACGCCCTCGAGCTCGGCCCGGTCGAGTTTCTCGAGGAGCCCCGTCGTGACGCAGATGACCGAGTTTTGAGGATTCCGCCCGGTCGTGAAGGCGTTGGGCGCGGTGTCGTCGATGACACAACAGCGGGGCGGTTGTGGAAGGCCGGCCGCGATCGACAGCCCCTCGACGACATTATAGAGATAAGGATATTCTTCTTTGCTGACAGGCCGGGCCCGCGAAATGGCCAGGACGACCGAGTCGCTGCCGTAGTAGCTCGCCAGGGTCACGAACAGCGAGACGAGGACGCCCAGGACGAACCCCGCCCACCCCAGCCCGAACGCCTGGCCAAACAACCCGATCAGGAAGACGACGAAGCCGAAGAACAGAACCACGAGCAGCGCAGACCGCCGCTTATTGCTCGCGATCTGTTCGTACATGGACGGCGGCGGGACGCCGGGTTCAGAAGCTGACCTTGACCGGCCCCTTGGCCTCGGCCTCGCCGATCTCGAAGTATTCCCTCTCTTTGAAGTTCCCCATCCGGGCGATGATCGAGGCCGGGAAGACCTGCTGCTTGATGTTGTACTTCATGACCGAGTCGTTGTAGAACTGGCGGGCGTAGGCGATCTTGCCTTCGGTCCCGGCCAGCTCTTCCTGGAGCATCAGGAAGTTCTGGTTGGCCTTGAGCTCGGGATAGTTCTCGGCCACGGCGAACAAGCTCTTTAAAGCGCCGCTCAAGACGTTCTCGGCCTGGCCCTGTTCCTTGACCGTTCCGGCGCTGATGGCGGAGGCCCGCGCCTTGGTTACATTCTCGAACACCTCCCGCTCGTGCTTGGCGTAGCCCTTGACCGTCTCGACCAGGTTGGGGATGAGGTCGTAGCGGCGCCGCAGCTGGACGTCGACCTGGGCCCAGGCGTTGTCGCAGCGGTTGCGGAGGGTGACGAGGCTGTTATAGATCCCGATGGCGATGAGGATCGCCGCTCCGATGATGATCAAAAGAACCAGAAGCGCGCCCATGAGTTCCTCCTTGTCAGCGGCCCGTTCCGGACGGCGTCTCCGTCCGCCGAGCCCTTGTATCATTATACGTAAAAGCCGCTGAAACGGCACGGCTAAAAGCGCTTTTTGATTGACAGGACCCTTCTTGCAGTGTTATATTTTGAATTCCCCGAGAGGATTGTCCCAAGAAATTCCTCTCAAAAACGAACTTAGGAGGTTTATCGAATGGCGGATCTTAAACAAAAATTCGCCGAGAAGATCGGCCCGATGAGAGAGAGGGTCCAGAAAGTCGTCAAGGAAACGGGCAACGTCGTCGTCGACGATGTGACGATCTCCCAGGTCGTCGGCGGCATGCGCGACATCAGCTGCATGATCTGGATGATCTCGGACCTCGACCCCCAGGAAGGCATCCGCTTCCGCGGCTACACCATCCCCGAGCTCCAGCAGAAGCTCCCCAAGGCGCCGGGCGGAACGGAACCCATGCCCGAGGGCATTTTCTATTTCCTCCTGACAGGGGAGATCCCGACCTACGAGGACTGCAAGGCGGTCACCGAGGAATGGCGCAAGCGCAGCCACCTGCCCGACCACCTCGTCAAGGCCATGGAATCGATCCCTAAGGATACGCATCCCATGACCCAGTTCTCGCTGGCCATCCTGGCTCTCCAGCGGGACTCCAAGTTCGCCGCCCGCTACCGCGCCGGCATGCCCAAGACGGAATACTGGGATCCGATGTTCGAGGACGTCATGGACATCCTGGCCAAGCTTCCGGAGATCGCGGCCCGGATTTACCGGCGCGCCTATAAAGGCGGCAAGTACATCACCCCCGATCCGAAGCTCGACTGGGGCGCCAACCAGGCCCACATGCTCGGGGTCGACAAGCCCGACTTCTACGACCTGATGCGGCTGTACCTCGTCATCCACAGCGATCACGAGGGCGGGAACGTCTCCGCCCACACCTGCCACCTCGTCGGCTCCGCCCTTTCGGACGCCTATTATTCCCTGTCGGCGGCCATGAACGGTCTGGCCGGTCCCCTCCATGGGCTGGCCAACCAGGAAGTCCTGCGCTGGATCATGGACGTTATGAAGGAGCTCGGCGGCGTCCCGACCAAGGAGCAGCTCCACAAGTTCCTGTGGGATACCCTGAAGTCCGGGAAGGTCATCCCCGGCTACGGCCATGCCGTTCTCCGCAAGACCGACCCCCGCTACATCGCCCAGCGCGAGTTCGCCCTCAAGCACCTCCCCGACTACGACATGTTCAAGGTCGTGAGCGACATCTATGAAGTCGCCCCCAAGATCCTCATCGAGCAGGGTAAAGCCAAAAATCCCTGGCCGAATGTCGACGCTCATTCCGGAGTCCTCCTCTACTACTACGGCATCACCGAGTACGACATCTACACGGTCTTCTTCGGCGTGTCCCGCGCCATGGGCATCCTGTCCCAGCTCATCTGGAGCCGGGTCCTCGGCCTGGCCATCGAGCGGCCAAAGTCCGTCCTTATCGATTGGCTCGAGGAAAAGGCCAAGGCCGCACCGGCGCCGGCGAAGTAAGGGCGCGACCCGGTCTCGTCCGCTCCGAGTGGAAAGACACTCAAAGGGCGGCTCCGCAAGGAGCCGCCCCTTTTTTATTCATTATCAAACATGCTGACGAAGGGCCGAAGCCAATCTCTACCATATACCTCTTCCACCTTCGCCAAATGTTCTTTGCTCGCCCCTCTTTCTATGGCATCCATATATTCAACGAAATCTGTTTTGTTTGCAGCCGAATATATTTGCGTTCCGTATCTTGCCTCGTTGTCTTTATTCACTTTTGGATGATTTAATAATCCATACATTTCTCGATCAACAAATATCGCATCGCAATAGGGCAATATTGAAGCTACCCTGGAGATGTCGTTTATAATGCCGGCGCTGGGAACTTTTTTTCTTCCTCCATACGCGGTTTGATCAGCAAGGGCAGCCCACAACAAAGAAGATATTCGTATTGAGGGAACATCTAACATTTTTTCTAAAGTGAGGAACTCGAATAATATTCTCATGGTCTGATCTTCTTTATCCGGCAAATGCCTTTGGAGGTCGACAATAATTTCGTTCGATTCATTCATTATAATTTCCAGACTTTCTTCCGCAGTTGCCGCAAGCTTTCCAATGGACATATAGTAGTATTTAGATAAGTTTTGAAAATATCTTTCAATTATTGCTTTTCCAAAGGCCATTCCCTCACTGATAAACCTGTCTTCGAACGTTATTTCTTTGTCTTCTTTCCATATCTTAAAGGTCTTCGTAATCACCTCGCTAATCCGTTCTCTCCTTTTTTGCATCTCTTTTATTTCTTCATCTGAAATATCAAAATTGACAGATAACCGAATTCGTTCCTGCCAACAGTTATGGTCTCCGCGAATCATATGTTTTCTCTCGATATTTGAGATGGCTAGTCCTTCTTTTCTAATATACTTACGGAAACAATCGGCTATTTGATATCTTCTTATAGTCCCCGGATCATAAAAACTCGCGCCATTCGATAAATGCTCATACATTCTCTTTTGGGCTTGAAATTGATATAAAGCAGATTCATCTTGGTGGAATGAAGAGTCCGGACAAATGATTAGCTGTAATTTGAGTAGCCTATCTATTTTCTCGAAAAGAATAAACCAAAAATGATCTATACTTTTAGTCTTGTTCAATTTTCTATTTATTGCTTTCATCATTTCGCTAATAACGAATTGGTCTAAGTATATGATTTTTTTGTTCAATCGAGGCAATTTATAGCTCGTTGTATGCAAGCATTCTCGGCATCTTCGAGTATAAGTGTTTCTTGCTATTAGAAGAACGCCAAAAGAATCAGCTTTTTTGCATTTTGGGCATTTTGAAAACGGCGGAAAGTTAAACATTTTAGGATCGAACACCATTCTCATTTGTTAATCCAGAATGAATAAACAACTACTGGGGAGAAGATCAACCTTTGTCTGCCTTGGGCTCTTCGGCAATTGATTTAAATCGTTTTCTAGTCATCCTAGATAGTTCTTAGATCATTCGTTCCCTTTGAGGACAAGGATAAGTGGATGAAGACTGAAAGTCAATTTCCTCGAAGATCAACGCCTTTCCTTGAGCTCGGCTTCCATCGCCCTCTGGACGAGCTGGTTTAAAGTGATCCCCTGGAGGCGCGACTTCCGGACGGCTTTTTGATGAAGCTCGGGAGAAATCCGGATGTTGAAGCTTCCCTTGTAGGATTTTTGCGTCTCCTTCCCGGCCGTCCGGCAGATTTCGATATAATCCAAGACGGCCTCGCGGAACGCTTTCTTGAGCTCGTTGACGGAGCGGCCCTCGAAGGAGACAAGGTCCTTGATGCCTTCGATCCGGCCGTGGAAACAATCGTCTTCCGGACTGAAATGAATCGTCGCCAGGAAATCCTTATACCTAAGAATATTCTTCATGGAATCATCCCTCGCGATCTCAATTCATCCTCGAGATCAACCATCTGATACGACTTGAGGATCCCTGCCGGGTGTGGCCTGTGAAGACGAATGACATGGCCCGTTTCAAGATGAACGAACGCGATCCTCGACCCGGAGGTTCTCCCGCCTTTTAATTCTCGATACCCCAACCCGCTCAACAACATGCGTAACTCATCATAGGAGAAGTCCTTCGGCCGAGACAGAAATCTCTTCAGGAGCTTCTCGAAACGGCTCATTGACAATTTACCATAAACGCATTTAGGCTGCAACCAATATTTAGTTGCAATTTGATCAATCGCTCTATTCGGTCGCCATCCGGGCTGAGAGACCAATCGCTCTCGATAAAACATCAGACGCTGTACGTAAGTGCCCGGTCTCAAGGCGCGCCTATTCCCATGACCAGGGCCGATATGCTATATTTGCGGGGCCGTGAAGACTCTCTGATGGAGGATGCGCGCCATGGAACATAAGATCGGGCTCATCGGCTGCGGGACGGTCGGGCAGGGACTCCTCGAGATCCTGGACCGGAAAGGACCCGAGCTCCGCGAGCGCTACGGGTTCGAGGCCAGGGTCGTCGCGATCAGCGACAAGATCAAGGGTTCGGTCCTGGCCCCCGACGGCCTGGCCGTCCCCAAGGTCCTCGAGATCCTCGGCGCCGGGAAGACCCTGGACGCCTATCCCGGCGGGAGCCGGCCGGCCTCGCTCGATCCCCTGGACATGATCGAAAAGTCGAATGCCGAGATCATCGCCGAGCTGACCTACACCGACATCAAGACCGGCGAACCCGCCACGAGCTACATAAAAAAGGCCCTCCGGACCGGCAAACACGTCGTCACCTCGAACAAAGGGCCGGCCGCCCTCCATTACCACGAGCTCAAAAAGATGGCCCAGGCGAACCGGCTCCAGTTCCGGATCGAGGGAACGGTCATGAGCGGAACGCCCGTCTTTCACCTCGTCGAGACCGGACTGGCCGGGAACGAGATCCGGGAAGTCCTGGGCATCCTCAACGGCACGACGAACTTCATCCTGACCAAGATGGAAGTCGACGGCATGGATTACGCCGACGCCCTGAAGCTCGCCCAAAAGCTGGGCTACGCCGAGGCCGACCCGACGGCCGACGTGGAGGGCTTCGACGCGGCCGGAAAGATCGTCATCCTCTCTAACGTCCTCCTGGGTGGATCCATCAAGCCCGACGACGTCCCGAGGGAGGGGATCGCATCGATCACGCGCGCCATGGTCCTCGACGCGAAGGCCCGGGGTTATCGCTACAAGCTCGTCGCCCGGGCCAAGAAGGACGGGGGCAAGGTTGCGGCCAGCGTCGCGCCCCAGCGACTCCTCCTGTCGGATCCCCTGGCCGGGGTCATGGGGGCCCAGAACGCGCTGACCTTCGACACCGACCTGATGGGGAAGGTCACCATCCAAGGCGCCGGCGCGGGGAAGATCGAGACCGGCTTCTCCATATTATCCGACCTGCTGGCCATCCACCGGACCCTATCCAAGTGATGGCCGGATGGGAGCTCCGCCCGGCCGAGGCCCACTTGACGAACGGACCCGTTTCTTAGTATTTTAGCCTCTCAAGCTGTATCATGGTTTTCGCCCTGCCTGAGTTTTCATCCGTTGCCGAGACCCATAACTGTATCCGCATATTCATGAAATCCTTGGAGGTATCATGAGCTCCCAGCAATCTTTCAGCCCGGACGTCCAGAAATACATCGAGCGGGCCAAAGCGATCATCGCCGAGCGCGAAACCGCCCTGGCCCGGGCTAAAAAAATGAAATTCGACACTTTGGCCGTTCACGGGCTGTACACGGTCGAGGAAGCCCTCAACCAGAATCAAGGCGCCGTCATCGAACCGCTCTATCTCTCGGCCTCCCAGGCCTACCGCGATTCGGCCGAGCTCGAAGCGGCCTTGGCCTACCTGATCCCGACCTGGTGTTACACCCGGATCGCCAACCCGACGACCTACTATCTCGAATGGACGCTCGCCCTGCTCGAGGGTTATCGGACGGGATTCGACACATCCTGCCTGGTCACCGCGTCGGGAATGTCGGCGATCATGTCCGCCGCCGATCCGCTGCTCGTCAAGCAGAAGGACGGACCGGAGCGGATCAATTTCGTCTCCTGCATCCAGGTTTACGGCGGCACCTACCAGCAGTTTTCGATCCGGAAAATGAAGGAACGGGGAATCGAGGTCCGCTGGGTCCAGCATCCTTGGGACGTCGAGGATTGGAAAGCCAAGATCGACGAGGATACGCGTTTTATCTACATGGAGATGCCCTCCAACCCCCAGCAGTCCTTCGCCGATATCAAGGCCCTGGCCGACCTGGCCCACGGCCATGGGATCCCCCTCATCGTCGACGCGACCTGCGCGACGCCGGCCCTGATGCGGCCGATCGCCCATGGCGCCGATATCGTCGTCCATTCCCTGACCAAATCCATCACCTCGGGCGGCTTCGCCATCGGCGGAGCCCTTATCAGCCGCAAGCCGATCACGACCAAGGTCCACAACGATACCCCTCTATTCAAGGACAGCTTCGCCGAATATGTGAAGTTCCTTCCCTACCGGGATAACGGCCCGGCCGCCTCCCCGGTCAACGCGATCTTCGCCCTGAACGACCTCAGGATACTCCGCTCCAAGATGGACCTGGTCAGCCGAAATTGCCAACAGGTGGCCGAGTACCTCCAGTCCCACCCCAAAGTCTATCAGGTCGATTACTTGGGCCTGCCCAGCTTTCACCTTCACAAGGTGGCCTCGAAGTACATGACGCTCGTCGACTCCGACGACGGGACCGGAAAAGAGGTCAACCGCTACGGGCATCTCATGAGCTTCCGGGTCGACGGTCCACCCCAGAACGCCCGGAAAGTGTTCGACAACTTAAAAATGATCTTCAGAGCCACCGACCTGGGCCGCATCAAGAGCGTCGCCACCATCCCGGCCATCTCGACCCATTTCCAGCAGGGCGAGGAAGCGAGGCGGATGGCCGACGTCCCGCCCCAGCTGATCCGGCTCTGCGTCGGCGGCGAGCATCCCGACGACATCATCGCCGATCTCGACCAAGCCCTCGCTTCGCTCTGAAACTCCGCCGGCCGCTCGGTTGAATTTTGGGGGGGCTTCGTCTACAATGGCCCCAGGATGGAAAAGATCAGGATTTTGGGGGATCACGAGCTTCGCCTCAAGGGCGAGGTCCGGATCAGCGGCGCCAAGAACGCGGTGCTCCCCGCCATCGCCGCCGCCCTCCTGACCAGCGGCGAAGTCCGGCTGACGAACGTCCCCCTCGTTAAGGACGTCTTCACGATCCTGAGGCTGGTCAAGGAGTTGGGCGCGGTCTATGAGATCCGAGACAACACCCTGACTCTCCGGGTCCGCGGCCTCTCCTCCGACGAGGCGGCCTACGCCCTCGTCCGGGCCATGAGGGCGTCCATCCTGGTCCTGGGTCCTCTGCTGGCCCGTCACGGCAAGGCTGTCGTCGCCCTGCCCGGCGGCTGCGCCATCGGATCGCGTCCGATCGACCTCCATATCGGAGGCCTTCAGAAGCTGGGGGCGACGATCAGCCTTGAACACGGCTATATCCAGGCTTCGGCCGATCGTCTCCGCGGGGCCGAGATCCACTTCGAAAAGAAAACCGTCACCGGCACCGAGAACCTGGTCATGGCGTCCTGTTTGGCCGAGGGCGAGACCGTCCTTCGCAACTGCGCCGTCGAGCCCGAGGTCACGAACCTCTGCGAGCTCTTGGTCAAGATGGGCGCCGGGATCGAGGGGATCGGCGAGGAAACCATCCGGATCAACGGCGTCCGCGAGCTGGGCGGAGCCGAACATGAAATCATTCCGGACCGGATCGAGGCCGGGACGTTCCTGGTGGCGGGCGGCCTGACCCAGGGCGATCTCGTCCTGACCGGAGTTCAACCCGACCACCTGACGACGGTCATCGAGAGGCTCCGCTACTCGGGCGTCGCCATCGAGAGGATCGAACCGGGCGCCCTCCACGTCGTCGGCGGCCCCGAGATCCGGCCCCAGGATATCACGACCTCCCCCTACCCCGGATTCCCGACGGATATGCAGGCCCAATTCATGGCCCTGATGACCCAAGCCCTGGGAACGTCCATCATCACCGAGACCATTTTCGACCGCCGCTTCGCCCACGTCAACGAACTCCTCCGTCTCGGGGCCGCCATCGAAGTCTCGGGAGACAAGGCCGTCGTCAGGGGAAAAACGCTCTTGAGCGGAGCGGAGACGATCGCCACCGACCTTCGGGCCTCGGCATGCCTGGTCCTGGCCGGCCTGGTTGCGAGCGGCGAGACCGTCATCAACGAGGCCGAACACCTCGACCGGGGCTACGAGAGGATCGAGGACAAGCTCAAGGCCCTGGGGGCCCGCATCGAGCGGATCTCGGACAAGAAATAGGGACAAGGAGGACCGGCATGGAGGCCTGCCTCTTCTGCAAAATCGCCGCCAAGGAGATTCCGGCCCGGATCGTCCACGAAACGGAGCGGGTTCTCGCCTTCGAAGACATCGCCCCCAAAGCCCCCCATCATATCCTGATCATTCCCAAGGAACATTTCGCTTCGCTCAACGACCTGCCGGCCGACAAGGGAGATTTATTGGTCGAGGTTTTAATGGCGGCCCGGACTATCGCCCGGGAGCTGGGAATATCCGCGTCGGGCTACCGGATCGTCCTCAACACGGCCCGCGATTCGGGGCAGGAAGTCTTCCACATCCACTTCCATCTTCTGGGCGGCCGGCGGATGACCTGGCCGCCGGGATAGGACGCGCCTTCGGCCTCCGCCGAAATCCCCCATGTCTTACATCATCGACGGCAGCAACTTCCTGGGCCGCCAGGCCGTATCCGTCAGAGACGCCCCGGAAAAAATGGACTTAGCCCGGAGGCTGTCGATGTTCCAGCGTCAGACGCGGGCACGGGTGACCCTCGTCTTCGACGGCCCTCCGGATCCCGGTCTTGAAACCCCGCCGGCTCCGCCCGGCCAGAGGACGCTGGCCGTCCTATTCCCCGCCGAAGGCGAAAAGGGCGACGACCTCATTATGGACATCATCCTCAAGCAGAAGAATCCTCGGCATACCGTCCTGGTGACGTCCGATCGAGAGCTCGCTGAATGCGGCCGCGAGCTCGGCCTGAGGATCATAAGCGTTGCCGATTTCGCTAAACAGCTTCGGGAAGCCCTCCGAGATTTCCACAAGGCGCGCGCCTCCCGGAAGCGGGAGACGAAACCGCCGAAAGGGCTCGAGCTCAGCCTCTGGCTGGATGTGTTCAAGGAGCGCCAATGACGCGAGTCGCCATCATCGGAGCCGGAAGGCTGGGAACCTCGTTGGGCGTGGCTCTGCGCCGGGCCGGATATGCGGTCCGGGCCGTGACTTGCCGCCGGAGGGCGTCGGCTCGGGAAAGCGCCCGCCTCATCGGCCGGACCGTTCCTTTCGCAAACAACGCCCGGGCCGCGGAGAGTGGGGATCTTATATTCATTTGCCTGCCGGACGGGGCGATCCGCGCCGCCGCGGACGCGCTCGCGGCCGAAGCGAAAAACCTTTCAGGCAAGATCGTCTTTCACACGAGCGGAGCCGTCGCCGCCTCGGCGCTGGCTCCGCTGCTAAAGCGGGGCGCCTCGATCGCGTCTTTCCACCCCGTCCAGTCCTTTGCGCGCAAAGAGGGAAGCGCCGAGATGTTCGCCGGCATCGCGGTCGCGCTGGAAGGGGATCCCCGAGCAGTCGCCGCGGGGCGGCGGATCGTCAAGGCCCTCGGCGGCCGGACGCTCCTTATCAGGGCGGACCAGAAAGCGGCCTTTCACGCGGCCTGCAGCATCGTTTCCAACTATCTCGTCGTCCTCTTCGACATGGCCGAGGCGTCGCTCCGCGAGGCCGGGATTAAGAACCGGGACGCTTTCCGCTCTCTCCTCCCTCTCGCGAAAGGAATTTTACGAAACGTAAAAATTATTGACGCGGGGAGATCCTTGACCGGCCCCATCGCCCGCGGGGATTTCGAGACGGTCGCCCGGCACCTCGAGGCCTTCCGGCGCCTTCCTCGTTACAGAAGCGCCTATCGCGGGTTGGGGCGGCTTGCCCTCGACCTGGCCGCGCGGCGGGGACTCCCGCCCCAACAAGTCAAAGCATTGAGGCGGTTGCTGGAAGATAGACGACCTCTTCCTCGAGTTCGACGCCGAACCCGTTCCGAACCCTCTCCTTGAGTTCCGCCGCCAGGGCCAAAACATCCCGGGCCGAGGCCCGACCCAGGTTGATGATGAAGTTCGCATGCCCTTGAAAGACGGCGGCGTCGCCGACACGAAGGCCCTTAGCTCCCGCCTGGTCCAATAGCCGCCCCGCGGCCAGCTTGGTCCCGTCCCTTAGGACCGGGTTCTTGAAATAGCTCCCCGCGCAGGGAGTGCCGGGACGGGGATGTTTGCCGCTCCGGGATTCCAAATAATCCTTGACGCGCCGTCGGATCAGGGCGGGATCTCCCGGTTCGACATCAAACCTGACTCCACTTATAATTTGGTGATCGTCCTGGAGATGGGAGCGGCGGTAGGCAAAAGCCATCTCGGCCTTGGTCCGGACGGCCGTCTGCCCGTTCCCGAGGAGGAGATCGACGTCTCGGACGGCCTCGCCGATGCTCCGGCCGAAGGCGCCGGCATTCCCGCAGACGGCGCCGCCGACCGTGCCCGGGATGCCCGCCAGAAACTCCAGGCCGGCCATGGACCGTTCAACCAGGAATTCGACCAGGCTTTCGAGGGGCGTGCCCGAGAAGGCCGTTACCACTGAGCCCCGCCGCTCCAGACCCCGAACTTCGTTCCGGATAACGATGCCGCGAAACCCCTCGTCATCGAACAGGAGGTTCGAGCCGCCTCCGATGATATAGAACCTCTTCCCCGCCTCCCGAGCCCAGGCGACGGCCTTCTCGAGGTCGCCGACGGATTCCGCCCGAAACAGGAGGTCGGCCGGCCCCCCTATCCTGAACCAGGACCATTCGGAGAGGGGGGCGGACGGCAGCGCCGGCCGTCCGACTTTGGAGGCGAAGGACGCGGCGAGCGCCTGTTTGCTTTCCACGGGGTCTATTCTAAGCCAAAAGCCGGGATCCGCGCAAAAAGAGGGAAGGTACTTTTTCCCGCTTTGAACTTGGCACGCTTTTTGCTATAGTTATTGCGCGTGTGCTGCGGCCGGGCGGGTCGGCCGTAAGTATTAATTCATATTGACTTTTCATGAGAGGCGCGCTATTATTCAAAAAATTTTGATGCGAGGTTGTGTATGAAAAAGACGGCCGTGACGATCCTCATCATCCTTCTTTCCCTCCCGGCCTTTCTGCCCGCTCAGACGGTAGAGGCGGACGAGGTCTATATCAAAGCCATGACGACCACTTCGCCCGCCGAGCGAGCTCAGCTTCTTAAAGAATACGTCGCCAAGTACGCGGGCAAAGGGACTAAATACGAGAATTTCGCCTATGCGAACCTGAGCATGTCGCCCTATCCCGGCAAGACCGCCAAGGAAACAATCGAATACGGAGAGAAAGCCCTGGCGCTCGGAGGCCTCGACGACCTGACCAAAGCCCAGCTCCTCATTCAGCTCTCCGCCATCTACGGCGAGCAGGGCCAGAATATAGACAAGGCTAAGAGCCTGGCCAACCAAGTCATCGAGCTGGCCAAGGCCGCTAAGGCCAAGGAAAGCGACGCCCAGGCCGTCAGCCAGTGGAACATGCTGATCGGCGCCGGCTGGTTCGCGCTCGGCCAGGCCGCCGAAAAAGGCCGGGACCTCAGGGGCGCCGCGGACGCCTATATCGCCTCCTACGCGATCCTCAAGAATCCCCAAATCATGGCCAGCCTCAAGAAGCTCGGCAAGGCTCTCTACGAAGCCAAGTCCTTCGCCGACGCCGGGAAAGTTTTCAAAGTCGCCTACAGCGCGACCAAAGATTTCGACAGCACGGCCTGCTTGGCCAAGTGCCTTTATCGAAGCGGTCAGAAGGACGATGCTCTTGTCTATTTCAAGGAAGCCTACGCCAAACAGAAGAACGGCGAGATCGCCTTCAATATCGGCATCATCCTGGCCGCGGACGCGAAGGCGAACCCGGCGCTATCGGGCGAAGCCGTCCGCTTCCTCCTCGAAGCGAGCTGCTTGTCGCCCACCTACGCCCAGCAGGCCATGCAGCTGGCCGAAAGCCTCTACTTCAACTTGAACAAGGACCTCAAGTACAACGAGAACGTCCAGCAGATGGAAGCCATCAATCAGAAGATCGAAGCCCTGACTAAAACCTACAACGCCAAGTTCGAGGGCAAGGACGAGGAAGATCTCAGCGAGGCCGACAAGAAAGAGATGAAGACGCTCCTGGCCAGCCTGGAGACCGAGAAGAAGAACCTCGAGAAGCTCCAGCAGTCCCAGGAAATGGTCGTCGCCCAGTTCAACAAGCTCGTCGAAGACACCAAGCTGCGGCTCGGCGCTAAATAGCGCCGCCCGCGACGCCATCGTCGGCATGGGGGGCCCCGCGGCGGGGCGTCCCTTCAGCCGTAACGGTGATCTCCGCAGGGAGGAGGGTCTTGGCTGTCAGCAAGGAACAGGCCCGGAAGAGGATCCTGGACCTCCGCACGACCATCCTCTACCATGAACGGAAATACTACGTCGACAACGATCCTCAGATCGCCGACGCCGAGTTCGACGTGCTCTTAAAGGAGCTCCGCGACCTCGAGGATCGGTTCCCCGACCTCGTCACCCCCGATTCGCCCACCCGGCGCGTCGGCGAAAAGCCTTCCGAAGGATTCGAGACGGTCGCCCATCGGATCCCGATGATGAGCATGGACAACTGCTTCGACGAGGACGAATTCCGGGAATTCGAGGAGCGGGTCCGCAAGCTTCTCCCCGGTCAGCAGATCGGCTACGTCGCCGAACTCAAGATCGACGGCCTGGGGATTGCCATCCATTACCGGGACGGCCGCTATCTCCAGGCGGTGACCCGCGGAGACGGGAGCCGGGGCGACGACGTCACGGCCAACCTCAAGACTCTGAAAAGCCTGCCGCTCCGGATCGCGGACGGCCGGGCCATCGAGGTTCGGGGCGAGGTCTACCTCCCCTTCGAATCCTTCCGGCTCCTCAACCGCCGCCGAGAGACAGAGGGCGAGCCCCTGTTCGCCAACGCGCGGAACGCCGCGGCCGGGTCCATCCGCCTGCTCGATCCCCGCGAGGTCGCCGCCCGCCGCCTGAGCATGTTCCTCTATTCCATCTTCCTCGACGAACGGGAAACGGACTCCCAGTGGGAGAACCTCCTGACGCTGCGCCGGCTGGGCTTCAGGACGAATCCCCATTCGCGCCGCTGCCGAAATGGGGACGAAGTCCTCGACTTCTATCGGGAATGGGTCGTCCGGCGGGACGATCTCGACTACGACGCGGACGGGATCGTCATCAAAGTCGACTCGACGGCCCAGCGCCGCGACCTGGGCATGACGGCCAAGTCGCCGCGTTGGGCGATCGCCTTCAAGTTCCCGGCCCGCCAGGCCACGACGCGCATCGAGGCCATCGAAATCCAGGTCGGCCGCACCGGCGCCTTGACGCCGGTCGCCCACCTCGAGCCCGTCAAGCTCTCGGGGACCACCATCTCCCGGGCGACGCTCCACAACGAGGAGGAGATCAAGCGCAAGGATATCCGGATCGGCGACGTCGTCCTCCTCGAGCGGAGCGGCGACGTCATTCCCAAGATCGTCTCCGTCATGAAGGAGCGCCGGACCGGCCGCGAAAAAAAATTCTCCTGGCCGAGCCGTTGCCCCGTCTGCCATTCCGCCACCTACAAGCCCGAGGGGGAAGTCATCGACCGCTGCACGAATCCCTCCTGCCCGGCCCGCCTCAGGGAAAGCCTCCTCCATTTCGCCTCCCGGCGGGCCATGGATATTCAGGGCTTGGGCGAGGCCGTCGTCGACCAACTCCTGAGCGCCGGGCCCGTCCAATCCGTCCCCGACCTCTACGGCCTCCGCGAGGAGGATCTCGTCCGGCTCGAGCGGCTGGGCCCCAAGAGCAGCCAAAACCTCCTCGGCCAGATTGCCGCTTCCAAGCGCCGCGACGCGGCCCGGCTCGTCTTCGCCCTCGGGATCCGCTATGTCGGCGAGAGAACCGCCCAGGACTTGGCCTCCCGGTTCAAGACGGTCGACGACCTGGCCCGGGCGACCGGGGAGGAACTCCTCAAGGTCGACGACGTCGGAGATAAGGTCGCCCAAGCCCTCGTTTTCTTCTTCCGCCAGCCGGAGAATCGGGAGCTCCTCAAGCGATTGAAAGGCGCGGGACTTAATTTCAAATTCGAGCACGGCGTCAAGGGCCGGGACCTCCCCCTGTCCGGACGGACGTTCGTCCTGACCGGGACGCTGGCCGCCCTGCCGCGCGAGAAGGCGCAGGCGCTCATCGAGAGCCTGGGAGGGGCGGTCGCCTCCTCGGTCTCGAAGAAAACGAGTTGGGTCGTCATCGGAGAGAATCCCGGCTCCAAACTCGCAGCCGCTCAGAAGCTGGGGATCCCAACGCTCGGCGAAAAGGAATTCTTGGCCCTGGTCAAGGCGGGCTGAAGGCCCCTCACTTTTTTTTGGGGCCGAACAGGGAAAAGGAGAAAAATCCCTTTTTCTTGCCGCCCTGGTCGAGTTCGCGGAGTGCGATCTCGTGCTCGGAGTCGATCGCCACGGCCCGTTCGAACTGGCGGCGGGCCTTGGTCAAGAGCCCTTCGTTCTTATAAAGCACCCCCAGGGCGACCAGTCCTTCCGGGTTCCAGGGTTCGAGCTCGATGGCCCTTATGAAATCCTGTTCGGCCTTCTTCTGGAAGGTGGGGACTTTGCACTCGGCCATTCCCAGAAGGAGATAATAGTCACCCTTCGGTCCGCCCAGGCGAACGGCCTGCTCGAGAAGGATGACGGCCTCCTCGAAGCGGCCCTGGTTGTACAGCGTCTTGCCCTGGCGGAACTTGATGTCCGCTTTCTTGGCCTGGCTGGTCGAATCCTCCTGGGGACCCGAGCTCAGCTTTTGATCGTAATCGGACCTGGCGCCGCGCTCGATCAGGGTCCGATAGGCCTTGGTCACGAGGTCGAAGACGTCGTCGACCTGCTTTTTGATGTCCGAGGAAAGGTTCCGGCCAAACCGGTCGGGGTGGCATTTGCGGGCCAGCTGGAAGTAGGCCTTCTTAATGTCTTCCTCCGGGGAGTCCTTGGAGACCCGGAAGAACTGGTAATAATTCAGGGTCGCCAGCCGGTCCTTCAAGGCCAGGATTTCCCAGAGCTGGGCCTGGAGGGATTCGCCGGCGGCCTCTCCGGCCGGTTCTGGAACGGCTTCGGCGGCCTCCTCCGGGAAATCTATAATGCCCAGGCCATAAAGAAGGTAAAGGCTTTTCCAAAACTCCTCCGGGCTCATGCCCGATAAGGCGGCCAAGCTGGAGCCGTCCAGCTTCCCGTTGATATAGCCGAGAAGCTTCTTTTCCGCTTCGGACAGCAGATGCTGGTGGATTCTCGCCAAGAAAACGGGAACCCGGTTCTCGAGGGATTTCTTCAATTCCGGATGGAAGCGCATGCCGCGGATCCCTTCCTCGATCAGGAAGGGGATGCCGATCCGGGACTGGATGGACTGGTCGACGAACCGCTCCTGCTCCTGGAACCCGATCTCCCCCTCGAAGTAGGAGAACAGGCTCAGCGTGATCTCCTTCATCTGGGCCATCAACCCATCCTGAAGCTCCTGCTCCTTGATGATGCCCAGGCCGACCAGAACCTTGCCGATGTTCTGGCGGGGCTCGATGTATTGCTCGATCTTGGAGTGGACCTCCTGGGAGATGGATCCTTGGCGGAACAGGACTTCGCCGATCTTCTCCGAGGCGACGTTGGTCCGGGCGAAGATGAGGTTTCCGTTCTGGAAGAAGAGGTATTTCTGGATCTCCCCGAACTTGAAATCGAGTCGTCCGGTCTTTTTGTTTAAAGAAACGTCCCTGAGAAAATGGGCGACATGATTCATGAGCGATTTCCTTATAACGCATCCGGCGGAAATATGCAATAGACCGTGGGCGGTGCCGGGCCGGTTTCGTTGAAAAGCCGGGGGAATTGTGCTACTTTCACGATATGAAGATCGCCTTGGCCCAGATCGCGCCCGCCCTGGGGAATATCAAAAAGAATCTCGACCTCCATTTCCGGGCTCTCGAGAAGGCCCGCCGCAAAAAAGCCGACCTCGTCGTCTTCCCCGAATTGAGCTTGACCGGCTATAACCTCAGGGATTTGACCGAGGAGACGGCCCTCGATCCCCATTCCGACCCCGTCTTCAAAAAACTTTTGGCCGCCAGCCGGGTCATCGATATGGTCATCGGCTTCGTTGAGGAATCCCCCCAAGAACGGGGGCTTCTTTACAACGCGGCCGCCTACCTGTCGCGAGGCGCCATCCTCCACGTCCACCGCAAGGTCGTCCTCCCGACCTACGGCATGTTCGAGGAGGGAAAATTTTTCGCGCGCGGGAAGGACCTTCGGGCTTTCGCCACTCGTCACGGCCGGACCGGGCTCATGATCTGCCGGGACTTCCTCCAGCTCGGGAGCGGCTACCTCCTCCAGGCCGAGGGGGCGGAGATGATCATCACCGTCAGCGCCGCGCCCGGCCGGGGATCGACCCGGGGACAGTCCTTCGCTTCGAGCCGGATGTGGGAGCTCATGGGCGAGGCCCTGGCTTTCTTCTCGTCGTCCTTCGTCGTCTATTGCAACCGGGTCGGGTTCGAGGAAGGGATCGCCTTCGCGGGGGGATCGTTCATCTTCGGGCCGGACGGCAGCCTCGTCGGCCGCTGCCCCTGCCTCGACGAGGACCTCAAGGTCTTGGAGATTCACCCCGGGGCCGTCCGCAACGCCCGGCGCCGGATGCATTTCCACAAAGAAGACAGGCCCGAAGTCATCCTCGAGGGACTGCGCAGGATCGTCCAGAATCATGACCATTAATCCCCGTTTCGTGGAGAAGGTGCTGACCGCCTTCATTCGACAGGAGTTCGCCAGGTTCGGGTTCAAGAACGGGATCCTCGGGCTTTCGGGCGGGCTCGATTCCGCGGTCTCGGCCTCTCTGGCCGTCCGGGCCCTCGGACCCTCGCACGTCATCGCCCTGATCATGCCCTACGGGGCCTCCTTCTCCCGAGAAGTCCAGGACGCCCGGGAGCTGGCGGCGCGTCTCCGCGTCCGGTCGCGAGTCATCGATATCGCCCCCATGGTCGACGCCTATTTCTTTCGCCACCCGTCGAAAAGCCTGGTCCAGAAGGGCAACAAGATGGCTCGCGAGCGGATGTCCATCCTCTATGATTTTTCGGAGAGGGAGAAGTCCTTGATCATCGGCACCAGCAACAAGACCGAGCTGCTGCTCGGGTACGGGACGATCCACGGCGACATGGCCTGCGCCATCAACCCGCTCGGCGACCTGTATAAGACCCAGGTCCGCGAGATGGGCCGTCACTTCGGGCTCCCGCCCCGGATCCTCAGGAAGAGGCCGACGGCCGGGCTGTGGCCGGGACAGACGGACGAAGCGGAGATCGGCATGAGCTACGCCGAGGCCGACCGGATTCTCTATCACCTCGTCGACCTCCGCGAAACGCGCCGGGAGGTGGCGGAGCGGGGTTTCGAGCGCCGGATGGTCGAGCGGATCGCTTCCCTGATCCGGGGTTCCGAGTTCAAACGCAAGCTGCCGCCCGTTGCCAAGATCTCCTTCCGGTCGGTGGGGCACGATTTTCTCTATCCCTACGACCGAGACCGCTGAATCATGGAACCGAGCGGACCCCCCTCTCGACCCCGAGGGACGCTCTTCATCACAGCGACCCCGATCGGTAACCTCGAGGATATCTCTCTCCGGGCCCTCCGCATCCTGCGCGAAGTCGATTTCATCGCCTGCGAAGACACGCGGCAGACGGTCAAAATCCTAAACAAGTACGGCATTCGAAAAAAACTGATCAGCTATTACCAAGCCCGGGAGCGGCAAAAGCTGCCGGCCCTCCTCCAAGCCCTCGAAGAAGGCCGGAGCGTGGCCTTGGTCAGCGACGCGGGAACGCCCGCCATCTCGGACCCCGGCTTCCCCTTAGTGAGGGAAGCCGTTCGGAGGGGACTCCGCGTCGTCCCCGTTCCCGGCCCCTGCGCCCTGACGGCGGCTCTCTCCGCGTCCGGGCTGCCCACCCACAGGTTTTTATTCGTGGGATTCCCGCCCCCAAAATTGGAAGCCATGAAGAAATGGCTTCGCGCCCTCCACGATGAAGAGGGAACGCTGATCCTCTATCTCCCGGCCAGGAAAGCGGCGGTGTTTCTGGGGGCCGTGGAAGAGGTCTTCGGCCAGAGGGAGCTCGTTGTAGCCAGAGAGATGACCAAGATCCACGAGGAATTTCTGCGGGGAACGGCCAAAGCGATCAGGGATGAGGCAGTAAAAACGTTGGTCAAGGGAGAGATGACCATTCTTATCCAGGGCAAATAAGTTTTTTGTCCAAAAGAGGTAAAAATGGCGATCATTAAATTCGATCCTTTCAGGGATATGATCACCCTAAGGGACAAAATGAACAAGCTTTTCGAGGACGCGTTCGTCCAAAGAGGGGAAGATAAAGATATGATCTCCAGCGCCTGGCTTCCTGCCGTGGATATCTTTGAATCCGACAATGAGCTGGTCCTGACGGCCGAGGTGCCCGGCATCGACGAAAAGGACATCGAGATCTCCCTGGAAAACAATGTTCTCTCCATCAAGGGCGAACGAAAGTTCGATAAAGAGACCAAAGAAGAGAATTATCACCGCATCGAGCGGTCCTATGGAACGTTCTATCGGTCTTTTACCCTGCCCAGCCATGTGGATTCCGAGAAGATCAACGCGGTCCACGAGAACGGGATTTTAAAAATCAGAATGAGCAAAAAACACGAGCTCAAGCCCAAAAAGGTTAAAATCCTGAAACCCCAGCCCTCCGACAAGAAGTAGTCCGATACGAGGGGGGCGATTCCCGCGCGGGTGCTGCCCCCCTTTTTGCCCGATCGTCCCGGAGCTTCCTCAAGCCCGGGCCAAGGTGATCGCCCGCACTTCGCCCGCCCCGGCCCCGAGAAGGGCCTTAGCACACTCTTTCAATGTCGCGCCGGTCGTACAGACATCGTCCACGAGGATAATCACGCCTCCCCGGATTCGCTCCGGATATTTGACATCGAAGATCCCCCGTACGTTCCGAGCCCGGTCGGCGGCCTCGAGCGTCGATTGGGGGGGTGCGTTCCTCGTCCGGATCAGGGCCTTTTCAAGGGATGGCACGCCGCACCTCCTTGCCAGCTCCCGCGTCAACAGAGCGGATTGGTTGAATCCCCGCTCTCGTTCCCTTTTAGGATGAAGGGGAACGGGGACAAGGGCTTGGGCGCCCCACCACAGGTCTTCATCCTTGCGGAGGGCCGCAAAGGCCCGCTCGGCCAGAATCCCGGCTAGGACGGAGTAGCCCTGGAATTTATAAAGGAGGATGAGATCCTTCAAGACTCCCGCGTAGCGGCCGTACGACCTGTGGCGGGAAAAGGGCGGCGGCGACTCCAGACAGGAGGCGCAGTAGTGGGATTCTCCAGCGCCGTCGAAGAACGTCCCGCAGCACGGGCATGACGGGGACCGTTCGGGAATCAGTTTGGCCAGACAAGCGCCGCAGACGACCCGTTCGCCGGGAGTTTCGAGCCAGGCCTGGCAGACCCGGCAGCGGGAAGGATAAAGGGTCCGTCCGATCGTCGCGCCGGCCCGGGCGGCGATGCGCGTGAAGAATCCGGTCAACCCGCTTCTTCCTCGGCCTTCTCCTGGCAAGCGATGCAGAGGGACGACCAGGGGACCGCCTCCAGCCTCTTCTTGCCGATGTCCTTCTGGCAGGACTGGCAGCAACCGTATTCATCCCGCTGGAGCCGGAGGAGGGCCTGGTCGATCTGGAGGAGCAACTCCCGTTCGGCGTCGGATAAGCTCAACAGGAATTCTTTGGTGTAGGAGTTCTCGGCCTTATCAACGGGGTCCTGGGCGACATCGGTCTCAATGTCCTTGCTCTCCGTGTAGAAACCGTTGAGACGTTCCATGATTCTTCTGTTTCTTCTCGGCCAGCTTTTTGCGGTAGTAATCCCGTTCTTTCTTTGTCACTGGAGTATCCTTTCACTTGGCATAGGCCCGCCCTTGCAGAATGGTCAAGGAGCGATAGATCTGCTCCAGGAGGACGAGCCGGCACAGCTCATGGGAGAGCGTCATCCGGGAGAGGGAGAGCCGAAGGTCGGCCTTATCCAGAAGCCGTTCCGCCAATCCCAGGAATCCGCCCACGACGAAGGCGAGGGGACGGCCGGCAGAAGCCCCCCGCTGCTGGAGAAACCGGGCGAAATCCAGAGAACTCATTTCTCGTCCTTTGTCGATGAGGCAGATAATATAGTCATCTTTAATATGTTTTTCAAGCCCCTCCGCCTCGATCTTTTTTATCCGGTCGGCGGACCGTTCCGGGAGACCCCGCGCCTCCCGGGTGACGATGAGCCGACAGGGGGCCAGCCTGTTGATCCGTTCGAGCCAGCTTTCTTCAAGTCGGCGGAATTCGCGGCTTTTGGTCTGTCCCGGCCAGAGGATTTTAAGCATCATCCAGGCGTCTCCGCGTCCCAAGGACGGTTCGAAGTCCATCCACGATATCGATTCAGCTTCGAAAAGTCAACCCCTCGACACCCATACTAAGCCGTTTCCGGCTTAGTATGAGTACTGCAAAGCGGGGTAGCGTCGGCGAACGGGTCAAGGGACGCCCCTCGACGGGAGGGTTCGGCGGGCCGTTTGGCGTTCAGAACGTCAGGCGGGGGGCGTCTCCCCAGAGTTTCTCCAGGGCGTAGTACTCCCGCAGCCGAGGAGAGAAAATATGGACGATGAAACTCCCGTAGTCCAGTAGGATCCATTCGCCGCTGTCGAGACCCTCGGCGCCCAGGGACGCGACCTTTTTCTTCTTGAGCTCTTCCCGGATGTGCTCGAAGATGGCCTGGTTCTGGCGAGTCGAAAGGCCGTTCATGACGATGAAGAAGTCCGTAAAGGATGACACCTCGCGCAGGTCCAGGACCCGGACGTCCTCGGCCTTCTTGTCGAGCCCGGCTTGGACCGAGATCTTCACGGCCGCCGGGAGATTCCGTTTGGTGGCTTTCTTGGGAGCGTCTGTGTCCATGGCTGTTACTCGTTGTCCTTTTGATAGAGATGTCGGGAGCGGATGTAGGATTCGACGGCGGCCGGCACGAGGCCCGCCAGGGGCCGGCCGCTCCGGACCGCCTCCCGGACCTGGGACGAAGAGATATCCAGGGCATCCACGTCCATGAAGAAGATCCGGTCGCGGACGAACAAGTCCTCGTCGGGAGTCTCCGAATCCGTCAGCAGGTGGCTCCGGTCCGCGTATCGGCCGCCCAGGACGGTCGCGGCCCGATCCCGCGGCCAGCCCGGCCGGGTCATGACGATCCAATGGCATTCTTCCAGGAGCTGCCGATAATCCTTCCAGGTCTCGATCTCCAGGAATGCATCCGTTCCGAGGATGAAGAATAGCCGCGCCCCGGAATGTCGGTTCTTCATTTGTGCCAAGGTCAAGATCGCGTAAGAAGTCTCCCCGGCCTCAACTTCGAACCCGCAGGCCGTTAGGCCGGGGTGGCCTTGGACGGCCAGCCGAACCATCTCGAGCCGGTCCGCGGCCGGGGCGAGGTCCCCGGTCTCTTTGTGGGGAGGAATATAGGAAGGGACGAGCAGAACCTCCCGGAGCCCGAATTTTACGCGGACCCGTTGCGCGGCGTGGATATGCCCGGAGTGGACGGGGTTGAAGGTTCCGCCGAAAAGGCCGATCCTGTCCTTCGTCACAGCGTCAGCCCTCCGAGCTCCCCAACGTCTCCAGGGTTTTGGCGATCGCAGAGACGAGCTTGGCCAGGCCCTCCCCCTTCAAGGCCGAGATGGCGTGAAAGGGATAGCGGCGGGAGCGGGCCAGAGACCGCAACCCCGTGAGGCGGTCATCCCGGCCGGCTAAGAGATCCGTTTTGTTCGCCACCAGGAACAGGGGCCTTGTCAAGAGGACGGGGCTATAGGCCTCAATTTCCCCGTTCACGATTTTGAAATCGTCGACCGGGTCGCGGCCGGTGAAAGGGGAGACGTCCACGATATGGATTAAAAGCTTGGTTCGCTCGATGTGCCTCAAAAAACGGATCCCCAGGCCGTGGCCGAGATGCGCCCCCTCGATAAGCCCGGGGATATCGGCCATGACGAAGCTTCTGCGTTTTCCCGCGTCGACGACGCCGAGATGAGGAATGAGGGTCGTGAACGGATAATCGGCGATGACGGGCCGGGCCGCCGAGACCTTCGAGATCAAGGTCGATTTGCCCGCGTTGGGGAATCCGACCAGGCCGACGTCTGCGATCAACTTCAGCTCCAGGGTCAGCTCCCTTTCCTCACCCGGCCGGCCCGGTTCGTGCTCGCGCGGAGCCTGATGGGTCGCGGTGGCGAAGGACGCGTTCCCCCGGCCGCCCTTCCCTCCCTTGGCGGCCACGAAGCGGTCCCGGGATTTGGCCAGATCAAAAAGAATTTCCGATCCGTCCTTGATCCTGACGACCGTCCCGATGGGCACGGACAGGAGGAGGTCGTCCCCTTCCTTCCCGGACCTATTCCCGCCCTCTCCAGGCCGTCCGGACTTGGCCTTGTTGATAGGGTGGAAACGGAAAAAAGACAGGGAATGGCAGCTCGGGTCGGCGACAAGGATGACGTCGCCGCCGTCGCCGCCGCGGCCGCCGTCCGGACCGCCCTTGGGGACCCGATATTCCCGCCGGAAACTGACGCAGCCGTTCCCCCCGTTCCCGGCCTGGAGAAAGACATTCACCTGGTCAACGAACATTGTGAGTCACGCCGTCCGTGGGGGAGGTCGGACGCGTTCCCCAGGCGAAAGGACCGATGAGAACCCTAAAACTGTTCAATCCGGCGTGTGTCTTAGGAGACCGCCTCCGCGGCCGGCATAACGATGGATACGATCGTGTTCCGTTTACCCTTGTGTTCATAGTGGACGATCCCGGCCGCCTTGGCGAAGAGGGTGTCGTCCTTTCCCAGGCCGACGTTGGCCCCGGGTTTGAAAGGCGTCCCCCGCTGACGGACGAGAATGGATCCCGCGCTGACCGTCTGCCCGCCGTATCTCTTGACGCCCAGCCTCTTGGAACTGCTGTCCCGGCCGTTTCTGGCGCTTCCCGATGATTTTTTATGAGCCATGGTCTTACTCCTTGGGCTTTGCCGCAGGCTTGGCCGGGTGAGTTTTCTTGGTCACCGTCTTAATTTTAGGCTCTTTGCCTTTGGCCTTGGCGGCTTCGGACTTGCCGGCCTTGGGCTTGGATTTAGCCGTTTTCGCGGCGGCCTTCTCCTCCTTCTTGGCCTTGGCAACCTTGACAACCGGTGCCTTGCTGACGGCCTCGGCCGCTGCGGGGGTCTCGACCTCCGGCTTAACTGTCGGCGGAGGCGGCGGCGGAATGAACTCCTGGATAGGAGCCCCGTTCCGGTCCGCGTAGATCGCCAGGATCCGGACTTTGGTCAGGGCTTGGCGGTGTCCCCGGGTCCTCCTGAACTGCTTTCTCCGCTTTTTCTTGAAGACAAGGATCTTCCCGTCCCTGTGCTGCTCAACGACTTCGCCCTTGACCAAGGCCTTCTCGAGGAGAGGAGTGCCGATTAGGGTTTCATTGTCGTCGTCGATCAAGAGGACATTGTCAAAGGCAACCGGCTGACCCTGCCCGGCGTCCAGCTTCTCGATATCCAGAAAATCGCCCGTCCGGACACGGTACTGTTTGCCGCCAGTTCGGATGATCGCAAACATGGTCTTTTTCCCTTGGTTCGTGATTTCAGCGCAAAAAAACAAGTTCTAACTTTAGCACAGGACCTGATGTGTGTCAACAGATCATGTTGACAAGCAAGCGTTTCCGTTCAGACAATCTCCGCAAGGCGTCGAGCGGGCAGGGTTCCCCGAACGCCTCCTCTTGACAAAAAGAGCGTCCTTTTCTACCTTAAGAAACGACGGCGGAACGGCCGGGCGGTTAGCTCAGCGGTAGAGTATCGGTCTTACACACCGGGGGCCGCAGGTTCGAACCCTGCACCGCCCACATCCTCCTTCCCTCGTCGTCCTGGCTCGGCCCGGCTTTTATCCGTACTCTCGCTTTTGACAAATCTTGCGATCCTTGATATAAGAAACTCCTATGGCGACGCTTTCCGGGAGTCGGGATGGCCAGATATAAAGGGATTGGCGGAAAAAACGGGGAAAGGAAATCCGTAAAGAAACGCTCCTCGGCTCCGGTTCACCGCAGGGCGGCGATCCGGAACAGCCGGGAGGTTCTCTCCAAGGATGAGGCTCGTTTTCGGGCCCTGTTCGAGGCCGCCGCCGACGCCGTCTTCATCGGAACCCTTGAAGGCCGCATCCTGGATTGCAACCCGGCTGCCTGCGAGATTTACGGATACGATCGCGAGGAGCTCCTGAAGCTGACGGCCCGCGACCTCATCAGCAAGGAGGTCCTGCCCCGTCTCTCTAGAGTCAAAAAAGCGATAGCCGCTCGGGGTCGACTGTTTGGCGAGGTTGTCACTCAAAAGAAGGATGGGACCCTGTTTCCCTGCGAGGTCGACGGCCGCCTGGTCCGGATGGGACGATCCCCCGTCATCGTCGTCTACATTCGGGACATCACCGAGCGCAAGAAGGCCGAGCGGGTCCGCAACGCCGCCTTCCGGATCTCCGAGGCCGTCCATGCGGCCGAAAACCTTGAAGCCCTCTTCCGCTCCATCCATGCCATCATCTCCGAGCTCATGCCGGCCCGCAATTTTTACATCTCCCTCTACGACGCCGATCGCGGCCTTCTGACGTTCCCCTACTTCATCGACGAGTTCGACGAGCCGCAAAAACCCAAGAAGCCGGGCAAGGGATTGACCGAGTACGTCCTTCGCTCGGGCAAGCCCCTGCTGGCTTCTCCCGAAAAATTCGAGGAGCTCCTCCGGAAAAAGAAGGTCGAATCCATCGGAGCCCCTTCGATCGACTGGCTGGGCGTCCCGCTCAAAGTCAAGGACAGGACGATCGGGGTCATGGTCGTCCAGACCTACACGGAAGGAGTCCGCTATACGGAGGAAGACAAGGCCATCCTGATGTTCGTCTCGACCCAGGCGGCCATGGCCATCCAACGCAAACGGTCCGAGGACGCCCTCAAGGCCTCGCTCCGGGAGAAGGAGGTCCTCCTCAAAGAGATCCACCATCGGGTTAAAAACAACCTCCAGGTCGTCTCGAGCCTGATGAACCTCCAGGCCCGCCACCTTAAGGACGGAGAGGCCATGAACCTCCTCAAGGAGAGCCAGCGCCGCATCCGGTCCATGGCCCTCGTCCACGAAAAGCTCTACCTGTCCAAGGAGATGGCCCGGATCGATATGGCCGGATATGTCGGAAGTCTGGCCCAGCATCTTTTTCAGTCCTACCGGATCAATCCCTCCCTCATCCGGTTCCGGGCCGACGTCCACGACGTCGCCCTCGACATCAACACGGCCACCCCCTGCGGCCTTCTCATCAACGAGCTCATCTCAAACTCATTGAAGCACGCCTTCCCCGAGAACCGGCCGGGGCAGGTCGCCGTCGAGTTCAGACCCGAGGGGGAAGCGGCCTACGTTCTCGTCATCAAGGACGATGGAACCGGGCTCCCCGGGGGGTTCGATTTCCGTCGGACGGACACCCTCGGGATGCAGCTCGTAACCATGCTCGTCGAGCAGCTCGACGGGACGATCGAGCTCATCCAGGGCAGCGGCACGGAATTCCGGATCCGGTTCCGGGAGCTCAAGTACCAGTAGCCGAGGGATGCCGATGGCCAGGGCCAAGATCCTCATCGTCGAAGACGAAAGCTTGGTCGCCAAGGACATCCAGGCTATGATCCTGAATCTCGGCTATGCCGTTTCGGGCCTCGAGGCTTCCGGCGAAAAGGCCCTCCAAAGGATCGAGGAGAATCGGCCAGATCTGGTCCTGATGGACATCGTCCTCAAAGGCCCCCTTGACGGGATCGCGACGGCGGAGAAGATCCAAGCCCGCTACAACATTCCGATCGTCTACCTGACCGCCTACGCCGACGAAACGACCGTGACTCGGGCCAAGGCCACCGAGCCCTTCGGCTATCTCCTCAAGCCTTTCGAGGAACGGGAGCTCCAGACGACGATCGAAATGGCCTTTCATAAGCATGCCCGGGAAACCCAGCTCCTGGAACGCGAACGATGGGGCCTTTCCATTCTCAACAACATCCAGGACGCCGTGATCGCCGCCGATGCCCAAGGCCAGATCTCGTTCATGAATGCCCTGTCCGAGCAGATATCCGGATGGAAGCTGTCCGAAGTCCAGGGACGGCCCGTGTCCGAGGTCCTGAAGGTCCACCTCGAAAAAACCGGCCGGGCGGCGCTCCCCTCCGTCGAGGCTCTCGTCCGCAGGCGCCGCTGGGTCCCCGGACAGCCGCTCGACTTGACGACCAAAGACCTTCGCCGGATTCCGATCGAAGCGACCGCCACCCTCATCCATGATTCGGACGGGAATCCCGGCCAGCTTGTCTTCATTTTCCGCAAGCTGATCCTATCCAAGCGGCATGAGGAGAAGCTCTTTCACCTGGCCGTCCACGACGCTCTGACCGGACTTCCCAACCGGCTGCTGTTGGCCGACCGCCTGACCCTGGCCATGGCCCAGGCCCGGCGCAGGAAGCTTCGGATCGCTCTGATTCTCGTCGACCTGGACGATCTTCAAGCGATCAACGAAAGGCTGGGATCGGCGGCCGGGGATGAGGTCCTCCGGGAAACCGGCCGTCGCCTGATGTCGGCCCTGCGCAGAAGCGATACGGTCGCCCGGATCCGGGCGGATAAATTCATGCTCGTCCTGGCCGAAATCAAACAGCCGCGCATCGTTCACAGGATCGCCCGAAGGATCCACGAAGCCCTGAAGCCGCCTGTTCGCTGGAAGGGCGGTTCCCTGTCGTTCTCCACAAGCATCGGCATATGTCTCTTCCCGGACCACGGAGAGGATGTCGAAAGCCTGACCCGAAACGCCGAGATCGCCGTCGGCCTGGCCAAAACGTCCGCGCCGAATCGCGTCCATCTCTTTTCGTCCTGACCGGAGATTCCCTGCAACCCGCCGCTCCCCCTTGTCTTCAGGGAGGAAATGTTCTATGATCGTACCTCCCCAAGGAAGCGGGCATGAGGAAGGGAACTCGAGCGGGCCGGACGGATATCGCAGGAAAGGAGACCGACTTGCCATCCCGGGGCCGGACTGATCTTTTTCATCCTCCCCAGACCGCCGGAAAGGACCTCGGGGACGCTCTCGCCGAAAAAGACGCCCTCCTCAGAGAAGTCCTCCACCAGATCAAGAATCATCTCCAGGTAATCGCCAGTCTTTTAAGCCTTCAATCCGAGTCCATCAAGGACAACCGCGTCCTCCGCCTCTTCCGGGAAAGCCAGAACCGCGTCCGGGCCATCTCCCTCGTCTACGAAAAACTCTATCAGTCCGGGTCCACGACGCGTATCGATTTCGCCGATTACATCCAAGCCCTGGCCCTCCATCTTGTCCATTCCCTGGAGATCGACCCCAACCGGGTTCGGCTCCGGATGGATCTCCGGAAATCGCTCTTAGATATTCGGACGGCCATCCCCTGCGGCCTGATCGTCAACGAGCTCGTGTCCAACGCCCTCCAGCACGCCTTTCCCGGAGCCAGGGCCGGAACCATCCAGGTCGGGCTGAGGCCGTTCCCGGGCCGAACCTTTAAACTCGTCGTCGCCGACAACGGCGTCGGTTGGCCCGTCCGGCTCGATCCCCGGCAGACAAAGACGCTCGGGCTCCAGATCGTGACCATGCTGACGAACCAAGTCGAGGGAAGCCTCACCCTGAAAAAAGCGAAGGGAACTCGCTTCGAGCTCGTCTTCCGGCAACTCAAGTACAGGACCAGGGTTTGACCGCCCCGGAATCCGTGATCCCGGCCCGCGGTTAGACACGGCACGGGGAGGAGAGTAAAATAGCCTCGAATAAGCGAGACGGCAGGACATGAAGGTTAAAATCCGTGTCCTTGTGGTCGAGGATGAAAGCCTGGTCGGGCGGGACATCCAAAATATGCTGCGGAGCCTCGGCTACAACGTCCTGGGACTCGTTTCGACGGGCGAACAGGCCATCCTGAAGGCCGAGGAGCTCGGTCCGGACCTGGTCCTGATGGACATCGTCCTCAAGGGTGAGGTCGACGGCATCAACGCCGCCGACACGATCTGGGAATCCCTGGGCATCCCCGTCGTCTACCTGACCGCCTACACGGACGAGAGGACTCTTCAACGGGCCAAGATGACCGAACCCTTCGGCTACCTCCTCAAGCCGTTCGAGGAACGGGAGCTCCAGACGACGATCGAGATGGCCCTCTACAAGTCCAAGATGGACAAGAAGCTCAAGGAACGCGGCCGGTGGTTGACGACCATCCTCCACAGTATCGGGGACGGCATCATCGCCACGGACAAGGAGGGCCGGATCGCGTTCATGAATCCCCTGGCGGAGCGGCTGACGGGCTGGGGCGAGGAAGATGCCATGAACAAGCCTCTCTCCGACGTCTTCCGGGCCGAGGCCGACGGCGCGGCGTTCCCGCAAAGCCTTCTCTCGGCGGCAAGGCCGTCCGAAAGCGCCGACGCCATCCTGTCCAGCCAATCCGTCCTCCTTACCAAGTCCGGACTTCCGCTCCCCATCGAAGGGACGCTTGCCCCAATCCGTGATGATAAGGGGATTCCCATGGGAGGAGTCCTCGTTTTCCGCGATATCACCGAACGCCAACGGGCCGAGGCCGACCTCAAGGCGAGCTTGGAAAAATTCCGGCGAGCCCTCGACGCGACGATCCAGGCCATGGGCTTGACGATCGAGATGAGGGACCCCTACACGGCCGGCCATCAGCGCCGCGTCAGCAAGTTGTCCTGCGCAATCGCCCAAGAGATGGGAATCTCCCCGAATCAAATCGACGGGCTGCGCATGGCCGGGGATATCCACGACATCGGCAAGATCTACATCCCGGCCGAGATCCTGAGCAAGCCCGGCCAGCTGACCGATATCGAGTTCACCATCATCAAAACCCATCCCCAGGTCGGATTCGACATCCTCAAGGCGATCGATTTCCCCTGGCCGATTGCCCAGATCGTCCTCCAGCATCACGAGCGGCTCAACGGCTCCGGCTACCCGGCCGGGCTCAAGGGAAACGAGATCCTGCTCGAAGCCCGGATCCTGCTCGTGGCCGACGTCGTCGAAGCCATGTCTTCCCACCGCCCTTACCGGCCCGCCCACGGCATCGAGCGCGCCCTCGGAGAAATCCAAACCCAAAGCGGCCAGCTTTACGACCCCGCCGTCGTCGAAGCCTGCGTCCATCTCTTCCGGGACAAAGGATTCGTCCTCGACAAATGAGGCGCGGCGCCCCTCCTCTCTTGCTCGTCCTGGCTGTCCTCCTCTCCCTCCTGGGCGTCGGAGCCTTCATATATCTGTTCGCCCCGATCTTCAATATCTACTGGTTCATCCTGGCCCCGATCATCCTGGCCCTTTATCAGCTCCCGGCCGTCTATATGTTTCTCCTTTGGAAGAGACGGGCCCGGAACGCGGGCGAACGGAGCGAACGGATCAAGAAGGAGAAGAACGCCCCCGACGGGATTTGAACCCGTGTTGCCGCCGTGAAAGGGCGATGTCCTGGACCGGGCTAGACGACAGGGGCAGGGAAAGTCTTTGAGCCGTGCTGGACTCGAACCAGCGACACCCGGCTTAAAAGGCCGGTGCTCTCCCTCTGAGCTAACGGCCCGCTCTAAAGAACCCTATTTATAACCAAACTTCTGAGAAGAGTCAACAACCGCCGGAAAGCCGCCGGTTCAGCTAATGGTTTTGATGTCGGTGATGACCCATCTCCCGCGGCGCATCCGGTTGAGAGTCTCATCTTTGAGGTTGTAGAGTCTGAGCTGAAAGAGGTAGGTTTTTTCGGCTCCGGCCTTGGTGACGACCTTGACCTCCGTTTCCTTGAACTGGACCTCACCGGTCAGGTCACGGATGTTGGGGACCTCTTTCTCGCCCAGCGAAAAGATGGAGATCTCCTCCTCGCGGGCGGCCGCGGACTTGGCGTCATTGTAATCCTTCTGGAGCTGTTTGTGGGCTTCGAATTCCTGGTCGTACTTGGCCTGGAGATCGTCGACCTTCTTCTGGGCCGCGACCTTGGCCGCCTTGGTCCGGGCGTTGTCGAGATCTTCCTTAGCGATATCGAGAACGTCCTTGGCGTCGAGCGTCGGGCCGACGTGGTCTTCGAGTTTCTTCTTGAGTTCCGCTTCCTTCTTGCTCATATCGGGGAGAGGGGCGGGTTGGACCTTGGTCTCGCTGAGCTTGGCGATCTGGAATGATTTGAAATCGATGTCGGTCGGCGCGACGGCGATCGTCGACATGGTCGTGACGTCATTGAGCTGGATGGCGTGGAAATACCTGTCGATGACGGCCCTGTCGGGCTGCGAGGTGCAGCTGGAGAAAGCGGCGACGACGAGAAGGATCGCGCCGAGGAGATAAAGGCTCTTCTTTCCCATTAGTCCTCCTTCCTAGGATGTCGATGGATACCCATATTCTCTACGGATTTTACTTTTTTTTCAAGCAAAAAAGCAAGCGCGGCCGGGGCCTCCTTTCTCAAGAACGGCCTGCCGGAGATAAAAACGAATTGCCCGATCCAGAGATTTATGCTAATTTTATATGCTTCAAGACAGGAACAATGCCATGATGCCAATTCAAACCATCATCACCCGCTACCGGAAGGACCCGACCCGGCTCATCGACATCCTCCGCGAGGTCCAGGCCGATCGGGGCTGCATCGACCGAGACAGCCGGGCCGAGATCGGCGGCGCCCTGGGCCTGTCCGAGGTCGAGGTCGAGGGCGTCGTCAGCTTCTACCATTTCTTCTCCCGGACGCCCGTCGGCCGCTATGCCGTCTACCTGAATAATTCCATCATGTCCCAGATGAAGGGCCGGGCCGCAGTCGCCCGGACCTTCGAGAGGGAAGCCGGCTGCCGTTTCGGATCCGTAAGCCCCGATGGCCTCATCGGCCTCCATGACGCCTCTTGCCTGGGCATGAGCGATCAAGAGCCTTCGGCCATCATCAACGGCGTTATTTTCACGCGTCTGACGCCGACGAGGGTCCGGTCGCTCGTCCTGGGAATGAAATTGGGACGGAAGGCCCAGGACCTCGTGACCGAATACGGGGATGGGGCCAACCAATCCTCGCTGATCAAGGCCATGGTCTCCAATAATATCCGGAAGAAAGGGCCGATCCTATTCGGCCCCTACGATTCCGGAGTCGCGATCCGGAGAGCCCTCTCCCGGAGTCCAGAGGAGATCGTGGCGGAAATCAAGAACGCAGGCCTCCTGGGCAGGGGAGGGGCGGGCTTCCCGACCGGTCTTAAGTGGGACCTTTGCCGGAGGCAAAAAAGCGGCCGCCACTACGTCGTCGGCAACGCCGATGAGGGCGAACCGGGGACGTTCAAGGACCGCGTCATTCTGACCGAGCTCCCGCGTCTCCTTTTCGAGGGCATGAGCATCGCCGGCTACGCAATCGGCGCGGCCGAAGGGATTCTCTACCTCCGAGCCGAATATGCTTATCTCCGCGATTATCTGGAAAGCGTTTTGGAAGCCCTCCGCGCCGAGAATCTCTTGGGAAAAGACATCGCCAATCATCCCGGATTCCATTTCGACATCACCATAAAAAGCGGCGCCGGAGCCTACGTCTGCGGCGAGGAATCGGGACTCCTCCAATCGGCCGAAGGAAAAAGGGGGGAGCCCCGGAACCGCCCCCCCTTCCCGGTTGAGACCGGATATCTCAACGAGTCGACCACGGTCAACAACGTGGAGACGCTCTGCGCAGCCGCCCTGATTATCGCTCACGGAGCCCCCTGGTTCCGTTCCCTGGGAACCTCCCGGTCGACCGGCACTAAGCTCCTCAGCGTTTCTGGAGATTGCGAACGACCCGGCATTTACGAAGTCGAATTTGGGCTGACCATCCAGGAACTCCTCGACATGGCCGGCTCGAAAGACGCCTATGCCGTCCAGGTTGGAGGTCCGTCGGGGACATGCGTCGCCCGGCCGGACTTCTGCCGGAAGATATGCTTCGAAGACCTTCCCACCGGTGGATCGGTCATCATTTTCGGCCCCTGGCGCGACCTCTTCGAAATCGTCCAGAACTTCATGGATTTCTTCATCGAGGAATCCTGCGGCTGGTGCACGCCCTGCCGCGTCGGCAACGCCCTTCTCAAGGGAAAACTCGAAAAGATCATCGCCGGCCGAGGGACGGAAGACGACTTAAGGGAGATGGAAAACTGGGGCCGGCTCATTAAAGCCTTCAGCCGCTGCGGTCTCGGTCAGACCTCCCCCAATCCCATCCTGACAACGCTCCAGGGTTTTCGGGAACACTACATGAAAGTCCTCCGGAAAGATGCCCCCTTCGTCCCTGACTTCGACCTCGGCGCTGCGACGCTCGAAGCCGCTCTCGCCACGAATCGCCCCCCTATATTAGAGGAGGCCTCTCATGAGTGAGCTGATGTTCACGATCGACGGAAAGCCTTGCGGGGCCAAAGCGGGCCAGACCATCGTCGAAGCCGCCCGGGCCAACGGCATCTACATTCCCGTGCTCTGTTATTGTGAAGGGCTGAAGCCCGCCGGCAGCTGCCGGGTCTGCACGGTCAGGGTCGGCGGGCGATTCATGGCGGCCTGCACCCAGCCCGTCGCCGAGGGCATGGTCGTGGAGAACGCGGTGCCCGACCTTGAGGACATGCGGAGGGCTATCATCGAGATGCTCTTTGTCGAGGGAAACCACATGTGCCCGACCTGCGAGAAGAGCGGCAACTGCGAACTCCAAGCCCTGGCTTACCGCTTCAAGATGATGGCCCCCCGTTTCCCCTTCCAATGGCCCCGGCGCCAGACCGACGGCTCCCTTCCCAAGATCATCATGGAGCATAATCGCTGCATCCAGTGCCGACGCTGTGTCCGGGCCGTCCAAGCCGGGGACGGCCGATCCGTCTTCAGCGTCCACAACCGGTCCCGTAAGGCCCTTTTAGCCGTCGATCCCGAGCTGGCCGCCAAGCTCGACGACGAAACGGCCCGAAAGGCCATGGACGTCTGTCCGGTCGGGGCCATCCTCCGTAAGGAAGTCGGCTTCGCCGTCCCGATCGGGCGCCGCAAGTTCGACCACGCCCCGATCGGAAGCGATATCGAGACGAAATGAGGCCGGACCATGACTAAACCCGTCATTGCGACCGCGTCCCTAGCCGGCTGTTTCGGCTGCCACATGTCCTTCCTGGACATCGACGAGCGGATCCTCAAGCTCATCGAGCTCGTCGAATTCCATAAGTCCCCGATCGATGACATCAAGACCTTCCAGAAGCCCTGCGACATCGGCCTCATCGAGGGCGGCTGCTGCAACAGCGAGAACGTCGAAGTCCTCCGCTCTTTCCGGAAGAACTGCAAGATCCTGGTCTCGGTCGGGGAGTGCGCCATCATGGGCGGCCTGCCCGCCATGCGGAATGCCATTCCGATCAAGGACTGCCTGGAAGAGGCCTACCTTCACTCGCCGACGACCGAGGGCAACACGATCATCCCCAACGACAAGGAGCTCCCCCTCATCCTGGACAAAGTCTATCCCTGCCATGAGATCGTCAAGGTCGACGCCTTCCTCCCCGGCTGCCCGCCTTCGGCCGACCTGATCTGGGAAGCCTTGAACGCCCTCGTCGAGGGCCGTCCCCTCAACCTAACCTACGACCTCATCAAATTCGACTGAAGGACCGACGTTATGGCCAAGAAAATCACGATCGAGCCCGTGACCCGGGTCGAAGGCCACGGAAAGGTCACCATCCACCTCGACGACCGGGGCCGGCTCAGCCAGTCCCGCTTCCACGTCGTCGAGTTCCGGGGCTTCGAACGCTTCGTCCAGGGGCGGCCCTACTGGGAAGCCCCCGTCCTCGTCCAGAGGCTGTGCGGGATCTGCCCCGTCAGCCACCATCTGGCGGCCGCCAAGGCCATGGACATCATCGTCGGTGCCGACCCGGACCGCCTCCCGGCGACGGCGCACAAGATGCGCCGCCTCATGCACTACGGGCAGATGCTCCAATCCCACGCCCTCCATTTCTTCCATCTCGTCTCTCCCGACCTCCTATTCGGTGTCGACGCCGACCCGGCCATTCGCAACATCGTCGGCGTCGCCCTCAAGCATAAGGACCTGGCCGTCCGGGGCGTCCTGCTCAGAAAATTCGGCCAAGAGATCATCCTGGCCACGGCCGGCAAGAAGATCCACGGCACGGGCGCCGTTCCGGGCGGCATCAACAAGAACCTGAGCCCCGAGGAGAGGGATTCCTTCCTCAAGGGCCCGGCCCCCCTCAACGCCGACACCATGATCGACTGGGCCCAAGGGGCCCTCGATTTCTTCAAGTCCTACCACAAGAAAAACCGGACCTTCATCGACGGCTTCGCCGCTTTCCCCTCGAATCACCTGAGCCTCGTCCGCAAGGACGGCGCGCTCGATTTCTACCACGGCGTCCTCCGGGCCGTCGACGCGAACGGAGATAAGGTCCTGGACGACGTCGACTACCGCGATTATCTCCGCTACATCGCCGAAGAGGTCCGGACCTGGAGCTATATGAAGTTCCCCTACCTCAAGTCGCTCGGGAAGGACAAGGGCTGGTACCGGGTCGGGCCGCTGGCGCGCCTCAGCACCTGCGACTTCATCCCCTCGCCCCGGGCCCAGAAGGAATTCGAGGAGTACCGGGCCTACACGCACGGCAAACCCAACTCGATGTCCCTCCACTCCCACTGGGCGCGCCTCATCGAACTCCTCCACTCCGCCGAGGTCGTCAAGGAGCTTCTCCTCGACAAGGACCTCCAGGGGACGACGCTGACCTACCGGGGCCCAAAGAGGGGCGAGGGCATCGGGCTGATCGAGGCGCCCCGAGGAACGCTCTTCCATCACTATCGCGTCGACGCCAACGACCAGATCACGATGGCCAACCTGATCGTCTCGACGACCAACAATAACGAGCCGATGAACCGGGCCGTCCACTGGGTCGCCCAGAACGTCCTCTCCGAAAAGCCCGCAATCACAGAGGGTATGCTGAACCAGGTCGAGGTCGCCATCCGCGCCTACGATCCCTGCCTGAGCTGCGCGACCCACGCTGTGGGGTCCATGCCGCTCGAGGTCTCGATCGTCGATCCGCGGGGCCGGGTATTGGATTGCCGAAGGCGATAGCCCCGTCACGAAAAACCGGAGCGGGGGCGAAGGCCCTTGTCTTCGGCATCGGGAACCCCGGGCGCCGTGACGACGGCCTGGGCCCGCGTTTCATCGACCGTTTGCGCGCCCTGAACCTCCCGGGCGTCGTGACCGACGCCAACTACCAGCTCCAGGTCGAGGACGCCTTGACGGTCTCCCGCTTCGAGCGGGTCGTGTTCGTGGACGCGGCGCGGACGATCGCCGTCCCTTTCTTCATCAGCGAGGTCGCGCCCCGCGCGGAATTCGCCTTCACGACCCACGCCCTTACGCCCGGAACCGTCCTTGCTCTCAGCCGGGAGCTCTACCGCAAAACACCAAGAACCCATCTCCTGGCCATCCGGGGGTATGAGTTCGACATCGGAGAGGGCCTGTCCGAGGGAGCCGAGCGGAATCTCGCCTCCGCCCTAGAACATCTGGCGGCCTTCATCACGAAGCGAAGGACCGCGCCGCCGCGGGCTGCTCGCGCCCGGACCCGGAAACCCCTATAATAAGCCTCGAGGACACCGCCATGAGCCGAAGAAAGCCGCCCCTTCCCGCCAAGCCGCGCGCCGCCGCCAAGGCCCCGGGCGGGCCCCGAAAAAAGGAAATCCTCGTCCGCGAGGAGATCCTGGGCACAAACCGCAAGGTCGCCGCCGAGCTGCGGAAACGATTCGAGGAGAGCGGCATCCTGGCCGTCAACATGATCAGCTCGCCGGGCGCGGGAAAGACCTCCTTGCTCGAGGCGCTGGCCGACCGACTCCGGGACCGGTTCAAGATGGCCGTCATCGAGGGCGATATCGAGACCGAGCGGGACGCCGAACGGGTCCGCCGCAAGGGCGTGGCGGCCTGGCAGATCACAACCGGAGGCGCCTGCCATCTCGAAGCCAAGATGGTCGGCAAGGTCTTTCCCTCGCTGCCCGCCGGCATCGACCTCCTCTTCATCGAAAACGTCGGCAACCTTGTCTGCCCCGCCAGCTTCGACCTCGGCGAGTCTCTCCGTCTGGTCATCCTCTCGGCCCCCGAGGGCGACGATAAGCCCAAGAAGTACCCGGAGGCCTTCCTGTCCGCCGATGTCCTCGTCATCAGCAAGGCCGATCTCTTTCCCCATCTCGCCTTCGATCCCGACCGGGCCGCCCGCGAGGCCCTGGACATCAATCCCGGACTGCGGGTTTTCGTCACCTCCGCCCTGACGGGCCGGGGTCTGCCCGAGTTCGTCGATTTCCTGGCCGCCCGGCTCGCCGCCCGCCGCCATGCATGAGCTGTCCCTGGTCGCGAACCTGTTCGAGATTATCGAACGCCACGCCAAGGACCAGAAGCCCAAGGCGGTGACCCGGGTCCGGATCAAAGTCGGCCGGATGTCCGGGGTCGTCCCCGAACTTCTCGAGACGGCATTCGACGCTTACAAAAAAGGAACCTTGGCCGAGGACGCCCGGCTCGAGATCGTCCACGTTCCGGTCAAGGCCCGCTGCCGATCCTGCCGGAGGATCTTCCGGCCCGTCCCGGACGACTTCGCCTGCCCGCACTGCGGCTCCGATCGCTGGAAGCTTCTGGAAGGGACGGACCTCGTCCTGGAAAAAATCGAGTTGGAGATTTAGCTGATCTCGCCCGTCAAGTAGGCTCGCGTCCGCGGGTCTTTGGCGTTGGCGAAGATATCCGGGGCGGGGCCGTGCTCGACGAGCTCTCCCAAATAGAGGAAGACGATGTAGTCGGCGATCCGCCGCGCCTGGCGCAGGATGTGGGTCACGACGACGACCGTGTAATCCTTCTTAAGCTCGATGAGGCGGCGTTCGACATGCTGGCTGGACTGGGGGTCCAGGGCCGAGGTCGGCTCATCGCCCAGGATGATCTCGGGCTCGACGGCCAGCCCCCGCGCCAGGCAGAGCCGCTGCTGCTGGCCGACCGAGAGGCGGGAGGCCGGATGGTGGAGCCGGTCCTTGACTTCCTCCCAGAGCCCGGCGGCGCCCAGATAATTCCGGACGATGAAGTCGAGCGTCTTCCGGTCCCGATTGCCGTGGATGCGGGGTCCGTAGGCAATGTTGTCGTAGATGGACATGGGCAGGACCTGGGGCTTCTGGGAGAGGAGGCCCATTTTCTTCCGGATGTGGGTGATCTCGACCTTGGGGCCGTAAATGTCCTCTCCGTCGACGAGGACCTCGCCCTCGACCCGGACCTCGTCGACGTGGTCGAGAAGGCGGTTCATGGATTTGAGGAGGGTCGTCTTGCCGCAGCCCGAGGGTCCGATGATGGCCGTGATCTTCCGGTCGGGAATGTCCAGCGAGACGTCCTTAAGGACCTGGAGATCCCCGTAGTAGACGCTGA
Source organism: Candidatus Aminicenantota bacterium (assembly GCA_963702005.1). GTDB lineage: Bacteria > Acidobacteriota > Aminicenantia > Aminicenantales > JAFGBC01 > JAFGBC01. The sequence continues at coordinate 385,956 of OY969696.1, forward strand.
GATTCCTGAGGCTGAGGTGGCTCTGGGCATCCATCATGACTGCGGACCTCTCATCGAATGACGTGCTTCGTGTATCGGCGGCTCAGGAGCCGGGCCAGGACGCTGATCAAAAGAATCAGGATGGTCAGGATAGCCGCCGAGGCATAAGCTCTCTGCCGGACCTCGGGGAAGGGCGTGCCGAGTTGGAAGAAAATGGCCAGGGGGAGGGTCGCGGCCGGCTGGCCGAGCGACGTCGGAATCCTGTCCGTGAATCCGGCCGTGAAGAGGACCGAGGCGGCGTCCCCGATACCGCGGCCGAGGGCGATCAGGATCCCGGTCAGGATCCCGGGCAGGCACTGACGGAGGATGACCTTGAGGGACGTTTCGAGCCGGGTCGCCCCCAAGGAGTAGGAAGCTTCCTTGAGCTCCCGGGGGACCAACCGGATGACCTCGTCGATGGCCCTGCTCATGATCGGGATCTCGAGCAGGGCGACCGTGATGATCCCGGCCCCGAGGGAGGCTCTCATCCGCAAGAAAACCATCAGGACGAACCCGAACGCGCCGTAGACGATGGACGGAATCCCCCACAGAACGTCGAACGAAAACCGGGTCAGGGCGGCCAGGCGGGACCGCTTCCGGCAGTAGACGTTGAGGAAGATGACGACGGGCAAGCTCGCGAGGCCGGCCAGGGCCGTGGCGCCCAAAGCGAGGTAGAGGGAGCCGAGGATCGCGTTGAGGATCCCGCCTTCCTTTCCCAGGTAATAGCCCCCCTTGGGGGTCTTGGTGATCATGGACAGGTTCAAGGCCGGCAGGCCCTTCCAGATGACGGTCGCGGTGATGAGGAGAAGGCTCCCGATGACGAGGGCGGTCGAGGCGATCATCAGCGTTTTCCAGATGTCCTCGACCAGCTTCCGCCTGTTCATTCGGCCCTCCTTTCGGCACGGACCAGGAACCAGCGGGCCAGGACGTTGAAGACCAGGACGACGAGGAGGAGGACCAGGGCCGCCAGCATGAGGGCGGAATCGTAAAGCGGCACGGACATCATCTCCCCGTAGTTGTTGGCGATCAGGGCCGGCAACGGATAGCCGGCGTCGAAGACGGACTTGGGCACGACCGGAACGTTCCCGACGACCATCAGGACGGCCATCGTCTCGCCGAAGGCGCGCGAGAGGCCCAGGACGCCGGCCGCGATGATCCCCTGCGAGCCCTTGCGCAGGACGACGTGGCGGGTCGTCTCCCAACGGGTCGCGCCCAAGGACAGGGAGGCCTCGCGGAGGGGGAAGGGAATGGCCGAGAAAACCTCGAGGGCGACATGAATGATCGTCGGGAAGATCATGATGGCCAGGACGATGCCGCCCGACAGGATGGAGTACCCGCTCGAGTACTGCCCGAAGGCGGGGGCGATCCGGCGGACCAGGGGGACGATGAGCAGGATGCCCCAGACGCCGAAGATGACCGAGGGGATGCCGGCCAGGAGGTCGATGAGAGGCTTGGCGAGCTCCCGGAAGCCGCGGGGCGCGTACTCGGACAGATAGATGGCCGTCAGCAAAGAGATCGGGATGGCGATGACCAGGGCGACGGCCGTGACCCAGAGCGTCCCCATCAGGAAGGGAAACAGGCCGAACTCCCCGCGCAGAGGGTGCCAGCCCGATGAGAAGAGCAGGCCGGTGAAGGACTTGAGGGCCAGGATGACCCTCGACTTCTGGAACAGTCCGAAGAGCATCAGGGCGACGAGAACGGTCGGCAGCACGGTCATGATGAACATGACCGTGCGACCGGCTTGCTCTTTGAAAATTCTCAAACGGCGCTCTTCGCTTTCTTTATTTTTCGACTCCGATCCGGGTGAGCCCGTCCTTGAGCTTGTCCGGGCTGAGGTTGATATAGCCCGTCTCGGGGACGTATTTCTGTCCCTCGGTCAGAACCCAGCGGACGAACTCGACGAGGGCCGGCTTGACCGGTTTTCCCTTGGTCACGAAATAGAGATCCCGGGCCGGGGGGGACGGAAAGACGTTTTGGGCGATGGCCTTGGTTAGGTCGTCGCGGGTCGCATAAACGGCCTCGGCGGGCTCGATGACGCCGTTCCCGTTGAGGTCGAGCGGGCAGATGGCGATGCCCTCGATCGGCCTTAATGTCTTCGCGTCATAAGCGTAGTTGACGTTGTTGAAGCCCACGCTGAGCTGCTCGCGACTGACGGCGTCGGCCAGCCCGGGGTCGCCGTAGACGCCGATCCCGGTCAAGTCCTCCTGGCGCTTGCCCAGATAGGCGGCCCAAGTATCGGCCGCCCCGCAGGCGTCCGAACGGGTGAAGACGCGGATGGGGGTTTTGTCCGACGTGCCCAACAGATCGCCCCAGGTTTTGACGACGCCCGTGATCCAGATCCCGACGAACTCGTCGCGCTTGACGCCTCTCTTGAGGAGATCCTTGAGGAAGGGGTTCTGGGCGTTGACGGTGGGGATGACGGCATCCTTGGTCACGGCGATGGCGAAAGCGCCCTTCTCGACCTCGACCGGCTGGATTTCGCGGGAAACCATGCCGACATCGACCATGCCGGCCACGGCGTCGGCGAGCCCCTTGCCCGCCCCGCCGGCCTGGACGTCGATCTTGACTTGGGGACAAATCTTCTGGAATTCTTCCACCCACTTGACGGCCATCGGGTAGAGAGCCCAGGCCCCGGACAGGGAGAGATTCCCCGAAATCTCCGTTTTCTGGGCGGCCCCCAACGAGGGGCCGGCGATCATCGTCGCCGCCCAGAGGAGCAAGAGACCGAAAGCCATGCGTCTGTTCATGTCTATCCTCCGATTATAACTCAGAAACCGGCCTGGAGCTGGACGAGGAAGGCCGAGTTGTCCGTCTTTCCGCCTTCAAGTTTATAGAGCTCGTAGTTGACCTGAAGCTTGGATTTCGCCGTGAAGAACCAGTTCACGCCCACCGTCCACAGGTTCATCCGGTTATCGGCTATGTTGCGGTCCTTGTCGTAGGCATCGACCTTGAGAACGGCCTGGAGCTTCTTGGGCATCAGGAACCAGCCGCCCTGGACATACCAGCCCGACCTTTCGAGCTCATCGTCCTTGGCGAAGATGTACTCGCTCTTGAGGGAGAACGGGTCGTGGAGGACGGCCAGCTCAAGGCCGGTCCTGTTGCGGTCGTAAGCGGGCGACCCGGTCGCGAGGCTCGTCCGGCCCTTATAAACAGCGGCCCCCAAGGCCAGGAACTCGACGGGACGGACGACGAGCCGGCCGGCGAAGTCTTTCTCGCTGTTGTTGTCCTTGGTGTCGATCCCCGCGCCGTTGAAGACGCCGAGCGTATATTCGACGATGGACCACTTCCCGAACAGGGCGGCGCCGATATCGCGTCCGTTCGACTTGTTGTCCCGGCCCGGAGCGAGCTTCTCTTCGGGCTGGGAACGATTGATGGTGTCGAGGTCGGCGCTCGAGGTCAGGTTCTCCATGCTGAAGGGAACCTTGAACTGGCCGACCCGCAGCCCGGCCTCGGGGCAGAACTTGAACTCGACCAGGGCGTCGAGGACGACGGGGCTCTTGACGGCGTCGACCTGGATCTTGTAGTTGACGTTCTTGAACAGCTCGCCGCTCAGCGAAAACCGGATGCGGCGGGCGCTGAAGCTGTCGACGCCCTTATCCCAGGCCGTGTACCCGAACTGGCTGAATCCGGTCAGCTTGAAGGGCGCGGCCGCGACCACGGGAGACGGCTCCTTTTTATCCTGGCCGGGAACCGCCCCGGGTAAGGCCAGAAACCCGATGATCAAGCCCAAGGCGGCGGCCGCCTTGAAGCTTCTCTTGAAGACGATGTTCGTTGTCATGGCAGACAAACTCCTTCCTTTCCTGTTGTCCTGTCTCGCTCCGGCCCGCGCGCTCGGCCGCGAACGATCCGATCTATGGCGAAAGATCTTTCAGCGCCGTTTATGCTTGGTCCGGCGAACCAAATCCTCGAAGGTCGTCCTCTCCAGGATTTGGGCCACAGAGTCCCGGACCTCCTTCCAAAGCCAACGCAGCCCGCAGCTGTCCTCCATGGGACACGCTTCGTGGGCCATCACCGAAACGCAGTCGATCGGGGCCAGCGGTCCGTCCATGACCCGGATGACCTCGGCGACCGAAATGGCCGAGGGCGGTTTGGCCAGGGCGTACCCCCCCTGGTGGCCTTTCCGGCTCTTGAGGTAGCCCGCCCTCTTGAGGAGGAGCAGGATCTGCTCCAAGAACCGTTCCGGGATGTGCTGCGCCTCGGAGATGTCCTTGATGTGGAGCGGGCCTTCGCCATAACGGAGGGAGAGCTCGAGCATGGCCCGGCTCGCGTACTCGCCTTTCGTTGACAACCTCATGGCTTCGTTGCTCTTAGTCGACTAACTCAATAGACTAACTCATATAACAGAAATCCGGCGGGCTTGTCAAGCTTTTTTTTGATTTCTTTGTCACTTCATTTTAAGGGAAGTCCGGCTATAATAAGATGAAAATGAACAGGAGGTCCCCCATGAGCACACGGCGTGCCCGTTTCCTATTCGTCCTGCTCGTCCTGGGTTGCCTGATCGCGTCGGCCCTGCCCGGCCCGTCTTCGGCCGCCCAGGCCGCGCCCAAGAAATTCAGCTTCGAGCAGGCCTTCCTCCGCCAGCCTCCGGTCGTCCTGAAGCCGATGACGCCCGCCTCGGGCTGGTTCGACGACGAGCATTACCTTCTCAGGGAGCGGGACGAGAAGGCCAAATCGTTCAAGCTCTGGAAGGTCCGGGCCAAGACGGGCCAAAAAATCCTCCTCCTTGACTACGACCTCATTCAAAAAAAACTCCCCGAGGGCCTGGCCGCCTCGGCGCCGGCCGACCAAACGCCGGATTTCGGCCGCCTGATCTACGAATACAAGGGAGACCTCTATCTCTATTCCCATCCGGCCGGGCTCTTCAAGCGGCTGACGGCCACGATCGACGAGGAGAAGAACGCCCGGCTCTCCCCGGACGGCCGCTTCCTCGCCTACACCCGGGCCAACAACCTGTTCGCTCTCGACATCGAGGGCGGCCTCGAATACCAGCTGACTTCGGACGGCTCTCCGACCGTTTATAACGGCTGGGCGTCCTGGGTCTACTACGAAGAGATTCTGGGCCGCGGCTCCCGCTACGCGGCGTTCTGGTGGTCGCCCGACAGCCGCCGGATCGCATTCCTCCGTTTCGACGACGGACCGGTGCCGACCTTCACGCTGGTCCGATCCGCCGGAGTTCACGGCGAGGTCGAGGTCGCTCACTACCCCAAGCCGGGCGACCCCAATCCCAAGGTCCGTTTGGGCATCGCCGCCCTTCCCGAGGCCAAGGTCGTCTGGGCCGATTTCGACCCCGAGGCCGACGCCTACCTCGCCTGGCCCGTCTGGTTCTCCGACGGCTCCAAGCTCTCCGTCCAGTGGATGAACCGCGGCCAAGACACGATCAAGATCTACGCCGTGGACCCGGCGACGGGAAAGAAGGAGGAGATCCACGCCGAGTCCCAGCCGTCCTGGGTCGAATTCTTCGAGGACCTGACCATGTTCAAGGACGGCAGCGGCTTCCTCCTCCGCAGCGACGTCGACGGCTGGAGGCACCTCTACGCCTACGACCTCGGCGGCAAGCTGCGGGCTCGGGTCACCTCGGGCGATTGGGCCGTGACCGGGATCGGGCTCGTCGACGAGAAGAACGGCAAAGTCTATTTCTCGGCCCGGAGGGATCCGACCACCGAAAGCCATCTCTACGTCACGCGTCTCGACGGCTCCGGGCTGGAGCGGCTGACCAAGGAGCCGGGAACCCACTGGACCTCGGTTTCGCCCGGCGGTTCCTACTTCCTGGATACCTTCTCGAGCATAACGGCGCCGGCCCGGCAAAATCTCTGCACGACGGGCGGCGTCTTCGTCCGCGCCATCGACACGAGCGAGACGCCGGCCATGAAAGATTACGCCTGGGGCAAGGTCGAGCTGTTCACGATCCCGACCAAGGACGGCTGGAACCTGCCGGCCCGCTGGATCCTCCCCCCGGACTTCGACCCCGCCCGTAAATATCCCGTCCTGTTTTCCATCTACGGCGGGCCGGAATCGACCGACGTCGCGAACTCGTTCCCGTCGCTGGGGAACGTCCTGTACGCCCAGGAGGGAATCATCGTCTTGAGCGTCGACCACCGCGGCTCGAGCCACTTCGGCAAGAAAGGGACGGCCCTCATGCACCGCAACCTCGGGAAATGGGAAATGCACGACTGGGGCGAAGCCGTCCGCTGGCTCCGCCAGAAGCCGTTCGTCGACCCGGACCGGATCGGGATCACCGGCGGCAGCTACGGCGGCTACGCGACCTGCCTGGCCCTGACCTGCGACGCCGATTATTTCACTCACGGCTACGCCAGCTCTTCGGTCACCGATTGGAAGCTTTACGACTCCGTCTACACCGAGCGCTACATGGACACGCCGGCCGAGAACCCCCAAGGCTACGAGTTCGGCTCCGTCCTGACCCACGCCGCGAAGCTCAAGGGCAGGCTTTTCATGGCCCACGGCGACATGGACGACAATGTCCATATGCAGAACTCGGTCCAGCTCATCAACGCCTTCATGGATCTCGGCAAGGAGTTCGAGTTTATGCTCTATCCCGGCCAGCGCCACGGCTTCGGAGGGAAGAAGCGCGAGCACGACGCCCGCAGCGAATACGGCTTCTGGATGAAGCATTTTCTCAGCCGCTGACATGGGGACCGGAGCCAACCATCAAGAGCGCCTCGCCCGCTGCCCTGTCTGCGGGGGCGAACGCCTCATCGCCTATCGGACCGGAACCTTCGCCGGGTCCGACCTTAGCCCCAAGGAGATTAAGATCACCGACCGCGGCTATGGCCGGCTTTGGGACCTGAGCCTTTGCCGCGACTGCCGCCACGTCTTCGCCAATCCGTGCCCGACCCCCGCCCTCATGAACGCTCTCTATGCTGCGGTCGAAGACCCTCTCTACGACGAAGAAGCGGAGGGGCGCTCCCGCAATTTCGAGAGGATCCTGGCCGGTTTGGAGCGGCTCCTCCCCGGACGGGGACGGCTGTTCGACGTCGGCGCCGCGACGGGGATCCTGCTCGACCTGGCCCGAGCCCGCGGTTGGGAGCCGGACGGGATCGAGCCCAGCTCCTGGGCCGTCCGTTTCGCCAGGACCAAGTACGGCCTCGCGATCCGGAAAGGAGATTTCGAGACGGCCCGCCTCCCCTCCCGGGCCTACCAGGCCGTGACCATGATCGATGTCATCGAGCATACGCCCCGGCCGGCGGAGGCCCTCCGGCGGGCCTTCAAGATCCTCGCGCCGGGCGGTCTTCTTTGCATCGTGACCCCAGACCTGGGGAGCGCGGCCGCCGCGGTCGCGGGCCGGAAATGGTGGCACCTCCGGCCCGGCCATCTTTCCTACTTCACCCGGCCGAGCCTGACTCGCCTGCTGGAGGGGGCCGGCTTCATTATCATTCGGCGCCGCCGCTATGCATGGACATTCAGCGCTCATTACTTGGTCTCCCGCATCGAGGGTTTTCGTTTCTTGCTCGGGGGAGCCCGCTTCGCTTCTTTTTTGAGGAGAATTCCTATAAAATTAGCGCTGGGCGATTCCTTCGAGATCTACGCCCGCAAGGGATCGACGGGATGAAAGCTTACTTCCGCGCCATGCGTCTCGAACGGTGGCCGCGGAGCCTGGCCATCTTCGTCGGGAGCGCCGCCTTTTTCTTCCTTTATCGTTCGGAGATCGAGCGCCTCGGCCGGCCCGAGGTCTTCGGACGGCTCGTTGTGGCGTTCCTGCTGACCTGGATGATCTCGACGGCCAACTACGTCGTCAACGAGATCGCCGACGCGCCCTTCGATATCCATCATCCGACCAAGCGTTTCCGCCCCTTGGTCCAGGGCGAAATCCGGAAGGGGCCGTTCGCGCTCCTCGGCGCCGGCCTGGCCGCTCTTTCACTGGCCGCGGCTTGGGTCTTGTACTCGCGGCCGTTTGTCTGGTCGCTGGTCGCCCTTCTCCTGGCCGGTTTCGCTTACAACATCAAGCCTTTCCGGACTAAGGACATTCCCTTCCTGGACTCCGTGTCCGAGTCGGCCAACAATCCCATCCGGTTCCTGATCGGGTGGTTCGCTGCCCTGGCGCCGGCCCTTCCGCCCACCCGACCGCCCTTGAGCCTCATCCTGAGCTGGTGGGCCTTCGGCAACTTCTTAATGGTCGCCAAGAGATTCTCGGAATACCGGTTCCTGAAAGACAAGGCCGGCTTCTACCGCCAGTCCCATAAAGCCTATTCCCGGACGTCGCTCGGCTTAGGCATGCTCGCCAGCGTCGCGGCTTTCGCGGCGGCCTACCTGTACTTCGCCCTGCGCTTCAAGCTCCAATCCTTCCTCCTCATCCTCCCGCTCATCCTCCTCTTTTTCGGCCTCATCTACCGCAAGATGCTAGCCGAACGGGACCTCATGGAGGAGCCCGAGCACCTCCTCAAGAACGTTCCGGTCGCGCTGTCCACGCTCGTCCTCGCCCTCCTATTCGTCCTGGCCTTCGTCCTGGACGAGGTCGGACGATGACCGAGGCGGAGGCGGTCTCATTCCGGATAGGGGAGAACTCTCATGCCGCTGATCGAAACCGTCCTTAAGCTCGTGCTGGCCACCGCCCTGGGCGGCCTGATCGGGATCGAGCGGGAAACGAGCCAGAAGCCGGCCGGATTCCGGACCAACGTCCTCGTCTGCGTCGGGTCGGCCATGATGATGATCCTTTCCGACCTCGTTCTCCAACGGACCGGGGGAGGTCAGGGCGAGCTGACCCGGATGGCGGCCGGCGTCGTCACCGGGATCGGCTTCATCGGCGCCGGAACCATCATCCAGGCCCGGGGCATGGTCCACGGGCTGACGACGGCCTCGACGCTCTGGGTTGTGGCCGGCCTCGGTCTCGTGGTCGGGGCCGGATTCTATCTCGAAGCCGTCATCTTCACCGGGATCGTCATCCTGACCCTCGTCCTGTTCCTGAAGCTCGAGGGACACTTCCACAAACGGGCGGCCGTCCGCTTCCACTTGAGGATGAAGGACTCTGCCGAGGCTCTGGGCAGCCTCCGAAAACTCTCGATCCACCTGGGGGTCAAGATCGAGGATTTCCATCTCAAACGAGAAAAGGACATCGCCGTCGTCAGCTTCGGGCTGACCGCGTCCGAAGACAAGGAGCAGGAATTCAGCCAGAGTCTGAGCGAGATCGGCGACATCCTCGAGATCAAGATTGAGTGAGACTCGCATCCTGGCGGCTACCACCAACCGGGGCAAGGCCGCCGAAATCCGCGCCGCGCTGGCCGGCCTTCCTATCGTCCTTGTCACGCTCGATGAGCTCGGCATCCTCGCCCGGGCGCCCGAGACCGGAACCTCCTTCCTGGAGAACGCGCGGGCTAAAAGCCTCTTCTACAGCGGGAAGACCGACCTCCTGACCCTGGCGGAAGACTCCGGGCTCGAGGTCGAGAGCTTGGGCGGGGCGCCGGGCATTTATTCGGCCCGCTTTTCGGGACCGGCCGCCACGGACGAGACCAACATCCGGAAGCTCCTCCGGCTGATGACGGGCTTCCCCCGCGCGAAACGCAGGGCTTGTTTTGTCTGCTGCGTAGTCCTTTCCCGGCGGGGCCGGGTTCTCAAGGAAGTCACCGGCCGCGTCCAAGGATTCATCGCCCTCGAAAAGAAAGGCGCGCTCGGCTTCGGCTACGATCCCGTCTTCTGGTACCAGCCCCTCCGCAGGCACTTCGGGGAACTCGCGGCGGCGGACAAGAATCGGATCAGCCATCGCGGGCGAGCGCTCAACAAGCTGGCTGCGTATCTGACCGCCCACCCCGAGGTCCCGACGGCGCCTTGAGAGGAGGGAGGGGGATAAGCCCCCTCCTCTCATTTCGAGGCGGCTTCGCTTCCGACCGTGATCAGATCCTTGATCCGGCCGAAGATCTTCTCGCCGATCCCCTTGACCTTCATGATGTCTTCAATCCGCTTAAAGCCGCCGTTCTCCTTGCGGTAGTCGATGATCCGCTGGGCGATCTTGGGCCCGATCTGGGGGATCTTTTCGAGCTCCGCGGCCGAGGCCGTGTTGATGTTGATTTTTTCCGCGCCGCCCTTCGACTGGGCGAAAGCGGACGCGAAACCGGCCAAGAGGATGAAGACCGCGACGAGCGCGGCCGCCGCCTTGAATTTGGGGTGAAACATGCAGCCTCCTTTCGCAGCCATCTATAGCAAGGAAGGTGCCATTTCTCACCGTGCTTGTATCTTATTTATTATCTGCGTTATAGATTCATTGCCTGGACTCAGTCCGTCAACCGGAATTTCTTTTCGCCGCCAACTCGGGCAACGCGGATTGACATATCCCCCTGCGCCCGGATTCGAGGAGGGAAGGTTCCCCTGCTTTCGGCCTTAGCTTAGCTTTTATTTGGCTTGGCCAAGTAAATGTTGCCCGTTATTTCGCTCACGTGAAAGATGATTTTATCCCTGGCGATTCCGATCGTCCCGCTGCCGGGCGGAAAGTTCAGGCGGAACCGGGCCTGGTGGGCGTGATACACGCTGATGGCCCCGCCGACGGGCCTTTTCGAGGCCGGGTCAAGACGCTGCGCGTAGAGACAGCAGGAGCCGTCCCTTTCCGAGAGATAGTAGAGGAGACGCCCGTTCGGGGACCACTTGGGCGAACGCAGGCAATGGTCGTCTTCGCAGACGAGAATGGATTCCTTCTCCGAAACCGGAGCCGTGCCGAGCGGCGCCAGACAGATCGCGGCCCGGCCGTCCGGCTTGCCGACGAGGAAGCTGATCCAGCAGTCATCCGGCGAGAGGGTTGCATCTGCAATGAAGCCGGACTCGACGGCCAGGACCGGAATTTTCTCCCCGGACTCGACATTCAGCCTGAAGAGCTCGTTGCGTCGGCCCGCGACAAGGACGTAATGCGCGTCCGAATAGAAACATATCATCTGGCAAGACTGGCAGATCTCCCTGCCGGCGGTCGATCCCCCGGAGATGATGTAAGTCCGGTTGACATCGGAAACGGTATCCTGATAGGCGAGGACGGATCCGTCGGAGCTGAGCCGGGGCCGCTTATTGAGACTGAACTCTCCTTGCATGGGAATGGAGGTCTCCCGTCCGCTCTTCAAGTCCTTCACCCGGACCTCGACCGATGCCGTCCGGAGACTTCCGAAGGTGATGAACGCGATTTTGGAGCCGTCGAGGCTCAACGAAGAATCGAAGGCGGGCATGAGGTCTTCCGTGATCTTGCGTGGCTCTCCCGAGATAAAGCCTTCATCCGGCTTCGCCGCCAGGCTCCAGGGACCCATGATCACCGAGATGTTGGCGAATACAATCCGGCCGTCGCGCGTCACGGAGGCGTAGTTTTTCATGCCCGGTCCGAAACTGACGGGCTCGGCCGGCCCGCGGATCGCCCAGCTTCCGGGTTCGATCGGCGTCCGGAAAATATTGATACCCTCGACGGTCGACCCCGAAATGAAATACACATCGGAGCCCGCCCAGCCGATCGGATAGGTGACGAAGATAGACAGCGAGAGATTTTTAAAGGCGCCGGTCCGGACGGGGGGGCCTCCGTCGACCGGAGCAACCCACCAATCCTCGGAGGCCGGGTCGCCGACGCGCCAGCCGTAGAAAAGCAAGGATTTTCCATCGGGCGACCAGACCGGAGCCGATCCCGTCTCCCAGGCCAAAACGCAGAACTCCGGCAGAAAAGGTCTCGGCGCCCCTCCCTGGGGAGAGACTAAGTATATTTTTATGAGTCGGGTCTCCAGCGAGGCAGGGATATCTAGGTAGGCGATCAGGGAGCCGTCGGGCGAAAACCGGGGGCAATCGCCCCGCTCGGCGATCCGGCGGGCCTCGCCGCCCAAGGCGTCAATGATGTAGATTCCGCCCCCGTCCCGGCCGGATTTGAACGCGATCTTGGAGCCGTCGGGCGCAAAGGAAGGAGACGTGTCATCGGCCGGATCGTCGGTCAGGCGGAGGGGCTGCCCACCGGCGACCTGCTGAACCCAGATATCGAGCATCCCATCCCCGCTCCGGTCGGATGCGTAGGCCACCAGGCTCCCGTCGAGCGAAATCGTAGGCATACCGCTGAACCCGGAGTCGAAGGTCAGTCGCGAGGTCTCATATTCGACCGGCCCCTTGGGTTTGAAGAACAAGAGCCTGAACAGAACGGCCCCGACGCCGATCAAGACCAGCGCGGCGGCCGCGATGACGGGAAGCGGCCGTTTTCGGGGCTTGATCCCGGCCGCGACGGCCTTGAGCTTTCCCGATTCCGAATCCTCCTTCAAGTCCTGGAGAGCAACCTTGAGGTCGGACATGGTCTGCCAGCGGCGCGAAGGGTCCTTGCGGAGGCAGCGGACGAGGACCCGCTCGATGTCCTGGGGAAGGGAGTCGTTCAATTCTCCGGCCGGCTTCGGCTCTTCGCGGAGGATCGCGGCCAAGGTCGAGATCCGGCTCTCCCGGCTGAACGCCCTCTGGCCCGTCAACATCTCATAGAGAACGGCCCCGAAGGAGAAGATGTCCGAGCGGGGATCGACTTTTCTCCCTTCGGCCTGCTCCGGGGACATGTAGGCCGCCGTCCCCATGATGAAGCCCTCCTCCGTGCGCGGTTTTTCCGCCTCCTTGATGGTGGCCGTGGGCCCCAGCTGGCCGGCCTCGGGCTCCTCGACGAGCTTGGCCAGTCCGAAGTCGAGGATTTTGGCCCGGCCGTCGTGAGTGACCAGGATGTTGCTCGGCTTGAGGTCGCGGTGGACGATTCCAGCGGCGTGGGCCCTGGCCAGGCCGTCTGCGATCTGGACGGCGCAGTCGAGGGCGTTTTCGAGCTTCATCCCCCGGCGTCCGACCAGCCGGTCCAGGGTTTGGCCGTCCACATACTCCATGACGATGAAATCCAGCCCGTCGGCGGAGGCGATGTCGTAGACGGTGATTATGTTGGGATGGTTCAGGGCCGAAGCGGCCTTCGCCTCCTGGACGAAACGCCGCTTGCGCTCGGGGTCGGCGACCTTTTCGGGCGGCAGAACCTTAACGGCGACCGCCCGATCCAGGTGGGTGTCGAGGGCTTTGTAGACGACGCCCATCCCGCCTTCCCCGATCTTCTCGATGATTCGATAGTGGAGGAGCGTTTTCCCGATCATGCCGTCTCGTCCCTTCCTCGAACAGCCATTATATATGCCCCGCTTTCGACGAAGTCAACCCTTCGACACCCATACTAAGCCGGAAACGGCTTAGTATGAGTGCTGCAAGGCTGGGTAGCGTCGGCGAACGGGTCAAGGAGGACGCACCGAGCGAAGCCGCGATCTAAGAGCGGGGGTGGCTCTTGCGGTAGACATCGAGCAGGCGGCCCAGGTCGATGTGGGTGTATTTCTGGGTCGTGGCCAAGCTGGCGTGGCCAAGGAGCTCCTGGATCGTCCTCAGATCGGCCCCCCGGCTCAGGAGATGGGAGGCGAACGAATGTCTCAACGAATGGGGACTGATTCGGCGCCGGACGGCGGCCCGGCGGATGTACTTGTCTACGATCCTCTCGACGGAGCGCGATGTCAGGCGGCCGCCCCTCCGGTTCAGGAAAACGGCTTTTTCACCGAGCCTCTCGCCGGCCAGAACGGCCCTCGCCCGAAGATAAGCCCGGAGCCTCTCTTCAGCCGTGCGGCCGAACGGGACGACCCTCTCTTTTTTTCCCTTGCCCCGAACCCGGACGAGTCTCTCGCCCAAATGGACGTCCTCGAGATCCATCCCGACCAGTTCGCTGACCCGGATCCCCGTCGCGTAGAGGAATTCGAGCAAGCCCTTATCGCGCAGGGTCAGCGGCTTCTCGCCCGTCGGGACGTCGAGGAAAGCGGCCATCTCCTCCTCGCTGAGGAACGACGGGATGGGCCGATCGAGCTTGGGTGTCGCGACGACCTTGGCCGGGTTGTCCTCGACCCATTTTTTCCTGAGGCAAAACGCATAGAACGAGCGCAGGGCGGCCAATTTTCGGGCCACGCTCGATTTGCGGAGCTTGCTTTCGTGGAGCCGGGCCAGGAACCCGCGGATGACATAGGGATCCGCCCGTCGGAAATCCGCTTTTTTGTCCTTGAGGTAAGCCGCGTACTGGGCAAGGTCTCTCCGGTATCCGGCCACGGTGTGGACGGAGGCGTTCTTCTCGTACTCGAGGAACGCCAGGAAGGCCTCAAGCTCCTTGGTCATGATCGGGCGGCGCTCCTCCCTCACCGGCCGCATCCGGCTTCGCGTCCCCGGCTATCGCCACCGGCGCGGCCGGCGTCTCGACCTGCTGCTTATAGCCGCAGGCTTCGTCCCGGCAAGAAATGGTGGTTCCGGTTTTAGCCCGCGTCTTGCGGAGGAGAACCCTCTTTCCGCATTTGGGACAGGTTTGGTCGATCGGCTCGTCCCAGGTCGCGAACTTGCACTTGGGGAACGAGCTGCAGCCGTAGAAATAGCGGCCCCGCTTCGATTTGCGGCGGAGGAGGGTCCCTCCGCAGTCGAGCGGACAGGCGATGCCGGTGTCGAACCTCTCCTTCTTGACGTACTTGCACTCGGGATATTTCGAGCAGGCCGTGAACTGACCGTAGCGCCCCCAGCGGACGACTAAGGGCGCGCCGCAGTCGGGGCAAGGCTCGTCTAGGACCTGGGGTTCCTTTTTGCCCAGGCTCTGCTTATAGTCGCAGTCGGGGTAGCCGGTGCAGGACTTGAATGGGCCGAAGCGGCCTCCTTTGATGACGACCTGTTTCCCGCACTTGGGACAGGGCTCCTCGGCCGGGATCCCGCCGTTGGCCGTGACGCCCGCCTGGGCCTGGGCTTGGACGAGATCCTGTTCCAGGACTTGATAATAATTGCGCAGGGATTCGATCCAGTTCCTCTCGCCGTCGCTGATCCGGTCGAGCTCTTCCTCCATGAGCGCCGTGAACTTGATCTCCATGAGATGGGCAAAGTTCTGGACGAGATAATCCGTGACGAACATGCCGAGCTCGGTCGGTACGAACTTGCCTTTGTCCCGGATGACATAGACCCGCTTGTGGAGGGCGTCGATGATGGGCGCGTAGGTCGAGGGCCGGCCGATGCCCTTGGCCTCGAGCTCCTTGACCAGGCTCGCCTCCGTGTATCGGGGCGGCGGCTGGGTGAAGTTCTGCTTGGTCTCGACTTCGAGCAGACGAAGGACCTCGCCCGGTTTGGCCGCGGGCAGGATCTCGTCGTCCTTCTTCTGGCCTCCGCCCAGGGCCAGGAATCCGTCGAAGCGGATGACCTCACCCTTGGTCTTGAGTAAATACTTTGATACCGCGGGCGCCGGGGCGGCCGTCCCGTCCGCGGCCTGCTGGGGATGCGGGACGGCCGAGATCTCAAACTCGGTCTCCTCGATCTTGGCCGGACTCATCTGGGAGGCGATGAACCGGTTCCAGATCAGGGTGTAGAGCCGGAGTTCCTCTCTCTTGAGATAGGGGGCGACGGCGTCGGGCGGCAGGTCGAAGAAGGTCGGCCGGACGGCCTCGTGGGCGTCCTGGCTCGCCTTCTTGTTCTTGAAAACGTGGGGCGAGGGGGGAAGATAAGCCGGGGAAAAAGTCCGGACGATGTAGTCTCGGGCTCCCCCCAGGGCCTCGTCCGAAACCCGGAAGGAGTCCGTGCGCATGTAGGTGATGAGCCCGACCATGCCCCGCTCGCCGATCTCGAGGCCTTCGTAGAGGTGCTGGGCGACCATCATCGTCTTCTTGACCGGGAAGGACAGAAGCCGGAATCCGTCCTGCTGGAGCGTGCTCGTGATGTAGGGCGGGCCGGGCTGCCGGCTCTTGGTCCGGACATTGACCTTATCCAGGACAAACGCGGCGGACCGGAGGTCGGCCGCGACCCGCTCGGCTTTCTCGCCCGTCTCGACCTTGATCTTCTTCCCGTCGGCCTTGACGAGCTCGGCCTTGAAGGGCGGCGGGGCGGACGCCTCGAGCCGGGCCGCGATCGGCCAGAATTCCTCCTGGACGAAGGCCTTGATCTCTTTCTCCCGGTCGCAGATGAGACGGAGAGCGATGGACTGGACCCGGCCGGCGCTCAGGTTCTTCCCCCCGATCTTCTTCCAGAGGAGCGGGCTGATCTTGTATCCGACCAGCCGGTCCAGGATCCGCCGCGTCTGCTGGGCGTTGATCTTGTTCTGGTCGAGCGTCCCCAAGTGCTGGAAGGCCTCCTCGATGCCTTTTTTAGTGATCTCGTGGAAGAGGGCCCGGTGGATCGTCTTATGGAGGTCTTCGAACAGGAAGGACAGGTGCCAGGAGATCGCTTCCCCTTCGCGGTCCGGGTCGGCGGCCAGGATGATGGACTCGGCGTCCTCGGCGGCCTTCCTTAGATCGGCGATGACTTTTTTCTTGTCGGGGATGACGACGTAGCTGGGCGCGAAGTCGTGCTCGACGTCGACACCCAACTTCGTCTTGGGGAGGTCGCGAACATGCCCCATGGACGCCTTGACGACGAAACCGGGGCCCAGGTAGCGATTGATCGTCTTGGCCTTGGCCGGCGATTCGACGATGACGAGGGATTTCGGCATTTAAGGTCTCCTCTGGAAGCGCTTGCCGGGATGCTGGAGAATCCATCCCTGGAGCTCGAGGTCGAGCAGGACGGTTAAAAGTTCGGACATGGAACAGCCGGACCGGTCGGCCAGCTCGTCGACATCGGTCAGACCATCTTCCCGGAGCAGAGCCAGGACTTTGGCGCTCTCGGGTCCCGGCACCGGACGGCTCTCCCGGCGGCAGGCGGCCTGGGCCAGGAGCTCATCCCGGAGGGGCGGCGGGAGCTCGGCGGCGACGTCCTCCCAGCCCTGGACGAGCTTGGCCCCGGTCTGGATAAGCCAGTTGGCCCCGGCGCTGAGCTCGGACGAGACGTTCCCGGGCACGGCCATGACCTCCCGATTCTGATCGAGGGCGAGCCGGGCCGAAATGAGGGACCCGCTTATACGGGTCGCCTCGACGACAATCAAGGCCATGGACAGACCGCTGATGATCCTGTTCCGGAGCGGAAAATGGAATCCCAGCGGAGCCGCGCCGAGCGGGAACTCGGACACGACGGCGCCGCCGCTGTCCACGATCTTGTCCATGAGCTTCTTGTTCTCCTTCGGATAGGGCACATCCAAGCCCGCTCCCAGCACTGCGGCCGTCAGGCCGCCCCTGAGCGCGCCCCAATGGGCCGCGGCATCGATCCCGACCGCCAGGCCGCTCGTCACGACCAGCCCCCGCTCGGCTAGGTCCCGGCCGAGCCGCTCGGCCACCGCCCGCCCGTAGGGCGAAGGGTGCCGCGACCCGACGATCGAAACGCCCGGCCGGCTGAGGACTTCGGGCCTTCCCACGCACATCAGGACCGGCGGAGGATCATAAATCTCCCGCAGGTAGGGCGGATAGGCCGGGTCATCCCGGAGGAGAAGAGCGATGCCCCTCTTCTCGATCCGCTCCAGGTCGCGCGCGGCCTCCTCAAGAATCTTGGCCGAGGACAGCCGTTCCGCCTGGACCTCGCTCAGTCCGAGGCTGCGGAGGACGGCCGGCCCGGCCCTGAACGCGCCATCCAGCGGGATAAACCGCGCGGCGATCCTCTGCGCCGGCCCCAGGCTGTCGCCCAAGACCAGGTTCAAGGCCACCCAGTATACGCGATGATCCGCCACCTTGTCTATTACGACGCGGGGGACCGCACAATTATTCTCGCCGGCGGCTCCGGAAATAGACGCTCCGACCATCGCGGGCCTTGCCCTCAGGACCCCCTCGGGTCAAGCTATTTTAACAGGAAACCTGATAAATAAAAAACCGCTCCGAGGGGATTGAATATAAATCCTCGCCCTTTTTTAAGGACAGACGAGGGCAATAAGGCGGGAGCAGGCCGTCGAAGGACCGAACGGGCATGGTTCCTCTCTTGAGGAGAGAGAGGTCCTGAGTCGGAGCAAATTGGACTCGCTGGGGCCAATTCGCGTCCTACGAGCCTTATTGCCCGAGTCTCCCGAGAAGGACGGAACCGCGGGTGGCGAAGGTGCCGGCCACGGCGGCCGTCATCAGGCAGGCCAGGGTCGCGGCCAGAAGGGCTTTAAAGCCGATCCGCGACAGGTCCTTGATCCGGCTCGGGACGAGCGCCCCCGTCCCGCCGACGAAGATCGCGAGCGAGGCGATGTGGGCGAACCCGCACAGAGCGTAAGAAGCGATGACGGCCGAACGCGGATCGGAGAGACCGTGGGCGGCCAGGAGATTGGCCAGATCCCGGTAGGCGACGACCTCGGTCGCGACCGTCCTCTCGCCGATGAGCCGGGCGACCGCCATGGCGTCCGAAGGAGCGACCCCGAGGATGAGCGTAAACGGGTAAAAAACATAGCCGAGGAACGTTTTGATCGACCAGGTCACGTTCCAGCCGAACAGGTGGTTGGCTCCCCCGCCAGCCCAGCCCAAGACGAGGTCGAGCAGGGCCAGCAGTCCCAGGAAGGCGAGGAGGAGCGCGACAATACCGCCGAGCAAGCGCAGCCCCGCGTTGGCGCCGTTGATGATGGCCATGATCAAGTTGTCCTCGTGCTCGGAATAGGGCTTGATGTTGAGGCCCAGGGTTTGGGGACGTCCCGTCTCGGGGACGATGAGCTTGGACATGACCAGGGCGGCCGGCGCGGCCAGAAACGAGGCCGAGACGAGGTGTCCCGCGATCGTCGGCAACACGCTCTGGAGCATCATGACGTACATGGCCAGGACGGTCGAGGCGATCGTCGCCATGCCGGCGGTCAGAATGGTCGTGAACTCGGAGCGCGTCATCCCGGCCAGGTAGGGTTGGACGACCAGGGCCGACTCGACGCCCACGAAGATGTTGGCCGAGGTCGAGAGGGACTCGGCCCCGCTGATACGCATCAGCCGGGTGAAAACGTAGGCGAAGCCGCGGATGACCCAGTCCATGATCTTGAGGTAGTAGAGGGCGCCGACCAGGGCGGCGAAGAAGATGATGGTCGGCAAAGCCTGGAAAGCCAGGAAGGAGCCGAGAGATGTCTCGCCGGCCTCGTTGACGGCGCCGGGCGGAAGGGCGAGCCGGCCGAACACGAACCTCGTCCCGGCCGTGGCGCTGTCGAGGACCGTCACGACGACGTTGTTGACGGCCAGGAAAAAGCGGCTCCCGACCGGGACGGCGAAGATGAACAGGGCGAACAGCAGCTGGAGGGCGATCCCCCACAGGACGACCCTGAAGTTGACGACCTTGCGATTCTCGGAGCAGAGCCAGGCGACTCCGGCCAGGATGAAAATCCCCAGAAAGCTGACGAGATTGTGGATGGTCATGAGCGAACCCCCTGCTTGGGAACGGGCAGTTTTCCGGCGAAGGCCGGGAGCGCTTTCTCATCGACCTCGACGGCCACGACCTTGCGGCTTGATTTGTCCCCTTGAACGATGGCCAGGCGGCCGGCGGCGAGTCCGAGGTCGGCGGCCAGGACTTCCAGGACTTCCCTGTTCGCCTTCCCCTCGACGGGCGGAGCGAGGACCCGAACTCTGCACTCGCCGGGCACCAGCCAGTCGACTCCCCGTTTCTTCGCTCGGGGCTGGACCTTGACCCTCAGCCTAAGCTCCATGGAGGGGCCGGCCGCGTCAGTCTTTGAGGACGTCCTTGTAGCGCTTGAATAGGTCCTTGAGCTGATCGCGGGTAATCAGGAAGCCGCTGATGTAGATGGAGACCGTCGAGCGGACCGGATCGTTGGACTTGACCAGGATGTACTCTCGGATCATGCCCTTACGCGGTTCGGCGGGGACCCGGAACTCGACCTCGAGGCTTTTACCGGCCGCGATTTTGACCGGGAAGGAGATCGGCTTTCCCTTGACGAAGTACTTGGCGTCGCGGTGGACGCATTCGGCTGTGAGCTCGAGCTCGCCGACGTTGGAGAGCGCGAACTGGC
This sequence comes from Candidatus Aminicenantota bacterium, assembly GCA_963702005.1. Lineage (GTDB taxonomy): Bacteria > Acidobacteriota > Aminicenantia > Aminicenantales > JAFGBC01 > JAFGBC01. Next base: position 405,760 of record OY969696.1, read on the forward strand.
CCTTGATCTCCTCGCCCTCGAGCAGGAGCCCGAGGTCGAGGTTGTAGGGAATGACGTCGATCCGGGCCCGAGGCGGGATCTCGACGTCGGCCGCGACCGAGAGCTCCTTGTTGGGATCGACCGGGTCGTTCGAATCCACATAGACGTACTTGACGACTTTCCCCGCGTACGATCGGCTGTCGAAGCTGACTCCGATCTTCCCCTCCTTGCCCGGGGCGACGGTTTTATCCGACGCGAGGGCGGCCGTGCAGCCGCACGAGGTCCGGACCTTCTCGATGACGAGGTCGGCGTCGCCCGTGTTCTTGAACACGAACTCGTGGCTGAGGGCGGTCCCTTCCTTGACCTTGCCGAAATTCCAGGTCTCCTCCTGGAACTTGATGCGCGGCGTCTTCGCGGCCAGGAGCGGCGACGCCGCGAGGAGGAGGCAGACGATCGCGGCCGGGGCGGCCTTGGGCTTGATCGATACGACCCGCATGGCTATCTCCTTTGAGTTCATATTAGCGCCTATATCCCCTCTCGCGCAAGCCATGAAATAATTCTGGGGACACACGACTTAATTCGTTGTGCTTTCCAGCTTGAAGATATCGGAATTAAGTCGTGTGTCCCCAGAATTATCCGAGGTATTCGTCCCAAGGGCGGGCCTCGAGGTCGGGCTTGGCGGCCAGTGACTCGGCCAGCAGCCGGGCCAGCTGGATGTTGGTGATGAGCGGGATTCCGAAGTCGACCGCCATGCGCCGGAGCTCGTAGGAGTCGTCGAATTCGAGCCGGTCGTAGGAGAACGGAATGTTGATGACGAGGTCGATCCGGCCGCCCTTCAGCCGGGTTCGGACGTTGGGCTCCCGGCTCTCGTGAAGCTTGTAGAGGCGCTCGGCCGCGATCCCGTTCCGGCGCAGGAACTCGGCCGTGTGCTCGGTCGCAGTCATCTCGAACCCGAGGGCCGCTAATCCGCGGATCCAGTCCAAGGAACGGACCCGGTTGACGTCCCCCTTGATCGAAACGAAAACCGACCGGCGCGGGATGCGGAAGCCGGTCGCGACGATGGCCTTGAGGAAGGCCTCCTGGACGCTCCGGCCGAAGCAGGCGACCTCGCCGGTCGAGGCCATCTCGACCGACAGGATCGGGTCCGCCTTCTTGAGCCGGGAGAAGGAGAACTGCGGCGCCTTGATGGCGATGGCGTCCGTTTCGAACAGGGATTTGTGGACGGGCCCGGTCGATTCCCCGAGCATGGCCCTGGTCGCGATGTCGATGAAATCGACGCCGTAGGTCTTGGAGACGAAGGGAAAGGTCCGGGACGCCCGCAGGTTGCACTCGATGACCTTGATCCGGTCGTCCTTGGCGATAAATTGGATGTTGAAGGGGCCGCTGATCCGGAGGGCGCGGGCGATCTTCTTGGCGATCAGCCGGACCTCGCGGTGGGCCTGGACGTGGATCCTTTGGGCGGGCAGGATGATGGTCGCGTCCCCGGAGTGGACGCCGGCGTTCTCGATATGCTCGCCGATCGCGTAGCAGAGAAGCTCGCCCTGGGCGGCGACTCCGTCGAACTCGATCTCCTTGGCGCCCTCGATGAACTTGGTGATGATGATGGACTGCCCGGGGGAGAAGCCCCCGGCCTTGGCCAGGTAGCGCTCCAGGCCGTCCAGGTCGAAGGCGACCGACATCGACGATCCGCTCAAGACGAAACTGGGCCGGATGAGGACCGGGAATCCGATCGTGCGGGCGAAAGCGCGGGCCGAGCGGAGCGAGGAGAGTTCCTTCCACTCGGGCTGCTCGACGCCGTGCCGGTCGAGCAGGGCCGAGAATTTATTCCTGTCCTCGGCCCGGACGATGTCCGAAGGCGCCGTCCCCAGAATCCTGACGCCGTTCCGGGCCAGCGGGGCGGCCAGGTTGTTGGGGGTCTGGCCGCCCATCGAGACGACGACCCCGTCGGGCCGCTCCTTGTCGCAGACATCGAGCACCCGCTCGAGGGTCATCTCCTCGAAGTAGAGACGGTCGGAGATGTCGTAGTCGGTCGAGACCGTCTCCGGGTTCGAGTTGAGGACGATCGTCTTGCGCCCCTGGGCGGCCAGCGACCGGACGCAGCTCACCGAGCACCAGTCGAACTCGACCGACGAGCCGATCCGATAGGGCCCCGAGCCGAGCACGAGCACGCCCCGGTCTCCGAACGCGATGTCGTCCTCCGTCTCATCGTAAGTCAGGTAGAGGTAGTTCGTCCGGGCCGGATACTCGGCGGCCAGCGTGTCCATCTGTTTGACGGCCGGTACGATCCCCCACCTCTTGCGGAGGGCGCGGACGGATGCTTCTTTCCGGCCGGCCAGGACGGCGATCCGCGCGTCCGAGAAGCCGGCGCGCTTGGCTTCAAGGAGGACGGGCCTCGTCAGCCGTTTGGCCCGGAGCTTCTCATCCATCGCGACGAGGCCTTTCATCCGCTCCAGAAACCAGGGGTCGATCCCGGTGATGCGGCGGAGCTTGGGGACTGGCCAGCCGAGCCGCAACGCCTTGGCGATGGCGAAGAAGCGCTTGTCCGTTTTAAGCTCCTCGGCGAGCGGCCCCAGCCTCAGGTCCGAGTCGAATCCGTCGACGCCGATCTCGAGCATGCGGAGGGCCTTCTGGAAGGCCTCCTCGAAGTTCCGGCCGATCCCCATGACCTCGCCGACGCTCTTCATCTCGGAGCCGATCTTCGACTCGACGCGCCGGAACTTCTGGAGATCCCAGCGGGGGATTTTGCAGACGATGTAATCGAGGGCGGGCTCGAAGCAGGTCGTCGTGACGCCGGTGACGGAATTGCGGAGCTCGGGGAGCGTCTTACCCAGGGCGAGCTTGGCCGCCACGTAAGCCAGCGGGTAGGCGGTCGCCTTCGAGGCCAGGGCCGAACTCCGCGACAGCCGGGCGTTGACCTCGATGACCCGGTAGTCCCAGCGGGCCGGGTCGAGCGCGAATTGGATGTTGCATTCGCCGACCACCCCCAGGTGGCGGACGACCTGGATCGCGATGCGGCGCAGCTCGTGGTACTCGAAGTTTGTCAGCGTCTGGGAGGGGGCGACGACGGCGCTCTCGCCGGTGTGGAAGCCCATCGGGTCAAGGTTCTCCATGTTGCAGACGGTCAGGCAGTTGTCCCGGCCGTCGCGGACGACCTCGTACTCGATCTCCTTCCAACCGTGGAGGTACTCCTCGAGCAGGACCCGCTTGGAGAACGCGAAGGCCCGCTCGAGCTTGGCCTGGAGCTCGGCCGCGTCCCGGACGACCCCCGAGCCGCGCCCGCCCAGGTCGTAGGAAACGCGGACCATGAGCGGGAAACCCAGCGAGGACGCCGCCGCCATCCCGCGCCGGACCGAAGTCACAACGACGCCGCGCGGGGTCAAGACCCCGATCTCGCCCAGTTTGGCGACGAACAGGGCCCGGTCCTCGGTCTCATTGATCGTCCGGAGCGGGGTCCCCAGAACGCGGACCTTGTGGCGCTCGAGGGCGCCCTCCAGGCTCACGCCGCAGTTGAGGGCGGTCTGGCCTCCGAACCCGAGCAGGATCCCGTCGGGCTTCTCGCGCTTTATGATCCGCTCCACGAACTCGCGGTTGACGGGGAGGAAGTAAATGCGGTCGGCGAATTCGCGCCCGGTCTGGATCGTGGCGATATTGGGGTTGACGAGGACGGTTTGGACCCCCTCCTCCTTGAGGGCCTTGAGGGCCTGGGAGCCGGAATAGTCGAACTCGCCCGCCTCGCCGATCTTGAGGGCGCCGCTGCCGAGGAGAAGGACCTTCACCGGACGGCCTCCAGGAATTCGTCGAACAGGTATTCGGTGTCGCGGGGTCCGGGCGCTCCCTCGGGATGGAACTGGACGGCCCGGAAGGGAAGCCGCTTGTGGCGAATGCCCTCGATCGTCCCGTCGTTGGCGTTCAGGAACCAGGCTTCCCAGTCGGGGCCCAACTCGGGCTTGACGGCATAACCGTGGTTTTGGCTGGTGATCGGACAGCGGCCGGTCCGCGTCTCGAGGCAGGGCTGGTTCTGGGAGCGGTGGCCGTATTTTAATTTATAGGTGTCAAGGCCGGCGGCCAGGGCGAGGATCTGGATTCCCAGGCAAATACCGAAGATGGGCTTGCCCCCGGCCATGGCTTTGGCGACTTCCTCGATCGCCCGGCCGCACATCTTGGGATTGCCGGGTCCATTCGAGATGACGAGGCCGTCGTAGTCGAGGGAGGCGAGGTCGCAGTTCCAGGGAACGCGGAGAACCGTGACGCCCCGGCCGACAAGGCAGCGGATGATGTTGTTTTTGACCCCGCAGTCGAGGAGGGCGATCCGCTTGCGGCCCGAACCGTAGGATTGAACTTTCTCGGCCGAGACGCGCTCGACCAGGTTGATTTTATCCGGGTCCATAAAATCCGTGTCCCGCCCGGGGAGGACGAACTTTCCAAGCATTGTCCCCTTCTCGCGTAGGATCTTGGTCAGGGTCCGGGTGGGAATGCCTTGGATGCCCGGAACGTTCTCGTCGCGGAGCCAGGCGTCGAGGGTGCGGGCCGAGGACCAGTGGCTGGGCGCCGGACACAAGGAGGAGACGATGAGCCCGCTCACCTGGATGCGGCCCGACTCGAACGGACCGTCCAGGCCGTCGGGATCGGTCCGAAGCGGGACGCCGTAGTTTCCGATGATGGGATAAGTAAGGACGAGTATTTGGCCCGCATAGCTGGGATCGGTCAGGCTCTCGGGATACCCGGCCATCCCGGTGTTGAAGACGACTTCGCCGGCCGTCGGGCGCGACTCGCCGAATACCTCGCCCTCGAAGACGTGTCCGTCCTCGAGGACCAGGCTCGCGCGCCGTCTATCCATCCATCTTGGGGTTCAAGGCCGGGAAGATTATAGTCAATTCCCCCCCGGCAGGCAACAGAAAAATGAAAATTGGGAAAAGGGATGTCTGTCACCAATATTATCGCCAATTTTAGCGTCCCTTTTAAGGTATAATCGCTGCAGAATGACTCGGCCGACCCATAAATGTCTCGCCGCGATCCTCGTCTGCGCGCTCTCGGTCTTGGCGTCGGCGCTCATGCTGCCTGCCCAGACCGTCAAGCTCAAAGTATCGGCCGAGCAGGCCAACATCCGGCTCAAGCCCGACATCGGTGCCGCCCTCGTACGACAGGTCCCCCAAGGGACGATCCTCGAGTCCGACGGCAAGGAGGGCGAATGGTTCCTCGTCCGCTTGGTATCCGATGACGGGAAACCGCTCGCGGGTTATGTTCACGAAAGCTTGGTCGTCCTCCTCCAGCCCCGGGTTCCGGCGGAGCCGCCGACGAAGGAGACCCCCGAGCCTCTCCAGCAACCCCCGCCGGACCTTCGCCCACAGCCTCGCATCCAGAGCCCGCAGGCCCAAGCGTCCCGCTCCGAGCCCGCGTCGCCGCTCAGGCCGTTCGCGTTCGAGATCTCCGGGGGCGTCGTCTATCTGGCCGGCGGCGATCCCAACAAAGCCGTCCGAGGAACGGCCGATTATTACCAAGCCCGGCTCGGCATCCTGTACAACGGACGCGTCGGATCCGCCCACCTAGGACCGTCGGCCGGCTTTTCTCTCGATTACTGGATTCGTCCCCGGGTCGGGATCGGTGTCGCCGCCGAAATCATCTACGCCGGGGACGAAATCGTGCTCAGCTACCGGGGCGGCGCGAACGATGCTCGGCTCGACATCGTCCCCGAGCTCAGCTCTATTCCCATTCGGATCCATCTCGTCCTCGCGCCCGCCCCCGCCTTCGTCGTCAAAACCGGGCTCGAATTCTACTTCGCCCGCTGCCGCTATCTCTACCGGTTCTCGAGCACGGGCACGAGCGCCGAATGGAAGGGCGACGCCCGGGCCCATGGGCTCGGCTTCTACGCGAGCGTCTCCTGGGAGCGCCCGATTTTCGGTCCCGTCGCGGTTATCGTCGAAGCCTCCGGCCGCTTCGCCCGCGTCTCGGGCTTCGAGGGCAAGAACGTCTTCAAGGCGCCCGACGGATCGACCGCCGGCGAGGAAGGGATTCTATATTTCTATACGGGCAAGATTGCCGAAGGGGATTCCTTTCCGCTCATGTTCATCCGGGAGCGCGCGCCGTCCGAAGCGGGCGTATACGACCCGCGCGAGGCCCGGGTCGATTTCTCCGGTCTCGCCCTCCGGACCGGCTTCAGGATCCGCTTCTAACCCTCTCCAAGAGCAGAATATACTGGGCGTGGATGCCCGCGAGGAGGGCTTTTTTGACCCGGACGGTGAACCCGGCTGCTTCAAGGTCCCGTTTAAACTCGGCGAAGGGAACCATCTTGATCCTCGTCTTGGTCCGGAACAGCCGCTGGCGCACGAGCCTCTGGACGTAATGGAGGCCGTTCATCTTGTAGAAGGAGACGACCGCCCAGCGTCCCGCGACGCGCCCGAATTCGGCCAGGATCCGGCCCCGCTCCTCGGTTTTGTGGACGTGGTGGAAGAACCGCATGGAGAGCAGGACATCGAAAGCTCCGTCTTTAAAGGGAAGGCCCGCCTTAAGGTCGGCCACGGCGCCGGAATGCCGGGCGGGATCAGGCGACGCGTCCAAGCTCCGGCGGACCATATGGAAAGAGAGGTCGGCGCTGCAAAGTCCGAGGCCCTCCCCCAGACACAGCCCAGAGAAGCGGCCGTAACCGCAGGGGACGTCGAGCACCCGCTTCGATCCCGGCCCGATCCTCCGAAAGATCCGCCTCAGGATCCGCATCTCCCGTCCGTGGACGATCCTCTGGTCGAGGCCGCGGTAGCGGCGCCGCTCGTAGTCCTCGACCTCATGTTTCCGGAACGGGACGTTCGCTGAAGACGACATAACGGGGACTCCCTTCGAGCCGGAGGCGGCGGGCGCCGAAGCCGGGTTCCTCTCCGCCGTCCCGATTTAAGACGCGGCGCGCGGGCCGCTCGAATTCGAACTCTTGAGGCCGGCCCGCGCTCCAGGCAACGGCCTTGTACTCGCCGCCCTTCTTGAAATAGAAGACCCGGACCGGGCCGCGGCCGTCCCGCCCGATGAACTCGCTCCCGTCCAGCTCGCGGACCAGGGTCCGGAATGCCGCGAAAGCGGGCCGCCTCCTCCACGAGCCCCCTCGCGTATCGACGAGCCCGTAGCCCGGCGCCGCGAGCTGCCACCAGTAGATGCGCTCGACGAAGCCGGCCGCCAGAAGCAAGACGTAATAGCGAACGAGGTAGCTCGCCTGCTCGTCCTCGGTCACATTGGGCCGTCCCGCCACGGGCGAATACGGGCCCGTCCCCTTGAGCGGCCAGTTGACCTCGGTCACCCAGACATTCCGGCCGCCCCGGGCCGAGGCGTCGACGACGGCCTTGAGGAGGGCCGCCTTGCCGGCCGCGCTCCACCCGAACTGGCGGCTCTCGGGCGGTCCCGTCCGGTCTACATAGAGCAGGGAGCTGACCTTGTCGAAGGGGAGGCGGGGCAGGGTCGGCGGATAGAGGTGAAACTCGAAATCGATGACGGCCGGCCCGACCAATTTGACGCCACGGCGGGGGGCGAGATCGAAGGCGGGCCGGGCCAGGTCGAGGTATTCCCGGAAGCTCCATAAACCCCATTTCGTCCGGTTCCAAGCATGCCCGATTTCGAAGTGGGAAGCGAGGGGGCCGAAGCGGTCGAAGACTTCATCCAGGAACCGGACCCAGCCGGCCTGGTCGAAAACGTCGTCACGGCGCTGGAGAAGGGCCAGGACGAGGCCGAATCCACGATCATGGACGCGGCGCGCGAACCGCTCGTAATCCGCGAGCCTGGCCTTCTCCCAGGACGGAATGCGAATGAGCGTCTCGCGGACGCCCGTCTCGGCGAGAAAATCGAGGACGCCGGGATCGTCGCCTGGGACTGGAGAGACGGCCAAGCCGAAGGCATTCGAGAGCGTCGCCGGCCGCTTGTATATCCCCGCCCGGTTGCGGGCGAGGTTGCCGAGTATGGGAGCCGCCCGGCGCAGGTTCGACCACGCCAGCTCGACGTAGCTTCCGGCGTGCCGAATATGATAGCGAAGGCGCTCGCTCTTGGGCGCCACGTTGTGCGGTTGGTCGGCGAGCTCGTTCCAGGCGAAGGGAAAGCTCATGTAAAACCCTCGACACTCCGGCCTGAAGGCTGGCACTCATGATCCGTTCCCGGCTCGTGAGTACTGCAAGGCCTGGGCTTGTTCAGGGTTAACCCTGAGCCTCGCAATTCATCCCCGCTTTGAAAGGCGGCGCTTGGCGTCTGCGAACGGGTCACTGGATCCTCAGCGCCCGGGCCAGCTTCCGGAGGCGGAGCTTTTTCTTGAGGGCGACGGCGCCCGCGTAGGCGCCCTTGCGGGCCCGGTAGTAGAAAAACCAGAAAGCCTTGCGCCGGACGTCCCCAAGATAAAGATCGACGAAAAAGCGCCGGGAAGCCGGCGGCACGCCGAGGCGGACGAGGTTCCCGATACGGCCGCGGAGGCCGATCCGCCGCCGGATTCTGATCCGGTTCGTGTCGAGGAGGATGAAGCGATGCCGGCCGGCCTCGTCCAACTTGACCAGGATGTTCCCGTCCGAAAGGTCGCGATGGAGGATGCCCTTGTCGTGGCATTCCCTCAGGAACGCGGCCAGCCTCGCCACGAGCTCCCGGAGCGGATCGCCCTCGCGCTCCAGGAAGAGATGCCGGATCTCGCGCCCCCCCGCGACCCATCCTGAGAGGTAGAAGCCGCTGCGGAGGAAGCCGTTTGTCCGCTCCTCGAGGAAAGCCACCGGGAACGGCGTCGGGATGCCGCGCTCGATGAGGCCGACGGCGCCGCGCCAGGCCCGGAACGCTTTGGACGGACCGAACAGGGTCTTCAGTTTATTGGCGCCGCGGAACCGGAATTCCTTGACGACAACCTCATGAAACCCGACGATCATCCAGGGCCAGATCAGCAGGCCGAGGCGGTTGCGGCCCTCGTGGATGATTCTCGCCCCCGGGCCGTCGAGCGGCGACCGGCCCGTTTCGAAGACCCGCGCCAGCTCAGCCGCTTGGTCCCGGAAGCGGGCGTGAAGCAGGCCGCGCAAGCGGGCCGTCTCGATTCCCAGCGGAGAGAGCTGCCGGTCCGCGAGCGCATTCATGGTTTGGCCTTGTGACGCGCGACGATTTCGATAAGAAGGCCGGCGACGGCCTCGGGCGAAAAACGATCTTTGACCAGGGCATACCCTCCCTCCGCGATTTTCGATCGCAGCTCGTCGTTTTTCCGCAGCTCGAGGATGGCCGCGGCCAGCGACTCGGGCTCGGGCTTGGCGCAGAGAAAGAGATGCTTGCGGTGGGCGAAAAACTCCAGGACCGCCGGCGTCCGGAGCGTGATCAGCGGCTTTCTCATGGCCAGGGACTGAAAGACCTTATGGGGGACGACGCGGGCGGCCTTGGCCGTCCTCCCGAAGATTCCCAAGCATAGGTCGGCCGCCGCGATTTGCGCCGGAAGCGCGCCGGCCGGGAGCCAGTCCGTGAACTCGACATTCCCGAGCCCGAGCCGCCCGGCCTCGGCCCGGACCGCCGGAAGCGTCTGTCCCGACCCGATCATCCGGAAACGGATCGCGGGGTCTTTGTCCGCGACGATTTTAGCTGCTCGAACGACGACGTCGGCGCCGTGGAGGGGGAGGAAGGAGCCGAAAAAAAGGACCGTGAACGGCCGCGACGAACCGCGCTTCGGGTTGGGCCCCGGACTGAACAGGTCGTCGTCGCAGCCGAGCGGCAGGACCTCGACCTTCCCGGCCGGGACGCCAAAGGTCCGGCAATAGTAATTCTTGTGCTCGCTCGTATCGGCCAGGACGAGGTCGGACAAGCGGAAAGCCCAGCGGTCGATCTTGAAGTTCCACCAGGCCGAAAGGGAGCCGGGGGCGCGGCGCCGCCAGTCGAGGATCTTGGTCTCGTAGCGCGAGGCAAGGGGGTCGAAGACGACGCGGCGGCGGGCCAGGAAGGCCAGGGCCGCGGCGAGCGGGACGTCTTTCTGACAGAACTCGGGGACGAAAAAAACCGAGTCCGCGTCCTTGCGAAGACCACGCCAAGCACGGGCAGCCCGAGCGGCCAGGGCGGGATAGCGGGCCCAGAACTTGAGGCGAGCCGGGCTCGGACAGGCGTCGACTTCGGCCCCGGCCCGGACGAGGCCCTTCCTGTTGACGGCGTTCCTCGGATAGGCCGGGTCGAACCCGCCTAAAAAACAGAATCTCATCTCGCTCCGCTCAAAACCGGAATAATAGATACCACCCCGTCCTTCTGAAGTCAATTGCCTGACCGTCGAACAATTTTCGGATTTCCATATTTCAGAGTACGGGAATGGTGGAACATGCTAGCGGAACCTGTTTTTTCAAGTGGCGAGGAGGCCGCCCTCAAGCCCCCGTAGCGGAGGGGGGCCCCGGCGGCTTTATCCGACGGGGGGAACCGACGGGACTGGTTCCACGGGGCTCGGGGGCGGAGGACGGCCTCCTCGCCGCAAAACCGAGAATTGAAGATTCGGCAAATATTATGGAATACTGATCGACGGTCAGGTCAATTGCCGATTGTCAACCCGGAACGATTCTGTTATAAAAACCCTGAGGTCCCAAGGGGTCCCCTGCAGACGATCATCCGGCGCCGAAAGCTCCTGACCCTCGGCCTTCTGCTCCTGGCGGTCATCGCCGGCGGCACGCTCGGCTACGTCCTGATCACGGGCTGCTCGCTGATCGACGCCTTTTACATGACAATCATCTCGGTGACCACGGTCGGCTACCGGGAGGTCATTCCCCTCCAGACGCCCGGAAAAATCTTTACGGTTTTCCTAATCATCATGGGGCTGGGGATCGTGTTCTACGTCCTGGAGACCATCGTCGAGGACACGATGGAGGGGCGCATCCGGAAAATCCTGGGGAGACGGAAGATGGAACGAAATATCACCAAGATGAAAGATCACGTCGTCGTGGCCGGGTTCGGCCGGATGGGCGAGGCCGTCTGCCGCGAGATTGCCGAAGCCCGCTTCGACGTCATCATCCTCGAACTGGATCCCCGGCGCTACGCCGCCGCCGAGGAGAGGAACTACAACGTTCTCAACGCCGACGCGACCGAGGAGGACGCCTTGAAGGCGGCCGGGATCGAGAAGGCCCGCGTTCTTATCTCGCTCCTGTCCGAGGACGCCGACAACATCTTCACGGTCCTGACCGCCCGGGAAGTCAACCCCAACCTGATCATCATCGCCCGGGCCATGGACAGCTCCAACGAGAAGAAGCTCTACAAGGCCGGGGCGACCCGGGTCGTCTCGCCCTACGAGCTGTCCTCCCACCGGATCGTCCGGATGGTCCAGAAGCCCAATGTCGTCGATTTCTTCGACTTCGTGTTCGGCCCCCGCGACTACGGATTGTCCCTGGAGGAACGGGCCATCGGCGAGAAGTCCGATCTCGACGGCCGGACCATCCGCGAGGCCGGATTCCGGGAGCGCTACAACGCCGTCATCGTCGCCGTCCGGCGCGACGGCAAGATGAACTTCAACCCCGCCCCGGATTTCGCCCTGCGCAGCGGCGACATCCTCATCGTCATCGGCGAGCGGGAGCGCCTCCGCGCCTTAGGCGGGTAGCGGCCGGGCCGATCGCCCGCCTGTCCGGTTGACCCGCCCGCGCCGGATAAGATATGATAAGGCCGCAGGAGAGACGGATGTCTATCGATCCCGAGCTTATCAAGATCCTGGCTTGCCCCGCCGACCGGGGGGACGTCGTCCTGACCCCGGACGGGAGCGGCCTCAAGTGCCTGACCTGCCGCCGCGTCTACCCCATCCGGGAGGACATCCCCGTGATGCTCGTGGAAGAGGCGATCGTTGAACCCGACGCTCCCGCCAAGGGCTGATCCCCAGCCGCCCCGGACCATCCTGCTCATTCGCCTGAGGCGCATCGGCGACATCGTCATGACGACCCCCGCCCTGGGGATTCTCCGCGAGGCTTTCCCCGGCGCATCCCTGTCCTATGTCGTGGAGGAGCCCTTCCGCCGGCTCATCGAGGACCATCCCCACCTCGACCGTGCGATCATCCTCCCCTCCCACCTCGGAACCGCCGCGTTCGTGCGTTTCCTCCTCCGCCTCCGCCGCGAAAAGTATGACGTCGTCGTCGACTTTCACGGCGGACCGAGGGCGGCCTGGATGACCCTTTTCTCCGGGGCCCGCCTCAGGATCGGCTACGAAACGGGCGCCAAGGGCTTCGTCTACAACCGGCGCGTCCCGCGCGCGGCTGCGGACGGCACCGTCCACAGCGTCGTCAACCACGTCAACCTGGTCAGGACCCTGACCGGCGGCGACTCCGAGATTCCGCCCATCCGTCTTCCCGAGGCCCGGCCCGAGGAGGCGGCCCGGGTCGATCGCCTCCTGTCCGAAGCGGGGCTGGCCGGGTCCGCTTACGTCGCGGTCCACATCAGCGCCGGGAACGCTTTCCGCGACTGGGACGCCTCGAATTATCTGCGGCTCATCGAGCGGCTGCGCCGCGAGAGCGGGGTCGCCTCTCTCCTGGTCGGTTCCGATTCGGACCGGGCCAAGGAAGCGGAGATACTGGCGTGCTCCCCGGCCTCCGTGCCCTCTCTGGCCGGCCGGGTCAACCTCGTCGAGCTGAAAGAAGTCATCGGCCGGGCCGCCCTGTTCGTCGGACCGGACAGCGGCCCCATGCACATCGCGGCCTCGACCCGAACGCCGATCGTGGCCGTTTTCGGCCCGACCTTGCCCGCCCATTTCGCCCCCTGGAAAGCTAGGGCCCGGATTGTCGAAATGTCCCTCGACTGCCGGCCCTGCCGGCAGAGGCATTGCCAAAGGCGGGACTTTGGATGTATAAAAAGGATTACTGCGGACGAGGTGTATGAAGCATGCCGGTCTTTTCTTCATTCAGCCTGAAGGCTAAATTCGCCCCCCGCGGGGGGAGCGTCCTTAGGTCGGCCCTTCCCGTCCTGCTCGCCTCGGCTCTTCTCTTCTCGTTCGTCTCCATTTCCTGCTCCCAGATATTTCTTTTTCTGTCCTTCCTAGTCTGGTCGGTCGGACTCGTCAGGAAAGAATGGCGCTGGGCGGTTCCCTCCTTCTTTTGGCCGCTGGCCGGCTATGCCGCCCTCTCGCTCCTGGCCGCCTTCCTCTCGGTCAATCCCGGGATGAGCCTAAGCGATTCCAAAGAACTTCTTTTATTCCTCGTCGTGCCTCTCTTCGCCACGGGACTCACGGCCGTCGAGGACATCGGCTTGGCCGCCCGGGCCGTCCTCGTCTCCGGGACGGCGAGCTCTCTCTACAGCCTCGGCTATGCCGTCCTCAAAGCCGTGCCCGGACAGAGAATCTCGGGCTTTGTCGGCCACTACATGACGCAAGGAGGCCTCCTGCTCCTATTCGGGGCTTTGGCGGTAAGCGTCTTCATGTTTTGGAAGAGCAGGGAGCGTTTCATCTGGGGGGCCGCCTTCATCGTCTCCGCGGTCGCTCTCGCCCTGACCTACACCCGGAGCGCTTGGGTCGGCTTCGCCGTCGTGCTCGCCTTCCTCCTGTCCCTCTCCAAGCCCAAGGCCCTGATCCTCCTTCCCGTCCTGGGCGCCCTTGCCTTCGCGGTCAGCCCTTCCACCATACGCTATCGCGTCCTGAGCATCTTCAACCCCGACGCCTACTCCAACCATCTGCGGATCGAGTACTTCAAGGCGGGAGTCAAGATCATTAAGGACTTTCCCCTCCACGGGACGGGGCCCGACACGGTGGACCTCGTCTTCCAGGACCCCAAGTACGGACTGTCCGAGGACGCCAAGAAGAACGTTCATCTCCATAACAACCTGACTCAGATCGCGGCCGAGCGCGGCATCCCGGCCCTCCTCGCCTGGCTTCTCTTCATGGGCTGGTCCTTCGCCTGCTGCTTAAAGTTCCTCAAAGATAAAAACTCGCCCGTCTATTCCTACGCCGCCGCGGCCGCCGCTGCGGTTCTGGCCGTCTTCGTCGCCGGCATGTTCGAATATAACTTCGGGGATTCGGAGGTCCTGACCCTGTTCCTGGTTCTCATCACGATCCCGTTCGCCGGTCCGCGCCGCCTCAAGGACTTCCGTTCCGATCGGATCGGCCGATGAAAAAAGTAAGGAATGTTCTTCTGGCCCTCCTCCTGGTCTATGTCGGCTGGCTCCTGATCGCGGTCGCCCGTCATCCCTATCCGGGCCCGGCTCCGGACAAAGATCCCCTCGAGGTCCAGGGCGTCTACCACCTCCACTCCAAGTTCTCGGATGGGCTGGCCTCGGCCGAAAACATCGCGCGGGCCGCTCGCCGCTCCGGCCTCGATTTCTTCATCCTGACCGACCACGGCAATCCTAACTACGGATGCCTCGGCTTCGAGGGCTGGAAAGACGGCGTCCTGGCTCTGTCCGGGTCCGAGCTATCGGTCAGCCGCGGCCACTTGGTCGCCTTAGGCTTCGAAAAGCCGACCGTCCGTTTCTCCCAAAACACGGAGACGGCCGTCCAACAAGTCAAGAGCCTGGGCGGATTCACGGTCATCGCCCACCCCTATTCGAAGACGCGCTGGTCCTGGGGGGACCCGGCCGGCTACTCGGGCATCGAGGTTATGAACGGCGACACGATGGTTCGCGGCCACATCCTTCCCTCCCTGCCCTATCTCCCGGCCCTGCTCCTCCGGCCTCGGCTGACCCTGGTCAAGATGCTCGACGATCCTTCGGCCAGCCTCAAGAAATGGGACTCCCTGAACGGCGACAATAAAATGTACGCCTATTTCAGCGCCGACGCCCATGTCTTCCATAGACTCCTTTTCTCTTTCATTCGGCTCCATGTCCTCCTCGACGCCCCCCTCGGCCGGGATTTTCCGGAAGCCAAGAAGCAGGTCCTGGAAGCCCTCCGGACGGGACGCTTCTACAACGCGGTCGAGGCGGCCGCTCCGGCCGCCGGGTTCCGGTTCTGGGGAGAACAAGGGGGCCGGGTCATCCCGATGGGAGGCTCCGCCGATCCCGAACGGCCTCTGACGCTTCAGGTCCGGACGCCGTGGAGCTTCGGCACCAGCGTCGTCCTCATCCATAACGGGGAGACTCTTCTGACGACGGAGGCGCGCTCCTTCCGGCAGGTCGTCCGCGCGCCCGGTTTTTACCGGGTCGAGGTTCGGCTGACCGGCCGGGCGGCGCTCGACGACCGCGTCCCCTGGGTCGTCTCCAACCCAATCTTCCTGAGGAAGGATTGAGTCATGATCGGAATCCATTGGGACAAAATGGCCGGCATCATCCGCGGGTTCAAGGGCAAGCGGATCCTCGTCCTGGGCGACCTTATGCTCGACAAGTACATCTGGGGTCGCGTCTCCCGGATCTCTCCCGAGGCGCCCGTCCCCGTCGTCGAGGTCCATTCGGCCTCCTCCTGTCTGGGCGGCGCCGGGAACGTCAGCCACAACCTGGAAAGCCTGGGCGCCCAGCCGATCCTGGTCGGCGTCGTGGGCCGGGACGAGTCCGGCCGCTGGATCCGGTCCCATGTCTCGGACGGCCGCGGCATTTTCGTCGACGAAAAGCGGCCGACCACAATCAAGACGCGGATCATCGCCCACCATCAACAGGTCGTCCGGGTCGATCAAGAACTGCGGGCCCGGCTTCCCCTCGGGCTCGAGAAGCGGATCCTGGACTTCATCCGGAGCGCCCGCTGCCGGAGCATCATCATCTCCGATTACAGCAAGGGTCTTTTGACGCCGACGCTCGTCCCGGCCGTCCTGGCCTTGGCCAGGGAGCGCAAGATTCCGGTCTCGGTCGATCCCAAGATCGAACACTTCCCTCTCTTCACGCCGGTGACCCTCATCGCGCCCAACCACTACGAGGCCGAGAAGATCGTCCAGCACGAGTGCCGCACGGACGGCCAGGTCGAGAAGGCCGGAGAGGAGATCCTGGACCGGATGTCGGCCCGCTACCTGATCCTCAAGCGGGGCGAGCAGGGTATGACGGTCTTCGAGCGGGGGAAGCGCCCCATCCACATCCCGACCGTCGCCCAGGAAGTTTTCGACGTAACGGGCGCGGGCGACACGGTCATCGCCACGGCCGCCCTGGCCCTCCTGGCGGGGGCGACCATCCAGGAGGCGGCCGTCCTCGCCAACACGGCCGCGGGAATCGTCGTCGGAAAGATCGGGACGGCCACCGCGACGGCCCGGGAGCTTCTGGCGGCTCTCCGCGAGAGCCGGAAGACCCTTTCGATCTGAGCCGGGCGGGGACCGCTCGAAGACGGCGGGAGGAACTTCCTCTATCGGGCGGAGTCAAAACGGGCTATAATAGAAACTCCATGTGCGGCGTCCTCGGGATCATCGGCAACGGCGACGTCTTCCGCGACCTCTATCAGGGGCTGCTGGCCGTCCAGCACCGGGGCCAGGACGCGGCCGGGATCATCACCTACGACGGCCGCTTCCACACCAAAAAAGGGACGGGCCTCGTCCAGGACATTTTCACCCCGGACGCCCTTGTTCATCTCCGCGGCTCGGTCGGAATCGGCCAGACCCGCTATCCCACGGTCGGCGGCGGAAGCGGCGAGGACGCCCAGCCCTTCCAGGTAAACTCCCCCTACGGCATCATCATGGCCCACAACGGGAACGTCGTGAACTACCGTGAGCTTAAAAAAGAGCTCTTCGCCACATTCCACCGGCTCCTGAACTCGGACTGCGACCTCGAGGTCATCCTCAACATCTTCGCCCAGAAGCTGGCCCAGCACCGAGTCGAGAGGCTGAGTCCCGAGCACGTCTTCCGGGCCGTCCAGGGCGTCTACGCCAAGGTCAAGGGCGCCTACTCCGTCATCGCCTACATCGCCGAGCAGGGGATGGTCGCCTTCCGCGACCCCTACGGAATCAAGCCCCTCGTCTACGGCCGGCGCAAGGACGGGATTCTCGATTCCTTCGCCTTCGCCTCGGAGACGGTCTCCCTCAACATCATGAACTTCGAGGACATTCATTCGCTCGAGGCCGGCCAGGCCGTCTTTATCGACCAGAACCGGTCCGTCCACGCCCGCCGGCTCGTCCGCTGCCCCCACTCGCCCTGCTTGTTCGAATGGGTCTATTTCGCCCGGCCCGATTCCTATATCGACGACGTCAACGTCTACGACTGCCGGGTCAACCTGGGCCGTTTCCTGGCCGAGGAGATCCGCAAGCAGAACTTGGCCATCGACATCGTCGTCCCCGTTCCCGATTCGGCCCGGGACGCGGCCATCGAGATCGCCCGCACCCTCAACCTCAAATACCGCGAAGCCCTGGTCAAGAATCGCTACATCGGCCGGACCTTCATCATGCCGGCCGATCAAAAAAGGAAATCGACGGTCCGCCAGAAGCTCAACCCGATCGCCTCCGAGTTCAAGGACCGCAACGTCCTCCTCGTCGACGACAGCATCGTCCGCGGCAACACCTCCAAGGCCATCGTCCAGATGGTCCGCGAATGCGGCGCCAAGAAGGTCTACTTCGCCTCCTACTCGCCGCCGCTCCGCTTCCCCTGCGTCTACGGAATCGACATGCAGACGACTCGAGAGTTCGTAGCCCGGGACTCGGATACCGAGGAGATCGCCCGCAAGATCGGGGTCGACAAGGTCATCTACCAATCCCTGGAGTCCTTAAAGAAGGCCGTCCGGCTCGGGAATCCCAAGCTGGCCCAGTTCTGCGGCGCCTGCTTCGACGGCGTCTATCCGACGGGCGACGTCACCCCCGAGATCCTCAAGGAGATCGAGGAGGAACGGAAGGAACACCAGGACCGACAGCTCGAGCTCGACATTTAAGCCCGGCGCGGACATATTCCGCCCTTGTCAACCCCTCGACACTCATACTAAGCCGTTTTCGGCTTAGTATGAGTGCTGCAAGACTGCTCCCCGGCAGAAGCTCCACAGGCTTTCGTCCGTGGAGCTTCTGCCCTGAGCCCACTCAGCCCCATCCCGTCCAAAAGGGCTGAGTACAAAAGTGTCGCTTCCCGTCCCCGCCTTGAAAGGCGGGGCTCCGATTTTTAGCCCCGCCTTTCAAGGCGGGGTAGCGTCGGCGAACGGGTCAAGAGGGGTTCCCTTTATATTATCCGGAATTATCTTGAAACTCTAAGACCGAATGTGGCATCTAATAGGGAGAGGATTGAACCGTGCCGAGCCCTGTTCCCGAAGAGCGGCTGATCGCGAGCGCCCGGAGCGGCGACCGGGACGCATTTGACGAGCTCTTCCGTCGCGAGCGGCCCTATGTATTCAACTTGATGTGTCAGCTCACCGGAGACGCGGCCCGGGCGGATGACCTGGCCCAGGAGGCCGTCATCGCGGCCTTTCGCAAGCTCGGCCAGTTCCGGTCCGAATCGAGCTTCCGCACCTGGCTCAGCCGGATCGCCATCAATCTATTCCGGATGGAGCGCCGCAAAGCGCCCCGGCACGAATCGCTGACCTTGGAGACAATCTGGCTCCCCGGGGATGATGATCACCCCGAGCGCAGGATCATTAAGAGCGAGCTCCAATGGTGCATTCGCCACAGCCTCCGCCATCATCTTCCCCGCAAATACCGGATCGTGCTGATCCTGCGCGACCTTCAGAACCTGAGCTATCGGGAGATCGCCGACATCCTGGGCTGCAGCTTGGGCCGGGTGAAAACCGACCTTCACCGCGGCCGCAAACTGTTCAGGGATCAGTTTGTCAAGGAGAAATGCCGGGCGTTTGCCGACGACTATCTATGCATCTGCGAGGGGATCGTAGACCTATGAACTGCAGGCGCGCCAGGTCGCTTTTCTCGGAATACCATGACGGCATGCTGAAACCCGGCCTCAGAACAGAGGTCGGAGGGCATCTGGCCGGATGCCCCGGCTGTCGGGGGGAGTTCGAGCGCTTCGAAAAGGGGATTAAGTTATTAAAAAAACTGAAGCCCCTCGGCCGGCCGCGGCCCGGCCGCGCAAACCGGCCCTGAGTCCGGAACGGCCGGCCCCTGTCATGAAACTTTTAACGGGCCGCCGGCATCTAATTGATGAAAGACCAAAGAAGCGGAGATGCCATGACCATAGACCTGATGGCTGAGCTAAGCAAGCACGGCTTTCAAGGCCGGATGATAGCGGTCGATCGCCTGAAGGAAGCGCGGGAGGATATATCAGAGAAGCGCGCCCGGGGAGATTTCAACGAAGAATTCTTCCGGGAAGAGCTCGAGTATTTCCGGTTCAAACCGCCCGCGCCCCTCGGGAAAACTAAAACCCTTGTCCTGGCCGCCTATCCCCAGCCTCAGGTTCGCCTGACCTTCCACTCGCGGGGAAAGTCGCGGCCAATCTTCATCCCCCCCACCTATTCGCACGATTCGGACAGGGTTTTAAAGAACCTGCTTCAGCGCCTTTTAAAACCCCTGGGATATCGAGTCGCCGGGGCGGCCCTGCCTCTCAAACTGCTGGCCGTGCGGAGCGGGCTGGCCGCTTACGGAAGAAATAATATCAGCTATCTCAACGGTTCGGGGAGTTTCCACCGCTTAGCGGCCTTTTTCACGGATTATCCCGCCGGGGACGAGGGGAGCTGGGGAAAACCGAAAATGATGGATGCCTGCCGGAAATGTTCGGCCTGCCTGCGCGGCTGCCCGACCGGAGCCATCGACCCCGACCGGTTCCTGCTGCGTGCCGAACGCTGCCTGACCTTCCTCAACGAACGCCCGGAGCCATTTCCTTCTTGGGTCGACCCGGCCTGGCACCATCGCCTCTTCGGATGCATGCGCTGCCAGAGCGTCTGCCCCCAGAACCGCCGGGTTCTAAGTTGGACCGAGGACGGGGAGAGCATTTCTGAAGACGAACTGAAAGGGCTCCTGAGGGGCGTTCCTTTCAGCCGGATTCCGTCGTCGCTAAGGCGAAAATTCGCCCGGTTCAGCTGGACGGCCAAAGACTACGGGATGTTGCCGCGCAACATCAAGGCCGTCTTGGCGAATTCCGGGCAAGGGGCCGTGAATCGGGGCAAGCCGTGATCATGCGGGTCTGGCACGGAGTGACGCCGGAGGAAAAGGGCGACGCCTATTATGCTTATATCCTGGAGACCGGCGTTAAGTTCTATCGATCCCAAAAGGGAAACCGGGGACAGTTCGTCCTAAGGCGGGACCGGGAAGGGAAGGCGGACTTCCTGCTTCTCTCACTCTGGGATTCCCGGGAAGCCATCCGAGCCTTCGCCGGCCCCGACATCGACAAGGCCGTATATCTATTCTCGCGGGACGCGGAATTCCTCCTCGAATTGGAGCCGGATGTCCGGCATTACGAGGTCTTGACGGGACCGAGTATCGAACGGAAATTATCCTGCGGGTTGTTTCACCCGGTCTGACTCATCACGGGCCCGCCGGTCCTCGAGAAGGTCGCGGAGCGTCCGCCCCAGAGGGATGCGCGGCTCCCAGCCCGTCTCATTGCGGATTTTTTCGCTGTCGCCCGCCAGCGAGGGGATGTCGGCCTTGCGGAATTTGGCCGGGTCCGGCTCGACCTTGATCGGACATGCGGCGTGGGCCAGCAGGCTGTCGAGGATCCAGCGCAACGACACGGCGTGCCCCGACGCGACGTTGTAGACCTCGCCCGACCGCCCCTTGTCGAGGAGTCCCTGGTAGGCGCGGACGACATCGCGGACGTCCAGGAAGTCCCGCTCGACCTCGACGTTCCCGACCTTGATGACGGCCGGCGCTCCGCTCCGCTCGATCCGGGCGATCTGGGAGGCCCAGTCCGAGCAGACGAAATCCGGGCTCTGGCCCGGGCCGGTGTGGGGAAAAGGCCTGGCGACGACGACGTCCAGCCGCTCGATCCGTGCGTAGAAGCCGGCCAGAACCTCGCCGCAGACTTTCGTGAAGGCGTAGGGGCTGACGGCCTGGGTCGGATGGTCCTCGCGGAGCCTTACCTCCCGAAGGCCGTGAAGGCCGTAGACGTCGGAGGAGCTGACGACGAGGACCCTTGACTCGGGCGCTTCGCGCCGGACGGCTTCCAGGAGGTTGTACGTCCCCATCAAGTTCGTCTCGAGCGTCTCCGTCCGCTTCTCCCAAGACTGCTGAACGTTGGACAGGGCCGCCAAATGAAAGACGCGGCGCGGCCGGACGTCCTTGACGGCCTGCCGGACGTCGGACTCGCGGCGGAGGTCCAGGAAGAAAACCTTATCCGCTTCCCGCGGGCGGTCCGGGTAGGAGGTCCCGACGACCTCCCATCCCTCAGCCTCAAGGAGCGCGCGGAGATGGCGGCCGACGAAACCCGTCAGTCCGGTCACGAAGGCCCGCTTGGTTTCGTCCACGATCGCTCCGGCCCCTCCGCCGGCACGGGTCAGACCCGGGCCCTCCAGTAGTCGAGAAGGTCGGCCATCGTCCGCTGGAAGGGGATGCGGGGCTCCCAACCGGTCAGCTTGTGGAATTTGCTGCAGTCGGAGAGGAGGATCGGGACGTCGGACGGCCTGAGCCGCTCGGGGTCGACTTCGACCCGGACCTTGACCTTGCTCAAGGCCAGGAGCGTGTCGAGAACTTCCTTCATGGCGTAGGCCCGGCCCGTCCCGATATTATAAACGTCGCCCGGCTCGCCCTTCTCGAGGGCCAGCCAGTAAGCGCCGACGATGTCGCGGACGTCGCTGAAGTCGCGCTTGGCCTCGAGGTTCCCGACCCGGATGACGGGTTCTCGTTTGCCATCTTCGACCTCGGCGACCTGTTTGGCGAAATTCGAGGTCACGAACACCTCTCCCCGGCGCGGGCCGGTATGATTGAACCCCCGCGTCCGGACCGTATGGAGGCCGTAGCTCTTATGGTACTGGTAGGCGAGGAGGTCCTGAGCGACCTTGCTGACCGCGTAGGGGCTGAGGGGGCGGAGCGGGTTGGTCTCCTTCATCGGAATCTCGTCGGGATAGACCTGGCCGTACTCCTCGCTCGAGCCGGCGATCTGGATGCGGGCCTGCAGTTTGAGGGACAGGACGGATTCGAACAAATGGATTTCACCCAGCGCGTTGATGGCGAAGGTCTCGGCCGGAAGCTTCCAGGAAGAAGGGACGAAGCTCTGGGCGGCCAGATGGAAAATCCGGTCGGGCCGGACCTGGTCCAGGACCGTTCTCAGCGATATGGCATCCTTGATGTCGCCGTCCTTGAGGACGATCTTGTCCAGGATGCCCCGGATATTGTCCATGCGGCTCCGCCAGCGGACGAGGCCGTAGACCTCGACGCCGGGGTGCTCGGCCAGGATGTACTCCGCGAGATGGCTTCCGGCGAAGCCGGTGATGCCCGTGATCAGGACTCTCATTCAACCTCCTTCGTTCCGTTCGAACGCCGCGGGACGGGGCGGTCCTCCCTCTAACGGCGATCCTTGTAATACGTGTCGTAGAACGACTTGAACTCCCGGCTCTTCTCCTTGATGGCTTTCCACCAGGCCGGATGGGCCTCGTACCAGCGGACGGTCGCGGCCAGCCCGTCCTCGAACGGGATTTCGGGCCGCCAGCCGAGCCCGCGGATCCGGCCACAGTCAAGGGCATAGCGCCGGTCGTGGCCGGGCCGGTCGGGGACGGTCTTGATCAGGTTCTCGGGCCGTCCGAGAAGGGCCACGATCCGGCGGGCGACCTCGATGTTGGGGACCTCGTTGTTGGCGGCGACGTTGAAGACTTCGCCGGGGAGGCCGCGCCGCAAGACGGCGTCGATCGCCCGGCAGTGGTCCTCGACGTGGAGCCAGTCCCTGACCTGGCGGCCGTCCCCGTAGAGGGGCAGAGTCAAGCCTTCCAGGGCATGGGTCGCGAACAGGGGAATGAACTTTTCGGGATATTGGAAGGGGCCGTAGTTGTTGCTCGGCCTGAGGATGACGATGGGCGAACCGTAGGTGACGTAATAGGCGCGGGCCAGCCGGTCGGCGCCGGCCTTGCTGGCCGAGTAGGGCGAAGAGGGTTCGAGCCGGTCCTCCTCCGAGAAAAAGCCTTCGGGACGGCTTCCGTAGACCTCGTCGGTCGAAACGTGGAGGAAGATTTCGACCTGGCGGGCTTGGCGCAGGGCTTCGAAAAGGACGAAGCTGCCGTAAACGTCGGTCAGGACGAACTCGCCGGCGTCGAGGATGGAACGGTCGACGTGGGTCTCGGCGGCCAGGTGGACGACGCCCCAGACGCGGGGAACGATGGTCCGGACCAAATCCCGGTCCCGGATGTCGCCCTGGATAAACTCGTAACGGGGATTCGTCTCGACGTCCCGTAGGTTCTCGAGGTTCCCGGCGTAGGTCAACTTATCGAGGTTGACGATCCTGAGCTCCGGATAGCGGGTCAGCAGCCATCGGATGAGATTGCTGCCGATGAAGCCGGCCCCGCCCGTGACGAGAAGGGTCCGTCCCTCCAGCCTCCGTTCGGGGCGGACAGGACGGCCGTCCGCCTCAGCCATCTTTGCGCCTCCATTCGTAGGGGATGGGGCTGTCGTGGGGGTCGAGCCGCTGTTCGTCGGGATGCTCGCGGTCGTAGGGTTCGGTCGGGACGTTGACGATGACGGCCTCATCGGGGCTGACGCACATCCAGCCGTGCCAGATCCCGGCCGGGATCTGGACGAGGATGGGGTGATGGACGCCCAGGTAGAACTGGGCGAGCTCGCCCTGGCTGCGCGATCCCTCGCGGCCGTCGTAGAGCGCCAGCTTGATCATGCCCGCGACGCAGGCGATATTGTCCGTTTGCTTTTCGTGTTTGTGCCAGGCTTTGACGACCTGGGGCAGAGTCGTCGTCACATAGACCTGGCCAAAGGCGCCGAACAGCTCGTCGTCCCGGCGCAGAATCTCCATGAGCCGCCCCCGTTCGTCCGGGACGACCTTGAGTGCCTTGACCTTGACGCCGTCGATCATGCCCCTCTCCTTTCTTTCGCTCTCCGGGCCGCCCCTACTTGATGCCGATCTCGCTCTTGTCCCCGACCATGAACCGGTAGGCCGAGGGCTGGGGCGGGCACTTGTAGATCCGAACCTCGCGGCCGATCAGGCTCTGGTCGATCCGGCTTCCGACGTCGAGGATCTCGCTCCCCTCGAGGATGATGCTGTGTTCGACCTCGGTCCGGACGATCCGGCAGCCGCGCTGGATGGCCGTGAACGGCCCCACGTAGGATTCGGCGATCTCGGTCCCGGCGCCGATGATGGCCGGGCCGCGGATCGTGCTGGCCCGGACCTTGACCCCGGGCTCCAGGATGACCTTGCCGCTGATCCGGGAGGCCTCGTCGACCGCGCCCTCGATCCGGGTCTCGATCGTCTCCAGGATCAGACAGTTGGCCTCGAGGATGTCCTCGATCCGCCCCGTGTCCTTCCACCAGCCCGAGACCAGGTGGGGCTGGACCTCATAGCCGTGATCGACGAGGTACTGGATGGCGTCGGTTATCTCGAGCTCGTTGCGCCAGGAAGGCTTGATGGCGTGGACGGCCTCGAAAACGTGGGGGTCGAACATGTAGACGCCGACCAGGGCCAGGTTGGACTTGGGCTTGTTGGGCTTTTCGACGAGCCGGACGACGCGGCCGTTCGAAAGCTCGGCGACGCCGAACATTTGGGGGTTGGGGACTTCGGTCAGCAGGATGAGGGCGTTGGGCTTGCGGGCCTCGAACTCCCGGACCAAGGACAGGATCCCGCTCTTGAGGAGGTTGTCGCCCAGGTACATGACGAAGGGGTCCTGCCCCAGGAAGCTCTCCGCGATCATGACGGCATGGGCCAGGCCGAGCGGCTCGTCCTGCTCGATGTAGGTCAGCCGGACGCCCCAGCGCTCGCCGGCCCCGGCCGCGTCCTTGATCTCCTGCTTGGTCTCCCCGACGATGATCCCGATCTCCTTGATCCCGGCCTCGGCCAGGGCCTCGATCCCGTAGAACAGAACCGGCTTATTGGCGACCGGGACGAGCTGCTTGGCTTGGGTGAAAGTCAGCGGCCGCAGCCGCTTCCCCTTCCCGCCGCTTAAGATAAGTCCCTTCATGTCAGAATCCGATGCCTCCCAGAATGTCGGTCGACTTGCCGATATTGCCCAGCCCGAAGGACACCCGGAACTGGGTCTCCGGCTTCTCCCGGAAATAAAAAACGCGCGCCTCGACCTTGAACTCGAGGCACTGATAATCGTAGACAAAAGAAAAGGCGCTGTAAAGCATCTTCCGGTCCTGGATGTTGTAATCGAGCTCGGCCTGGGCCTCGGCGGACAGAGCCGGGATCTTGAGCCCCCCCCAGACGTTGACCTGGTGCCGATTGAACAGGGCGTTCTGCCGGTAGGGATTGATGCTCTTGTACCAGCTGACCCTCAAGAACATGTCGTCCTCGGGGAGGCCAAGGTTGGCGCCGAGGCGGACCGAAGACAAGGTTTTCTGGTAGGGGTTGAATCCCGCCGAAAAGTCGACGCTGTAATCCCTCGACGGATAGAAGCGGAGATAGCTCGAGACGTCGGCCCAACTCGGGATCTTGCCGTTGACCAAATAGATCTGGAGCGGACTCTCCTCGGGGGCCAGGTAGTAGGTTTCGGACAGGCCCAGGGTCACGATCTCGCGGGGCATCTCATCCTGTTTGACCAGGATCCGGTTGGTCAGGCCGAAGGAGAGCTGATGGAAGCGATAGAAAAAGCCGCGGGTGGTGATGATCCGCTCCGAATGGGCGACTGGGCTGTCGTAGCGGTAGGAAACGGAGGGCTCGATGATGTGCTTGAGCTTGGGGGCGCCGTCTTCGCCGCGGAAGATCCGGAAAAAAACGGGGCCGATCAACTCTAGGTTCAGGTTGTAATTCTGGGTGAACAAGGGCTCGTTGACGGCTTGCCTGCCCCAGGGGGCGTAGCTCTGGAAATAATATTGCAGGTTGGTCCCCACGGTCGTGTTCAGGGTCAGCCAGGGGATGTCCGTAAAGGGGACGGTTAGGGCCGGCGTCAACCACAGGGTCTGGGAACGGGTCTGGGTCCCGGCTTTATAGGCGTTGGCCATTCCGTATTCCCAGCTGTTGAACCCCGAGGACAGAGAGAAGTAGAGGGGCGAAAACACCTTGATCTTGAAGGAATTGAAGGAAATCTGGGGAAGATTGTAAGAGACGATCGAGTTGCCGAGCTGGGTGAAATAAGTCTCGAACCGGGAGACTCGAACGTTGAGGTTGAAGTTGGACCAGGCCCGGGACAGATAGACCTGGGAACTCCTGTTGGAGATGACGGCCCGCTGGAAGTTGTTGTCGAATTCCCGCAAAAAATCGAAGGAGCTCTGGTAGTCGACGTTGGCCACGAGCTTGAAATCCAGAGGGAGCGTCTGGTTGTGATTGAGCCGAAGGATGTAGGCGTTGGCGGGATTCACCCCGTTCGGATCTTTCTTGAACTTGAAATAATAAAGGCTGAGGTCCCCCCCGGAGCCCTCCGAAAACATATAACGCTGCTCGAGGCCGGCTCCGACCCCCCGGGAGGAATAGTAATCCGCGGTCAGGGTCGCGTCCATGCTCCGGCTGATGGCCCAGTAGAAGCTCTGGCCGTAGATGAAGCCCTTGGTCCCGGAGTAGCCGATCTGGGGCATCAGGAATCCGGTCGCCCGCTCCCGGTTCAGCGGGTAGCGGAAATAGGGGAAGTAGAACACGGGGACTTTTTTGATGCTGAGGACCATGTTCCACATCGCCAGGTAATCGTCCTTTTTGAAGTCGGCCCGGGAGAAAGAGAATTTCCAGCGCGGCACGGGCTGGGCGCAGGAGGTCACCTTGCCCTTCCCGAGGGCGTAGAGGTTGTCCGACTTTTTCTCGACGGCGTCGGCCTCGTACATAAGGCTGGGCTGGATCATGGCGAAGACCTTGACGAGCTCCCCGCGCGAGCTGTCCAGGTTGAAGGCGGCCCGTTCCGCGCTCAGGACCTCGCGGGGAGACTGGAGGACGACGTGGCCTTCGGCCAGGACGTCTTTTTTCTCGGGGTCGAGATCGATCCTGTCCGCGAAGAGGGCGAGGTCCTTGTAGTGGACCTCAACGTTCCCGGTTGCGATGAGCCTGTCCTTGGTCCTTTCCTTGGTGACGGCCAGAACCCGGATCTCCCCGACCGTGGTGACCTGCCTGAACTCCTGGACGGCGGGCTGGCCCGCCGTCTGGCCGGCCGTCTGGGGGAGAGCTTGCCCCTGCTGTCCCTGGACCTGGCCCTTATCCTGGGGAAAAAGATCCCCCGCCCGGAGCCAGATGGCCAAGGCCATCCAGGCGAGGAGAATGGGCCTTCTCATGATTGTCAACTGTAGCATAAGCCCCTCCGCCTAATCAAACCGGCTGGGCTGCTATTAGGTTGCGAAAATGGAAAGGGCCCCGTCTCAAGAACTTGCCTGGAACAGGCCGGCATCGGCCGAAAAGACCTGCATCCGGTCCTCCCGCTTGGTCACCCGCCGGACCAGGATCCCCTGCTCGGGATCGTAAAGCCCCCCGGCCGCGTTGATGGTGTCCCGGGCGTTCTTGAGCCAGACGTCGATCCCGGGAAACGAGGGATGATGGCGATCGTTCTTATCGATGGGGTAGAGGATGCTCTTGGCCGTCCAGTAGTCGAGGGCGACCGGGTCCTGACTGGCCGCGATCCGGTTCGCCCGGAAGGTCATGGACTCGGGATAGCCCTTCAGGGCGCGATGGGAGACCCAAATGGCATCCACGATGTTGAGGACGGGCGTCCGGACCGAGGCGATCATGGTCCCGCAGGTCTGACCCAGGCCGTCATAATGACGGAAACTGCTCTGGCCGTCTACCATGGACACGAGCCCGTAGAAATGCTTGATGCTGGCCGTGATCTCGGAGCCGCCCTTATCATGGTGCTTGAGGACCGGGACGTTGATGAGCTTCAAGTTGGGGCTGAATCCCGTCCCCGTCCAGATCCCCTTAGCCAGCTCGACCCGGCGGCCGCCCGGGGTCGTGAAACAGGGATAGGAAACTTCCCCCAGCCGCCGGTAGCCGTTCGCGACATGGTCTTGAGCGGCGATGAAATTTTGCCTGATACCGTCCAGGAGGAAGCCGCCGACCCTCCGGTTCTTGAAGACCTGGTTGATGAGATAGAGGAAGCTGTGACGCTCGTCGTTGGCGTTGGCATGGACTTCAGAATCGGAATAGGACGACCAGGTGTCGCAAGCGAGGCTTCCCCGCCCCTGGCCGTTTTCGACGACGACGACTTCGCCCCGGAATCCGTCCGGATGATCCAGGAGGCGCTGGATCAGCCCGCGGACGAGGTCCGCGTTCGTGCAGCCCCGGTACTTCCACTGGGCGTTGACCTTGATCAAAACGACGTCGTCCCGGGCGATGAGGCCCGAGGGACCGGCCATGTCCGTGGTCAGACTCGAACGGTAGAACTTGAGGCCCTTCGCCCCGAGGAGATCCAGGAGACAGTCCAGGCCGATATGGCGATTGGGATGGGCGGGGTCGTAGAATGGGTCGTTGGGGATGGAATGGACGCTGAAGATCTTATTGCGGGGCGTCGTTCCGGAGTCTCCGGCCAGGCCCCGGAAGGGCCGGGACAGTGACAAGAGGGCTGCCGCCCCGCCGTCCCTGAGGAATTCTCTGCGGCGCCAAGCTCTCGGGCTCATGTTTCGCTCCCTTGCAATTCCATTATAGACCCGATTTCCGGATTCGCCACTTTTGGGCGGATAAAGCCCGTTTTCAAAGCCCTCCCGGTCTATGCTATCATTATTATGTCATGCGGGATCGCAGGTCCGGTTTCCGTTCCCTGCGCAGCTGGACGGAGTTGAGCTCCCTGGGGCTCGTGCTTCCCTCGTCCATCATCGTCGGGCTCGCTTTCGGCTGGCTCTTCGACAAGGCGTTCGGGACGAATCCCTGGGGGCTGCTGGCGTTCTTCATCCTGGGCGCCGTAGCGGGCGTCACCAGCCTGTTCCGAGCCCTGGCCAAGTACGACAAGGACGATGCGGAGAAATAACCTCCGGCAACGGCCATGAACGACGAGATCGGCTACGAAGAAAAAGTCCTCAGGCGCATCCCGACCGAGATCGCGGCCCTCAGCCTGCTCCTGGCCGTCCCGGCCGGGCTGATATTCGGCCCGGGCATCGCCGCGCTGTTCTTCATCGGGGGGGTGCTGGCTTCCCTGAGCTTCCTGACTTTAAGACACTGGCTGTACAAGGCCTCCCTGGGAGATCGGAAGAAGGCCATGCTTTCGTTCGCCGGCTTCTACATCCTCCGGCTCATCTTGATCGGGGCCGTTTTTTCCACTATAATCCTCCTTTATAAAAGAAAAGCCATCGCGTCCGCGGCCGGCTTTTCCGTCCTCATCCTTGTCTTTTTTGCTGAGGCCCTGGTCGCTCTCGCGCGGAAGCCGACATGGAAGAGCTAGAACCTAAGCTATTCCTGGTTGACCTTTTCAACCGGGTCCTGGGCAAACCCCTGGCCGCCCTTCTCCACCTCGTCGGGATCGAGGTTCGGAACCCGAATCGTCTCCTGCCGGATAACGTCGTCATGAGCCTCATCGTCATGATCCTCCTCATCCTCTTTTTCAGCCTCGCTTCCCGAAGGCTCCGGCCCGTTCCGGGCCGGCTCCAGAGCTTTCTCGAGCTCATCATCGGCTCTTTCGATAACCTGATCGCCGACATCATCGGCGAGGAGGGTCAGAAGTTCCTCCCGGTCATCGGAACGGTCGGTATCTTCATTTTTTCCTGCAATATGATCGGCCTCTTTCCCGGCTTCATGTCCCCGACCAGCAAGATCAACACGACCTTCGGCTGCGCCCTGGTCATCTTCCTCTATTATCATTTCCAAGGGATGAAGGCCCAGGGTGTCTTGAAGTACCTCAGACATTTCGTCGGCCCCATCCCGGCCCTGGCGCCGCTCCTCATTCCGATCGAGGTCATCAGCCATTTTTCGCGGGCCGTCTCGCTGTCCATGCGGCTTTTCGGAAACATCTTCGCCGAGGACGTTCTCATCCTCATCGTCGGGGCTATCCTCCCCTTTATCCTCCCCCTTCCCTTCATGGCCGTAGCCATATTCACGGCCGTCATCCAGAGCTTCGTCTTCGTCCTCCTCTCCTGCATCTACATCGGGGGGGCGGTAGTCCATGAACAAGAACACGCCACATGAAAGGAGTTTCATCATGACAGGCAAGCTTCAGAAGCTCGGACTGCTCCTTTTCTTCATCTTGGTCGTCGGAAGCCCGCTGCTGGCCCAAGACCAGGCTCCGGGCCTGACCGACCACCGCGCTTCGCTCTTCAAGCTGTCCCTGATCGTGGGCGGCGGCGTCATCACCCTGGCCGTGATCGCGGGAGCATTCTGTCAGGCCAAGGCCCTTTCCAGCGCCTGCGAAGGAATCTCCCGGAATCCGGGAGGGGCGCCGCACATCCGGTTTCTCCTCATGTTCGGACTGGTCCTGATCGAAACCCTGGTCATTTACGCCTTGCTGATCACGTTCATCATCCTCATCATTCAGTGGGGGAAATACACCTGAGTCGGGATCCGGGGCAACCGAGGGGGGCATGGGCGTTTCGGTCTTTCGCGTCCTCAAGCTGACCTTCCAGCGCTTCAACAGCGACCGCTGCTGGAACTCGGCCATCGTCATCTCCTATTTCGCCCTGCTCTGCGCCGTCCCCCTGGTCGCCCTGTTCGCCTATATCACGACCAAGGTCCTGGGCAATTCCGAGATCGCCTTCCGGAGCCTCAACATCTTCTCCGAGGAGTTCTTCGCCCGGCTCGACCCCTCCTTCTTCAGCCGGCTTCAGAGCGTCTCCAAAAACCTGGCCAACCTCGGCTGGATCAGCCTGGGCGGCTCCTTCGTCGCGGCCAGCTTCCTGTTCTCGAACCTCATCTATGCGATCAACTTCATCTTCAAGGCCAACTACCAGAAGTCCTTCTTCTACAACCGCCTCATGGAGTACCTGATCATGTTCACGATCGGGATCATCATGCTCTTTTCGCTGGCCATCACGGTCATCTGGACGGCCCTCCACCGTACGATCGACGCCTCGGCTTTCGCGGCCCAGTACCTCAACCCCAAGGTTTTAACTCTGGTCGACAACGCCCTTCTCCAGTACCTCCTCCCCTTCACCCTGACCTTCCTGGTCTTCGTCTCCCTCTACAAGTTCATCCCCGAAGTCAAGGTCCACACGCGCGCGGCGGCGCTGGCCGCCGCGATCGCCGCCGTCCTTTGGGAGATCTTCAAGCGGGGATTCGCCTTCTACGTCGTCCACCTGTCCGTCATCGGCATGGTCCTCTCCAAGCTGCTCCAGGGGACGCTGACCTCAATCCTCTTCTTCCTGCTCTGGATTTCCTTTTCCCTGGTTATTCTCCTTTGGGGGGCGGAGCTCGCCTCCGTCCTCAACGACCGGCTCGACGGGAAGCTCCATGAGCACACGACCTAAGACCCGCGCCGTCCGGCTGAGCATCAAGGAGCTGGCCGAGAGGCTCGGCTGTCCCTTCGAGGGCGACGGCGCCGTCATCATCACGGGCGTCGCCGGCCTTGAGAGGGCAGGCGAGGGCGATCTTTCCTTCCTGGCCCATCCCCGTTTCCGGCCGCATCTCGAGAAGACGCGCGCCTCGGCCGTCATCCTCGCGCCAGGAGTCCCCTGGCACAGGACGCCGGCCGTCCGGGCCGAGAATCCCCGGCTGGCTTTCGTCCGGGCGACCGAGCTCTTCTTCAAGCCCTTCCGCCCCGAGCCGGGGATCCACCCGGCCGCCCTCGTCTCGCCCTTGGCCAAGATCGGAAAGGACGTCTCGATCGGCGCCCTGTGCTGGATCGGGGACGGCGTCGAGATCGGCGCCGGATCGGTTCTGCATCCCCTGGTCGCCGTTTATCCGGGCGTGAGGATCGGCCGGAACGCCGTCATTCATTCCCAGGTCACGATCCGCGAAGACGTCTCCGTTGGGAACAACGTCATCCTCCATGCCGGCGTCGTCCTGGGCTCGGACGGCTTTGGCTACATCAAGGACCTCGACGGCCATCACCTCAAAATCCCCCAGCTGGGGACGGTCCGGATCGAGGACGACGTCGAGATCGGCGCCAACACGACCGTCGACCGGGCCACGCTGGGAGAAACCGTCGTCGGCAGGGGGACCAAGATCGACAACCTGGTCATGGTCGCCCACAACGTCGAAGTCGGGACGGACACGATCCTGATCTCCCAGACCGGGATCGCCGGGAGCAGCAAGGTCGGGAACAACGTCATCACGGGAGGCCAAGTCGGCCTGGCCGATCACGTGACCGTCGGGGACAATGTCTTCATCGCCGCCCAGTCGGGCGTCGCCAAGGACATCCCGGCCGGATCGAAGGTGGGCGGATCCCCCCATCTCGACATCCGGGATTGGCTGAAACTGTCCGCCCTTCTTCCCCAGCTCCCCGAACTGGTCAAGGACCTCAAGCGGCTCAAGCAGAAGCTCGAGGATTCGGAAAAAAGGTGACGGTGATCAAGCCCGGCTGAGGTAGTCCTCGATCGCCAGGGCCGCGTGAACGCCGCTCCCGACGGCCGTCGCGAGCTGGGGCGGGCAGGCGTCGGTCACGTCTCCGGCCGCGAACAATCCATCGCGCAAGGTCGCGAACGACGGCCCGACTTTTATCTGCCCCCACTCGTTGAGCTCGACCAACCCCCGGACGATT
Organism: Candidatus Aminicenantota bacterium; assembly: GCA_963702005.1. Classification (GTDB taxonomy): domain Bacteria; phylum Acidobacteriota; class Aminicenantia; order Aminicenantales; family JAFGBC01; genus JAFGBC01. The sequence goes on from OY969696.1 coordinate 438,098, forward strand.
CCCGTACTGGGAACAGTGCCGATCGAGACGAACAGGCCGTCGACCGGGAGCATCGAAGCCGCGCCGGTCTTGACGTGACGCAGGGCCAACGCTTCGAGGCGGCCGCGGCCCTCGATCCGTTCAAGGATGGTCTCCCGCATGACTTCGATCGCGGGCTGCGCCAGCACTCGCTCCTGGAGGATCCGCTCCGCCCGGAAGGCGTCCCGGCGGTGGATGAGGACGACCTTCCGCGCCAGGCGGCTCAGGGTCAGGGCTTCGGACAGGGCGTTGTTGCCGCCGCCGACGATCGCGACCGTCCGGTCCCGGAAGAAGGCGCCGTCGCAGGTCGCGCAGTAGGAGACGCCGCGGCCGGCGAGCTCCGCCTCCCCGGGAATGCCGAGCTTCCGATAGACCGAGCCGGTGGCGACGAGGACGGCGCGGCCGCGATAATCCCCACGGTCGCAGGACACGATCCAGCCCCCCCCGTCGCGGCGGATCGCCTTAGCTTCGGCCGTTTCGATGACGGCCCCGAACTTGAGGGCGTGGGCCTTGAAACTTTCCATAAGCGCTCGGGGTTCGACACCGTCGGGATAGCCAGGGAAGTTCTCGACCCGGTCGGCCAGAAGGATTTGTCCTCCCGGGACGGCCTTCTCCAGGACGACCGCCCGCCGGCGCGCCCTCCCCGCGTAGACGGCCGCCGCGAGTCCGGCCGGCCCGGCCCCGACGATGACGACCTCCCAGGCTTCTGTCATGCGAGGTGCTTGGAGACGATCTCCACCAACCTGGCTTCGGGCAGGACGCCGACGACGGTCTCTTCGGCCTTTCCGCCCTTGAACAGCATCAGGGTCGGAATGCTCATGACGCCGTAGCGCTCGGCCGACTTCATGTTGGCGTCGACGTCGACCTTGACGACCTTAAGACGGCCCGCGAAATCTGTGGCGATCTTGTCCACGACCGGGGCGATCATCCGGCACGGCGCGCACCAGGCGGCCCAGAAATCGACGAGGACGGGGAGCGAGGACTGGAGGACTTCCGCTTCAAAGTTGGCTTCGCTTCCGGTAACGATATCGGCTGACATGGCACTCTCCTTATGAAATAGCCAACGGCCTAAAAAAAATCATAGCCGAAATGCGGAAGGGAGACAAGTCAACCCCTCGACTCCCCCGCATGAATGCCGGGGCTTATTCGGGGTTAACCCTGAGCCTCGCTTCTCGTACCCGCCTTTCAGGGCGGGGTAGCGTCGGCGAACGGGTCGACCGGACGGGCCGCCGCGGGCGGCGGCGCGATCAGCCCCAGCCGAGCTTCTTGTGGAGGAGGTCGAAGTAGTTGCGGCGGGGAGATGAGATGAGCTGGAGCGCGAGGCCCGACCAGACGACCTCGACGATCGAATCGCGGTGGAGCGGAAGGCCGCGCTGCCCGTCCATGGTGAGGTGGGTCTCCTCGCCCGCGGCCAGGATCCGGACCTTGACCCGGGAGCTCGAGGCGACGGCCATGGGCCGGAAGGAAAGAGTGTGGGGACAGATCGGCGCCAGGATCATGGCCGGCACCGAGGGATGGACGATGGGGCCGCCGGCCGAGAGCGCATAGCCCGTCGAGCCGGTCGGAGTCGAGACGATCAGGCCGTCGGCCTTGACCGCGGCGACCTCCTTGTCGTCGATCCAGATCCGGAATTCGATCATGCGGGCCTGGGCGCCCTTGTTGACGACGACGTCGTTGAGGCAGAGATGCGTCTCGTCCAAGACCCGGGCCTCGAGGAGTCCGCGCGGGCTGACGATAGATTCGTTTCCGCTCAAGTAAGCGTCCAAGGTCAGGATCATCTCTTCTCGCGGAACCTCGGTCAGGAAACCGAGCCGGCCCAGGTTGACCCCTAGGACCGGCACCCGTGCCCGAGCGGCCAGGTGGGCGACGTTGAGCAGCGTCCCGTCCCCGCCCAGGACGACGAGAAGATCGGATTCGGCCGCGACCCGCTCCCGGGGAATCCCCGCTCCCAAACCGAGCTTTTGGGCGGCGACCTCCTCCGGCCGCAGCTCCAGCTTCCTCTCGCCCGCGAAACGGGCCAGCTCCCGCATGACGTCCTCGATGTCCGGCGCGTGAGGTTTGATGACGAGCCCGATCCGCTTAATCGTTTTCATCCCGGATGATCTCCTTGACGCGGGCCCGGACCGCCTCGGCGCTCATGGCCTCGCGGCCCAAGGTCCAATGGATGAAGAATTCCCTGTTCCCGCGCTGGCCCCGAACGGGGCTGGCGCAGAGGCCGCGTACTCCGAAGCCGAGCCGGTCCGCCTCCTCCGCGATCCGGATCAGGACGTCCCGGTGGACACCGGGGTCCCGGACGATCCCTTTCCTCCCGACTTGACGGCGGCCCGCCTCGAATTGGGGCTTGACGAGGGCGACAAGGTCGCCGGCGCCGAGGAAAGTCGCCAGCGCCGGTAGAACCTTGAGGATGGAGATAAAGGCGAGGTCCATGGTTGCGACTTCGACCTTTTCCTCGAAATCGCCGGGCTCGAGGGCGCGCGCGTTCTTTCGGATCCGGACAACGCGAGGGTCCGCCGCGAGCCGGCTCGCGAGCTGGCGCGTGTCGACGTCGACGGCGTAGACCTTGCGGGCCCCGCGCTGGAGGAGGCAGTCCGTGAATCCCCCGGTCGAGGCCCCCAGGTCGGCCGCGACTTTGCCGGCGACATGAATGCCGAACACGTCAAGGGCTCCTTCGAGCTTCAGCCCGCCCCTCCCCACATAGGGCATGACGGCGAGAAGCCGCAGCAACTCATCGGCGGCGATGAGCTGGCCGGGCTTTTCGATCCTCCGCTCGCCCGCGTAGACGAGCCCGGACATGATCAGGGCCTGGGCCTTTTCCCGGCTCGGCGCGAGGCCCTGGAGGGTCACGACCTTATCGGCCCTTTCCCTGGCCAAGGCGGCGCCCTCCCTTTCCGGCCTCCCGGCCGGCCCGGCGCGGCCGCTTCCGGCCGCAGAACTCGCGGACCTGACGGACCAAACCCTCCTCGTCCAGGCCGTGGAGCCTTCGGATCTCGGAGGCCTTGGCGACGGGAAAAACCGCGACCGGAAAACCCAGGGATTTGAACCTTAAGTCGAACCTCCGCTCCCGGTCCAGGAGCTCACGGACGGCGCTCCCGAAGCCTCCGGCAGCAATCCCCTCCTCGACCGTGATGATGGCGCGGCCGGGCCGGGCCCAGCGGAGAATGAGATCATCGTCGAGAGGCTTGGCGAACCTGGCGTTGACGACGGCGAAGCTCAAGCCTTCCCGGTCGAGCCGCCGGGCCGCCGCCAAGGCCGGGGCGACCATCGTCCCGTAAGCCAGCAGGAGGTTCCGCCCGTCCTTGGCGACCTTGGCCTTGCCAAGCGGGAGGAGGCGCAAGGTCCGGTCGAGCCGGATGCCCAGCCCGCGGCCCTTGGGATAACGGACGGCGGCCGGGTGGCCGTAGCCGAGGGCCGACTTGATCATGTGCCGGAACTCGTTTTCGTCCTTGGGCGCCATCAAGATCATGTGGGGCATGGACCGCAGATAGGCGATGTCGTTGATCCCTTGGTGGGTCGGTCCGTCGTCGTCCACGGCGCCCGAGCGATCCAGGGCGAAGACGACGGGCAGGTCCATGAGCGCGACGTCGTGGTAGATCTGGTCGTAGGCCCGCTGAAGAAAGGTCGAGTAGACGGCGACGACCGGCTTATACCGGCAGAGGGCAAGGCCGGCCGCGAAATTGACGGCGTGCTGCTCGGCAATCCCGACGTCGTAAAAGCGGCTCGGAAACCGCTGGGCGAAGGACGTCAATCCGGTGCCGTTCGGCATGGCCGCCGTAATGGCCAGGACGCGGGGATCTTCCTTGGCCAGCCGGACCAGCGTCTCGCCGAAGACCTGGGAATAGCTCGGGACTTTGCCTTTGTCCAGGGAACCGCCGGTCTGGATGTCGAAGGGTCCGGTCCCGTGGAATCTCTCGGGATTCTCCTGGGCGTGGCTGTATCCCCGGCCTTTGTGGGTCACGCAGTGGATGAGGACGGGTCCGTCGTAGGTCTTGGCTTCCCTCAAGACCTCCATCAGGGACCCCAGGCTGTGCCCCTGGACGGGGCCGATGTAGCGGATGCCCAGCTCCTCGAAGACGAGGCCGGGGAAGAACGCTTTCTTGATGAGGTCCTCAAGGGCGCGGCCGGCCTTGATCAGGGTCCAGCCGACGCCGGGGATGGACTTGAGGATGGACTTGGCCTGGTCCTTGATACGGAGGTAATGCTGGCCCGAGACCAGGTAGGTCAAGTACTTGGACAGGGCGCCCACGCTCGGCGAGATCGACATCTCGTTGAAGTTGAGGACTATGACCATCCGCTCGCGAAGGTGGCCGATCTGGTTCAGGGCTTCCCAGGCGACGCCGCCGGTCAAGCTGCCGTCGCCGACGACGGCGATGATGTGATGGTCCTGCTTGTTCTTGTCCCGGGCGACCGCCAGGCCGAGCGCCGCCGAAAGGGCCGTCGAGGCGTGGCCCGTGTTATAGGCGTCGTACTCGCTCTCCTCGATGCAGGGAAAACCGCTGATCCCCTGGAATTGCCGCAGGCCCTGGAACCTGTCCTTCCGCCCGGTCAGGATCTTGTGCGTGTAGCACTGATGGCCGACGTCCCAGATAATCTTGTCCTTGGGCGCGTCGAAGACGATATGGAGGGCCAGCGTCAGCTCGACGACGCCCAAGTTGGCCGCCAGATGACCGCCCGTTTTGGAGACGGTCTCGATGATGAGAAGCCGGATCTCCCTCGCCAGCTGGGCGACCTCCTTGGAGGTCAACCCCTTGAGGTCCTGGGGGCTTCGGATGCGGTCGAGGATCTTCGTCATGGGGCACCTTCGTCTTAGGTTTCGAGGAGAAAGGCTAAGGCGCGGAGCTCCTCGGTCAGGAGGCCGGCCCGGTCCAGATCGCGGACCGCGGAATCGATGAGGCCCGTGAGTTTGGCCCTGGCTTCGGCGACGCCCAGAAAGGCGGCCGCGTTGGGCCGGAAGGCCGGACGATCGTCCTCCTGGGCCGCGTCGTGGATATCGTCCCGCAACTGGAAAGCGAGGCCGAGTCGCGTCCCGAACTCGACGAAGCGGGCGCGGTCTCCGGAGGAGGCGCCGCCCAGGACGGCCCCGGCTTCGGCCGCGGAAATGATCAGGGCCCCCGTCTTGCGGAGGAGGAGCTCCTCGTAGGCGGCCTCGGTCGCGCCCTCGGGCCGGAAATCGATGTCCAGGGCCTGTCCCCCGATCATGCCCAGGGCGCCAGCCTTTTGAGCGATCAGGGCCGCGGCTTCGGCCTTGCGGGGCCCGTATTCGGCGGGGCAAACCACGCCGGCCATGACCTCGAAGGCAAGCGTTAAAAGGGCGTCGCCGGCGAGGAGTGCGATCGGCTCGCCGAAGGCCTTGTGGACGGTCGGCCGGCCGCGCCGCCACTCGTCGTTGTCCATGGCCGGGAGGTCGTCGTGGACGAGGGAATAATTATGGATGAGCTCGAGTCCGCAGGCGAAGGGAAGCGTCCATTCCGGGCCGGCCCCGAAGCGTTCGGCCGCACAGAGGAGCAGGAGCGGACGGTAGCGTTTCCCGCCGGAGAGGACGGCGTGCCGCATGGCCTGGAATAGGACGGAGGCTTCCCCGGCCAGACAGGCTTCCAGCGCCCGCTCGACGGCCTCTTTCTTCCGCTCCAGCCGTTCCCCGACCGCGCTCATTTTTTGGGGCTCTCCTCCTCGTCTTCCTCTCCGCCCTCCGGCTCGAAGGGTTCCGGCCGCCATTCGCCCTTGTCGTCCTTGAGGAGGATCTCGACCTTCTTTTCGGCCTTGGCCAGCTCCTCGCGGAGGACCCGCGCTAGCTTGACGCCCCTCTCGAACAGGGCCAGGGACTCGTTGAGGGCCAGGTCTCCCTTCTCGAGTTTTTCGACGATCCGCTCGAGATCGGCCATAGCCTTTTCAAAATTGACCGCGCTCATGGCGTCTCCTTGAAACGGGATTCGACGGTCGCGGAGCGGTTGACGGCCTTGACCTCGCAGGCGATCTCTCCTTTGTGGAACGAGACCATAACCTCGGCTCCGGTTCGCGTCTCCACGGCCTTGCGGATCAGGCGCCGGGTCGTGGGGTCCCAGCACAGGGCGTAGCCCTTGGCTAGAATGGCCAGGGGGCTCCGGGCGTCGAGGGCGGCCGACAGTTTCTCCCAACGGACAAGGACGTCGCGCAGGCTCCGGGCCATCGCGTTCTCCATCTTTTCGGTCCCGAGCCTGAGGCCGGCGGCGTGGGCGGCGAGCGTGCGCTGCTCATCCTTCATGCGCTTCCAAGCTCGCGTTTCCATCTCGTCCACGCGCTGGGCCAGGTTGAGAAGCCGGACCTTGAAGTTCGGGAAGGCCCGGTTCCTGGTCAGGCTGAGGGCTTCGGCCTTGAGCTCCCGAAGCTTGTATCTCATCCGCAGGGCGAGCGTGGATTCGAAATGCCCGATCTTTTCCAGGAAAGCCGCTTCCGTTTCGACGACCATCTCGGCCGCCGCCGAGGGCGTCGGGGCGCGCAGGTCGGCCACGAAGTCGGCGATCGTGAAATCGACCTCGTGCCCGACCGCCGAGATGACGGGAACCGGACTGGCCGCGATCGCCCGGGCGACCTTCTCCTCATTGAAAGCCCACAGGTCCTCGAGCGAACCTCCGCCCCGCCCGACGATGAGGACCTCAACCTCGGACAGGGCGCCCAAGGCCCGAATGCCCTCGGCGATCTCGTCGGCCGCCCCCTCGCCCTGGACCCGGGCGGGATGGATGAGGATGTGGAGGCGGGCGTGCCGCCGGTCGAGGATGCGCAGGATATCGCGAAGGGCGGCGCCCGTCGGCGAGGTCACGATGCCGATCGTTCTTGGGACGGAGGGGGAGCTTGCGCTTTCGAGCCGGGTCGAACAGACCCTCGGCCCGCAGCTTGTCCTTGAGCTGCTCAAAAGCGAGCTGGAGGGCGCCCTTGCCCTTGGGTTCGATGACTTCGGCGTAGAGCTGGTATTCGCCGCGGGTTTCATAGACCGAGATCCGGCCGCGGCAGACGACCTGAAGACCGTCCTTGAGCTCGAAGGCGACCGCGCGGGCGTCGGACCTGAACATGACGGCCCGGAGCTGGGACTTCTCGTCCTTGAGGGTGAAGTAGAGGTGGCCCGACTGATGGCGGTGGAAGTTCGAGATCTCCCCCTCGACCCAGAGCCGGGGAAAGAGGTCCTCGAGCGCGGTCTTGACCAGGCTCGTGACCTCCGAGACTGAGAATATCCGGTCAGGCTTCCCCTGAATCATGGGTCCCGTCCTTGAGTTGGACGACCTCCTCCCGGCAAATGGAGAGGGCCTTGCCCGTCGCGGCATCAACCTCGACCAGGGCGGCCGACAGGAGGAGGCCGTCCTTGGCCGGCTCGAAACGTTGAGGTCTCCCCGACAGAAACCGGGCCAGGGCTTGGTCGGGCCGGATGCCGATGACGGAGTGGTAGCCTCCGACCATGCCCACGTCGGTAAGGTAGGCCGTTCCGCCCGGGAGGATCTTTTCATCCGCCGTAGGAACATGGGTGTGCGTTCCGATGACGGCCGAGACGCGTCCATCGAGGTGCCAGCCCAGGGCCTGCTTCTCCGAGGTCGCCTCGGCATGAAAATCGACGATGACGACCGGAGTCCGGGCCCGAATCCGCTCGAGGAGTTCGTCGGCCTTCCGGAAGGGGCAGTCGATGGGCTCCATGAAAACCCGTCCCTGGAGGTTGAGGACGGCGGCCGTCCAGCCGTCCTCGCTTTCGTGGAAATAAACGCCTTTGCCCGGGTTGGCCGGCGGATAGTTGGCCGGCCGCAGAAGCCGCGGCTCGGCGTCGAGGTAGCCCAGGCTTTCCTTTTTGTCCCAGACATGATTGCCGGAGGTCAGGACCTGGACTTTCTGGAAGAGCTCCCGGGCGATTTCCTCGGTGATCCCGCTCCCGCCCGCCGCGTTCTCGGCGTTGGCGATGACGAGATCTGGGAACGACCTTTCCAGGAGCCCGGGCAAGAGCTGTTTGAGGGCCTGCCGGCCCGGGTGGCCGATGATGTCCCCCAGAAACAGGATGCGGAGCTTATCGGGCATACTCGACGGCCCTCATTTCCCGGATGACGGTGACCTTGATCTGGCCGGGATAGTCGAGCTCATCCTTGATCTTCTTGGCGATGTCCTTGGCCGCCAGGGCCGCCCGCTCATCGGAGACCTTCTGGCTCTCGACGATGATCCGGATCTCGCGGCCGGCCTGGAGGGCGAATGATTTCTGGACGCCCTCGAAAGAATTGGCGATCTCCTCGAGCTTCTCGAGCCGCTTGATGTAGGTCTCGAGCAGCTCGCGCCGGGCGCCGGGCCGGGCGGCCGAAAGCGTGTCGGCGGCCTGGACCAAGACGGCCTCGATCGAGGGGAAATCGACGTCCCGGTGGTGGGAGGCGATGGCCTGGACGACGGCCGGGGATTCGCCGTACTTCTTGGTCAGCTCGACGCTGAGCTCGGTGTGGGTCCCCTCGATGTCCCTGTCGACGGCCTTGCCGATGTCGTGGAGGAGGCCGGCCCGGAGGGCGACGGAGGCGTCCAGCCCCAGCTCGCGGGCCATGATGGTCGCCAGGTAGGCGACCTCCTTGGAGTGCTGGAGGACGTTCTGGCCGTAGCTCGTCCGGTATTTGAGTCTACCCAAGAGCTTGAGGAGCTCGGGGTGGACATTCTGGAGCCGGAGCTCGAGGGCGGCCGACTCGCCCTCCTGCTTGATCTTTTCTTCGAGGTCGGCCTTGACGTTCTCGACGATATCCTCGATCCGGGCCGGATGGATCCGGCCGTCGCTGACGAGCTTCTCGATCGAGAGGCGGGCCAGCTCCCGGCGCACCGGGTCGAAACTGGACAGAATGACGGCCTCGGGCGTATCGTCGACGATGATGTCGACGCCGGTCGCCTGTTCGAGAGCCCGGATGTTCCGGCCCTCGCGGCCGATGATCCGGCCCTTCATGTCCTCCGAGGGCAGGTCGACGACGGAGACGGTCGTCTCGACGACGTGCTCGGCGGCCGAGCGCTGGATGGCCTGGCTGATGATCTCCCGGGCGACCATCTGGCTCTTCTCGCGCGTCTCCTCCTCGACCCGACGTATGGTCTGGACCGCCTCGAGCCGGGCTTCGTCCTCGATCTTCTTGATAAGCATGGCCTTAGCGTCTTCCTGGCTCAGGCCCGAAATCCGCTCGAGCTCCTCGGTCTCCTTCTGGATGAGGAGGTTCTTTTTCTCCTCCAGGAGGTCCAACTCCTTTTCGCGCTGATAGACCCGGCGCTCCTTGGCCTGGAGGTCATGCTCTTTCCGCTCCAGCCCCTGGGTCTTGCGCTCGAGGTTCTCCTCTTTGTTGACGAGGCGCCGCTCGAGCTCGTTGATCTTGTTGCGGCGCTCGTGCATCTGGGACTCGACCTCGGCCTTGAGCTTGATCTCCTTCTCTTTGGCCTCGAGCGCCCCCTCCCGTTTAATGCGATCGGCTTCGTCCCGGGCGGCCTGCCGGACGGACTGGGCTTCCTGGTTGGCCTGAAAGATCATCCTCCGGGCCGCCCCTTTCCGGACCTGGAAGTAGAGCAGGACCAGGACGGAGCAGAGAATCAGGCCTCCTATGATCCCGATGATTAACGTGTTCACGGACAATACCTCCTCAAAAAACATCCGAGGAGACGGAGGCGTAAAGGGGAGGATTCAGGACGTCGACAGCCCATCCCGGTCGGGATGAGCCCCGGGATCGCTCCCGGGCCGGTTCCAGGCGAGGGACCGGCCGCCCCGGACGGGATGGCCCGGCCGGGCCGTCGGCGCCGCGACGCCCGACCGGCGCGCGGCCCCCTCGGCCTCATGAGGTCGCTTTGTCCAGATGTATGTATTTTTTATCATTTTTGAAAAAACGATCCTCGCATCCTTCCACTTCCGTCTCGATCCGGCAGATGACCTCTCCGAGTTGATCCATCTCGCGCTGGCTCAGGAAATAATCGTCGGCGATGTTGAGGGCGGCCAGCACGGCCACCTTGAGCATGTCCGACGATTTCGACTTGACGGCGATCTCGTGCATCTTCTGATCAACGTAGGCGGTCAACTGACCGATATATCGTTCATCCTCTTCTCCTTTGACGCGAATCTTGTATTTCTGCCCATAGATCTCGATCTCCACGACGCGGTCCATCATAGTCCGAGCTGGTCGATTTGGCTTATGAGCGCTTCAATCTTGCTGCGGAGGACCTCCCGTTCCCCCTCATAGCGCTTGATCTCCTCATCCATTTTCCCGTATTTCTTGAGCTGGTCCTCGCACTCCTTCTTCTCGCCCTTGAGCTCCTTGACGGCCTGTTTGAGCTTGTCGTTTTCGGCCGTGAGCTTCTGGATGAACTCGAGGACCTGGGAAACTTTAGCTTCGAGTATTTTAATTCTTTCGAGCTCGGTTGTCAATTTTCCCTCCTGAGCGCGGCTCGACCCGGAAGGCCGACTGGAGATGGAGGAGGAGCTTCTGCTCCATCTTGTCTACCTCGTCGGCGAGCAAAGTCCGTTGCGTATGACGGAAGACGAAGCGCAGCGACAGGCTGACCTTGCCCGGCGGGACGGATTCTCCGTCGTAACGGTCGACCAGGTCGAAGCTCTCCAGCGCGGCCAGGCCGAGCTTTTCGACGGCCTTACGGATGTCCTGGTAAGGGAGGGCGCGGTCCGCCAGAAATGAAATATCCCGGACGGCGCTCGGGAAGCGTCCGACCGGGACGGACTGGAAGGCCGGGGGCGTCTTGGCCAAGAGTCCGGAGAGGTTGATCTCGGCGATCCAAATGGGATCTTTGAGATCCCAAGCCTCGGCGATGTTCCTGAGGCAGAGCCCGAGGCTCCCGGCTTTTTCTCCCCGGTAAAGAAGGTCCAGGGACAGATCCGTCTCCAGCCAGGGACAGGAACCGGCCGCGAAATCGAAGGGCGCCAGGCGAAGCTGGGCCATCAAAGCCTCGCAAGTTCCCTTGAGATGGAAGAAATCGGCCTCTTCCCGGCCGCCCTGCCAGTGAGGAGGGTCGAGCGGACCCAGGCCGGCCAGGCCCAGGGTCAGCTGTTCGACCGGCTGCTCGCCCGACCGGAAGTAAGCGTTCCCGATCTCGAAGACATGGATGCTCTCCATCTCCCGGTTCCGATTATGGGCCAGCGTTTCGAGAAGGCTTCCCGCCAGGGTGGTCCTCAGGATCGAAGCCCGGGTCGAGATAGGATTTCGCAGGACGATCGGCTCCCGGCCCGTCCCGAAACGGGCATCCCGGTCCGGATCGGCGAAGCTGAAGTTAAGGACCTCGTTGTAACCGTGGTGGAGGAGCAGCTGCCGGATCTTTTCAATCCGCTCCCGCGTCCGGTTGACGACGGGCTCAAGGACCTTGAAGGGGGTCACAACCGAGGGGATCCGGTCGTAGCCGTAAAAACGGGCAATTTCCTCGATGACGTCCGCCTCCCGCTCGATGTCGATTCGGAAGGAGGGGACTTCGACCTTCCAAAGGCCGATCCCTTGGGGTTCGCAGCCGAACCCGATCGAGGCCAAAATCCGCTCGACCTCGACGGCCTCGACCGCGACGCCCAGGAAGTCCTGGGTCCTTTGGTGGCGGAGCATTACGATCCTGTTCTTGCGGGGATGGGGATAGATGTCCAAGACGCCCCGCGTGGCCTGTCCGCCCATCTGGGTCAGGAGCGAAGCCGCCATCAGGGCGGCTCGGGGCGGGAAGCCGATGTCCGCCCCCCGCTCGAATCGGTAGGAGGCATCGGTCTGGATTCCCAGCGCCTTGGCGGTCTTCCGGACAGAGACCGGATCGAAGCAGGCGCTTTCGATGAAGACGTCCCGGGTCGTCGCAGAAACGGCCGAGTCCTCGCCGCCGATGACGCCGGCCAGCGCGACCGGGCGGCCGTCGTCGGCGATGACCAGGAAGTCCGGCGCCAGGGCGACCTCTCGGCCTTCCAGGGTCCTAAGGCTCTCGCCCTTTTTGGCCCGGCGGATGACGATCGTCCCTCCGCCGATCTTGGCCCAGTCGAAAGCGTGGATGGGATGGGCCGTTTCATAGAGAACGTAGTTGGTCACATCGACGATATTGTTGACGGAATTCAGCCCCATGGCCTCGATCCGCCGCCGGAGCCAATCCGGGGACGGCCCGACCTTGAGGTCCTTGACGAGGATGCCGCAGTACCGGGGACAGAGATCCTCGTCCAGGATCTGGATGGCGGCCGATTTAACCGTCTCCTCAGAGGATTCGACGAGCGGCCAGCGCCTCTCCTCCAGGGGCAATCCGAACGCGGCGGCAACCTCGCGGGCGACGCCGAGATGGCCCAACGTGTCGGGCCGGTTGGCATAGGTCTCGAGGTCGAGAACGGTATCGCCGTCTTTCTCCTCCCGGGTCTCGGCGACGAGGCCGATCATGGTCAGACGGTCGAGGAGCCGGGGGAGAGGGACGTCGACCTTGACGAGATCCTTGAGCCACTCCAGGCTGATTTTCATTTTATTTGACCATGAACTGCCGGATGAACCTCAGGTCGTTTTCGTAGAAGCTTTTCATCTCCGGAAGCTGGTGGACGATCATGGCCGCCCGCTCGACGCCCAGCCCGAAGGCCCAGCCCGTATACCGCTCCGGGTCGATGTTGACGTTCTTGAAGACCTGGGGATCGACCATGCCCGCCCCCAGGATTTCCTTCCAGCCGGTTCCGCCGCAGACGCGGCACTGGGCGTCCTTGCCGCCGCAGACAAGACACTCGATGTCGACCTCGGCGGACGGCTCCGTGAAGGGGAAGAAGCTCGGCCGGAAACGGACCTTGACCTTCTCGCCGAAGAAGGCCTTCAGAAAATACTCGAGGGTCCCCTTGAGGTTGGCGAAGGTGATCCCCTCGTCGACGACCAGCCCCTCGACCTGGTAGAACATGGGAAGATGGGTCGCGTCGGGCGTCTCGTGCCGGAAGACGCGGCCGGGGCAGATGATCCGGATCGGAGGCTTGCGCCGCTCCATAACCCTGATCTGGACGGGCGAGGTATGGGTCCGGAGCAGCAGGTTGTCCACGGTATAGAGCGTGTCCCAGTCGTCTCGGGCGGGATGTTGGGGCGGAAAGTTGAGGGCTTCGAAGTTGTAGTAATCAGTTTCGATCTCGGGTCCCTCCTCGATGGCGAACCCCATCGACAGAAAGATGGCCTCGATCTCTTGAGTGACGAGCATCAGCGGATGGGGAGCTCCCCGGGAGCGCGTCCGGCCGGGCAGGCTGAGGTCGATCCCGGGGGGTGCCGCCGCGGTCGCGGTCAGGGTCCGCTCCGCCTCGTCGAGCCTGCCCTGGACATAGTCCTTGAGGGCGTTGATTTGTCCACCGGCCCCCGGCCGCTCGGGGGCGGGGAGGGACTTAAGCTCATCGAGGAGCCGGGCCAGATATCCGCGCTTCCGGCTCAGGTACTGGTTGCGGAGGTCCTGGAGGACTTTGAGGTCGGCGATCCCCCGGCAGGCCTCGTCGAAGGTCCGCCTCAGGACGCCGATTCTCTGGGTGAGGGACTCCATCTCAAGCGACCGCGCTCTTCGCCTTCTCGGCAAGCCGGGCGAACGCCCGGGGACTGGCGACGGCCAGGTCGGCCAGGACCTTCCGGTCGAGCTCGATCCGGAGCGCCTTCAGGGCGTGGATGAACTTGCTGTAGGAAATGCCGTTGGCTTCGGCGGCCGCCTTGATCCGGATGATCCATAGGCCGCGGAACTCCCGCTTCCGGGCTTTCCGGTCCCGGTAGGCGTAGAGCAGCGATTTCTCGACGGCCTCCTTGGCCGTCCGATAATTGCGGCCCTTGGCTCCCCAGTAGCCCTTGGCGAGCTTGAGGACCTTGGACCGCCGGTCTTTTCTTTTCGTTCCTCTCTTGACTCTCGGCATCGTTGACTCCTTGGTAAGGACTCCGCTTTCGCGGGGTCAGAATTCGTAGGGGAGCATGGGCTTGATGGCGGCCCGGTCGGCCGGGCTGACCTTCGCCCTCTTTCCCAAGGCCCGTTTCCGCTTGGCCGCTTTTTTGGTCAGGATGTGGCTTTTAAACGCCTTCGACCGGAGTATCTTTTTTTTCGCCGTTACCTTGAACCTCTTGCGGGCTCCCTTGTGGGTTTTTAGCTTTGGCATCACGTCCTCCTGTCTTGGTGGGTATGATCAACGCGGATACGGCCCAGTCTTGCCTTCGCACGTCGCCGTCCTGGCGGCCGAAATCTTTGACCGTCTCCTTGACCCGCTCCAGGACCTGGATCCCCAAGTCGGGCCGGGACTTCTCGCGGCCACGGAGCATGACGGTGACCTTGACCTTGTTTCCCTCCTCGAGAAAGCGCAGGATGTGCTTCGTCTTAAAATTATAATCGTGGATGCTGATCTTGGGCCTCAGCTTGATCTCCTTGACCAGGACCTGCTTCTGGTGTTTCTTGGCCTCGTGCTCTTTCTTGTGGAGCTCGTAGAGGAACTTCCCGTAGTCCATGACCCGGCAGACGGGCGGCGCCGCCGTGGGTGCGATCTCGACGAGGTCGAGCCCCCGTTCCCGGGCCACGGCCAGGGCTTCGGGAACGCTCAGGATCCCGATCAGCTTCTTTTCGTCATCGATGACGCGGATCTCCTTGGCCCGGATCATATCGTTGATCCGGTGGGGCCGCTGTTTTTCGGCTCGAGGATAAAAGGGAAAAGGCCTGGGTGGTCTAATGGGGAACCTCCTTCACCATGTCACGATCAAGGATCTATTCCGAACCAACGTCTGGACCTTAGCCAGGAACGCGTCGATGGCGACCGAACCCTTGTCCCCTTGGCCGTGAACCCGGAGGGAGGCCGTCCCCTCCCGGACCTCCCTGTCCCCGACGACGAGGATGAGGGGGACTTTGCGGAGCTCGGCCTCGCGAATCTTGTGGCCGACCTTCTCCCGGGACAGGTCCGCCTCGGCCCGGAGCCCGTTCTCGCGGAGCCGGGCGACCAGCCCGGAGACATAGCCGTCATGCCGGTCGGCGATGGGGAGGACGGCGACTTGAACCGGGGCCAGCCAGAGCGGAAAGTTGCCGTTGTAGTGTTCGATCAGGACGCCGAAGAACCGCTCGAGCGAACCGAGCAGGGCCCGATGGACCATGTAGGGCCGGTGCTCCCGGCCGTCCTCACCGATATAGGTCATGTCGAACCGCTCGGACATGTTGAAGTCAAACTGAATGGTCGTGCACTGCCATAGCCGGCCCAGGGCGTCCTTGATCTTGATGTCGATCTTGGGGCCGTAGAAGACGGCTTCGCCCTCCATCCGCCGGTAGGCGTAGCCCCGCGCCTCGAGGGCCTTGACCAGGGACGCTTCGGCTTGGCGCCACAGGTCGTCGTTCCCGCAGTATTTCTCCGGGTTGCCGGGATCGCGGACCGAGAGCTCAAGAGTATTGTCGCTGAATCCAAAGTCGGCCAGGATGGAAACGGAGAAATCCAGGACGCGAAGGATCTCGTCATCGATCTGTTCGGGCGTGCAGATGATGTGGGCATCGTCCTGGGTGAAGCCGCGAACACGGAGAAGGCCGTGAAGGACCCCGCTCCGTTCATAGCGGTAGACGGTCCCGAGTTCGGCCCAGCGGAGGGGGAGGTCCCGGTAGGAGCGGGGCCGCGATTTGTAGATCTGGATGTGGAACGGACAGTTCATGGGTTTCAGGTAGTAATCCTGCCCGTCGATCTCCATGGGCGAATACATCGAATCCTTGTAGAACCCGAGATGCCCCGAGGTCTGCCAGAGTTTGGCCCTTCCGATATGGGGCGTGTAGAGGATGTCGTAGCCGCCGGCCCAATGGCGTTCCCGCCAGTGCTGTTCGATCACGGCCCGGATGCGGGCGCCTTTGGGGTGCCAGAGAGCCAGTCCGCTGCCTAGGTCGTCGGAGAAGCTGTAAAGGTCCAGCTCGGGACCCAGCTTGCGGTGGTCCCGTTTCCTGGCTTCCTCGATGAGCTTGAGGTAGCCCTCGAGCCGGTCCTGGCTGAAGAAGGCCGTCCCGTAGATCCGCTGGAGCTGCTGGTTCCGCTCGTCGCCCTTCCAGTAGGCGCCCGACACGGATAGCAGCTTGAAATGCCGGATGTGGCCGGTCGAGGCAAGGTGGGGGCCAAGGCAGAAATCGATGAAATCCCCCTGCCGGTAGCAGGTGGCTTCGGCGCCCGCCTTCTCCTCGATGAGCTCGACCTTGAGGGTCTGGCCTTTCTCGCCGAAGATGCGGATGGCCTCGGCCTTGGCCATGACCACCTTCTCGATGGGAAGGTCCCGGGCGGAGATGTCCTTCATCCGGGCCTCGATGGCGGCCAAGTCCTCGGTCGTGAACGAGGTTTCACGGAGGAAATCGTAATAGAAGCCGTTCTCGACGGCCGGGCCGATCCCGACCTGGGTCCCGGGGAAGATATCGAGGACCGCGTGGGCCATGAGATGGGAGGCGCTGTGCCTCAGGACGTCGAGGGCCTTTTCCGAATCGGGGCCGAGAAGGACGACGTCGCCGTCCTTGTCCAGCGGGGCGTCCAGGTCTACAACCCGGCCGTCGACTTCAGCCAGCAGGGGCCGCGCGGGAAGGTCGAGCTTGGATAGGAGCCGGGATAGAGGGGTCCCCTTCTCTGTCGATAAAACAGAATTCGCGATTCGAATATTGATCCGTTCGCTCATTTCGGTTGTAGGGTATTCAACAGGGCGGGCAGGAATGTCTTGCTGCTCAATCTATCCTTTGAATACACGCTCATAAGGATGTGGTAGGCGCGGAGGGGATTGAACCCACGGCCTCTTCCGCGTCAAGGAAGCGCTCTCCCACTGAGCTACGCGCCTATCCGCCTCAAATGAGCCTTAATATATTAAGAAATACCCTGTCCAGTGTCAATAGCGCCAACATCAGGGGTAAGCATCTTGTTTTATGGGATCAGATCCGCTTTCAAAACCCTCGTCCGAAAACTCCATAAATGACGCGGCTCCCGGCCTAGACCAGTCTGGTTTTTAGCCTCCGAAACATCGGAAGGAAGGTCGCTAAGAAAACAACTACGATGTCGATGTCCGCGAACAGCAGGAACAACGACGGCTTAAGGGCGCCGGTTTCTACTAAAAAGGGGGCGGTCGTCAACATGATCTTGGCGAGAATTGTGAAGAGGGCAATGAGGACGAGCAGGATGATCCTGACCTGGAAAAGCGTTAGTACGGGCTTGGACCAGTACGACAATGAAACCAAGAGAAATAGGATGATCAGGCCGATCGCCAGGGCAGGAATATGGATCCCGCTCAGCGTCCCGGGCCTGGGGACGGCATAGGACCAGAAGACGTCTTTAAAGGCGACGCTGCCGGATCCAAGGGCTTTCAACCTCATGTAGAAGGCAATCAGGCCGGTTGCTAAGCAGCACAACGGGATATACGCGACAAGAAGAATCCATTGGGCTTTCGATTTTGCAGCCGGGGCCGTCTTTTCGTGCAAATTCATCTTAACCTCCTCTTCCGGACGCCCGGTTTTTCTAAGCCAATCGGTTGTGACCCCATCAATTTCGTTCTCGAGGCCGGCTCCCGGAAAAATATAATAAAACGGTCCGGCGATTGGTGTCAACCCTTCGACACCCATACTAAGCCGTTTCCGGCTTAGTATGAGTACCGCAAGGCTGGGCTTGCTCAGGGTTAACCCTGAGCCTACTCAGCCCCATTCCTCCTAAAAGGGCTGAGTACAAAAGTGTCGCTTCTCGTCCCTGCCTTTCAGGGCGGCACACACGAACCGTTCCCGGTTCGTGAGTACTGCAAGGCTGGGTAGCGTCGGCGAACGGGTCAAGAAAACCGACGGGCATTCTCTTTGAAACAACTCGTTCCCTATGCTACTCTGTCGCCGAGGTGTTTCCCCGTTGATCGGCATCTTATCCGATAGCCACGACAACCTGCCCATGCTGGAACGGGCCGTCCGGCTTTTCAACGACGCCGGCTGCAGCCTGGTCATCCACGCCGGGGACTTTGTGGCCCCTTTCGCGGCCCGAACCCTGGCCGGCCTCCGCGCTCCCCTCAAGGCCGTCTTCGGGAACTGCGACGGCGAGAAGGTGGGCCTCGCGGCTGCCGTCGCTCCCATTGGGGAGATCCGGAAGGCTCCCTTCCAATTTGAGCACGGCGGCATCGCGTTTCTGCTCGTCCATTCAAACGTCGGCCTGGCCGCAATGGTCGCTTCGGCAGTTCCCGATGTCGCCGTATTCGGCCATACCCACAAGTCCGCGGTCGCCCGGAGGGGGAAAACCCTCCTCATCAACCCGGGCGAAGCGGGAGGCTGGGTCCACGGCAAAAGCACGGCCGCCCTCCTCGACCCCGCCAGCCTGACCGTGGAACTTATTCCTTTATAATAAGATAGGGAGGCAGATCGGACATGGCCCATTCCGTCCCCAGGCGGCAGAAACCGGGTTGGCGGATCGCGCGGCGCCCCCTGCCGCCCCCCAGGCCCCAGGGGCCGGCCGGCGTCCGGTTCCCAAAAAAGGGCTCATCCCGGATCAAGCCCGGCTCCGGCCGCTGATCCCGGACGAACCCCGGCCTCTTGCAAACCTGCCCCATATGCTTTATACTTGACCTTTCTTTTTCTGCTTTTTTTCCTGTATTTTATGAAACGGAGACCTGCGAAAAAGGAGCGGACGGAATGAGAAATGTCATCATCATGGGCGCGGCCGGACGGGATTTTCACAATTTCAACGTCTACTACCGGACGAACCAAAACTACAGGGTTGTCGCTTTCACTGCCACTCAGATCCCGGATATCGCGGGCCGGAAGTACCCGGCCGAGCTGGCCGGCCCTCTCTACCCCGAGGGCATCCCGATCTACGCCGAAACCGAGCTTCCCGAACTTATCAAAACCCTCGGCGCCCAGGACGTCGTCTTCGCCTACAGCGACGTTCGCCATGAATACGTCATGCACCAGGCCTCCCTGGTCCATGCCTGCGGGGCGAGCTTCGTCCTGCTCGGCCCGGACGACACCATGATCAAGAGCCGGAAGCCGGTCATCTCCGTCTGCGCCGTCCGGACCGGGTCCGGCAAGAGCCAGACCAGCCGTAAAATCACCCTCCTTCTCAAAGAGGCCGGGAAGAAAGTCGCCGTCATCCGCCACCCGATGCCCTACGGCGACCTCGTCAAGCAGAAAGTCCAGCGCTTCGCGACCTACGAGGACATGGACCGTTACGAGTGCACGATCGAAGAGCGCGAGGAATACGAGCCCCATATCCGGAACGGAATCATCGTCTTCGCCGGCGTCGACTACCAGGCCATCCTGGACGAGGCCGAGAAAGAGGCCGACGTTATCCTCTGGGACGGCGGAAACAACGACTTCCCGTTCTACAAGGCCGACCTCGAGATCGTGGTCGCCGACCCCCATCGGGCCGGCCACGAAATGCTCTACCACCCCGGCGAGACCAACCTGCGCCGAGCCCACGTCATCGTCGTCAACAAAATCGACACGGCCGATAAAGACAAGATCAAAATCGTTTTAGACAACATCAAGAAGGTCAACCCCAAGGCCGTCATCATCAAGGCCAAATCCCCGATCTTCGTCAGCGACGGCAAGGCCATTCGGGGCAAGACGGTTCTCGTCATCGAGGACGGGCCGACCCTGACCCACGGCGAGATGCGCTACGGAGCCGGCATCGTGGCCGCCAAGAAATACGGCGCCCGCCGGATCGTCGACCCCCGCCCCTACGCGGTCGGGACCATTAAAAAGACCTTCCAGAAGTACAGTCACCTCGACAAGGTCCTTCCGGCCATGGGCTACGGCGACGTCCAAATCGCCGAGCTGGCCAAGACGATCGACCGCGTTCCCTGCGACCTCGTCATCAGCGCGACCCCGATCGACCTCAGCCGGGTCCTGACGACCAAGAAGCGTCTCCTCCCCGTCCGCTACGAGCTGGCCGAGTCCGGCCCGATCACCCTCAAGAAGGTCCTCCAGAAATTCTTATGAAGAGACGCCTGGCCCTGATCGCCTTCGGCGGCAACGCCCTCCTCCCCGAGAGCCAACGCGGGCTCCAGGAGGAGCAGATGAGGAACGCCCAGACGGCGGCCCAGCTCATGGTCCATATCGTTAAGAAGGGCTATGAGCTCATCATCGTCCACGGGAACGGCCCCCAGGTCGGGAACATCCTCATCCAGATGGAGGAGGCGGTCACCAAGATTCCGCCCTTCTCACTCGAGACCTGCGACGCCATGACCGAAGGAAGCATGGGCTACATGCTCGAGAAAGCCATCATCAACGAACTCCGCAGGAATTCGATCGACAAGGAAGTCGCGACCTTGATCAGCCAGGTCGTCGTCGACCCCAACGACGCGGCCTTTCAGAATCCGACCAAGCCGGTCGGACCCTTCTACACCAAATACCGGGCCCAAATGCTGGTCCGGGAGAAGAAGTGGACCATGGTCGAGGACGCCGGCCGGGGCTACCGAAAGGTCGTCCCCTCGCCCAAGCCGATCGACGTCGTCCCCAAGTGGATCATCCGCGACCTCGTCCGGGACGGGAAGATCGTCATCGCCGCCGGCGGGGGCGGGATTCCCGTCATCATCACCAGCCGCGGATTGTTTCAGGGCGTCGAGGCCGTCATCGACAAGGATTACGCGGCCAGCCTGTTGGCCCGCGAGGTCGGGGTCGACCTTTTCATCATCCTGACCGGGACCGACCGGGTCTACCTCAACTTCGGCAAGCCCGACCAGAAGGAGTGCCCCGTCTTGACCGTCGACGAGGCCGAGCAGCATCTTAAGCAGGGCCAGTTCCCGGCTGGCTCGATGGGGCCCAAGATCCGGGCGGCCATCGAATACATCCGGAACGGCGGCCGGGAGGTTCTGATCACGAGCGCCGCCAACCTCAAAGCGGCCCTTCTCAACCGCTCCGGGACAAAAATCGTCGCGTCGACCTGAGACCGGAGAAAAGGATTATGCGGAAAGACTTCATATCGATCCACGACCTGAGCCTCTACGAGTTCACCAAGCTTATGGACCTGGCCAAGGAAGTCAAAGCCAAGCCGGACCGTTTCCACAAGAAACTCAAAGGCAAGATCCTGGCCATGATTTTCCAGAAGCCCTCCCTGCGGACGCGGATGACCTTCGAGGTCGGCATGCTTCAGCTGGGCGGCGAAGCCATCTACCTGGCCCCCTCGGACATCCAGCTCGGGAGCCGGGAAAGCGTCTACGACGTCGGCAAGAACCTCGAACGCTGGGTCGACGGAATCATGATTCGGGCCTTCGCCCACCAGAATGTCATCGACTTGGCCGCGAGCTGCCGGATTCCGGTCATCAACGGACTGACCGACCTTCTCCACCCCTGCCAGGCCTTGGCCGACTTCCAGACCCTCTATGAAAATAACCGGAACCTGAAGTCTTTCAAGCTGACATACGTCGGGGACGGGAACAACGTCTGCCACAGCCTCATGTTCGCGGCGGCCAAAGCCGGGGCCACGATGGCGGTCGCCACCCCCCCCGGCTATGAGCCCAACCCGGAGATCGTCAAGCTGGCCGCCGAAGACGGCCGCGAGACGGGCTACGCCTTGACCTTGACCCACGATCCGGCCGAGGCCGTGTCCGGCGCCGACGCCGTCTACACGGACGTCTGGGCTTCGATGGGCCAGGAGGCCGAGAAGGAGAAACGGGCGAAGCTCTTCGCACCCTTGCAGGTCAACGCCCGCTTGATGGCCCGGGCCAAACCCGAGGCCTTCTTCATGCACTGCCTCCCCGCCCACCGGGAGGAGGAGGTCAGCGGCGAAGTCCTCGATTCGCCGCGTTCGATCGTCTATGACCAGGCCGAAAACCGCCTTCATGCCCAGAAGGCCATTATGTTAACATTGATGGGAGATAGCAAAGATCACGATGAGTAGCGAAGACAGGACGACGGCCGTCGACGAACAGGACCTCGCCTTCATCGAGGGCCTGTTCGCCCGGACCTCCCGCCCGCTTGCGGCCCGCGAGCTGGCTCAGAAGCTCGCCTTCGAAAAGACGGCCAGCCAACGGACCCAGGATGTCAAGGTCTATGATTCGGCCTGCGTCTATGAGGTCGGCGACCAGGTCTACAAGGAATACGACGAAGCCCTGATGGTCTCGAGCAAGGTCGTCGAGCACTTCAAGGGCGCCATCGTCCTTCGCGTCATCGCCAAGACTTTCTTCAAGGCCTACAGCTGCGAGATGATCGAAGTCGACTACGCCGGGGGCGGCCTCTTCCGGAAGTACATCGACTACATGAAGAAGACCAAGACCCAGGTTCTGCTCCCCGCCAACACGAGCGGCCAGGGCCAGTCCGCGCCGTTCATGGCCAAGGATAACGACCCCCGGCTGACCGAACTCCCGATGACGGACCGGGATCTTAGAGCCTTGGAGAAAAACCTCCGGACAGCGTTGGCCAAATCCTCCAAGTTCTTCAGCTGGAACGACACCTGGCAGCTGGCTACGGCCAGGATCGAAATCCCCGAGGACAAGATCAAGGCCATGGAGAACGCCCTGCGCGAGAAACGGGCGTCGGCGGCAACCGAGGAGCTCGTCCGCGAGGTGTTCGGGATCGAAACATCGAATGACCAGTTCGACCTCTACTGCTTGAGCCTCAACCACGCCCTGGGCAAAAAGTACAAGAAGGAATTTCTCTATGTCTCCCCGCTCGGCTGGGGCAAGTGGCTCATCAAGAGCGTCATCGCCTCCCTCCCCAAGGGCCTGTCCCTGGCGGCCCCCCTGGCGCCCCTCCCCGAGATCAACGAGACGGCCCTTCCCCCGGCGCCGCCGGCTTCTTTCCCGCTCAAGATCTACCTGGGCTGGCGCGAGATACTTTCGGGCGGCATCAAGATTCCCCGGAGCCTCAACAAGGAGTTGTCCCACGCCCAGGAATATCTCTTCACCGTCGCCGAGGAAAATAAAACCTACACCGTCTACTATTACCCCGGGGAAGGATACTTCCTGGGGCTCAAGGATTACTTCCTCGAGAACAACGTCCCCCAGGGAACCTGCCTGACCCTCGAACGAAAAAGCCCGATCCAATTCCACTTCTGGCTTAAGAAAGAGAAGAAGAAGCTCGAGGTCGTCCGGTTGAGCTACGACGCCGACCAGGACCGTTTCAAGGACGAAGGCGAGGTTGTCTTCACCTATTTTCTTCCCAACAAAAGCATCTACCTGGACAGGGAAAACCTGACCAAGCTTCTCGCTCTCTATCCCCAGCGAGAGGGCCTCGACCTCAAGGCCCTGCTCATTCTCGTTTTCAAAGCGCTCGGCCAGGAAGGCGGGACCTACTCTCTTCATTACCTGAGGGCTTACCATCTCAGCGATGTCCTCAAGCACACGACCCAGGAGGACGTCGAACGGGTCCTGTCCGCTTCTCCGGAATTTACCATGTCGGACAAGAAGAAGGGGATCTTCTTCTACTACGAGGCCCGGCCCGCCCTCGAGGCGGCCGCCGTCGAGGCATCCCCGGCGCCGGCGTCCGAATATCCCTCCGAGGCCCTCGAGATCGGGCTCGGCCCCGAATCGTTCCCGGATGAAGAGGCCGCCGGACTCGAGATCGGCATCGCCGGCGAAGAAGAGGAGCTCATCCCCCTGGCGCCTCCTCCGGCTCCGGCTCCGGTCGCGGCCCCGCTCGAAAAGCCGAAGGCCGAACCTCGGCCCGAGTCCAAGAAAGAGAAGGCCGCCAAGAAAAAGAAGGTCAAGCCCGAGGGCGACAAGGCTCCGCGCCTTCGCAAGAGCGAGCGGAAGGTCATCGAGGAGCGGATCGAGATCGAGGAGTCCGCCCAGGAAGCCTTGACCGCCAGGAAAGCGGTCGAGGACGAGGAGGGCGCGGTTCCCGCGACCCTTGCCGCCAAGAAGGACAAAGAAGACCTCAAGATCGCCGAGACGCCCGCCGAAAAGCCCGCCTTCGGGTTCTTCGCCGAAAAACTCAAATCGGCCCTGTCCAAGAAAAAAGACGAGCCGAAGGAAGAGGACAAGAAAGGGACCTGATCCCTTCGATCCGGCCCGGAGATCTCAGAGGATTTCGCGGACGGGTCCCTTGCGCCTGGTGACGCCCATCCCGTCCAGAAGCTCGAGAAGGGGAATCGCGTACTTCCTGGTCAGCCCCGTCATCCGCTTGAAATCGCCCACGGATAGCTCCCGCTTCTTGGATCGCTTGAGCTTGTCGACGATGTCCTCCAGCCAGCGCGAATGGAGGTAGAATCCATCCTGGCCTTGGACGATGCGCTTCCGTTCGACCAGGATGTCGAGGAGTTTCTGGAGCTTGGCCGGCGTCAGCCGGAAGCGGGCCCTGATTTCATCGAGAGAAACGGAATAGAACTCGCCCTTGAGGCACATGGCCTCGAGCTCGGCCAGGATCGTTTCCTCTTGGGTCGATACGGGAGGACGGAACGCCGCGAGGCGGTACAAGCCCTGCTCCTCGACGACATCCCCCGATTTCTGCAGGGCCTTGAGCGTCAGGACAAGGACCTTGTCCGGGATCCGGAACCGTTTCCGCAAGGACGGAGTGCCGATCCCGCCCAGGTCGGGATGCTTCTCATGGTTCTTAGCCAGCACGCCCAGGATCTTTCGGCCGAGCAGGTCGAGGCTATCCCGCGCGACGAGGACCAGCGGAGAGAAGGACAGAATCTTGACCTTGCCCTGGGCTTCGAGCTCGGGACTCAGCCGTTCGAGGCGCCCGGGCTTGAGGCCGGCCAACTCGCTGAGCTCGTCTTCCCGGATCCCCTGGACGCCCCTCTCCAAAGCGAACGCCTGGACCATGTCCCCCTCGCCGCCGAGGAGCTTTTCGAGGAGGCCGCTCCGGCGGGCCATCCGGACCTGACCCAGCTTCGGGGCCTGCGGATGGAGGATTCGGCCGCGGCCGATCGAGCCCCCGCCGCGCTGGGCGGCGAGTTCGAACCCGTCCTTCCAACGGACATCGGCCGGGACGGAGAGCTCGGCCCGGGCCAGGACGGGACCGCTCGGACTCCCCTTGCTCGGGGGATAATAGACGAGCCGGGCCTGGACCCTGGTCGCGCCGGCGGCGAGGATGACTTCTTGGGGAAGCGTTTTAAGTTCAGCGGCGAACTCGAGGGCGACATCCATGCGATTCGACATCATCGGGGGAGGCCCTCCTTGGCCTTCAGGACGAGCTGAATTCTCCTCAGGACGGAATCGACGGCGACGACGAGGACCCGGACTCTGTCGCCGAGCCGGAAGACGCGCCGGTTCCTCTTCCCCACCAGCCGTGTCTCGGACTGGCGGATATAATAATCCCCGTCCAGGTCGGGGTAGGCCACCAGACCTTCCACGAAATAATCGGTCAAGGCCACGACGAGCCCGGCCTTGTTCATGTCGACGATCAGCCCCTCCGTCTCCTCCCCGAGCTTGCCCTTGAGGAAGCGAAAGATGCGCCATTCGACGAGGTCCCGCTCGGCCTCGTCGGCCCGCCGCTCCCGGTCTGAGCAGTGGACGGCCAGACCGGCCAGGTCGGCCGCTTTTCGCTTCTCGCCGGCCAGGACCCGGCGCAGGACCCGGTGGACGACGAGGTCCGGATAGCGCCGGATGGGCGATGTAAAATGCGCATAGTTCGTCTTGGCCAGGCCGAAGTGCCCGCTGTTGGCGGCGCTGTAAACGGCCAGCTTCAGGGCGCGCAGGACGAGAAAGTGAATGACCTTGGCTTCGGGCCGCCGTTCGGCCTCCCGCAGGACCTTCTGGATGTCCTTGACGACCACCTTGGCGGGCGGGGGAAGTTCCAGCCCGAACGACTGGAGGATCTCGCGGAGCTTCTCGAGGTCGGCCCGGGCCGGCGGCGGATGGACGCGGTAGAGCGATGGAGCGCCCTGGCCCGAAACGAAAGCGGCGACGGCTTCGTTGGCGGCGACCATAAGGTCTTCGATGAGCTCATGGGCCTCATTGCGCTCCGCGGAGGCGACGGCGGCGAGCTTTCCTTCGCTGTAGATGAGCTCGGGCTCGAGCAGGTCGAAGTCCAAACTCCCTTCGTCGAGGCGCCGCTTCCTGATCGCTTGAGCGGCCTCCCGGAGGCGGAAGAGATGGGGGACGAGAGGACTATAGCGGCGACGTTCGTCGCCGTCGCCCTCGAGAATCCGGAATACCGACGTGTAGGTCATCCGGGCCTCGGTCCGGATGAAGGACGGCTTGAAGTCGGCGCGCCGGACCTCCCCCCGGCCGTCCAATTCGAGCAGAACCGAGAAGGCGAGCCGGGGACGATTCGGCCTCAGGCTGCAGATGTCGTTGGACAGCCTCTCGGGAAGCATGGGCAGGGTCCGTCCCGGAAGGTAGACGCTCGTCGCCCGCTCGCGCGCAACCCGGTCGAGCGCGGTCCCGGGCCGGACGTAGTGGCCCACGTCGGCGATGTGGACCCCGACGAGAAGGCGGCCGTTCCCCAGCTCCTTGGCCGAAACGGCGTCGTCGAAATCCTGGGCGGTCTCTCCGTCGATGGTTACCGTCGGCCAGGTCGTGAAATCCTCCCGGCCCAGCGTGTCCTCGGGAACGCGGACGTCGGAAACGGCGGCGGCTTCCTCGACGGCGTCGCCGGGGAACTCGGACGGAAGGTCGTATTTACGGAGGACGGTTTCGATGTCCACCCCGGGAGCCTCGGGGTCGCCCAGAACTCGGGCAAGGCTCATCCGGTCCCGGTCGACTTCAACGATCATGCCCGGCGCCGGGGCCAGCCCTTCCCGGGAGGTGATGGGCAAGTCGTCCTGGGAGGGCTCGTCGAAGGGCTGGAAGAAGGGTTGTCCCAAGCGCTCTTTGTAAACGCCGATCCGGCGGCTCCCGGCCTTGCGCAGGATCCGGACGATCCGTCCCTTGGGTTTACCTTTCCTCCCCTTTTCGGTCGACAGCACCTCGACCGTATCCCCCCGCAGGGCCCCGGCCCGGAAACGGGCCGGGATGAAGACATCCTCGACGTTCGGGGCCGGGGTGACGTCTTCATCCCGGCCCCGAACGTCGAGGACGACGAAGCCGTAGCCGCCGGCGGCCGGGACGAAAACTCCCGCTTCGACCTGAGAGCGGGGCGGCGTCGCGTAGCCGTCCTTAATACGTTGAACAAGGCCCTCGGCCTCGAGCTCCTTGAGGGCCTTGGCCAGCCGCGTCCTGTCCGCCGCCCGGAGGCCGAGCTCGCGGGCGAGCTTGGGCAGGCTCATCCGCTCTTTTTTATCGGCCAGGAGTTTCAGGATTCGGTCTTTCATGGAGAAGGAGGGTCGTCAATAATAATAAAAGGAGAAATAGGGGATCTTGTACTTCTCCCGGAGATGCTTGATGAGTTTGATGTGAAAGATGCGGAGGATTTCCTCCGGACCTCGGCCCGGATAGTCCTTGGCGGCCGCCTCGCGCAGGGAGATCTTATCGTCCTGGCTGCAGTGGCGGAGAAGAAGCTCATCCACCCTCTCGTCGAGCTCTTCAAACAGGACATCCCCGGTCTCGCGGTTTGCGAGCAGCTCCTGAGCGCGGCGGTAAATCCCCTCCAGGTAGGGGACGGCGGGCGGAAGGGCGTCCAGGAAATGCGTGACCTCGGCGTAGACCCGATCCCTCGGGTCTTCGCGGAGCGCGGCTTTCCGGGTCCGGCTCTTGCCGACCCGGCGCTCCCGACAAAGCTCGAAGCTCTTTTTGACCGAGGAGTTGCAGGCGTTTAAGGTCTGGATCTTCTTGCGGACCTGGCCCCGACCCGGTTCGAAGGCCTTCTCGATGCCCTCCAAAACAACCGGAAGGGGAATCCGAAGCCGCTCCCAATCGGCGATGAGGGCGAGATCCTGGGGCGATAGAAAGAAGGGGGCGCCCCGTCTGGCCAGGAATGCCCGCGCGATGCCCCTGTAGTATCCGCTCCGCCCGCTCTGTTCGCCGTCCATCTCTCCCCCCTCAGGACCGGTTCCTGTCATGGATGATCCGGAGCCCTTCCAGGACGAGGTCCGGCTCCAGGGCATCGATCGCCGGGAGCTCGGGCGCGATCTGGGCCGCGAATCCGCCCGTGGCGACGACCTTGACATTCGGCTCGTCGCCGAGCTCCCGCTTGATTTCCGAAATGATGTTGCCGACAAGGCCGACATAGCCGAAATAGAGGCCGGATTGCATGCTGGCGACGGTCGTCTTTCCGATCGCGCGGGCCGGCTTGCGGATTTCGATCCGGGGGAGCCTGGCCGTTTTCAGATACAAAGCCTCGGCCGAGATCTGGATCCCGGGCGCGATCGCCCCGCCCAAATATTCTCCGCGGGCCGAAACGGCGTCGAATGTCGTGGCGGTACCGAAATCGACGACGATGCACGGCCCGCCGTATTTTTCAAAGGCCGCCACGGAAGCAACGACCCGGTCTGCTCCCACTTCGAGCGGATTCTCATAGAGGATGGGCATGCTCGTCTTGAGCCCGGGCCCGACGACGAGGGCCCGGGTCTGGAACAGGTCTTGGCTCAAGGATTGGAAGACCGGCGTCAAGGGTGGAACGACCGAGGAGACGATGACGGCCGTCACGGCCGTGGACTCGAACTCGGCGAAGCGGAGGGCGTTCCGGATATCGAGGCTGTACTCATCGCAGGTCTTTTCCCGCTCGGTCCGAAACCGCCAAGTCCGGCGCAGGATTTTCCCCTCGAAGAGACCGACGGCTACGGTCGTGTTGCCGATATCAATGGCCAGCAGCATGGATTCCTCCGTTATAGCTTCAGCCGGCGTCCTCCAGGGAAACCGTATCCGCCGAGAAGAACACCGCCCGGCCCTCCGGGAGGTCGAGGACGAGACCGCCCCGATCGTCGAAACCGGCCCAGCGTCCCCGGACCACGCCGCCGTCATTGCGGCGCAGGGTCAAAACGGCCGCCGGAGCGAAGGATGCCGCGTCCCGGTAAGCGTCGAGGATGTCGCGGACCCGGCTCTCCCGAAAAGCGCCGTACCAGCGCTCGAGGCCGTCATACAGCCGGGAGAGAAGTCGTTGCTCATTCCCATCCCAACCGCCCGCCATATGTAAGGATGCCGCTGTGGCGCGAAAGTCCTCGGGAAAATCCCGCTCTTCATGGGTCAGGTTGAGGCCGACTCCCAGGACGGCGAACCGATTCGGGCCGTCTCCGCCGCGGGCTTCGCACAAAATCCCTCCGAGTTTTCGCTTGTTCCAGATGAGGTCGTTGGGCCACTTCAGGGCGACCGGCACGGCGGAGGCTTCGATGATCCCCTCCCGGACGCCGAGCCCGGCGGCCAACGGTAAAAGGGAAAGGTCCGCCGAGAGCGGCCTGAGGATGACGGATAAGTACAAACCCATGTCCGCCGGCGAATGCCAGCTCCGGCCCTTGGTGCCGCGGCCCCGGGTCTGGGTCCGGGCGGTCACGACCGTCCCCTCCTCCACGCCGGACAACGCCAAATCCTTGGCCAGATCGTTGGTGGACCCGCAGGATTGATGCGCGTGCACTTTGGCCCCGATCCTCATTCTTACCCTCGGCGCCGGACGCTCAGGACCGGCGCCCGTCCCCCTGCGGCTTCTCCATCCACTCTTTAACCACGGCCAGGATCCGGGTCCTGATCCGCTTTTCCAGCTCCCGTTCGACGGCCAGGATCTCCTCCCGAACGGCCGCCCTCATGACTTCGGGCAGGACCCGCCCGGTCCCGGAAGGGGGCTTGGGTTTCTCGACGACGATCTCCTCCAAGGTCGCCTCCTCGGGGAAGGACAAGGGGCCCTTTTTTCTGTCCACGGCGTCCTTGACCGCCCGGACTAGGCTCTCCGAATCGAAGGGTTTGACGACGAGCCCGTCGAAACGGATGCCGCCAAGCCGATCCTCATTCAAGGGCTCGAAAACCCCCCTGATCAGGAACAAGGCCATCTGCCCGAACTCGTCCTGGCCCGACAAGGCCCGGCCAATGTCGTAGCCGCAGCCCCCAGGCAGGGACAGGCTGAGCAGGAGAGCGTCCGGCCGCTCCCTGCCCAGAAGCTCTTGGAGGTCCCGCCCGTCCGACACGGAGCTGAGCTCGAACTCGGCGGGGGGAAAAGCCAGCTGGACGGCCTTCTGGATGGAAGGCGAGCCGTCGGCAAGAACCAGCTTGTAGGCCATAGAAACGACCGGAACCTCCGGAATGTCAAATCTTCCTTAGCATTTTTGCGCGGCCGATGTCAAGGCGTGCGAGGGGTCCGAGGGGAGAGAATCAAGCGTAGTCGATGACGACCGAGTTCTCGCCCAGGAGATCTTCCACCAGGCGGACGAGCTCGTCGGAGGGGGAGACGGACTGAACCTCGACCGAGCGGACGACGATTTTATAAGCGCGGGGTATCTCGAGCTCGAAATAGACCGGGCAGCCGCCCGGGTGGGCGTTCAGGAGCCCGTGAAGCTCGCGGACCAAGGATTCCTCCAGGCCGGGCAGGAAGACCTTGAGGACGAGCCGCTTGGCCTGTTTGAGGAAGGCGTCCTCGAGCAGCATGATCTGGGATAAAATGATTTTGCGGTTCTCCCCGTCGACCTGGAAGCGGCCCTTGATCCAGACCAGGGCGCCTTCGCGGAGGAGTTCGAAGTAGCGTTTGTAGGCGTCCGGGAAAGCGACGACGTCGAGCCGGCCGGTCAGGTCCTCAAGAGACAGGACGGCCATCCGCTCGTCCTTCTTGGTCTTAGTCGGCTTGACGGCGGCAACGATCCCGGCAACCTTGACCTCGGTGTTGGAGTCCCTCTCGTCATCCAGGTCGCTCAGGAAATGGGAGATGAGGCGCTTGATCCGCTTCTCGTACTGGGTCAGCGGATGGCCGGTGATGTAGAAACCCAGGACGTCCTTCTCGTAGGACAGGAAGTGGGGCTCGTCCCATTCGCTCATGCCCCGGACCTCCTCGGGGACGTCGGGCCCGTTTTTCTCCCCGGCGCCGAACAAGAGAGACTGCCGGGTCGCCAGGACTTTCTGGAGGCCGTGGGCGTAGTCGATCATCTCATCGAGGAGATGGAAGAGCTGAGACCGCTTCCAGCCCAGCGAATCAAAAGCGCCGGCCTTGATCAGGCTCTCGACGACCTTGCGGTTGAGGACTTGGGGCTCGGTCTCCTCGAAGATCTCGAACGGGGTCCGGAAGCGTCCCTTCTTGTCGCGGGCCCGCAGGATGGCCAGGACGGCCGCCTCGCCCACGTTTTTGAGGGCGCCGAGTCCGAAGCGGATCGCCCCGCGCGAAACCGTGAAGCTCAGGCCGCTTTCATTGATGTCAGGCGGCAGGACCTTGATCCCCATCGCCTGGCACTCGTTGATGTACTTCCAGAGCTGCTGGGTGTCGCCCCGCTCGGCTTCCGACGTCAGGAGAGCGGCCAGGAAATGGACGGGGTAGTGGGCCTTGAGGTAGGCCGTCTGGTAGGCAAGGTAGGCGTAGGCGGCGCTGTGGGATTTATTGAATCCGTACTCGGCGAAGTGGCGGATCTGGTCGAAGATCTTGCTCGCCCGGCCCTTGGTCAGGCCCTTCTTCTGGGCGCCCTGGATGAAGCGCAGCTTCTGCTCCTCCATGATCTCGGCGACCTTCTTGCCCATGGCCTTGCGGAGGAGGTCGGCCTCGGCCAGGCTGAACCCGGCCAGCTCGGTCGCGATCTTCATGACCTGTTCCTGGTAGACGATGATTCCGCGCGTTTCCTTGAGGAGGGGTTCGAACTCGGGGAACTCGACGGTCGCCTGCTCGGGGTGGCGCTTGCGCTTGATGAACTGGTCGGTCATCCCGCTCTTGAGCGGGCCGGGCCGGTAGAGGGCGTTCATGGCGATCAGGTCGCGGAAGGTCTCCGGCCCGTAAGAGCGCAGCAGGTCCTTCATGCCGTGGCTTTCAAACTGGAAGACGCCGTCCGTGTTCCCCGTCTGGAAAAGCCGGAAGGTCTCCGGGTCGTCGGGGGGAATGGCTTCGAGGTCGATCCGCTCGCCCGTCTCCTTCTCGACGAGCTCGATCGTGTCCCGGATCACCGTCAAGTTCCGAAGGCCGAGGAGGTCCATCTTGAGGAGCCCGATGGCTTCGATGTCGCCCATCGGAAACTGGGTCGTGATTTCGCCCTTGACGGACTGGTAGAGGGGCATGTACTCGACCAGGGGCTTGGGGGTGATGACGATCCCGGCGGCGTGGATGGAGGGATGGCGGACCTGGCCCTCGAGCTTCTCGGCGATGGTCAGGAGTTGGGCGATCTTGGCGTTTCCGGTCCGGAGCTCGCGCAGGGCGGGGATGTTCTTGAGGGCTTCGGCGATCGTCGAATCCGGGCCGAACGGGATCATCTTGGCGATCCGGTCGACTTCGGGGAGCGGGACCTCGAGCGCCCGGCCCACGTCCCGGATGGCGCCGCGGGCGGCCATCGTCCCGAAGGTGATGATCTGGCAGACGTTTTCCTGGCCGTACTTCTGGGTCACGTAGGACAGGACCTCGCCCCGCCTCCGGCCGCAGAAGTCGATGTCGATGTCGGGGAGGCTGATCCGCTCCGGGTTCAGGAAGCGTTCGAAAAGGAGGTCGAACTCGATGGGGTCGATCTCGGTGATGCCCAAGCTCCAGGAGACGATGCTCCCAGCCGCCGAGCCGCGGCCCGGCCCGACCGGGATCCCTTTCTCGCGGGCGGCCCGGATGAGGTCCCAGACGATGAGGAAGTAGCCCTCGAACTTCATGGACTGGATGAGCTTGATCTCGCGCTCGAGCCGCTGCTCGTACTCCTCAAGGGAATGGCCGGCCTCGCCCTTGCGCCGCCGCTCTTCAACCCCGGACATCCGCTCGGCGAAACCCTGCCGGGCGATTTGGGCGAAGTAGTCCGAGAGGTCCGCGCCGTCGGGCGGCTTGAAGTGGGGGAGGAAGTAGCCCGAGGACGGGAAGCGGAACTCGCACTGGGCGGCGATATGGAGCGTGTTGTGGAGGGCGTCGGGGACGTCGCCAAACAGGGTCTCCATCTCTTCGCCGGACTTAAAATAGAACTCGGTCGAACCGAACCGGATCCGGTCCTGGTCGGTGACCTTCTTGTTCGTCTGGATGCAGAGAAGGACGTCGTGGCTCTCGGCATCCTCCTTGCGGAGGTAGTGGACGTCGTTGGTAGCGACCAGCGGGAGGCCGCTCTTGCCCGCCAGGCGGACCAGGCCAGCGTTGACGGTCTTCTGGAGAGGCAGCCCGTGATCCTGGAGCTCGAGATAAAAATCGTCCTTGGCGAAGATGTCCGCGTACTCATGGGCGACCCGCTCGGCGTCCGCCTCGAGCCCCTTGCCGATGAGGTAGCTGACCTCGCCCTTGAGGCAGCTCGACAGGCCGATCAAGCCGCGGCTGTGGCGGACCAGGATCTCCTTATCGATCCGGGGCCGGTAATAAAATCCCTCGATATAGCTCTGGGTGATGAGCCGGCACAGGTTCCGGTAGCCCTCCTCGTTTTTGACGAGGAGGATGAGGTGAAAGTGGTGGACCTCGCCGTCAACGCTCCCCTTTTCGAGGCGGCTGCGGGGGGCGACGTAGGCTTCACAACCGAGGATGGGCTTAATGTCCTGTTTCTTGGCCTGCTTGAAGAAATCGACGGCGCCGAAAACATTCCCGTGGTCGGTCAGGGCGACGGCCGGCATACGGAGGGCGCGGGCCGTTGCGAGCATGTCCCCGACCTTGAGCGCGCCGTCGAGGACGCTGTACTCCGAATGGGTGTGGAGATGGATGAAGGGATCGCTCATGCTGGCCGCCTCCGCCCGGCTACTCCCACTCGATCGTCGCGGGCGGCTTGGTGGTGACGTCGAAGACGACGCGGTTGACGCCTTCGACTTCGTTGACGATCCGGGTTGAAATCCGGGCCAGAAGCCGGGACGAGGCCGGGTACCAGTGGGCGGTCATTCCATCGACGCTTTCGACCAGCCGGGCGACCACGACGCGCTGGTAGGTCCGGCGGTCGCCCATGACGCCGACCGAGCGGACCGGAAGCAGGACGGCGAAGGCCTGCCAGAGGCGGCGGTAGATCCCGGCCTTGCGGACCTCGTCGAGGAGGACGGCGTCGGCGTCCTGGAGGGTCCGGATCCGCTCGTCGGTGACCTCGCCCACGATCCGGACGGCCAGCCCGGGACCCGGGAAAGGATGCTGCTCGATGAATTCCCGTTCGATGCCCAGCTCGACGCCCAGGGCGCGGACTTCGTCCTTGAAAAGCTCTCGGAGCGGCTCGATCAGCTTGAAGCGAAGGCCGGGCGGCAGGCCGCCCACGTTGTGGTGGGACTTGATGGTCGAGGACGGGCCCTTGACCGGGGCGCTCTCGATGACGTCGGGATAGATCGTGCCCTGGGCCAGGAAAACGGCCCCGCCGATCTTGCGGGCTTCCCGTTCGAAGACGCGGATGAAGGCCTCGCCGATGATCTTCCTCTTGCGCTCGGGCGAGACGACGCCCCGCAGGCGGTCCAGGAAGAAGCGGGAGGCGTCGACGCCGACGACCTTGAGGTCGAGACGATCTTCGAACTTGGCCATAAGCTCCGCGAACTGGTTTTTGCGGAGGAGACCGTTGTCGACGAAGATGCAGACCAGACGCCGGCCGACGGCCCGCCGGACGAGAAGCGCCGTGACCAGGCTGTCGACGCCGCCGCTCAGGCCGCAGATGACTCTGCGCCGGGGGCCGACCAGGGCGCGGATCTCCCTGACCTTGCGCTCGATGAACGAGCTTATGCTCCAGTCGGGCGCCAGCCCGGCGGCCCGGAACAGGAAATTCGCCAATATTTTCTTGCCCTGATGGGTGTGGATGACCTCGGGATGGAACTGGACGCCGTAGAAGCGGTGGACGGGATCTTCCATGGCGGCGATCTTCGTATTCGAAGTGCGGGCGGTGACGGCGAAGCCGGGCGGGACCCGCTCGGCTTTATCGCCGTGGCTCATCCAAACCTGGCTTCGGTCGCCGACGCCGGCGAGGAGACCGCGCCGACTCCGGGGCCGGAGCGAGGCGAAACCGTACTCGCGCCGGGCCGAGGGGACAACCTTGCCGCCCAGGAGATGGGTCATGAGCTGAAGTCCGTAGCAGACGCCGAGGACGGGAATCCCCAGGTCGAAAAGTTTCCGGTCGATCGACGGAGCCCCTTTCTCGTAAACGCTCTGCGGGCCGCCGGACAAGATGATGGCGTCGAAGGCGGCCTTGCGGATGCGGGCGAGTGGAGTCGAGAAGGGCTGGATCTCGGAGTAAACGCCAAGCTCGCGGACCTTGCGGGCGATGAGCTGGGTGTACTGGGACCCGAAATCGAGGACGAGGACCTTATCCATGGACAGATTTTATCAGAGCGTTCCGGAGATGTAAACTCGAGCCGGCCCGGACGGCGATTGAAGAAATCTATTGAAATACGTCGGAGAAACCGCTATAAGAATGAGTTCGGGCCGTCGGAGCCGGCGCTCCCGGCGGCCGGGGAAACACCATGAACCGGGATCGCAAACACGACCTGAGGCAACTTCTCGTCCTCGATACGGGAGACCGTCCTTTCCTCGTCCTGGCCGAGCTCGTCCCCGGCCCGGGCCATGACCTGGGGCCTATCACTGCGTTCCTGGATGCTTATGAGCGGGACCGAAGCGTCCTTCCCGGCGAACTGCCGCTGGCCGGCATCGCCCTGCCCCAGAGTCCGGGCGGCATCGCGGCGCTGAACCCAGCCGATGTTTACGCGGCCGTCCACAAAGAGCGGGGCTGGGCCGACCTTGACGTCGTCGCCCACGTCTCGGCCAAGGACCACAACGCGGAAGCCCTGCGCGCCGCCCTGGCCGGGCTGGAAAGGCTGGGCATCGGCTCCGTGCTGGCCGTCACCGGCGACAAGCCCGCCTCGGGGCAGGGAGTATTTGAGGTCGATTCGATCGGGCTCATCGAGCTCATCCAGGACCTGAACGCCGACTCTTTCCAGCGGGCCGGGCCCGGCGAGTACGATGCCGTCCATCAGTTCCTCGTCTTGACGGCGGTTTCGCCCTTCAAGTATTCCGAAGCCTCGGTCCGTCAGCAGTACTTCAAGATGGGAAAGAAAATACGGGCCGGGGCCAAGGCCCTGATCACGCAGCTGGGCTGGGACTGGCGCAAGAGCCGCGAGCTGTTCCGCGTCCTCCGGGACGAGGGTCTCGAGATCCCCGTATTCGGCAACGTCTATGTTCTGTCGACGGCGACGAACGCCCCCCGCCTCATGGCCGAGGGAAAGCTCCCGGGCTGCACCGTCACCCCGGAGCTCTTCGCCAAGGTCGTCCACGAGAAGCTTTCCGATCACTTGGAGCGGGCCGCCCAGCAGGTCGCCATGTACCGCGATTTGGGCGCGGCCGGGGTCGACATCGGAGGCCTGTGGGGATTCGACCCGCTCGTCGCGATCCTCCGCCGTGCCCGGGAGATCGGTCCCGGCTGGGTCGACTATCGGGACAATCTCGACTTCGCGCCCCGCACGCTCCCCGGCGGTCAACCGGTCTTCTACCTCCATGACGATAACGGCGTCCGGAAAGAGCCTTCGCGGCCCCGGGCGAATATTCATAAAAGGACCTTCGACCTCCTCCACGCGACCTTTCTCACGCCCGGCCGCGGCTTGAATCCCGCGGTCAAAGGCATCCTTCAAGGCAGCCGATCCCTCCGCCAGGGCCGGGGAAGTCTCTACAAGGCCGTCCTGGCCGGCGAAAAAGCCCTGAAGACTTTACTCTACGACTGCGAGGAGTGCGGCGACTGTTTCCTGGTCGAGAATTTCAGCCGCTGCACCAGGGGAGAGTGCGAGAAAGGGCTGGCCAACCCGCCCTGCGGCGACGCCCGGCCCGACGGGACCTGCGGACACAACCCGGACCGGACCTGCGTCGGCGAGCTCATCTATGAAGCCGCCGCGAGCGAAGGCCCCGGAGGCTTGCGCAGGTTGTCCTCGACCGTCCTCCCCGGCCGAGATTCCTCTCTCCAAGGAACGTCCTCGATCCTCAATTATTTGTTCGACAAAGACCACGCCGGCGCGGCCCGCTTGATCCAGATCGGCGAGGTCATCCACGCCAGCATCCCCAAGACCGCGGCGGCCATGCAGGAGATCCTTTCGCTCGGCCCGGGAGCGATGGAGCAGCCGAGCGGGGCCCTCCGCTATATCATATCCTTAATCGAGGCCCAGGTCCGGCACGGCGCGGCCTACATCGACGTCAACGTGGACGCCTTCGGCGACAACGACCTCGCCTTCCGGATGGGGATGATGGGCGACTACGTCCGGCTCATCCGCAAACACGGCCGCGGAGTCCCGGTCAGCGTCGACAGCGGCTCGGAGGACGTCCTGCGGGCCGGGCTCGAGGCCTGGTACAAGGGCGGGCCGGCCGGACTCGCCCCGCCCCTCCTGAATTCGATCAAGACCTATACGATGGACAAGCTCCTGCCCTTGCGGAGCCGCCTCCCCTTCAAGTTCATCGGGCTGCTGGTCGACGACAAGTCCGGGGGGCGGGAGGGCGTCTACAGCGTCGAGGAGCTTCACGGGCTGGCTCGAACCCTATTTAGGGCGGCGACCGAGCGATACGGCTTCGTGCCGTCCGACCTCTTCTTCGACTCGACCGTGTTCCCGTTGTCCATCGACATGCCGATGAACCCGGGCCAGCAGGGCTATACCTACCGGACCTTCGAAACGATCCGGGCCATCAAACGGGACCCGGCTTTCCAGGGCGTCCACCTCTCGCTGGGCATCAGCAACGCCGCCCGCGACCTCCCGGGCCGGAAGATCGGCGTCTGCCGCGCCTACCTGGCCAAGGCCCATGAGTACGGGCTGGACGCGGCCATCGTCAACGTCCTCCACGACTACGGGAAGAAGCCCCCGGCGCCCGATCTTCTCGAATTTGTCTCCGCGTTCGCCGCGCAAGACGGCTCCCCGGCCGCCGGCGAGCGGGCCATCAAGCGGATGCTCCGCTTCTGCGAGGCCAACCGTAAAATCAAGGCCCGCTAGCGGATTCTTAAAAAATTGACCCGTTCGCCGACGCTAAGCCCAGCCTTGCAGTACTCACGAACCGGGAACGGTTCGCGTGTGCCGCCTTTCAAGGCGGGGATGGGAAGCGCGGCTCAGGGTTAACCCTGACCAAGCCCCGGCATTCATGCCGGGGAGTCGAGGGTTTGACTTAGCTATTTCGTTCCCTTATATTAAAGCCGCCATGGATTGGGAAACGCTCGCCAAGGAGCTTGCCGTCGTCAACGACGCCAAGATCGTCCTCCTCGTCCTGGACGGGATGGGCGGCCTCCCCGTCGCCGGCAAAACCGAACTCGAAGCGGCCCGCGCGCCGAACCTGGACGCCCTGGCCGCCCGCAGCGCCTGCGGCCTGACGATCCCCGTCTTGCCCGGCATCACGCCCGGAAGCGGCCCGGCCCACTTGTCCCTGTTCGGCTACGACCCGCTCCGCTACCAGCTCGGCCGGGGCATTCTCGAGGCCCTCGGCTCGGGCGTCGAAGTCGGCCCCAAGGACCTGGTCGCCCGCGGCAATTTCGCGACTTTAAAGGCCGGCCTCGTCACGGACCGCCGCGCCGGCCGGCTGGCGACCGAAATCAACGCCAGGATTTGTCAGGGGATCAACGCCGCCTTCTCGTCCTCGAAGGGCGCTTTCGCGCCCTTCGAGGACGTCGAGGTCCGGCTCTTCCCCGGCAAGGAACACAGGTTCGTGGCCCGCTTCAGCGGCGAAGGGCTCGACGACCGCTTGAGCGACGCCGACCCCCAGAAGGAGGGCAAGCCCCGCATTCCGGCCAAACCCCTTGCCCCTGAAGCGGAGAGGGCGGCCGCCGTCGTCGACCGCTATTTGGACTGGGTGACGGACCTGCTCAAGGACGAGCCGGTCGCCAGCACGATCCTGGTCCGAGGCTTCTCCAAGTTCCCCTCCATCCCCGCGATGGCCGACCTCTACGGAATCCGGCCCGCCGCCATCGCCAACTACCCCATGTACAAGGGCCTGGCCCGCCTCCTGGGCATGTCCGTCCTCGACGCGGGCGCGGAGACGACGTCGCTCTTCGACGCTCTGGAGAAGCACATCAAGGACTTCGACTTTTTCTATATCCACTACAAGAAAGCGGACTCGGCCGGCGAGGACGGAAATTTCGCGGCCAAGGTCGCGGCCATCGAGGAGATCGACGCCCTTCTTCCCCGCCTGACGGCCCTCGAGCCCGACGTCCTCGCCGTCACCTCCGACCATTCGACCCCCGCCCTCCTCAAGGGCCACTCCTGGCACCCGAACCCCTTCTGCCTCGTCTCCAAATACGCGCTCCCCGACGCGGTGACTCGCTTCAGCGAGCGGGACTGCGGGCGGGGGATCCTGGGCTGCATCCCTTCGCTCCAGGTCATGCCCCTCATGCTGGCCCATGCCCTGAAGCTCAAAAAGTACGGCGCTTGACGATCCGACGACGCAAGAAAGGACGAAGACGAAGAGCGTGTCCGTGAGCCGAGCCGCCCGCCTCGCTCTATTAGGAGCTGCCCTCGTTCTGCCCCTCGCTTCCGGCCAGGACGCCGGGGTCGAGATCTACAACCTCCGCCGCCATGTCCATGCCAACTTCACCCGGATCGTCATCGACATCGGCAGGCTCCGGGAGTACACGGCGAGCGAGCTGCGCGGCCCGGACCGGGTCGTCGTCGACATCCTCGAGGCCAAGCTCAACCCGATCCTGCACGGCCAGGATATCTCGGTCAAGGCCGACTACATCAGCTCGATCCGGATCGCCCAGAAGTCGTCCGGGACTGTGCGGCTGGCCGTCGACGTCGACTTCAAGAAGATCGAGAGCTACCGGGTCTACCACCTGTTCGACCCGTTCCGGATCGTCATCGACATCTATCCCAAGACGGCCGCGGCCACGACCTCGGCCGGCCCCGAGACCCAGAGTCCCGAGAGCGCCGCGGCCAAGCTCCCGGCCGAAGCCAAGGATCGCGCCCAAGCTCAGCCTCCGCCCGAAGCCGGGACCAAGCCGCCGGCCTCGATCCAGCCGGCCCAGCCGACCGCGTCCGGCTACAGCCTGGCCCGCCAGCTCGGCCTCGGGGCCAGGACCATCGTCATCGATCCCGGCCACGGCGGCCAGGACCCGGGCTGCATCGGGAAGGCGGGTCTCAAGGAAAAAGACGTCGCCCTCGACCTCGCCCTCCGGCTCAAGAAGCTTCTCGAGCAGAAGGCCGGTCTCAATATCATCCTGACCCGCGAATCGGACATCTTTATCGAGCTCACCGACCGGACCGTCATCGCCAATCAAAGCAGGGCGGACTTGTTCGTCTCCATCCACCTCAACGCCAACCGGAACCGGAAGAAAACGGGCGTGGAGACGTTCTTCCTCAACGTCAACCCCGACCCGACCGTCATGGAGATCGCGGCCCGCGAGAACGCGACATCGACCAAGACCATGAGCCACATGGTCGAGATCAGCAAACAAATATTCCTCCATACCAAGGTTATCGAGTCGCGGGAGCTGGCCGGCCGGGTTCAGGCGAGCCTGATCAAGGCGCTGGGCCGGTCGTTCAATGGGATCACGAGCCTGGGCGCCAAGGGCGGTCCGTTCTGGGTCCTGATCGGCGGCGAGATGCCGTCCATCCTGGTCGAAACGACCCACCTCAGCAACACCAACGACGAGTCGCGCCTTAAGACGGACGCCTATCGCCAGGCCGTTGCCCAGGGAATTTTTGAGGGTATAATGGACTATATTCATTCCCTCGGAAAAGGATGAGCCGAGATGAAAAGACGTGACGCCCTGAAGGATATCGCGCTCGGAGGCCTCGCCCTCAAGTTCGGTCCGGAGCTCGTCGGCGGCCCGCGCCCAGCGGCCTCGTTCCAAGCCAAGGCCGGGCCCGACCTGGCCGCGATCACGGCCGAATCGCCCGCCGCCGCCACCCGGGCCGCCGTCGAGGCCCTGGGCGGCATGAAGGCCTTCATCGGGCGCGGGGACAAGGTCATCCTCAAGCCCAACATCGGCTGGGACCGGACGCCCGAGATGGCGGCCTGCACGAACCCCGAGGTCATCGCGACACTGACCGCCCTCGCCCTCGAAGCGGGGGCCAAGGCCGTCGTCGTCATGGACAACACGACGAACCAGGCCAAACGCTGCTATGTCCGGTCCGGGATCGCCGAGGCCGCCAAGCAGGCCGGCGCCAAGGTCCTGTTCACGGACGAATACCGGCTCAAGAAAACGGACCTCAAGGGCGCCTGGCTCAAGGAGTGGGAGGTCTTCGCCGACTTCCTGGAGGCCGACAAGATCATCAACGTCCCGATCGCCAAGGTCCACAGCCTGTCCCGGCTGTCGATGGGGATGAAGAACTGGCTGGGCGCGATCGGCGGCGCCCGCAACCAGCTCCACCAGAAGCTCGACGAGGCCATCGTCGACCTGGCCGCCTTCTTCAAGCCGGCCCTGACCGTCCTCGACGCCTACCGAATTCTGGTCGCTAACGGCCCCCAGGGCGGGCGGCTCTCGGACACGAAGCTGGTCAAGACCGTCGTCGCCGGCCGCGACCCGGTCGCCGTGGACGCGATGGGCGCGACCTTCTTCGAGATCCAGCCCCAGGAGCTCCTCTATCTCAGGATCGCGCGGGAGCGGGGATTGGGGACCCATGAGCTGGAGAAACTGACCGTTGAAAAAAGAACCATCTAAGAAGTATAGGCTCATCCGGACCCTGCGGATTCTGAGCCAGGCCGCCTTCCTGGGGCTGTTTGTCTATCTCCTCCTCGTCTCCCACTATACGGGCGAGGATTACATCAAAAAGCCCGTCGACGTCTTCTTCCATTTCGACCCGCTCATCGCCTTGGTGACCATCGTCGCCGGCCGGGTTTTTTTCGCCGAGCTCCTGCTGGCGGCGGTCACCTTGGCGTTAACCGTCCTCCTGGGCCGCGTCGTCTGCGGCTGGGCTTGTCCCTTGGGCTCGCTCCATCAAGCCTTCTCCTTTATCTTTAAGAAGGCCCGGCTCCTCAAGCCCAAACGGGAAGAGACCGCGTCGACCGGGTGGAAGTATCTGGTTCTGGCAATCGTCGTCATCGGGTCGGCCTTCGCGCTCAACCTGGCCGGCTTCCTCGACCCGCTGTCCTTTCTGGTCCGCTCTTTCACGACGGCCGTCCTTCCGGCCAAGGCCCTCGTGCTTTCGGCCGTCGTCCGGCTCCTCTACGGAATCCATCTCCCCTCGCTGGCCCAGCCTCTGTCCCAATTCCTTGACAACCTGTCCGTCAACGCGATCTTTCTGCAGGGATTCGCGATCGGACTCCTCTTCATCGGGGCGGTCCTCCTCAACCTCTGGAAGGAACGGTTCTGGTGCCGCTATCTCTGCCCGGCCGGGGCGCTCCTCGGCCTGGCCTCGCGCTGGAACGTCCTCAAGCTCCGGATCGACGAGGACGCCTGCATCAAGTGCGGGCTGTGCACGCAGCACTGCCAGACCCAGGCCGAACCCTACCCGAACCCGAAATGGCGGAGCTCGGAATGCGTTTACTGCGCCACCTGCGCCGCCATCTGCCCCACGGCTGCGATCGGGTTTCCGGGGTCGGCCAAGCCCGAGAGCCTCAAGGCCGTGGACGTCCGCAAGCGCCGCTTCGTGCTCGCTTCGCTCGTCGGGCTGGCCGCCGTTCCTCTGTTTAGGATAACGGCGGCCCGCAAACGCGCCCACCTCAAGCTCATCCGTCCGCCCGGCGCCCTGCCCGAAAACAAATTCCTCGCCCGCTGCGTCAAGTGCGGGGAGTGTATGAAGGCCTGCCCGACCAACGGCCTTCAGCCCGCGCTCTACGAGGCCGGGCCCGAGGGAATCTGGACGCCGATGCTCGTGCCCAAGATCGGCTATTGCGAATATTATTGCTCGCTCTGCACGCAAGTCTGTCCGACGGACGCCATCCGGAAGCTCACCGTCGAGGACAAGACCAAGGTCAAGATCGGCTCGTCCTGGATCAACAAGAGCCGCTGCATCCCTTACGTCTTGGGTAAGCC
This sequence comes from Candidatus Aminicenantota bacterium, assembly GCA_963702005.1. Classification (GTDB taxonomy): domain Bacteria; phylum Acidobacteriota; class Aminicenantia; order Aminicenantales; family JAFGBC01; genus JAFGBC01. The sequence continues at coordinate 480,735 of OY969696.1, forward strand.
TTGCCTCGTCTGCGAGGAGCATTGTCCGACCTCGCCCAAGGCCATCAAGTTCGTCATGGTCCAGACCCAGCTCCCGAACGGGACGGTCGCGACCCAGAAGGCCCCCGTTATCGACCAGAACCTCTGCATCGGCTGCGGCATCTGCGAGAACAAATGCCCGGTCGTTGACGACCCGGCCATTTTCGTGACGAGCATCGGCGAGCACCGCTCCGAGACGAACCAGCTGCTTCTTCCGGTCGTCGGCGAGGGCGGCGACGCCCCGCTGAATCTCCCTAAATAATTCTGGGGACACACGACTTAATTCGGAATTAAGTCGTGTGTCCCCAGAATTGGAATTAGCGATATTCGAGGAGTCTCGGGAGGTCACGATGTCCGACTCGGCGCTCATCAAAAAACTCCAAATCAAGCCTGGGATGCGGATGGCCATAATTAATTCGCCCCAAGCCTACCTCGGTCGGCTGGCCGAACTCCCCGCCGGGGCGGCGATTGTCAAGGGCCGAGAAGCCGATCTCGAATTCGTCCAGGTCTTCGCCCGGAACCGGGCGGAGCTCGAAAGCCTCCTCCAGGGCGCGCTGGCCCGGCTCAAGCCCGACGGCTTGTTCTGGGTCTGTTATCCCAAGTTGACGGCCAAGGAAGCATCGGACCTTTCGAGGAAGATTCTCTGGGAGGCGGTTTCCAAGCACGGAATTAGGCCGGTCGCCCAGGTTGCGATCGACGACGTCTGGTCGGCCATGCGCTTCCGCCCGGCTGGGAAGGTCCTAAGCACGAGCCCGGGGCCGGCCGCGAAGGGCTTGGCGACGAAAGACAGAACCATCATAGTCCCAGCGGATCTCAAGAAGGCCTTGGCAAAGAATAAAACGGCCCGGGAGCGATTCGTAAAATTATCCTACACCCACCGCAAAGAATACGTCCGTTGGATCGAGGATGCCAGGAAGCCCGAGACGCGCTTGCGCCGCATCATGAAAACAATCGAAAGGCTCGCCTCCGGCGGCTCGCGCTGAAAAGACTCAAGATCACTCGGCAAAGATTTTTTTGAGCTCGTCCTTCAAGGGCGGAATGACCTCGAACAGATCGCCCACGATCCCGAAATCCGCGACCTTGAGGATGGGCGCCTCGGGATCTTTGTTAACGGCGACGATGACTTTCGATCCCGACATTCCAGCCAAGTGCTGGATGGCGCCGGAAACGCCGAAGGCCATATAGAGGTTCGGGGATACGGTCTTACCGGTCTGGCCGACCTGATGCTGGTGATCGATCCAGCCCGAGTCGACGGCCGAGCGCGAGGCGCCGACCGCGGCCCGGGGCAGGATGGCGGCCAGCTCGCGCAGGAGTCCGAAGTTCTCGGCCGCCTTGAGGCCGCGTCCTCCAGAAACGATAATCTCGGCCTCGGTCACGTCGAGAGCCTCGCCCTGCTCCTTGATGATCTCCTCGACGCGGGCCTTGACGCCGTCCTCGGCCACGGCCGCCGTCTTCTGGACGACCTCGCCTCGGCCGGGCTTCGCTTCGCCGAGCGCGAAGACGTTCGGCCGTAGCGTCGCCAGGGCGGGCTCGCCTTTGAGCGCGACCGTCATCAGGGCCTTTCCGGCGAAGATGGGACGCGTGAACTCGAACCGGCCGTTCGCGACGGCGACCTTGGTGCAGTCGGAGGCCAAGCCGACCTTGAGCTTGGCGGCCAAGCGCGGGGCCAGGTCTTTCCCCATGGCCGAGGCGGCCATCCAGACGGCCTTGGGCTTGACTTCGGCCGCGAGCCCGGCCAGGGCCTGGGCGAATCCCTGCGAGGAATACCGGTTGAGGGCAGGGCTTTCCAGATGAAAGAGAGTCCGGGCGCCGAGAGCGAAGACTTCAACCGCGAGCGCCTCGTCGAACGGCCCGACGGCCGCGGCGGCCACGGTCTCGCTCATCTCGCCGGCGCGCCGCGCCGCCTCGCTCAGAACTTCGAGAGAGCTCTTCTTGATCTTGCCGTCGCGGGTTTCCAGGAATACGAGTATCATGGCCGGCTCTCCTCTCAGATGACCTTGGCGTCCCTATGTAGGAACTCGACGAGCCGGCGGGCGGCTTCGGCGGCGGGGGCGGTCACGATTTGGCCCGCCTTGCGCGCCGAGGGAGCCTCGATCCGCAGGACCTCGACCCGGGCGGCCGTCTCCTCCGGCGCCAATCCCAGCTCGCCGAGCGCCACGACGGGAATCGTCTTCTTCTTGGCGGCCATGATTCCGCGCAGGGTCTCGTAGCGCGGCTCGTTGAGCCCTTTCTGAGCGCTGACGACGGCGGGAAGCGAGAAGGCGACTTTCTCGCGGGCGCCCTCGATCTCGCGCTGGGCCGTCCCCGCTCCGCCCTCGATCTCGAGCTTGGTGACGACGTTGACCTGGGGCAGCCCCAGGAGCTCGGCGACCATCGAGGGAACCTGGGCGTTGTCGGCGCCCACGGATTGTTTCCCGAACAGGAGGAGGTCGCATGGAAGCGCCTTCACGGCTACGTACTTGGCCAGGATGACCGCCGTCCTCAATCCGTCGTAGCTCTCGGGGCCGGCGTCTTTGATAAGGACGGCCTCGTCGACTCCCATGGCCAGGCACTTGCGGAGGATGACCTGCGCCTCGTCCGGCCCAAGCGCGATGGCCGCGACCGTCCCTCCCTTGGCCTCCCTGAGACGGAGGGCCTCTTCGACGGCGTATTCGTCGTAGGGGCTGAGGACGAAATTCAGCCCGTCCTCGGCGACGGCCTTGCCGCCCTCCTGGATGCGGATCCGGGACTCCGTGTCGGGAACCCGCTTGACGAAAACGTAAATGTTCATCCCTGTCTCCTTATTCGCGTCCCTGTCAATCCGTCCGGTCCGATCGGCAGCGGGCGCTCCCTATCAGGCCCTTTTCCTCGGCCCCTACTCCTCGAAGCGCTTGAGCAGAAGGGAGCCGTTCGTGCCGCCGAAACCGAAGGAATTGCTGAGCCCGTAGCGGATCTCGGCAGGCCGGGCTTTGTTGGGGACGTAGTCGAGGTCGCACTCGGGGTCGGGCACCTCGTAGTTCATGGTCGGGGTCATGACCTGGTGCTTGAGGCAGAGAGCCGTGATCCCGGCCTCGACCCCGCCAGTCGCGCCGAGCAGGTGCCCGGTCATGGACTTGGTCGAGCTGATCCCGATCTTGGCCGCGTGGGCGCCGAAGACGCGCTTGATGGCGGCCGTCTCGATCTTGTCGTTGTAGGGGGTCGAGGTCCCGTGGGCATTGATGTAGCCGACCTCGGACGGGTCGATCCCGGCGTCGGCGATGGCCCGCTTCATGACCCTGACGGCGCCGTCGCCGTCCGGGGCCGGGGCCGACGTGTGGTAAGCGTCGCCCGTCATCCCGTAGCCGACGACCTCGGCGTAGATCTTGGCGCCCCGATCGAGGGCTAAGCCGAGCTCTTCGAGCAGGAGGATCCCGGATCCTTCGCCCATGACGAACCCGTCGCGCTTGGCGTCGAAGGGCCGCGAGGCGCGGGCGGGGTCGTCGTTGCGGGTCGACAAGGCCTTCATCGAGCAGAACCCGGCTATCCCCAGGGGCGAGATGGCCGCTTCCGCACCTCCGGCGAGCATGATATCGGCATCCCCGCGGGCGATCATCCGGAAGGAGTCGCCTACCGCATGGCAGCCGGTCGAGCAGGCCGTGGCCAGGGCCGAGTTGGGACCCTTGGCGCCGAAGCGGATCGAGATCTGGCCCGAGGCCTCGTTGATGATGGTTGCGATCAGGAAGTAGGGGGAGACCCGGTCCGGACCTTTTTCGAGGAGGATCCGGTGCTGCTCCTCGATCGTGGCGATCCCGCCGATCCCGGACCCGACGTAGACGCCGCAACGGTCGCCCTGGAGACGGGCGGGCGCGATCTCCGCGTCATCGACGGCCAGCTGCGCCGCCACGACCGCGTACTGAATGAAGAGGTCCATCTTGCGGACCTCCTTCCGGTCGATGAAGGCGAGCGGGTCGAGGTCCTTGACCTCGGCGGCGATCCGCGTCGAGAGCCGCGTAGCGTCGAAGCGGGTGATCGGACCGACCCCGTTTTCGCCCTTGAGCAGGGCCTCCCACGTCCGGGCCAGCCCGACGCCCAAGGGCGACACGAGACCGATCCCCGTGACGACGACCCGCCTCGGCGGGCATAGTTTTGGCCCGGCTGAAGATACCGTCATCGATGAATAGACGCGGGTCTCAGGAAACCTTGGACAGGATGTAATCCATGGCCTTGCCGACGGTCGTCAGCTTCTCGGCGTCCTCGTCGGGGATGTCGAGCCCGAACTCGTCCTCCAAGGCCATGACCAGTTCCACGGTGTCGAGGGAATCCGCCCCCAGATCGTCGATGAACGAAGCCTGTTCGGTGATCTGCTCCTCGCCGATGCTCAGCTTGTCGGCCACGATGCTCTTGACCTTCTTCAGGAGTTCTTCTCTTTGCATTGTCCACTCCTCCTAAAATCAAATTTCCGGGACTCCGGTTTGGAGAACCCCGTGGGACTTCACACCATGTACATGCCGCCGTTGAGGTGGATGACCTGGCCGGTGATGTAGGACGCCCCGTCCGAAAGCAGGAAGCGGACGGCGGCGGCCACGTCTTCGGGCCGGCCGAAACGATGGAGGGGAATGGCCTCCAGAAACGCCTTCTGGACGGCCTCGGGAAGCTTGGCGGTCATGGCCGTCTCGATGTAGCCGGGGGCGACGCAGTTGACGGTGATTCCCCGCGAGGCGATCTCGCGGGCCAGAGACTTCGAGAAGGCGATGACCCCGGCCTTGGAGGCCGCGTAATTGGCCTGGCCGGCGTTCCCCGTGGCGCCGACCACCGAAGCGATGTTGACAATCCGCCCCGACCTCTGGTTGAGCATGGTCCGGACGACGGCCCGGCAGAAGTTGAAGGTCCCTTTGAGGTTGACGGCCAGGACGGCGTCCCATTCCTCCTCCTTCATCCGGAGAAGGAGATTGTCGCGGGTGATGCCCGCGTTGTTGACCAGAAAGTCGATCCGGCCGTGGCGGGCCAGGATATCCTCGACGACGCGGCCGACCTGGTCCGATTTGGAGACGTCGGCCGCGTGGACCGAAGCCTCCGGGCCCAGCTCCCGGATCCTGGCGGCGACGGCCTGGAGCTTTTCCTCCTGGACGTCGACCAGGGCCGGTTGGGCCCCCGCTTCGGCCAGGTCGAAGGCGATGGCCTCACCGATTCCCTGAGAGGCCCCGGTCACAATCGCGACCTTGTCGTGGAAAATGCCGGCCATCTCAAAACCCTCCCGTCGCCTTGTGGGCGCGGCCGATCTCGGTCCGGATCCGGTCCTGGACACGGTTGGCGACGAAGTCCCGGGCCAGCCGGACGGCGTTCCGGACGGCGTTCGGGTTCGAGCGCCCGTGCCCGACGATGCAGACGCCCTTGAGGCCGAGGAGCAAAGCTCCGCCGTATTCGGAGTAGTCGAGCTTCCGGTAGATCTTTTTGAGGTTTCTTTTCATCAAGAAGAACCCGACCTTGGCCAGGAGGTTCTTCATGACCTCGTGGCGGCCCATCGACAGGAGCGTCTCGACGACGCCCTCGCTGACCTTGAGGGCGACGTTCCCGGTGAAGCCGTCGCTGACGATGACGTCGGCCTTCCCGCTGAACAGGTCCTTGCCCTCGATGTTGCCGATGAAGCGAACCGGCGCCGACTCGAGGAGGCGGAAGGCCTCCTTGGTCAGGTCGTTCCCTTTCGTATTCTCCTCGCCGATGCTCATCAAGCCGACCCGCGGATCGGCCAGGCCGAGGGCGCTCTCCATGAAGGCCCGGCCCATGACAGCGAACTGCTCGAGGTCCTGGGGCCTGCAGTTGGCGTTGGCCCCGACGTCGATGAGGAGGGTCAAGCCTTGGAGCGATGAGACGAGGAGGGCCAGGGCGGGCTTGTCGACGCCTTCCAGAACGCCCAGGACCCGCCGGGAGATGTAAACCACTGCGGCCGTGTTGCCGGTCGAGACGAAGCCGTCGGCCGCGCCCTCCTTGAGGAGCTGGGCTCCGACCCGGATCGAGGAGCGGGCCTTCCTACGGAAGGAAAAGATCCCTTCGCCCATGCCGATGGCCTCGGGCGCGTCGACGATGGTGACGCGGGCGCGCGGCCGAGGGCTCCGGTCAAACTCCTTTTTAATGAGCTCTTCGACGCCGACCAGCAGGACTTCGACCCGGAAATCCTCGGCGGCCCGGAGGGCGCCGGCCACGGTCACCCGCGGGCCGAAATCTCCCCCCATCGCGTCAACGGCGATCCTCATCGGAATTCCTGGTCGCGTTACTTCTCGGTCCCCTCGATGACCTGGCGGCCGCGGTAAAATCCGCATTGGGGGCAGGCCCGGTGAGGCAGCTTGGGCGTCCCACAGTTGGAACAGACGGAAAAGGACGGGATGGTCAGCCCGTCGTGGGCCCGGCGTTTACCCTTGCGGGATGGGGAATGGCGTCTTTTGGGATTCGGCATTTACTTCTTGTCCTTCATCAGGGATTTGAGCGACTGAAAGCGGAAATCGGCGCCGGGAACCGCGCAGGAGCAGGCCCCGTCGCGGATGACGGCCCCGCAGACCGGGCAGATGCCCGGGCAGTCCTCCGAACAGAGCGGCCGGAGGGGGAAGGTCAGGTTGAGCTGCTCCAGGACGACCTCCCGCAGATCGAGCTGGGGGGCCGCGTAGTAGAGCGCGTTGACGTCCTCCTCCTCGAGTTCTTCCTTCATCTCTTCAAGCTCCTCGGGAAGGTAGATGAGGTCGAACCGCGAATCGACCGGGTACTCGAACGGCGTCAGGCAGCGGCTGCAGGCGAAGCGGAGCAAGGTCGTGATCCGGCCCTTGATCCGGATCTGCTCGTCGATCTTCGTGACGGTCAGCTCGACGTGGACCGGCCGCAGGAAGACGGCGTCCTCCTCGACGAGCTCGACGCTCGGGTACTCGAAGTCCCGATTGACGGTCAAGCCTTCCTTAGGAAGTTTATCAATATCAATAAGCATGTGGGTTCCTCGGCAAGAATCGCCTTATTATACCAACTCGGCCCCGTTTGTCAAACCCTAAGCAAGCCCCAATCCAAGGGCTTGTAAGGAGCGGAAGCTTCTCAGAATCATTCTCATTGTAGGCGTTTGAGCGCCCGTACTCATGAGACGTTTCCGGCTCATGAGTATTGACCCTGAGCCCACTCAGCCCCATTCCTTCTAAAAGGGCTGAGTACAAAAGTGTCGCTTCTCATCCCCGGCTTGAAAGGCGGCACTCATGGAAGCCATGGGTACTGCAAGGCGGCGCCTAGCGTCGGCGAACGGGTCAACCGCTCCGGATTCGCCTTGCAATTGCCGCCGCAAGTCGGCTAAAATAAGAGTCCGCTGAGGACAAGGGAGCGAAAACGTGTTCGGTTTCAACACGAAGCTTGACTACAAAGGCGCCGACGTTCACGTCCAGACCCAGGACATGGGACCGGCCGCCCAGTATATCGAGTCCCTCATCTACGTCTCGGGGAAGCTCGCCTCCTCGCGAAAAACCTTTTACACCCATGTTCTGGGAACCCCCCAGTTCAGAGTGGTCGTCCAGCGGATCATGGAAGAGCAGCACGGGACCATCCTCCGGGAGATCTCCGAGGGAAAGCTCGATCATCTCCTGGCCCCGGACGGCAAGCCGCCCGGCCAAGGGTCGGAGGATTAGGGCCATTCCCGGTCTCAAGCCGGCGGCTCCGGCTTTGCTGCCATGAGCCAAGATCGGCTTGTCCTCATCGACGGGAATTCCCTTCTTTATCGCTCGTTCTACGCCATCCAGCGGCTCTCGACCTCGGACGGCTTCCCGACAAACGCCATCTACGGGTTCCTGATGACTCTCCGCAAGATCATCGGGGAGGAGAGCCCCCGCTTCCTGGGAGTCGTTTTCGACACCAAGGGGCCGACCGTCCGCCATGAAGTCTACAAGGACTACAAGGCCCATCGAAAGCCCATGCCCGACGACCTCGTCCGCCAGATCCCCAAGCTCAAGGAGGTCCTGGCGGCGATGCGGATTCCGGTCCGCGAGTCCGAGGGATTCGAGGCGGACGACGTCCTGGGGACGCTGGCCGTCCAGGCCGCCCGGAAGAAGATCCCCACCGTCATCGTCTCGACCGATAAAGACCTCCTCCAACTCGTCGGGCCTTCGGTCTCCGTCTACAACCCGTCCAAGGATGTCCGCCTCGACGAGAAGGGCGTCCGCGAGTTCTTCGGCGTCCCGCCCTCCAAGGTCGTGGACGTCCTCTCCCTCTGGGGGGATTCCTCGGACAACGTGCCCGGCGTTCCGGGGATCGGCGAGAAGACGGCCAAGCGGCTCATCGAGGAACACGGGTCGCTCGACGGACTCCTCAAGGACCTGGACAAGCTCCGGAACCTCCGCCTCAAGGACAAAATCAAGGAAAGCCTGGATCTCCTCGCAATGAGCCGCGAGCTGGTGACCCTCCGGATCGATCTCGACATTCCCCTCGACCTCGATCAATTCGCCGTCTCCGAGCCGGACGCCCGAGAGCTGTTGCGTCTATTCCGCGAGCTCGAATTCACGTCTCTGGCCTCCGAATACGGCAAGGACCTCGAGAAGCGCGAAGCGCGCTACACGACCATCCTGGACAGGAAAGAGCTCGAGAGGCTCGTCGCTCGGATCAGAAAAACGGAGACGGTCTCGATCGACACCGAGACCGACAGTCCCGTCCCCACCCAGGCTAAGCTCGTCGGGATCTCGTTCGCGCTCGAGCCGGACGAAGCCTTCTATCTCCCGCTCGGACACGACTACGCGGGCGCCCCCGCCCAAATCGCCAAGCCGGCCGCCCTCGCCGCCCTGCGCGGCGTCCTCGAGGACCCGGCCGTCCGGAAGATCGGCCAGAACATCAAGTACGACGCCATCGTGCTGGCCGGAGACGGGGTCGAACTTGAAGGGATCGAAGGCGATACGATGGTCCTCTCCTATCTCCTGGAGCCCAACTGGGGCAAGCACAACTTGGAACGGCTCGCCGCCCATTATCTCCAGGAGCGAAAAACGCGCTATCAAGAAGTCGCCGGCAAGGGGAAATCCGCGACGACGCTGGATAAAGTCCCGGTCGAGGCCGTCACGGCTTATTCCTGCCAGGACGCGGACATCGCCCTCCGCTTGAGGGACGTCCTCTGGCCCCGGATCGAGGCCAAGAAGCTCGACCGGCTCTACAACGATATCGAAAAGCCCTTGATCCGGATCCTGGCCGACATGGAGTTGGCCGGCGTCAAGGTCGACGGCCGCGCCTTGAAGGCGCTCTCCAAGGAGCTCGGCAAGGATCTGGACCGGCTGACGGCCCGGATCCACGAGCTGGCCGGCGTCGTCTTCAACATCAACTCGCCCCGGCAGCTGGGCGAGATCCTTTTCAGCAAGCTCGCCTTGCCCCCCTCGCGGAAGACCAAGGCGACCAAGAGCTTCTCGACGTCCCTGGAGACGCTCCAGGAGCTCGCCCCCCTCCATCCGCTCGTCGGACAGGTCCTCGAGTACCGGCAGCTCGCCAAGCTCAAATCGACCTATGCCGACGCCCTGACCGAACTCGTCAACCCCCGGACGGGGCGGATCCACACCTCCTACAACCAGACCGTCACGGCCACCGGCCGGCTGTCGTCGAGCGATCCCAACCTCCAGAACATTCCGATTCGGGGCGAGATGGGGCGGCGCTTCCGCCAAGCCTTCATCGCCGAGAAGGGGCATCTCCTTCTCGCCGCCGACTATTCCCAGATCGAGCTCCGGGTGCTCGCGCATCTCTCCCGGGACCCGGCCCTGGTCGAGATCTTCCTCAAGGACCGCGACATCCACGCGGAAACGGCCAAACGGGTGTTCGGAGACGAGGCCTCCCTCTTCTCCGACGACATGCGGCGCCGGGCCAAAGTCATCAACTTCAGCATCATCTACGGCGCGGGAGCGTTCTCGATGGCCCGCGAGCTGGGGACCACCCCCGCCGAAGCCCAAAAATTCATAGACCGCTACTTCGAGGAATATCCCGGCGTCCGGGATTTTCTGGAGACCATGGTCCGCGAGGCCGAAGAACGCGGCTATTCCGAGACCCTCTTCGGACGGCAGCGCCAGATTCCGGAGCTGCGTCAGGACAACAAGATCGCCCAGCAGGCCGGCCGCCGGATCGCCCTCAACACTCCCATCCAGGGGACGGCCGCCGACCTCATGAAAAAGGCCATGGTCGAAATCTGGCGCGCCCTCCGCAAGAAAAAACTCCGGTCACGGATGATCCTTCAGGTCCACGACGAGCTCGTCTTCGAGGTCCCCGAGGAGGAGCGGACGGCTATCGAGTCTTTGGTGCGGGAGCGGATGGAAAACGTCCTCCCTCTCGCCGTCCCCCTCAAGGTCCACCTCGGCTGGGGCTCTCACTGGGACGAAGCTAAGTAGCGGCCGGACTCGAGTCTCAGAGGGATTTCTGGAAGACCCGGTATTTTTTGTAGACCTGCCCGCCCATACGTTCCATCTCGGCCCGGACCTTGACGTTGGTTTCCATCTCGTGATGCGTGTCCATGATCTCGAAGCCCGCTTCCTGGGCCGACTGGATCATCTTGACCCCCATCATGACATCCAAGCCGCGGCCCCGGTATTTTTCCCGGATGGCACCCAGCAGGAGGTCAAGCTGTTTGGTCGTCTTGGCGGACCGGAGGATCTTGAGGAACCCGAACGGGAAGAGGCGGCCCCGCGCCCTCTGGATTCCCTCAGACATGTCGGGGATGCCGATGACGAAGGAGACCAGCTCGCCGTCCTTGAGGACGACCTTGATGAAATGGGGATTGATGACGGGCATGTAGCGTTTGGCCAGCTCGTCCATTTCCTTCTCGCTGAGGGGGGCGTAGCCGTAGATGTTCCCGGCCGCGTAGACCTCGTTCATGAGGCTTAGGATGGGCCGGACCCAGCGTTTCAGCTCCTTTTTGGACCGGAATTCGACAACCTCGAATTGCCCCTTGCGCTTGGCCCGTTCGAAAATCTTGGTGTAGAACTCGGGCATCACCTTGGGAACGTCGAGCTTGTAAACATAATAATCGATGTCCTTGGTGTAGCCTTCCCGTTCGATCATCCCCGGCATCCACTCGAAGTTGAAGTAGGTCGCGATCGTCGCCCGGTTTTCGAACCCCTGGATCATGAAGCCCTCGGGGTCCTGGTCCGAGAATCCATAGGGGCCGACGATCCGGGTCATGCCCTTCGCGCGGGACCAGTCCTCGACGCGGGCCAGCAGGGCATGGACGACGGCCTGGTCTTCGGGCGTCTCGAGATACCCGAAGCGGGCCGTCCGCTCCTCCCGGTGCTCATTGTAGCGGGGGTTGATGATCCCCATGGCCCGGCCGACCGGGCGACCGTCCCGCTCGGCCAGGAGGCGGATGGTATCGCAATAGGAGAAGGACTCGTTCTTCCCGGGATCGAAGTACTTCCACTCGTCCATATAGATGGGGTGGACCCAGTTCGCGTGCCCCCGGTGGAGGCGCTCCGGGAGGTTGATGAAGGCCTTGAGGTCCTTTTTCGTCGCGACATCCCTAACCGTTATGCTCATGGTTGCCGCCTCCCTCATTCCTGATCGTCCGTTCATTTCTTTATCCTATATTGCGGGGAAAAAATCAACCGAAAAAAGGGCCGGAACGGTGGCGTTTAATTTGACTTTTGGGGGGGGCGTCAATATACTTTATCCTCCCATGAGCCAAGAAACCATAACCCTCCTCACGATTTTCGTCCCCATCATCGGGTCTTTCACGATCCCCGCAGCCAGCCTCATCTCCAAGCCCTTTCGCTCCCTGTGGTCGGTCCTGCTCGGCGCCGCGACGGCGCTCCTGCCGCTGATGCTCATACCTTTCGCCCTGACGGGCGGCGAGCTCGTCATCCGCAAGGACCTCTTCCTGGGCCTCGACTTCGTCCTCGTCGTCGATCCCCTGTCCGTGTTCATGGCCATCGTCTCCTCGACGGTCGGCTGCCTCATCGTCATTTACTCGATCGGCTATATTCATCACGACGAGAACCAGAACGAGTACTACCTCATGGTCCTCCTCTTCATCGGGTCGATGATGGGTCTCGTCTTTTCCGGCAATCTCATTTTCATGTACCTATTCTGGGAGATCATCGCCATCTGCTGCTGGCGGCTTATCGGTTTCTACCGGCTCCGGGAATTCGTCCGCAAGGCCGACAAGGCGTTCCTGGTGACCTTTTTCGGGGCCGTCGTCATGCTCCTCGGCTTCATTCAGATCTACAACCAGACCCATTCCTTCGACTTGACTCAGATGCGGGGGACTCTGATCCCCGGGAGCGCCGTCCTCCTGATCCTGTTCGGCATGTTCTCGAAGTCGGCCACCGTCCCTCTCCACACCTGGCTCCCCGACGCCGGCGTCGCGCCGACGACGGTTACGGCCCTCCTTCACGCGGCCGTCCTGGTCAAGATCGGCGTCTACGCCTACGCCCGGCTGTTCCTGGCGACCTTCCAGATCCCGCCCGTCTGGCAGCAGATCATCCCGATCTTGGCCGTCGTCTCCAGCCTGGTCGCCGCCGGGGCGGCCGCCGTCGAGAACGACTTCAAACGCCTGCTGGCCTATTCGACGATCAGCCAGATCGGATACATTTTCCTCGGCTTCAGCGTCGCCAACCAGGCGGGGATCTCCGGGTCCCTGCTCTTCATTCTTATGCACGGCCTGGCCAAGGCCGGGCTCTTCCTCTGCGCCGGGATCGTCATCCACGCCACCCACACCAAAGACATCCGCGAAATGGGCGGCCTGATCAAGACTATGCCCCTGACGGCCATGGCCTTCCTGTTTTGCGCTTTCTCGGTCATCGGCATCCCGCCCTTCGGCGGATTCTTCTCCAAGTTCCTGGTCATTATGGGCACGGTTAAGGCCGGCCAGGTCTGGCTGGCGGCCGTCGCCCTGTTCACGGCGGTCCTGACGATGTACTACCTCCTCAAGGCCTTCAGCCTCGTCTTCCTGGGAGAAGCCAAGAGGCCGGCCCCGGAGAAAACGTTTTCAATGGTCGCGGTCGTCACGGTCCTGGCCGTCGCCTCGATCCTGGCAGGGATCTTCGTGTCCTATCCCATGAAATTCGTCAATATCGCCACATCCCAAATCAGCTGGTGGTACCGATGAGCCCCAACATGCTTCTGGTCCCCATCCTCGTTCCGGCGGGGCTGGCCGCCCTGTTATTCCTGCTGCCGAAGCGCATCCGCCTCGTCCGGGAAGTCCTGAGTGTCGCGGGTTCCCTGGCCCTCCTCTATCTCGCCTTCGTCCTGTTCGGCGTCAAGACGCTGGAGCTGAAGCTCGCCTGGCTCGGGATGGGCATCGACTTCGACCTCCGGCTCTTCCATTTTTCGAGCTTTATCCTGCTCGGCCTGGCCGGATTCCTGTTCCTGATCAGCCTCTACTCGACGGTCAAGATGAAGGACACCCCCCGGGTCCGGGAATACTACGCCTACGTCTTTCTGTCGGCGGCCCTGGCCAACGGCGCCGTCCTTTCCAATAACTTCGTCCCTCTCGTTTTCTTCTGGGAGGGCCTCCTGTTAACCCTCTACGGGCTCATCAGCCTCGGGGGCAAGGAGGCCAACCGGACGGCCGTCAAAGCCTTCATTATCAGCGGGTTCTGCGACTTCGCCATGATCCTGGGGATCGGACTGCTCTGGTCGATCACGGGGACGCTGACCCTGTCCGAGATCTCGGTCAAGCCCGAGGGCTTGGCCGCCGCGAGCTTCATCCTGATGATGATCGGCGCCATCGGCAAAGCGGGGGCCATGCCCTTCCACACCTGGATCCCCGATGCGGCCATCGACGCGCCGGTGAGCTTCATGGCCTTCATGCCGGCCGCCTTCGAGAAGCTCCTGGGGATCTACCTCCTGGCCCGGATCACCCTGGACCTCTTCCGGCTCGAAGCGCGGACGACGATGTCGATCGTCCTGATGACCATCGGCGCCCTGACCATCGTCCTGGCCGTCCTAATGGCCCTCATCCAGAAGGATTTAAAAAAGCTCCTCTCCTTCCACGCCGTATCTCAGGTCGGTTACATGATCCTGGGAATCGGGACCGGGATTCCGGTCGGCATCGCCGGCGGGATCTTCCATATGATCAACCACGCCATGTACAAGTGCGGCCTGTTCCTGAGCGCGGGCTCGGTCGAACACCGGGCCGGCACGACCGAGCTCAAGAAATTGGGCGGCCTGGCCCGCGAGATGCCGCTGACGGCGGCCGGGTTCACCGTCTGCGCCCTGGCCATCTCCGGGGTCTGGCCCCTCAACGGGTTCGTCTCTAAAGAGATGGTCTTTCACGGCGCCCTGGAAACGGGTTATAAAGTTTTCGCGGTCGCGGCCTGGGTCGGGGCCATCTTCACCTTCGCCTCCTTCCTCAAGGCCGGCCATTCCGTCTTCTTCGGGGACCGTTCCCAAGACGTCCCCAAGGTCAAGGAGAGCCCGAGTCCCATCGTCATCCCCATCCTCATCCTGGCCCTGCTGTGCATCACGTTCGGCGTTTATAACAAACTCCCGCTGACCCAGTTCATCCAACCCATTCTGACCGGCCACGCCGAGGCCGGCGCCCACCTCGATTTCACGGCCCACGCCCTGAGCTTGCTGAACCCCGTCGCGGGAATTTCCATCCTCTGCCTGATCATCGCCCTCGGGCTCCATCTTTACGGGTGGAACCGGGCCGGAAAGAAGGCCTATCTGGCTTCGGAGCCCGTCCATACCCTGCCGGTCCTCCACCGCCTCTACGACTTGTCTGAAGCGCGCTTCTTCGACCTCTACGAGCAGGGGGTGAAATTCCTGAAAGGCCTGTCCCGGCTCCTGGTCCGGGCCGTCGATCGGCCCATTGACTTCTTCTTCGAGAAGATCGTGACCGCCGTGGGCATCCGGTTGACGAGCCTCTTCCAGAAAGCCCACAACGGTCAATACGCGAACTACCTGGCCTGGTGCCTGGCCGGGCTCCTGGCGATCGTGGGGATCGTCAGCCTGGTCGTCAAATAGAGGAGGCCCCTTTGCTATTTTTGTTCGTCGCCGTCCCGCTCGCCGTCGCCGGGGTGCTGCCGCTGCTGGGGAAGCTCTCCAAGCGGGTTCTCCCCGACATCCTTTCCAACCTGACCTTTCTCTTCCTGCTCGTCTACGCCGTCACGGCCGGACGGCAGATCATCGCCGGCGGCCCGGTCAGCCAACAGGTTCTCTGGTTCGGCGAGCCCGTAAACATTCAGATGGGGCTCGACGGGTTCGCCCTGTTCATGCTGATGGCCATCGCCCTGGTCAGTCTCTGCGCGGGGATCTTTTCGATCGACTACATGGAGCACCACGGCGCCAAGGCCAACTTCTACGCTTTGTTCCTGATCATGGTCGCCGGGATGAACGGCCTCGTCCTGTCCACGGACTTGTTCCAGGTCTACCTGTTCCTCGAGGTCGCGGCCGTCGCTTCCTACGCCTTGGTCGCCTACGGCCTGGGCTACGACGAACTCGAGGCGTCCTTCAAGTACCTCCTCCTTTCCGTCGTCGCCTCCGCCTTTGTCCTGATCGGCGTCACGGTCCTGTTCGGGCTGACCGGCAGCCTGGGCTTCGAGGCCGTCGGCCGCGGACTCCAGGCCCTTCAGGCCGGCCCGACGGTCGCGCTCTGCGCGGCCTTGTTCATCGCCGGGTTCGGCCTCAAGGCGGCGCTCATCCCCTTCCACGCCTGGCTTCCCGACGCCCACCCCTCGGCCCCGGCTCCGATCTCGGCCATGCTGTCCGGCCTCTTGATCAAGGTCTCCGGGATCTACGCAATGACCCGGATCTTCTTCTCCGTATTCGGCATGACCCCGCTCCTGTCCCGACTCCTGATGGGCCTGGGCGTCATCTCTATCGTCGTCGCCGCCCTCCTGGCCTTGGGGCAGAAGGACATCAAGCGGATGCTGGCCTATTCCTCGATCAGCCAGGTCGGCTACATCATCCTGGGCATCGGATTGGGAACCCCGCTCGGGATCCTGGGCGGCCTTTTCCACCTCTTCAACCATGCCCTGGCCAAGGGGCTCCTGTTCTTGACCTCCGGCTCCGTCCAGATGGCGACCGGCACGCGGAACCTCGACGAGATGGGCGGCCTGGCCAAGCGGATGCCGTTGACCGCCGCCACGAACCTGGTCGGATCGCTGTCGATCGCGGGCGTTCCGCCCTTGGGGGGGTTCTGGAGCAAGCTCATCATCATCATGGCCCTCGTCCAGGCCGGCCGCTGGTCCTTGGCCGTCGTCGCCGTCTTGGCCAGCGTCCTGACCCTCTGGTATTACCTCCTCATCCAGCGCAAGGCCTTCTTCGGAAAGCTCGAAGAGCGCTGGAAGGATATCCGCGAAGCGCCGCTGTGGATGTCGGCCGCGACCGTCGTCCTGGCCCTCCTCTGCATCGGCGTCGGCATCTTCTTTGCCGCCGTCCTCAAGTTCTGGATTCAGCCGGCCGCGAACGTCCTGGCCCAGGGCGTTTCCGCCATGCTCTCGTGGGGAAGGTAAGACATGACCGTCCAAATCCTGCTGCTCATCGGCTTGGTCCTGTTCGCCGTCGCGGCCGTCCTTGTCAAGGACCTCATCAAAGCCGCCATCTGCCTGGCCGCGGCCAGCCTCCTGCTCGGAATCCTTTTCTTCCGGCTGGGCGCTCCTTACGCCGGCGCCTTTGAGATTTCGGTCGTGGCCGGCTTGATCACGGTCTTGTTCATGCTGACGATCGCTCTAACCAAGACGGGCGGCGACGTCACCGAGTCGAAGCTGGCGACGGTGGCCTTCCCGCTTTTCTTCGTCCTCTTCCTGGCCGTGGACGTCCTGGTCACCAGGAGCCTGGTCCGGAAGATCGTGGCGCTTCCGGCGGCGCCCGAGGCCGGCGCCTTCGGCGAAGTTCTCTGGAAGCAGAGGACCCTGGACCTGGTCGGTCAGGTCTGCATCATCTTCGCCGGCGTCCTGGCCGTCCTGGCCCTGTTTCGCAAGAGGAGCAAAGACAACGATGACTAGCACCTGGACCCCCTATCTGTTCGTCGCCGCCGGCCTGCTGTTCATCGGAATCTATTGCCTTCTGGCGATGCGGAACCTCATCAAGCTCTTCATCGGCGTCGAGATCATCAGCAAGGCCGTCAGCCTCATCATCGTCGCCACCGGCTTCGCCAAAAAGAACATCCTGATCGCCCAGAGCCTGGTCGTGACCTTCATCGTCGTCGAGGTCAGCCTGGTCGCGACGGCCCTGGCCATCATCGTCAACCTCTACCGCCACACAAAAAGCCTGGACATCCGGAAGCTCTCCAGATTGAAAGGGTAAGCCATGAATCCGATCGACGTCCTGCTCTCCCCGCCGATCGCGTTCCTCGTCTTCCTGGCCGTCGCCTTCCTCCTCTACGGACTGGGCCGGGGGCTGGCCCCCCGGGTCCGGAAGGTCGGGGGGAAGCTGGCCACCTACGCCTGCGGCGAAGACATCCCCGGCGCCAAGGTTCAATTCGGCTACCGGCTGTTCTTTTTCGTCGCCTTGTTCTTTACGATTATGCACGTCGCGGTCCTGGTCATCGCGACCGTCCCCTCCGGCCGGATCGCCCTGTTCGCCCTCCTCTACCTGGCGATGATCTTCCTGTCCATCCTGGCCCTGATCACGAGGAGCTAACATGCTGAAACGTCTCGTCCGCTGGTCGAGGATCAAGTCGCCCTGGATCCTCCACCTCAACTCCGGCGCCTGCAACGCCTGCGATATCGAGATCGTCGCCGCCCTGACGCCGCGCTTCGACGTCGAGCGGCTGGGGGTCCTGCTCAAGGCGACCCCGCGTCACGCCGACGTCCTCGTCTGCTCGGGTCCGGTCACCCGGCAGATGAAGGACCGGATCATCCGCCTTTACGAGCAGACGCCGGATCCCAAGTTCGTCGTCGCCATCGGGGCCTGCGCCATGTCCGGCTGCGTTTACCGGGGAGCCTACAACATCATGGGCGGGATCGATCAGGTCATCCCGGTCAACGTCTACGTGCCCGGCTGCCCGGCCCGGCCCGACGCTATCCTCGACGGCGTCGTCAAGCTCCTGGGCCAACTCTGAGGAGCGAGGCAACCATGAACGACATCGAGCGCACAGAACGGATCAAGGCCGCCCTGGGCGAACGGGCCGTCGAGATTACAAACCCCGCTCCGCAGCGGATCTTCGTGACCGTGGCCGCCCGGGACCTCCTGCCGGCCCTGGAACGGTTGAAGACCGACCTGGGCTATCGGCACCTGTCAACGATCTCGGGCGTCGACCTGGGCGACGTCTTCGAGGTCCTCTACCACATCGGCTACGAGGGCGGAAACCTCAACGTCCGGACCCAAATCCCCAAGGCCGATCCCAGGCTTCCCAGCATCTGCTCGGTCATCCCGGGCGCCATCCTCTACGAGCGGGAGCTCCAGGATATGTTCGGCATCGTGGTCGAGGCCATCCCCGACGGCCGGAGGCTCGTCCTCCCCGACGATTGGCCGGACGGAAACTATCCTCTCCGCAAAGACTGGAAACACGTCCGGGCCGAGGAAAAGATCCCCGGAGGAAAGTCATGAAGTTCCAAATTCCGATAGGCCCCCAGCACCCGGCCCTCAAGGAACCCATCAGCCTCCGGATGACGGTCGAGGGCGAGGTCATTCGCGACGCCGACCTTCGCCTCGGTTACAACCACCGGGGCGTGGAAAAGCTCGCCGAGGAGAGGACCTACCTGCAGAACATCTACCTGACCGAGCGCATCTGCGGGATTTGCTCCCACTCCCACACGACCTGCTTCGTCCAGGGCGCCGAGAAGCTCCTGGGGGTCGAGCCGCCCCGGCGCGGCCTCTATCTGCGCTACCTTGTCGCCGAGCTGGAACGGGTCCACAGCCACCTTCTCTGGCTGGGCGTCGCCGGCCACGAGGCCGGTTTCGACTCCTTCTTCATGTACACCTGGCGGGATCGCGAAATCGTCATGGACATCCTTGAAATGATCTCCGGCAACCGCGTCCACTACGCCATCAACACCCTGGGCGGCGTACGCCGGGATATCGACGAGGCCCTCCGTCAGAAGATCCTCGATTCCCTGGGCCTGCTCCGAACCCGGACCGAATACTACTTCAAGCTCGGGGCCAACGAACCGTCCTTCGTGGGCCGGCTGGCCGGCGTCGGCCGCCTGTCCAAGGAGGACGCCATCGCCCTCTGCGCCGTGGGCCCGACGGCCCGGGCCTCGGGCGTCGCCTTCGATGTCCGGAAGGACGATCCCTACGGCATCTACGGCGAGGTCCCCTTCGAAGTCTGCACGGCCGACAGCTGCGACGTCCTGGGCCGGACCGTCGTCCGCATCAAGGAGCTTCTCCAGAGCTACAATATCATCGAATATCTTCTCCGGAACCTCCCGGACGGCCCGGTTGCCGTCAAGGCTCCGCGCCGGGCCAAGCCGGGCGAGGTCGTCAGCCGTTACGAAGCGCCCCGGGGCGAGAACATCCATTACATCAAGGCCAACGGCAGCGACAAGCCCGAGCGGCTCAAGGTCCGGGCTCCCACCCTGGGGAACTACGCGGCGACCCTGGTCATGCTCAAGAACGGCTACATCGCCGACATCCCCCTCATCTTCGCCGCCATCGACCCCTGCATCTGCTGCGCCGAGCGGACGGTTGAGCTCGTCGACCGCCGCAGCGGCCGCCCCTCGGTCGTCACTTGGAGCGAACTCCGCCGGCGGGCCGCCCGCCGCGCCGGCCAAGCATCAAAAAAGAGGAACCTGGAATGGCCGCTCTGAAAACCCTGCTCTACATCTTCGTCTATCCCGGGCTCGTTTTTCTGTTCGTCTACGCGACCTTCTGCGAGTGGTTCGACCGCAAGGTCTACGCCCGCCTTCAGAACCGGATGGGGCCGACCCACACCGGTCGCTGGGGCCTTCTCCAGCCCGTGGCCGATTTCGTCAAGCTGCTGGCCAAGGAAGACATCGTCCCCGAGAAGGCGGACAAGACGCTCTTCTCGCTTCTCCCCGTCTTAGGCCTGGCCATCGTCGCTACGGCCATGCTCCTCCTTCCCGTCTGGCATTATAATCCCGCCGTCGGCGGCTTCACTTCTTTCTCGGGCGACATCATCATCCTGCTCTACCTCCTGAGCCTGCCGACCCTCATTTTCTTCCTGGCCGGCTGGTCCTCGACGAACGTATTCTCGACGGTGGGCGGAACCCGCGTCTTGACCATGCTTTTCGGCTACGAGGTTCCCCTGTTCCTGACCGTCCTGAGCCCGGCCCTCCTGGCCGGGTCCTGGCGGCTGGCCGAGATCGCCCGGTTCTTCCAAGCCAGGCCCGTCCTTCTTCTCGTCAACCTGCCGGGGTTCATCCTCGCCGTCATCTGCGTCCAAGCCAAGCTCGAACGGACGCCCTTCGACATCCCCCACGCCGAGACCGAGATCGTCGGCGGGACCTTCACCGAGTACTCGGGCAAGAAGCTGGCCTTCTTCCGTCTCATGACCGACGTCGAAATGGTCGTATCGAGCGGCCTGCTGGCGACCGTCTTCCTGGGAGGCTTTCCGGGCGGGTTCGTCCTCGGGCTTGCTCAGTTCATCGTCAAGACGCTGTTCGTGATCTTCCTCCTCTCCCTGCTTCGCGCGGCCACCTCCCGGATCCGGGTCGACCAGGTCGTGTCCTTCGCTTGGGGCTACCTCGCGCCGCTCGCGGTCGCCCAGCTCTTCTTCGTCATTCTTCTCAAGGGGTTCCTGCTATGAGAATCGCCGCGTTCGTCCCCGAGCTCCTCCGGCATCTTTTCAAGAAGCCGGCCACGGTCGACTACCCGTTTCGGAAGCTCGCCGTCCCCAGGGACTTCCGGGGAACGCCCTTCCTCCATGCCGAGACCTGCATCGTCTGCCGGGCCTGCGAACGGGACTGCCCGGCCGAGGCCATCGAGATCGTCGAAGTCAACGCCGCCGAGAAGCGCTTCAAAATGACCATCCACAACGACCGCTGCGTCCACTGCGCGCAATGCGTCGATTCCTGCCCGACGGACGCCATGAAGATGGACGACAAGTTCGAGATCTCGGCCCTCAGCCGTTGGGATCTGAAGGCGGAATGGGAATATGTCCGGGCCGTCGTTAAGCCCAAGGCCGCGGCGCCGGGAGCGGCGCCCGCCGCGCCTCCGGTCGCGCCGCCCCCGGTTAAGCCCTCGGGGTCGGAGGCTTAACGTACTTGACGTGCCGGTTGAATTCCCCCGCCCTTCATAAATAGCTTGTCGGAAATGAGCCCCGGTTGGAAGTCCGCTTTACGCCGGGAGGTCGCCGCCGCCCGGCGGCTCGTCGTCCTCGGTGTCGGCGCCCGGGAGAAGGGGGACGACGCGGCCGGTGTCCTCTGCGCCGAGCAGCTTCGGTTTGCGCTTCGCGGCGTCCGCCCCCGCCGCATCAAAGTCATCGTTGCGGCTGACGTGCCCGAGAGCGCGACCGGCCCGATCCGCCGCTTCCGGCCCGCGCTGATTCTTATTATAGACGCGGCCCTCTCGAGGCGGCGGGCCGGCTCGGTCTTTTTCGTCGACCCCAAGGATTTAGCCGACCGGCCCTTGACGACACACGCGATGTCCCTCAAGCTCCTGTCTGCTTATCTGGAAGAAACGATCGGCGGCCGGGTTCTGCTCCTGGGGATACAGCCGAAAGTCGTGGCCTGGGGCGCCCCCCCCAGCGCCTCGGTTCTGGCGGCCGCCCGGGCCGTCTCGAAGGAAATTATCGCCGGATTGCGCGGGACGCTCGGCGGCGTCCCCCTCAGATCTTCATCGGCATCAGGACGTAGAGATATTTCATACCCTCCCCGGATTCGGGCCGGAGCAGGGCGGCGCTGTTCTCGTCCTTGAGCTCGAAGCGGACTTTTTCGGCGGTCACCGTCATCAGAAAATCGAGAAGATACTGAGCGTTGAAACCGACCTCCAGATCCTGTCCCCGGTAATCCACGTCGATCTCGTCCTTGGCCTCTCCCATCTCCGGGTTTGAGGAGAACAGTCTCAGCTTGTTTTTCGTGATCGAAAACTTGATTCCCCGGGAACGCTCGGCCGAAAGCAGCGAAACGCGCCGGATGGCGTCCGCGATTTCGCCCCTGGAAACGACCAGGGCCTGAGGGTTGTCCTTGGGGAGAACCGCCTCGTAATTGGGGAATTTGCTTTCGATGATCCTCGAGATCAACGTCCGGTTCTTGACCTTGAAAAAGAGGTTACTCTCGTCCAGGTCGAACTCGACGACCTCGCTCGAGAGCTTCCGGAGCTCTCCTAGGGTCTTCTTGGCGATGATGACCGAAATGGTGTTGGCCGGCCGCAAGTTATCCAGGGTCGTGGCCGTATACGCAAGTCGGTGGCCGTCCGTGCTGACCAGCTCGATTTGCTTGTTTTTGAGGGTCATCTGGGCCCCGTTCAGGTAGTAGCGCTGTTCCTGGGTGATCGCGTAGTAAACGCCGTCGATCATCTCCTGGACCTTGTCCAGGGGGAGGACGATATTCTTCTCGAATTTCGGCTCGGGAACCTGGGGATAATCCTCGCGGGGAAGACAGTGAACCTTAAATTCGCTCTGACCGGAGGCGATCCGGAGCGTCTGCTCCCGTCCGGTCTCAAAGGTCACGTTTTCGCCGTCCCGGAGCGATTTGACGATCTCGAAGACCTTTTTCCCCGGAATCGTGATCGACCCCGGCTTGTCGGTCGGAGTCTCGATCCGGGCCTTGAGCCCGACCTCGAGATCGGTCCCGGTCAGTTCGATGTCGTTGACGTCAACTTCCATCAGGATGTTGGCCAGGATCGGCATCGTATTCCGTTTCTCGACAATCCCTTGCAGGAGTTGAAGCTCTTCGAGAATGTTCTCTTTGAGGATTGAGAATTTCATTTTTCCACCTTTCCTGGGGGCCTCTTTAATCTTCTTTAATATATATATTATCTAAGTAAGAAAGAAAAGAAAGAAGGAGAATATGTGGACAACGGTCGTAACTCCCTGATTTCATCACTGGATCTGGTTCATTAGATTGTGGATTTCTTTGTTGAATTCCGGGTCGTCATTTCTCATTTTCTCGATTTTACGGACGCTGTGCAGGACGGTCGTATGGTGTTTTCCACCGAATTTTTTCCCGATCTCGGGCAGGGACGCGTTGGTCATTTCCTTGGATAGGTACATACCGACCTGGCGGGGGAAGGCGACCTTGGGGGAGTTGTTCTTGGCCTTGAGCTGGGTCAGCTTGATCTTGTACTGATGGCAGATAAACTTCTGGATGTTTTCGACGGTCACGGCGTGGGCGCTCGAGTCAAGAAGGCTCTTGAGGGCCTCCTTGGTCAGGTCCAGGTCGACGGCCTCGCCCTTGAGGGACGAGTAAGCCAGGACACGACGCAGATAGCCCTCGAGCTCCCGGATGTTGGAGTGGACCTTGTCGGCGATGAACAGGGCGACGCTTTCGGGAATCGGAACGCCCTCGACCTCGGCCTTTTTCTTGAGGATGGCGATCCGAGTTTCGATGTCGGGCGGCTTCAGGTCGGCGATCAGGCCCCATTCGAACCGGGAGCGGAAGCGCTCCTCGAGGTTCGGAATCTCCTTGGGCGCACAGTCGCTGGAGATGACGATCTGCTTCTGGCTGTCGTAAAGGTGGTTGAAGGTGTGGAAGAATTCCTCTTTGGTCCGCTCGCGGCCGGCCAGGTAATGGATGTCGTCGATGAGCAGGACGTCGACACTCCGGTATTTCTGACGGAAATCCAAAATTTTGCCGTATTGGAGGTGGTTGATAAGGTCGTTCATGAACTTCTCGGTCGTCACGTACAGGACGCGGAGGCGCTGGTTGGTTTTGAGGATGAAATGGCCGATGGCGTTCATGAGGTGGGTCTTGCCCAGCCCGGCATCTCCGTAGACGTAGAGAGGGTTGTAAGACTTGGCCGGGTTTTTGGCGACGGCGGTCGCCGCGGCGTGGGCGAACTGGTTGCAGGAGCCGACGACGAACTGCTCGAAGACGTAGTTCGGATTCAGGTTGGGGTTGAGGAGGGCGACCCGGGCGGTTTTCCGGTCCTGGGCGGGCCCCCGCTTGAACGAGGAGGGCGTTTCGTCGTGGATATAGCGGATCTCGAGAGCCTTCCCGAACAGATTCAGGGAGGCCTCGTTGATGAGGCCGACGTAGTGGAAAGAGAGCCAATCCTTGAAGTAGGCGTTGGGAACTTTGATGTAGAGGGAGTCCCGCTCCTGCCCGATGAAGGCGGTCGGCTCGAACCAGGTCTCGAAGCTGCCCCGGTCGATCTTCTTTTGGATCTCTTGGGTGATCTGGGCCCAAGGATCGAGCTTCTCTTTCGGTTCCATCCTGGCGCGTTAGATTTCCACAGAATTTTCCACAATTGTGGAAAACCTTCGGGGGTTGCTGTCAGCCCGAAAAGGCTCCGCAATCATAGCATTTCGGAATCCGAAATACAAGGCTTTTTTAGCTCGGTCAGAAGTCGTAGCCGATCCAGAACCGCAGGAGGAAACCGCCCTGCGATTTGATGTCGAACGGGCGGCCGACCGTGGGGAGATAGAGGCGCTTGACCCAGTCGAAATGGAGCGGGAGCCCCAAGAAAAAGACCTCGAGCCCATACCCATACGAGCCGACGGCGTCGTAGGCCGCCGACGGGATCCCGAAGGGGTTGTTGTAGACGAAAAACTTGGCGGGATAGCCCGAGAGCTTGGCGCGCGAAAAGTCGAAGAAGACCAGCCCCCGAACCGGGCCGATGGTCCCCAGCACGGTCGCGGCGGCGTTGATGAGGGGCATCCGGAACTCGGCGTTGGCGTACCAGCCCTCGCTGGCGACGATGTTCATGTAATCGACGGAGCGAACCTGGTTATTCCCGCCGAAATAGAAGATGTACGGGTCCCGGCCCCGGCTGGCGAACCCACGGAAGCGGAGGGCGAACAAGCTGTCCATCCCGACGTACAGATACCGGCGGAGGTCGACCTCAAGGTTCGTGTTCCGGAAGAAATTCCGGGCGACCGGGATGGATTGGGAGATCGAAACATGGAAGGTGGAACCGGCCGCGGGCCCGTAAGGGTAACGGAAGCGGGTCGTTTCGCCGGTTAGGGAGAAGCCGGCCGAGAGGACGTTCCCGTTCCAGAAATACTGGTAGCTGCCGGCCGGGGCGACGGACGGATCCAAGAACTCCTCGGCGTAACGGAAGAACCCGATGTTCGCTTCGGCCCGGTAGTATTTATTGAACGGATAGAAGGCCGCGGCCGTCGCCCCGGTGATCGTCCGGGTGGCCAGGGCGTCCGCGTAGGTCATGGTGGAATAAGGGGTCGGGTTGAAATAAGCATAGGGCGGGTAGTAGTAACGCGTGTACTTGAAGGCGCTGGCCATGAACTGGAGGCGCCGCCCCTGATTCAGGTAAGCCGCCGCATAGGACCGGAAGCCCCGGACTTGCGAGGCTTCGACATAGAGGGAGTGGTTGGCGAGGAGGTCGCTGAACAGGAGAGCCGACCCGCCGTAGAAGGAGCCGTCGGTGGCCAGGAAGGTGTCGAGGGGAGGGCGGTTGGCCAGGAACAGCTTTCCGATGCCCCGGTAGGGCGCGATCTTGTCCTTCTTGATCTCCAGGGTGACGAGGGGCTCGAAAGCCTTGGGGGCCGTGTCTTCGGGAAGCTCCGCGAAGGTCGAGGTCCCCTCGGGCGTTCCTTCCAGGCGGTCCTTGAAGATCTGGAAGGCGCCCTTATGAAAAGAGGAGAAGACGATCTCGCCGGGACGGCCGGGGAGCGGCGTCGGAAAATAGTTGCCGGTCCGGACGTCGCCGTAGCGCTTGATCTGTCCGGTCCCAAGATCGAGCGAATAGATGTTGAAAGCGCCCCGCAGATCGCCCGAGAAGAACAGGGTTTGGCCGTCGGCCGAGAAACAGGGGGAGATGGTGTTCCCTTCGCCGAATGTCAGTTGCGTTTTTTTCTTGAGGTTGTCGAGCGGGGAGACGAAGATTTTATCGAAGCCCCGGAGGTGGATCGTATAGGCCAGCGTTTTTCCGTCGGGCGACACGGCCGGGGCTTTTTCGTAGAGCGCGTCTCGGGTCAGGTTGTCGACGGCCCCCGAGGCGAGGTCGAGGCGATAGATGTCGTGGAGCCCGTTCCGGAAGGCCGTAAACAGCAGCGCCCCGCCGCCCGGAAGGAAGCAGGGCGCGTGAGGCTGGTCGAGAAGAATCCGCCTCTTCTGAATCAGGGCTCCGCTGAGCGGTCGGACGACGTACAGGGAATACTTGTCCCCGTCGCGGCCGAAGAAGGCGAGCCGGTCGCCGTCGGGGGACCAGTCGATGTTCCTGCCCCGGGAGGCGTCGACTTCGTACTTGATGTATTCCCAGCGCCGGGTGAATCCCCGGGTGATGTTCTTGAGGATCCGGCCGTCGTCGGTCGCGATCAGGATGACGTCGACCTCCTGGTCCTTGAGATTATAGGAAAGACCGGCCAGGAGGTCTCCCGAGGGCGAGACGGCGTGCGACAGGTCGAAATAGTACGGATTGGCGGGGAAGCTCGGCCCGAGCGGGTTGCTGTAGTCCTCGGGCGAATCCCGCAGCAGGAATTCCTTGTTCTTTTCCCGGAGGTATTTCTTGAACTCGAAATTGAAGTCGCGGACCTTGATGGCGAAGGCCCGCTGGAGGGGATCGCGCTTACCGATCAGCGGCGAGTTCTGCAGGCTCTGCCAGAATTCGCGAGTCGCCGTCTCCCCGTATTTATGGTTGATGAACTCGTAGATGGCGTGGCCGAAGTCGTAGGCCGGATCCCGGGGGAGGAACGCCGGGGAAACAAGCTCCCCGCCCTCGCTGATCTCCGGGATGCGGTCGGTCAGGACGGCGTCCCGGACGATGAGGGAGGACCAGGGCGACCAAGTTTCCGTGGCGAATTCGGAGAATCCCTCGAACACCCAAGCCGGCGGCTGGCTCACGGCATAGAGGCCGGCGCCGGGCTTCCCCCACAGGATATCGAACTCGAAGACGTGGGCCAGCTCGTGCTCGACCAGGGCCTGGAGTTCGTCAAGGGGCATGTCGCCGTAGATGCCGATCCGGTACAGGGCCGGTTCGGAAACGCCCAGGATTCCTTCCGAGACGGGAAAGAGGTTGGTCTGCTCGAAATCCGTATAGGTCGTGTAATAAAGGATGGGGACGGGAACCGACATTTCATGCTTGAGGAAACGGCTGATCTTTTGGTAGGCGCTTTCGGCCAGCTCGGCGACGCTCTTGAGGAGGTCGAGGTCCTCGTTGTAGAAGTAGATCTGAAAATGTTCGGTCGAATAGCTTTTCCAGGCGAAGCGGCCGTACTGGACCTTGTTCTTTCCGTAATAGGGTTGTTCGTATAAGCCCTGGGCGGAGGCGAGGGCGGCCCAGCCCAGGATTATACCGATGAGGAGGAGCCGTTTCCGCGAAGATCTCATGGCGACACCCTCCTAGTCCGTGATGAGAAACCGTTCCTGGGCGCGGGCTTCCCCCAGGACGGCCCGGAAGAACTTTTGTTTGACCTTCTGGAGAAGCTCGAAGAAGGCGAAAGAAGCCGGCTGCCTGATGTTCTCGTAGCTCTTGGTCTCCTTGAAATCTTTCTTGAAAAGAATGTCCCCGGTCTCGCCCCCGAGGAGAAACAAGGAAATCTCCAGGGTTACGACCTTGCGCTCGAGGAGCTTCTTCTCCGGCTCGAAGGGGCCGTCCAATTCCTTCAGGGCTTCATCGGAAAGAGCCTTGCGCGTCTCCTGGCTCAGCTGGGCCTTGCCGGTCAGGAGGAGCGATCCCTTGGCGTCGGACGAAAGCCGGAGCCGGAAAGCGGGGTCGTCCAAGGCGGGCTCGGCGTCGAAGGGGGTCTCGATCAGGACGGCGCTTTTATCGAAGCGCCGTTCGGTCTCCGCCCGCCAGTAAGTCCTCAGCTCCCGGTTCAAATCGAGGTCGGGAATGGTCTTGGCGACCCAGAAATCGGTCACGATGATTTTATTGTAGGCGTCCAACGAGACGAGCCTCGGCGCCGGGATCTCGACATGGATCTTTTTATAGGGCCCGGAGGACGAGCAGGCCCAGCCGCAGAGAAAGGACAGGAGCAGGCCGATGGGACGGAGCCTATTTCTTTTCATCGGTGCCCTTCTCTTTTTTATCTTTATCTTTATCCGGCGGCTCCAGGTTCTCCTTGAATTTTTGATAGTTCATCTTGATCTGGGCGTTCTCGGGCTCGAGCTTCACGGCCATCTCATACTCCTTACGGGCCTCTTCCCATTGTCCGTTCTTCTCCAAGGCGACGGCCAGATTGTTGTGGGCCGCGGCGGACCGGGGCCGGACCTCGACTTCCTTTTTCCAGCGGAAAAGGGCTTCTCCCCAGAGATTGTTTTCGGCGGCCCAGATCCCCAGCTGGAGCTGGTTTTCCGGGACGCTCCGTGAGCAACGCGCCGCGACGAGGCTCGCCGCAAGACATAAAAGGACGACCGCCGAAGAGGGATATTTGTTCATAGACGGCATGGGCCTCTGATTATTTTATAGCAAGTTTTGTACCAGTTGACCAGAACGGGCGAGAAATTAATTCGGCCCGCGGCGAGCGCAAGGCGGGGACTTCTGCCGCTACCCGAGACAAGTTCCTTTACATTCCCCTTTTTCCGGAAGCGGGTTGCCAGGCCCCGGCTTTTATGGTATAAGAGAGAGCTTCAGAGAGAGTACCCATGCCAAAAGTGTGTGAAATCTGCGGAAAAGGTCCGATGTTCGGACAGAGCGTCAGCCATTCCCACAAGGCGACCAAGAAAAAATGGAAGCCGAACCTGCAGCAGGTCAAAGCCCAGACGGCCTCCGGCGTCAAACGGGTCTGGGTCTGCACCAAATGCCTTCGGGCCGGGAAAGTGGCCAAGGCCCGCTAAACCGTTCACGACCGCTCAACCGCGCCGACCTCGTTGAAGCCGGCGATCCGATGTGACATGGCCTCGAGTTGACCGATATCGCGAACCTCGAGCTCGATGTTAATCTGCCCCTTCCCATCCGCGAAGGTTTCGACCTCGGCCCGGACGATGTTTCCCCCCAGCTCGGAGATGACGGCCGCGACCTTGGCCAGGACTCCGGGCGAATCGGCCGCTTTGATTTGAAGCCCGGCCCGGAAGGTTCGGACCAGGGCCGGATCCCAGGCGACCTCGATCGTGCGGCGGCCGTCCAGCCGTTCCTTGACCACGTAGGGACAGCGCTGGGCGTGGACCGTAACGCCCTTCCCCGCCGTCATATAGCCGACGATCGGCTCTCCCTTGATGGGAACGCAGCAGCGGGCGAGCCGGAGGAGGGGATCGTTCCCGTCTTTGACGACGAGTCCCCGGTCCGGCCGGGACGCGACTCGGGTCACGACCTTGCGCAGGAAGCTCTCTTTCCGCGGCGCGATGCCCCCCTCGCCGGACAAGCCCTCGAGCAAGGGCTTAACCAGGAGCTTTCCGGTCCCGACCAAGGCATAGAGGTCCTCGAGAGACCGCACCCGGAATCCGCCGATGTCCTCAATCCGGGGCAGCAGTCGCGCTTCCTCTCCGAGGCCGGCCGGAAGGCCGTGCCGGGCGACCTCCCTCTCCCAAAGCCTCTTTCCCAGGGCCGCCGATCGGCTTCGCTCCCTGGAGTTGATCCAATGCTTGATCTGGTGCCTGGCGTCTGAGGTCGTCACCAGGGTCAGCCAGCTCCGGGTGGGCATCCTATCGGGAGCGGTCGCGATCTCGACGATATCCCCGGTCTTCAAATGCATTTTCAAGGCCGCGCTCTGGCCGTTGATCCGGCAGCCGGAGGCGTGGAGTCCGATCTCGGAATGGATCTTGAAAGCGAAGTCGAGGGCCGTCGCCCCCCGGGGGAGACTGATAACTTTGCCCTTGGGCGTGAAGACGTAGACCTCTTCGGGGACGAGGTCCGTTTTCAGGCTTCGCAGGAACTCGCGCGGGCTTTTCTGCTCCTTGTAGAATTCGACCATCCGGCGCAGCCAGACCAGGCGCT
Source organism: Candidatus Aminicenantota bacterium (assembly GCA_963702005.1). Taxonomy (GTDB): domain Bacteria; phylum Acidobacteriota; class Aminicenantia; order Aminicenantales; family JAFGBC01; genus JAFGBC01. Next base: position 510,522 of record OY969696.1, read on the forward strand.
TGTCCTCTTTGACGATGTGCTCACGGTCTTTTTCTTTGTACTTCCAGTGGGCGGCGATGCCGTTCTCGGCCAGCTCGTTCATGGACTCGGTCCGGATCTGGACTTCAAACGTCTGGCGGTCCTCGGTCAAAATCGTGGTGTGGAGGGCCTGGTACAGGTTCGGCTTGGGCATGGCCACGTAATCCCGGAAGCGCTGGGGAAGGTGCGACCAGCGCTGGTGGATGATGCCGAGCGCCGCGTAGCAGTTCTTGACGCTGTCCGTGATGATCCGGAGAGCGAGCAGGTCGTAGACCTGGCTGAACTCGACGCCCTGACGCCGCATCTTCTGATGGATGCTGTAGGGCCGTTTGATCCGGGAGGAGACGCGGGCCGGAATGGCGTTGTCTTTGAGGAGCGCTTCCAGGCTCCGCTGGAGCCGGCGCAAGTCCTTGTCGGCCTTCTTGCGGATCGGGTCGACCAAGCCGATGACCCGGAAATAATCCTCGGGCGCGACGTAGCGGAACGAGAGGTCCTCGAGCTCGGCCCGGATCCGGCCCATGCCGAGCCGGTTGGCGATCGGGGCGTAGATCTCGATCGTCTCGCGGGCGATCTGCCGCTGCTTGTCCTCGTCGAGGTGTTGGAGGGTTTGGAGGTTGTGGATGCGGTCGGCGAGCTTGATGAAGATGACCCGGAGGTCGTCGGTCATGGCCAGGATGATCTTGCGCAGCGTCTCGGCTTGGCTCGTCTCGGGCGGGGCGCCCTGGACGCGGCCGATCTTCGTGACGCCCTCGACCAGGGCGGCCACGTCCTTTCCGAAGGCCTCCTTGATCTCGGCCGCGGTCACGTCCGTGTCCTCCAGGACGTCGTGGAGAAGGCCGGCGGCCAGGGCCGTCCGATCCAGTCCCATGTCGGCCAGGATGTTCGCGACCTCGAGGGGATGGCCGAGGTAGGGCTCGCCCGAGCGCCGGATCTGTCCCTTGTGGGCTCGGGCGGCGAAGATGTAGGCTTTCTGGAGGAAGGCGACGTCCTTCTCGCCGAAGCGCGGCGTGACCTTGTCGAGGATGTCGTCGAACCTGATCACGGCGGTCTCCGGGCCGTCCCTCCGGCTACGGCTTGCGTCCGGAGGTCCTTCCCTTTTCCCGGGCGAGGATCCAGCGGACGGCGGCCAGAATGTCGGGGGCGATGAAGGCGGGGCCGTCCGGCCTCGTCCGGAAGTCATCGAGGGCCCGGCTTCCAAAGCCGGTCAGGACGAGGATGGATGTCGCGCCGGCGGCCCGGCCGAATTCGATGTCCTCAACCTTGTCGCCGATCATGTAGGAGCCCTCGAGGTCCAGGCCGAAATCCCGGGCGGCCTGGAGGGCCATGCCCGGACGCGGCTTCCGGCATCCGCAGTCCTTCCGGAAAGCCTCCAGCGCGGAGTCCTCATAGTGCGGGCAATAATACCATCCGTCGATCCGTGCCTTTTGGGCGGCCAGGGCCTCGCTCATCCTGGCCTGAATCGTCCACAGCTCCTGTTCGGTCAGGAGTCCGCGTCCGATCCCGGATTGATTGGTGACGACCAAGGCCAGCAGGCCCGCCCGGTTGATCCTCCGGACGGCCTCCACGCCCTGGGGATAAATCGTGATCTGGCCGTAATCACGGGGGTAGCCGACGTCGACGTTAAGGGTCCCATCCCGGTCGATGAAGACGGCCTTCTTCTTTTTCATAAGAACGGCCGGCAGGCCTCGACGACCTCGTCGACGGAGATCCCCGTCATGCAGCGGTGGTCGTAGGGACATTTGCGGTAGAGGCAGGGCCAGCAGGGGACGTCTTTCTTGAGCACGGCGGACGGCGGCTGGAAGGGGCCGGTCAGCCGCGGATCGGTCGGGCCGAACACGGCCACGACCGGAATCCCGAGGCCGTTGGCCATGTGCATCGGGCCGGAGTCGTTGGTCAGGACGAGCCGGGCCTGGCCGACGAGGCCGAGCAGCTCGCGGAGGGTCGTCCGGCCGACGAGGGAATGGGGCCTCTTCTTCATGGCCGCCGAGACGTCCTCGGCGAGGGCGGTCTCGTTGTCAGAGCCGACGAGAAGGATTTCCGCTTTATGGCGCGTCCCCAGACGGTCCGCCGCGGCGGCGAATCTTTCCGGAAACCACCGCTTGGCCGGCCCGTAGGACGCCCCGGGGTCGATGACGATGAGCGGCTTTCCGGCCTGAACGCCCATGCCGCGCAGCCGGGCCCGGGCCGCTTTCGTTTCCGCGGCCGAGAGGGTCAGTTTGATTTGGGGCGGCCGCGTCTTGAAGCCGAGTCCGGCAACGAGCCGGAGATAGAAGTGAACTTGATGGACGTCCCGGTCGGTTTCCCGGCGCGCGACGCGCTTCGTCAGAAGCGGGCCGCGGCCGTCCGCGGCGTATCCCCAGCGTTCGGGGATCTTGCTCAGGAAAAAAAGGAGGGCGGAGGAAAAGGAGTTGGTCAGGAGGAGCGCGGCGTCGAAGCCCAGCTCCTGGAGCTCCCGGCCGGCGCGCTTCAGCGTCTTGAGATCGGCCCGGTCGGGGAGGGGGTGCGTTCCGTCGACCCCGTCACCGGCGGGGAACAAGTCGCGGACCCAGGCGCGGGAAGCCATCCAGATTTCCGCCTTGGGGAAGTTATCGCGCAGGCTGGCGATGGCCGGCAAGGCCAGGATGGAATCCCCGACCCAATTCGGCGTCCGAACGATGATTTTCATCGGACCCATTGTATTCTCCCGCTCCGGAGATTGTCAAAAGGCGCGGCTCAACGCGGCGAATCTTATTTCGAGGACGTGTCGTCCTTCTTGGTTTCCTTGGACTCGGACCCGGCGGACGATTCGCTTTTCTTGTCGAGTGCTTTGTCCGCTCCGCCCGAGTTTTTCTTGGCGTAGTCCGTGATGTACCAGCCGCTGCCCTTGAAATGGATCGCCGGCGCGGACGGGAGTTTTCGGAGCGGGCCCGAGCACTTGGGACACTTCTTGAGCGGCTGGGCGTGGGCTTTCTGGACGACTTCGAACGTGTGGCCGCATTGGCTGCATTCGTATTCATAGAGCGGCATGACAATCCTTAAAAGGACATCATTATAGCACAGCCGCGCCACCCCAACTTGTCTATATTGAGCCCCGAAAAAAGAATTTGGTTATCGGGCGCTGGCGCGACGTTTAGTGGAAGACGATGGCTTCGAAGACATAAATCTCGGCGCCCGTCTTCCAGGCGGTCTCGGGCAAGCCCGCTTTGTGGCAGGCCTCGGCGAGGAAGGTCTCCCGGTCCCAGCCTTCCTCGACGGGGACCTGGGGCAGGAGCAGCCCCCGCTGGCCGCCCTGGGCGATGACCAGTCCGTGGGTTCCGACCCGGACTTCCCTGGGATCCTGGATCCGGCGGAGAGGCGTCAAGACCGAGATTTCATACTCGAGCTGATCGAGCTCCTTCTCGCCGACCGGCGGGAAACGGGGGTCTTCCGAAGCCGCATAGACGGCGGCCTGGATGACGGCCCGGGCGAGAGGAAAGACCGGTTCGATGAACCCGATGCAGCCGCGAAGCTCGCCCCGCTTTTTAAGCGTCACGAAAGCCCCCCGCTCCGCGAGGAGGTTCGGATCCTGGGTCTCGTATTCGAGAACCTTGCCGCTCCGGACCGACGTCTCGACGGCCGTCCGGGCCAGACGAAGGAGCTCTTTCTTTTCGTCCGAGGACAGGCTGAAATCGGGGGGACGCTTGCCCGCGATGACGGCGGCCGCCATATAGCCGACGACGGCGTCGGTCGAAGTGCCGGCCTCGGAGGAGTCGGCGTAGTGGAGAAGGCGGGCCTCGCTGGCGCCCGTCTTCTGCGCGGCGAGCAGAACGGCCGCGACGCCGACTCCGCCGCAGAGGATGTTGGCGCCCTCGGAGAGCTTCCTGATCAGAGCGTCCGTCTTGAACCCGCGGATGAGGGAGGCCGTCTCGGAATCGACCTCGTTGGCCTCGGCCTTGGGCAGATAGTGGGACATGTCCGTCGAAGCGATGACAAGGACGCGGGGACGGGACATGACCTTCGCCAGCGCGTCGGCCAAGGAGCGAAAGCCGCGTTGGTCGAGGCCGCCCAGGACGACGGGAACGATCTTGGCTTTGGGGAGGACGGTCTGGAGGAAGGGCACCTGGACCTCGACCGAATGCTCTTGCGCGAAGGCCTCGGGAATCAGGCGGAAACCCGTTTCATGGATGAGCTCGGCGGCAAGCCCCTCGTCGACGGCGGCCGTCCCCAGCGGAGTTTCAAACCCGCCCTGAGGCCAGACCGATCCGCCGCTGAATCCATAATTGTGGGAGGGGCCGATGATGACGACGGAATCGATGTCCTGCCCCGCGACGAATTTGTAGCCGTAGGCGGCCGTCTGCCCGGAATAGACGTACGCGGCGTGGGGTACGATGAGGGCCAGGACGCGGAGGCTCGGGTCAGGGGCGAGGTCGGCGGCCCCCAGGAAGGTTTTAATTTGGCCCGCGAGGCTTGACGGGTCGCCCTCGTAGAACTGACCCGCGAAGACGGGTTTCCGGACGCCCTGCGGCCAAACGAGGCTCGGGGCAAGGACGAGAAGGAGGCTGAAACAGAAAAGACATGCTTTTTTCATAGGAACCTCGATATCGATATGCCGTTTATAATAGAAATATACAAGACAGGGCGCTTTATATCAAATTGTCTTCACTTAAAGACAAAGCGGCCGAAAGCGACCATGGGAAGGTCAGAGGAAGACGGGGCCTGGGGCGATCTTGACCGGAACGAGGCGGGTCTTCCGGCGTTTTGTGTTTGACCCGTTCGCCGATGCTAGGCCCAGCCTTGCAGTACTCATACTAAGCCGGAAACGGCTTAGTATGGGTGTCGATGGGTTGACTTTTTTCACCGTTTCGAAGAAAATGATAGCGGAAGGTTCGTATGAAAGGGTTCGTCAAAGGCTTGTTCACGCTCCTCCTCATCTCCTTCGCCTTCTTCCTCGGGTTCCATCTCGGTAAGGAAAAGGTCAAGGACAAAATCCCGAAATTCCAGGACGACCTGGACCGGACCGCGTAGGGGGGTCGCGCTTGCTTCATCCGTACAAGGGAGGGGTTTTTCTGTAATTTGACTATTCCCGGAGCGGGCGCTATAATTTTGTAACTCTCGGCGAGCGAGGCTCACCATGAATCTCAGCGTTTATGTCATACTGATTCTTTTCGGCCTGTTCGTCATCCTCCTCATCGTCAATCCCAACCTATCCTGCTTCGGGAAGAGGGTCCGGTCTCCCTTCCATCCCCTGTATCGGAAACGGGGCAAGGCCGCCAAAACGGTCAAGACGACCGATTTCGGCTTCCATCTTAATCCCGACGGAAAAACGGCGACTCGGTCGGCGTCCGGGCCGTCCGGGAGCAAGCCCGTCGGGGCCAAGCCGGAGGGGACGTCACCCGACGCGCCCAAGACCGAAGATTATGGCTTCCACCTCGACTGAGGTCCGCCGGGGATTTTGCCGAGCGGTCCTGGTCACCGTGGCCGCAGCCGCTCTGTCCACTTGCGCGGGAGGACCTCCCCGGCTCGCCCCCATCCCCGACGTCCTCACCAGCCTCGAGGGCGACGGCTCGCTGTCCCTGACCGGAACGGGGGGCACGGTCCGGTCCCGGTTCTCGTTCATCCTCCTCCCGCCCGCGCGGGCCCGGATCGATGTCTTCGACCCGCTGGGTCGCCTCGTCTATTTCCTCCTCATGACCGATGATGAAGCCTTGATGGCCGTCCCCTCCAAAAAGGCGTTCTGCCGCGGCAGCCAGGAAGAGGTCATCGCCCGGTTCCTGGGTTTCGGGCTGACTCCGCGCGAGATGGCGAGCCTTTTGACCGGGCGCTGGCCCGAAAGCGGGCCGGGCGGAGAGAGGCCGGACGGCGAGGAATGGACTCTGCGGCGGGATGATAAGAACAGGATCGCCTCCGGCGAGCGGGACGGCCTTCGCTTCGAGGTTCGCGATTTTTTTCCCGGCTCGGGGGCCGCGCGCATCCTGACCTTCCTGCATGCGGATTCGCGGGGGCGGCTCAAGATCCACCACTTGGTATTCAACCGGCCCCGGCCCGGCGCGACCGAGGCCGCGTCCCTCCTCAAGGGCTACACCGAGAAGACCCGGCAGGAGATGGAGACCCTCCTCGGCGATGAGGATTAAATCCTTCGCCAAGATCAACCTCGGGTTGGAGGTCCTCTCCCGGCGCGAGGACGGCTACCACGAGATCAAGACCGTCTTTCAATCCGTCGGCCTTTTCGATATCATTCGGCTCGCCCGGCGGGACGATCCCGGCATCCTGCTGGCGGGGACCGATCCGTCCGTTCCCTGGGACGAGACCAACCTTATTTTCAGGGCGGCCCGCCTGCTCCAGCAGGAGCACGGCGTCCGGAGGGGCGCGGAGATCTTCGTGGAAAAGAATATTCCTCCCGGCAAGGGCCTGGGAGGGGGGAGCAGCAACGCGGCCATGACCCTCTGGGCATTGTCCCGCCTCTGGGGCCTCCCGGAGGATAGCGCCGGCCTCCGGCGGCTGGCCGCCGGCTTGGGGGCCGATGTCCCCTATTTTCTGGAGGGCGGCCTCTGTCTGGGGACGGGCCGGGGCGACGTCCTGACTCCCCTCCCCGAGCGGCTCTCCCGGTTCTGCCTCATCATCCTCCCGTCCTTCCCGGTCCCGACGGCCCGGGTCTACGGCGCCCTGCCGGGCGTCCAGCGAATCGCAGCACCGGATGAGCCCTCGCCTGAAGGCCGGGGCGTCGAGGTGTTGACTTCGGGTGGGAAAGCGGGTAAAATTGACGCGTTTTTGAGGACGGACGAGCTTCGCTTCCTTGACAACGGACTCGAAGAGACGATCTTTCGCCTCTTTCCTCAGATAAAAGGAATAAAGAGCCTCATCCAAAGCCTGGGGCCGGAATTGTCCCTGGTCAGCGGATCGGGCTCGGCGGTGTTCGGACTCTTCAGGGAAAGAGCGGCCGCCGAGGCGGCCCTCCAGACGGCCGGGGCGAAGCACAGGGCCGTCCTCGTCGAGTTCGTGTCCCGCGAGCGCTACTGGGCAGAACTAAACGCTGGGGTGTAGCCAAGCGGTAAGGCAGCGGACTTTGGATCCGCCATCCGGAGGTTCGAATCCTCCCGCCCCAGTCAGAGAAGACATTAGACGCATATAGATGAGAGGCGAGTTCGTGAGCATGAGACGACAGATAAGGAAGGAACCATGAAAGTTTTTTCCGGCTCCTCCAATCCGGCGCTGGCTCGGGAGATCGTTCGCTATCTGAAGATGGACCTGGGCAAGAACGTCCTCAAGCGGTTCAACGACGGCGAGATCCGCTTCCACATCGACGAAAACGTCCGGGGCGAGGACGTCTTCGTCATCCAGTCCGGGAGCCCCGACGCCAACTTCCACCTCATGGAGCTCTTCCTGATGATCGACGCCTTCAAACGGGCCTCGGCCGAGCGGATCACCGTCGTCCTGCCCTACTACTGCTACGCCCGCCAGGACTGGAAGGATCGGCCGCGGGTCCCGATCTCGGCCCGCCTGGTCGCCGACCTGATCGAGAAGGCCGGCGCCAACCGGGTCCTGACCATGGACCTCCATTCCCCCCAGATTCAGGGGTTCTTCTCGATTCCGGTCGACAACCTGATGGCGGCCCCGGTCTTGGCCAAGCATATTCAGCGCCTCAAACTCCGCAACCTGATCGTTGTCTCCCCGGACGCGGGCGGCGTCGGCCGGGCCCGGGTCATGGCTAAGCGGGTTAAGGCCATGCTGGCCATCATCGACAAGCGGCGGCCGGCCCCCGGAGTCGCCGAAGTCCTTCACGTCATCGGCGAGGTCAAGGGTTATGACTGCATCATCTTCGACGACATGGTCGATACGGCCGGCACCTTCGTCCTGTCCGCCGAAGCCCTCAAGCGGGAGGGCGCCCGCCGCGTCTTCGCCGCCTGCACCCACCCCGTTCTGTCCGGCCCCGCCGTCGAAAGGATCATGGGGTCCCCGATCGAGAAGATAATCGTCACCAACACGATTCCTTTGACCGAGGCCTCGAAAGTCTGTCCCAAGATCGAGGTCCTGTCGGTCGCCGAGCTGTTCGGCGAAGCCATCCGGAGGATCAACGAAGGCAGCTCGGTCAGCTCTCTGTTCGTTTGACAAAGGAGAACACGCCATGGCCATCGTCGTCAAGAGCGAACGCAGGGACGCTTTCGGCAAGAACGCCTCCCGCCGGATCCGGATGAAAGGGAAGGTCCCGGCCATCCTCTACGGGGAGGGGATCGACAACGTCCCCCTCGTTCTGGACAAGACAGACGTCTTCCGGATCATGCGGTCCGACACGAAAGAGAACACGATATTCCGGCTCGCCGTCGGTGCCGATGAGCGCGACGCCATGATCAAAGCCCTCCAGGTCGACCCGACGACCGACGAGCTCATCCACGCCGACCTCGTCCAGATCGCGATGGACAAGCTTATCCGGGTCTCCGTCCCGATCATCCCGGTCGGCGAGGCCATCGGCGTAAAGTCCGAGAGCGGCTTCATCGACCTCATCACCCGCCAGGTCGAGATCGAATGCCTGCCCAAGGACATCCCCGAGCATATCGAGGTCGACATCTCCGAGCTCCACATCAACCAATCCCTCAAGGTCGAGAACGCGGTTCCCCCGCCCGGCGTCCGGATCCTGACCGAGCCGGGAACGGTCCTCGTCCTGATCGCGATGCCGCACAAGGAAGAGGTGGTGGCCGAGGTCAAGCCCGAGGAAGAGGCGGTGGCGGCCGAACCCAAGGAGCCCGAGCTCATCAAGAAAGAGCGGGCCGTGGAAGAGAAAGAGGAGAAGTGATCGGTGTGGGCCGTCGTCGGCCTGGGCAATCCGGGCCAGGAATACGCCGGGACGCGGCATAACGCCGGGTTCGCCTTCGTCCAGGGCGTGGCCCGGGATTGGAACGTCCGGCTCAAAAAGCGGAAGTTCAGGGCCAGGATGGCCGAGGTCTCCCGGGGCCGCGAGACGATCCTGCTGGCCCAGCCCCAGACCTTTATGAACGAGAGCGGCCGATCGGTCCGTCTTCTCCTCCAGGGGACCGGCCTCTCCGCCGAGCGCCTCGTCGTCGTCTATGACGACCTCGACATCCGCCTGGGAGAGATCCGGGTCCGCAAGGAAGGGCGGCCCGGGACCCACAAGGGCATGAAGTCCATCGTGGACGAGATCGGGACGACCCGCTTCCCCCGGATCCGGGTCGGGATCGGCCCCCTGCCGGAGGGCGAGGACGCCGCCGAGTTCGTCCTGGCCCCGTTCGCCGGCGACGAACGCCCGGCCTTTGAGGCGAGTCTGGAACGGGCCCGCCAGGCCCTCGATTTCGTCCTGGCCGGCCGGCTCGATAAGGCCATGACGGCCTTCAACCAAAAAACGGGAGATTCCTGAGCCGAGTATGGTATGATGGTCGGAGCATGAGATAAACGAAAGAAGCTCTCCTTGTTCCTTCCCCTAAGAGGAGGAGCTTGATATCCATAAGGAGGATCGATGAAGCAGTACGAAACGGGCTTTTTGCTCGCCCCCAACCTGACCGATGACGAATCGGAAAAAATCATCCAGCAGATGGCCGAGGTCGTCGCCCAGAAGAACGGGCGGATGACCAGGATCGACCGCTGGGGAAAGCGCAAGACGGCTTACCAGATCGGGAAATTCGGCGAGGCCAGCTACGTCTTCTTCCACTACGAGGGAAGCGCGGACATCCCCCATGAGCTCCAGCGGCGCTTCAAGCAGATGGACACCGTTCTCCGCTACCTGACCCTCGCCAAGGACGCCCGCGACAACGTCCGCAAGAAGCGGAAGGCCGAAGCCGAGGCCCGCAAGCGGGCCCGCGGGCCGGCCGAGGAGGGCGGCGAGCCGGCCGCGGCCGAAGCCGGCGCCAGAGACGCCCGAGAGGAGAAGTGACATGGTTCGAGACGAACGCAGCGAAAGGCCCGAGCGGTCCGAACGATCGGAGAGGCCGCCCTACCGGAAATATTTCCCGCCCAAGCGGAAGTTCTGCCGGTTCTGCCAGCGGAACATCAAGACGATCGACTACAAGAGCGTCGACATCCTCCGCAAGTACATCCCGGACCGGGGCAAGATTTCCCCCCGGCGCATCACCGGGACGTGCGCCTTCCATCAGCGGAAGCTGGCCGAGGCCGTCAAGCGGGCGCGGCTGATGGCCCTCGTCCCCTTCGTCGAGGATTGAGGCCGGCCGCCCCCCGAGGAGGACTCCATGAAGGTCATCCTGAAGCAAGACGTCGAGAACGTGGGGCATCGCGGGGACGTCGTCAACGTCTCCCGCGGCTATGGGAGGAATTTTCTCATCCCGCGCCGGCTGGCGACCGAGGTCACGGCCTCCAACCTGAAAACGATCGAGCTTGAGAAGAAGGTCCTCAAGAAGAAGAACGACGAGGAGCGCCTCTCCTTCCAGGGCCTGATCGAGAAGTTGAACGCTGTGACCCTGACCTTCGTCCGCAAAGCGGGCGAGAAGGACCACATCTTCGGCTCGGTAAGCGCCGGCGACATCAAGGAAGGGCTGGCCGGACTCGGCTTCGACATCGACAAGAAAAAGATCGGCCTCGACGAGCCGATCAAGCGGCTGGGCCATTTCACCATCCCGGTCAAGGTCTACCACGACGACAAAGCCGAGATCCGGGTCGAGATCAAGCCCGAGGAAGAGGCGGCCGAAGGAACGACGGCCAAGAGCTGACGAGGGCCCGCCGCGGGCCCGGGAACGGGGGAGGGACGCCGTGGACCTCGATTTGATGTTTTTGAAGAAAACGCCTCCGTACAGTCCGGAGGCGGAGCGGACCGTCCTGGGCGGGATTCTGGTCAGCAACCAGAATCTCAACGTCGTCCTGTCCTTGATCGCGCCCGAGGACTTCTACAAGGAAGCCCACCTCAAGATCCTGGAGCGGATGATCGCCCTCGTCGACAAAGACCTTCCGGTCGACCTGATCGCCCTCAGCGAGGAATGCCAGCGGGCCGGGATTCTCGAAGAGGTCGGCGGCGCTTCCTACCTAGCCTCCCTCATGGACGGAGTCCCGCGCAGTCTCAACGTCGAGTACTACGCCCGGATCATCAAGGAGAAGGCCCTCCTGCGCCGGCTCATCCTGTCGTCGGCCCGGATCATCTCCGAGAGCTACGACCAGAGGGAGGACGCCGACGTCCTTCTCAACGAGGCCCAGACGGCCATCATCGACATCGCGGAGCAAAGAATCAAGCCCGGCTTCGTGCCGCTCCGGGCTCTGACCGGGCCGACGCTGGGCATCATCGAGAAGCTGGCCCAGCGGCGCGACGCCGTGACCGGGGTCCCCTCCGGCTACCGCTCCCTGGACAACTACACGTCGGGATTCCACAGCTCCGAGTTCATCGTCGTGGCCGCCCGGCCCTCGATGGGCAAGACGGCCCTCTGTCTCAACATCGCCCAGCACGTCGGATCCCGGACCGAATACGCCGCCGGATTCTTTTCGATGGAAATGGCCAAGGAACAGATCGTCATCCGGATGCTCTGCGCCGACGCCAACCTCGACATCCAGAAGGTCCGCAAGGGATTCATCAGCGAGCGGGAGTTCGAGAAGCTCAAGCTCAGCGCCGAGACGCTCAGCCAGGCCCGGGTCTTCCTGGACGAGACGCCGGCCCTGACCGTCATGGAGATGAAGGCCAAGGCCCGCCGCCTCAAGATGGAGCGTAACCTCGACATCCTGTTTATCGACTACATTCAGCTCATGCGGGCGGGCGGCCGCTTCGAAAACCGCAACCAGGAGATGTCCTTCATCTCCCGCTCCCTCAAGGAACTGGCCAAGGAAATCCAGATCCCGGTCGTCGGGATCTCCCAGCTCAGCCGGGCCCCGGAGAAAAGGGGAGGAGGGAGAGAGCAGCGGCCGCTCTTATCCGACCTGCGGGAATCGGGCGCCATCGAGCAGGATGCGGACGTCGTCATCTTCATCTACCGGGAAGAACTCTATAAGCCCGATAACGAAGAGGTGAAGGGCATGGCCGACATTATCATCGCCAAACAGCGGAACGGCCCGGTCGGGGCCGTCAAGATGGCCTTCCTCCACAATTGCGCCCGGTTCGCGGACGCCGAATTCCAGTACCCGGAGGCCTGACGCCATGCCGTTCTCCCTCCATCGCCGCTACACGATCATATTTCTGGAGCAGCTGGGCGAGGTCGGCATCCTCATCGTCCGTACGCTTCGGAGCATCTTCCGCCGGCGTTGGGAGAGAGGGATGCTCGTCCGGCAGCTCGAGGAGATCGGCGTCCGCAGCATCCCGGTCGTCTCCCTGACGGCGGCCTTCGGAGGCCTTGTCTTCGGCCTCCAAACCTATATCGGCTTCCACCGCTACATCGGGGCGGGCTCCGAGGCCTACGCGGGCCCGATCATCTCTCTGGGGCTGTCCAAGGAGCTCATCCCCCTGCTGGTCGCCATCATGGTCTCGGGCCGGGTCGGCTCGGCCATGGCCGCCCAGATCGGGACGATGAAGATCACCGAACAGATCGACGCCCTGTTCAGCCTGGGCGCCGATCCCGTCCGCTACCTCGTCGCCCCCCGGGCGATCGCCAGCGTCATCATGGTCCCCTGCTTGACCATGTTCGGTGACTTGGTCGGTATGGCCGCCGGGTACTTCTACATCGTGATCGCCATGGGCGTCAATCGCTATGTCTATCTCCAGAACACGATGCTCTACCTGGAAATCTGGGATGTCGCGACGGGCTTGATCAAGGCCGCCGTCTTCGGGGCCGTGATCGCCATCGTCGGCTGCTGGCAGGGCCTGAAGACGCGGGGCGGCGCCGAGGGGGTCGGCCGGGCGACGACGCGGACCGTCGTCATCTCGAGCATCACGATCCTCATCCTGAACTTCTTCCTGAGCAAGGCCCTGCCGGCCAACCTCAGTCTCAAATGACCATGATCAGAATCGTCGACCTCCACAGGGCTTTCGGGAAGAACGAAGTCCTGCGAGGCGTCGACCTCGAAGTCCGCCGCGGCGAGACCATGGTCGTCATCGGGCAAAGCGGCTCGGGCAAGAGCGTCCTTATCAAGCTCCTGATCGGGCTCCTCAAGCCCGACCGGGGCGAGATCTACGTCGACGGGAGCGAGGTCAGCCGGCTCCGGGGGGACGCCCTCCAGAAAGTGACCCGGAAGTTCGGAATGCTCTTCCAGGGGGCGGCACTGTTCGACTCGTTGACGGTCGGACAAAACGTTCGGTTCGGCCTCGAGCGCTACACCTCCTACACCAGCGACGAGATGGACGGGATCGTGACCGACTGCCTGGCCAAGGTCGGGCTGCGCGGCGTCGAGCGCCTGATGCCCCACGAGCTGAGCGGGGGAATGAAGAAGCGGGTCGGCCTGGCCCGGGCCATCGCCTACAGCCCCGACATCATGCTCTATGACGAGCCCTCGACCGGGATCGACCCGATCCGGGCCGACGCCATCAACGACCTCATCAACGTCATGAAAACCGAGCTCCGGGTGACTTCGATCGTCATCACTCACGACATGGTCAGCTCCTACAAGGTCGCCGACCGGATCGCCATGCTCCACGACGGCCGCATCATCGAAGTCGGGACGCCGCGCGAGATCCAGCACTCACGGAATCCCGTCGTCCAGCAGTTCATCCGCGGGGAGGCGGAGGGACCGATTAAGATTTTTTGAAGGGAACGAACGATGAGTCGCGAACTTAAAATCGGAATCTTTCTGGCCTGCACGCTGGCCATCATGGCCGTATTCATCTTCATCGTCGGGGACTTGGGCCGGCTGTTCCAGAAACCCGGCTATCCCCTGACCGCGACCTTCGACACGGCGGCCGGCGTCGACGTCGGCGTCCTAGTCCGGGTCGCCGGGATCAAGGTCGGCCGGGTCAAACGGATTGAGCTCGTTGGGACCAAGGCCCGCTTCACCTTGGTCGTCATGCCTTCCTTCCATGTCCCGCGCGGGTCCCGGGCGACCCAGGCGATCCTGGGGCTCCTGGGCGAAAAGTACATCGAGATCCTGCCCGGCCCCGGTCCGGGCTACTACGAGCCGGGGAGCGAGATCGAGGGCGTGACGCCGATCAGCTTCGACCAGATCGGGAACCTTTTTCTCTCGATCGGGGGCGAGATTAAAGACCTGAGCGCGACGTTGAAAGAAATGGTGAACGACGAATCCCGGAAGAACGTCAAGGACATCCTGCAGAACATGTCGGCTTTCACATCCGATCTCGACGGATTCTTGGCGAAGAATAAGGACGGGCTCAGCCGGTCGATCCAGGGTTCGAGCCAGGCCGTCCAGGACTTCGACCGGAAGGTCCAGGAAATCTCCGGGGCCATGACCGAAGCCATCGCATCCGTCAAGGGATTGGCCGAGGACAACAGAGAAAGCGTTCGGACCAGCCTGGACCGGATCAAGGACATCCTGTCCCGGATGGACGAGGTCGTCCGCCTCATGAAGGAGACCCTGGACAAGATCGACAAGGGGGAAGGGACGCTGGGAAAGCTCGTCCGCGAGCCCGGCCTCTACGACCGGGTCGAGGAAACCGTGGACAAGGCCCGCTCCGTCCTCGGCCCCGTTTCGGCCCTGCGGGCGGACCTGGCCTTCAGGACCGACTACTACGGGGAGAGCGACAAGCTCAAGAGCGCGCTGTCCCTGGCCGTCTGGCCGAACTCCACGTCCCTCGTCCTGGCCGGCATCGCCAGCGATCCCTGGCGGGACCGATTCACCTATTCACTGCAGGGCGGTCTGCGCTGGAAAAACTTCGTGCCCCGAGCCGGGATCATCGAGTCCGAGTTCGGGGCCGGCCTCGACTATCTGGCCTTCCGGGACCGCGTCGTCCTCAGCCTGGAGGGTTTCGATTTCAACCGGGAGCGGAACCCTCGATTCCGCCTATTTGGGCGTTGGACGCCTTTCGAGCATATCTCGATTCTGTTGGGCCTGGACGATGTCGCCGACGAGCGGGCGCGGGAGGTCTTTTTCGGGTTCGGAATCCACAGCCGATGAAACACAAGACGGTCTTCATCTGCCAGAGCTGCGGGACGCGCTCTCCCAAGTGGCTTGGCCGCTGCCCGGGCTGCGGGGAATGGAACACCTTTATCGAAGAAGTCGATGAAGAGCGCATCCCCGCGGCCGAGTCCTCTTTCGCGCCGGCCGAGTCCATGCTCTATTCCGACATCAAGGAGACCGCGAACCAGCGGCTCGAGATCGATATTCAGGAATTCAACAAGGTCCTGGGCGGGGGCGCCGTCCTGGGCTCGCTCGTCCTTGTCGGCGGCGAACCCGGAATCGGGAAGTCGACCCTCCTTCTCCAGGCCTCGCGCGACTTCGCCGCCCGGGGCCACAAAGTCCTGTACGTCTCGGGCGAGGAGTCGCTGGAGCAGATCAAGCTCCGCGGGGACCGCCTCGGCATCGGCGACGGTGAGCTCTACCTCCTGGCCGAAACGAACCTGGAGCGGATCGTGGCTCAGGCCGAGAAAGTCAGGCCCCGGATCCTCGTCTTGGACTCGATCCAGACCGTTTATTCCGCCAAGCTCAGCTCGGGCCCGGGCACGATCAGCCAGGTCCGCGAGGTCGCCAACCAGCTCTTCCGCTTCGCCAAGACGAACCAGGTTCCCGCTTTCTTGATCGGCCATATCACCAAGGAGGGGTCGCTGGCCGGGCCGAAGTCCCTCGAGCACATCGTCGACGTCGTCCTTCTCTTCGAGGGCGAGCGGGACCACAGCTATCGGATCCTGCGGGCCCTCAAGAACCGGTTCGGCCCCGTCTCGGAGCTGGCTATCTTCGAGATGGGCGCGGCGGGCCTCCAGGCCATCCCGAACCCGTCGGCGTTCTTCCTCAAGGAGCGGCCGGCCGACGAGCCGGGGAGCGTCGTCGTCAGCACGATCAAGGGATCGCGCCCGCTCCTGGCCGAGATCCAAGCCCTGGTCTCCTCGACCCTGTTCGTGGGAAACCCGCGCCGGATGACGATCGGCCTCGATCATTTCCGGGCTTCCATGCTCCTGGCCGTCGTTGAGAAGAAGCTCGGGTTCGGGTTCGCCGGCGAGGATATTTACCTCAACGTCGCTGGCGGCGTCTCCATCGAGGAGCCGGCCGCGGACCTGGCCGTCGTATTGGCCGTCGTCTCCAGCCTCAAGAACAGGCCGATCCCCTACCGGACGGCCGTCTTCGGCGAGGTCGGACTGAGCGGAGAAGTCCGCTCGGTGGGCCAGCCGCTGGCCCGGCTCAAGGAGGCCGCCTCGCTCGGCTTCGAACGGATCGTCCTTCCCCAGGGAAACCTCGCCCAGTTGGAAAAGGAGGAAACGCCCGGCCTGGAAGTCCTGGCCGTCCGAGACGTCCGGCAGGCGTTCAAGCTTATCTTTTGATAAAGGATTAATAACCGTGGGCATCTTAATCTTCCGCTTTTTAATGATCGCCTTCCTGGCCGTCGCCGGCTACTTCTTTCCCCCTTTCTCTTTACAGAAAGAGGTCGGCGCGGCTGCAGCCGCCCTGCTCGGCTTTGTCATCATGATCCTCGAGATCCGCATTCGCCGGGCCCAGTTCCGGACGATCTGGAGCTCGACGCTGGGATCCTTCGCCGGTGTTATTATCGGCTGGGGGCTGGGCTCTATCTACCAGAGCATCACCAAGAGTCCCGACACGGCCGTCTTCATCCGGATCTTCTTCCTGATCATCATGCCCTACATGGGATTTTTGATCGGAACCCAGAAGTCGGAATGGCTGGACCCGGTCCACTTTTTCCGGTTCGTCCACGAGAAGAGCGTGGGCCGGGCCTACAAGATCCTGGACACGAGCGTCATCATCGACGGCCGGATCGTCGACATTTGCGATACGGCCTTTGTCGACGGCACCCTGGTCATCCCCCAGTTCGTCCTCAAGGAGCTCCAGCTGGTGGCCGACTCGGCCGACGGCCTCAAGCGTCAGCGGGGGCGGCGCGGCCTGGACGTCCTGGACCGGCTCCAGAAGTCCGCCCAGGTCCAGGTTCAGATCGTCGACATCGATTTCCCCGATGTCCGCGACGTCGACTCCAAGCTCATCGAGCTCGCCAAGCACCTCGACGCCAAGATCGTGACCAACGACTTCAACCTCAACAAGGTCGCCCGGCTTCAGGGGATCTTCGTTCTCAACATCAACGAGCTCGCCAACGCCCTCAAGCCGATCGTCCTGCCCGGCGAGACCATGAAAGTCTTCATCTTCAAGGAAGGCAAGGAAAAAGACCAGGGCGTCGCCTACCTCGACGACGGGACCATGGTCGTCGTCGACAACTCGCGCCGGCTGATCGGTCAGACGATCATGATCACGGTCACCTCGGTGCTCCAGACGACGGTCGGGAAGATGATCTTCGGCCGCTACAACGAAGAAGCCAAATGACGCGGGTGGCTGTCCTGATCGTCGCCGCCGGCCGGGGCCGGCGCTTCGGCGGGGCCAAGCAGTTCGCTCTTCTCGGCGGACGGCCGGTCATCGCCTGGAGTATCGAAGCCTTCGCCCGTCATCCCCGGGTCGACCAGATCGTCCTCGTCCTGCCCGCGGGCGAGGACGGCGCGTCCTTCCGGTCGCTCGATCCCAAGGTCGGGGCGGTGGTTGAGGGGGGGGCGCGCCGCCAGGATTCGGTCCGGAACGGATTCGGGCGGATCGAGCCGGACGGCGCCGACCTTATCCTCGTCCACGACGGCGTCAGGCCCCTGGTCGATGCCGCTCTCATCGACCGGGTCCTCGCGGCCGCCGAGGCCGGCGGGGCGGCCGTCCCCGCGCTCGCCATCGAAGACACCGTCAAAGAAGTCCGGGAGGACAAGATCATCCGGACCCTGAACCGGGACAATCTGATCCGGACCCAGACCCCGCAAGGTTTTAGGTACCAACTCCTGAAGGAAGCGATCGCCCACGCCCGGAGAACGGGGTACCGGGGGACGGACGAGGCCTCCCTCGTCGAGCATCTGGGCCGGATCGTCATCGTCGTCCCGGGAGATCCCCGCAACATTAAGATTACGAGGGCCGAGGACCTGGCCCTCGCCGAGGCCTGGTGCCATGCTTAAAATCGGAATCGGCTACGACCTGCACCGGCTCGAGCCGGGCCGGCCCCTCTATCTGGGCGGCGTCGAGATCCCCCATCCGCGCGGGCTGGCCGGGCATTCGGACGGCGACTGCCTCATTCACGCCGTCATCGACGCCCTGCTCGGCGCCGAGGGGGAGACCGATATCGGACGGCTCTTTCCCGACACGGACCCCGCGACCAAGGGCGCCCGGAGTACGATCCTGCTCGGGGAGGTCGTCGGCCGGCTCAAACGGAAGGGATTCCGCGTCGTCCACGTCGACGTCGTCGTCGTCGCGGAGAGCCCCAAGCTCGGCCCCCATTTTCCCCGTATGAAGGACGCGCTCATCCCGCTGCTGGGAGTGGACGGATCGGGCCTCGGGCTCAAAGCCAAGACGAACGAGACGGTCGGGCTTATCGGCCGCAGGGAGGCCATCGCATGCTGGGCGGTCGCCCTGGTCGACAAAAAGCGCGGGAAGCATTCCGCGCCCCTCAGAGCTTGACGAAACGGGCCAGGAAAAAGAGCGTCGGCGTCTCGGGCCCGGGGGGAAGCCGGAGGATTAAGCTGAAACGAACGTCTCCGACATCGGGTTCCAAGAAGGGAAGATTTGGGGCCGGCCTCCGTCTAAAGGGTGAGACAGAGGCCGTACCGAATGAGCCGCAGATGGACGAATCCGAACTGGTCGAGAGAGCCCGAAACGGAGATCGGGAGGCCTTCTCCTGTCTCGTGAAAAAGTATGAGGCGAAAGTGTTCCAACTCGCGTACGGATTGACCCGCAACCGCCAGGCTGCGGACGACCTGGCCCAGGAGGCCTTCATCAAGGCCTATACGGGCCTGTCCAAATTCGAGTCGCGATCCGCGTTCGGAACCTGGCTCTACCGGATCACCGTCAATCACGCCAAGGATTATCTCCGCCGAAGCAAGGCCCGTAAAGAGGTCTCCCTGGACGACCTCAGTCCGGCCGTCCTGGCCGACAACGACGGTCCCGAGCGCGAAGCCCGGCTGCGAGCCCGGGAAAAAACGCGGGAGCTCGTCCTGAGGATGATCGGCCTGCTTCCGGAAAAATACGCGAACATCCTGTCCCTGCGGGATCTCCAGGGCCGTTCTTACGAAGAGATCGCCGAGGTTTTGAACATCTCGCCGGGCACGGTGGACTCCCGTCTCCATCGAGCCCGGAAGCTTCTCCGGAAAAGGCTGGAGCCCTCTCTCCGGCCGCAAGGAGGGAGCCATGAACTGCAAGAGAGCTGAAAACCTCTTGGTCCGTTCCTTCGACGGCCCGCTCCCGCCCGGCGAGGCGGACGTCCTGCGCGGCCACCTCGAGGCCTGCCCCGCCTGCCGGAGGCGGAGCGAGGAATATGATCTGATCCGGGATGCCTTCCGGACCTTCCCCCCGGCCGAGCCGCGGCCCTATTTCTGGGAGCGGTTAAGCGCCCATCTTCCGGCGGCCGATCTCTCTCCCTGGCCGTCTTGGCGGAAGCTCGGCCTCAAGCTCGTTCCGGCCTGTTTAGCCGTCGTCCTTGTCCTGGGCGCCGCCCTGGCTTTCCTACGGCCCCAAGCGGCCGCCGAATTGAGCCAGACCGAGATCCTTCTCCGAGGAGAGGACCCCCTCAACGAAACGACGAACATCTTGGACGAAAAGCGCGCGGAGGACAAGAACATGATGATCTTGTTCGCGTCGCTGGAATTCCAGTCCTCCCCGGGGAGCCGAATGCCATGAATAACAAAGCCCGTTTATGGATCATCTTCTCCTTCGTGGCCGTCCTCGCCGCCGGGATCGTCGGCGGCCTGTTCCTGGGACGGTCTTGGCCAAGGGGGGGGGCGCCAAGGCCTTCCGCCCGGGTCCGCCTCCGTCGCTGGACCAGCTGGCCAAGGACCTGGAGCTGACTCCGGCCCAGAAGGAGGAGATCGGAAAAATATTCGAGAGGAACGAAGAACGGATCAAGGAGCTGCGCTCCCAGATTCACGCCCGCTTGGGGGAAGTCCGGGAGAGGCTCAAGACCGAAATCGAGAACGTCCTGACCCCGCAGCAGAGGGAGAAATTCAACGCCCTGCTCGAGCGGCATATGCAGAGGGAGCGGGAGGTCCGGAGGCATGATCCGGACCGCGACTCGCCCCCTCCGGACGAACCGAAAGGAGAACATCCATGACCAAGAAGAAATGGCTCATTATGGCGGCGGTCCTGGTTGGGGTCGTCGTCATCGTGGTCGGCGCGACCGTCCTCAAGAACGGAAAGTCGACCGGCCCCAAATACCGGACCGAGGCCGTCGGCCGGGGCGACATCGAGGCCCTGGTCGTGACATCGGGAACCCTCAACCCGGTCATGACGGTCGAGGTTGGAAGCCAAGTCTCGGGAAAGATCGCCAAGATCAACGTCGATTACAATTCGCAGGTCAAGGCGGGCGACATCCTGGCCGAGCTGGACTTGTCCATCCTCCAGTCCAAGATCGATCAGAACAACGCCAACTACCTAAGCGCCCAGGCGTCGCTCGACCGGGCCAACGTCACGCTCGACAACCTTAAGAAAAAATACGACAGGTCCCTAACCCTGTTCGAAAAGAACCTTATTTCCTACGAGGAGAAGGAGGCGGCCGAGGCGTCCTACCTGGGCGCCAAGACGGACGTGACCTCCGCCCAGGCCCGGCTCGAGCAGGCCAAGAGCCAGCTCGAATCGAGCAAGCTCGACCTCAGCTACGCCATCATCCGCTCCCCCATCGACGGCATCGTCATCACCCGAGACATGAACGTCGGGCAGACGGTCGCGGCCAGTTACCAGGCCCCCAAGCTCTTCACGATCGCCAACGACCTGAGCAAGATGCAGGTCGAGTGCAGCGTCGACGAGGCCGACATCGGGAAGGTCCTCGAAAAACAGAAAGTCCGCTTCACGGTCGACGCCTTCGCCGATGAGACCTTCCTCGGAACCGTCAAGCAAGTCCGCTACTCCCCGACGACCTCCCAGAACGTCGTGACCTACACGACGATCGTCGACGTCGATAATCCGGGGATGAAGCTTCGACCCGGCATGACGGCGACCGTTTCGATCATCGCCGGGGAGGCCAAGAACGTCCTGCGCGTTCCCAACGCCGCCCTCCGTTTCACGCCGACCCTTCCCGCCGAGGAGCTGGCCAAGATCATGAAGGCGAGCTTCGAGGCCATGATGGCCCGGCGCCAGGCCGAAGCCGGCCAGGCCGGCCAAGGCCAAGCGGGCCAAGCCTCCGGCTCCGGGCAATCCCAGACCGCAAGCCCAAGCGCCGCCATCCGTCCGGACGGCCAAGGCGAGCGTCCCCGGAGCGGGGGAATGATGTTCATGCAACGCCAAACCCAGGGGCAGACCGGCGACGCATCCCAAGCGATGCGGAGCGGCCGACAGCCGTCTCGAGTTTGGGTCCAGGACAAAGACGGCAAGCTCAGGATGGTCTTCCTCCGACCCGGCGTCACCGACAATTCCTACACCGAGATCGTGCGGAGCGAGCTTAAGGAGGGCGACCTCGTCATCCTCGGCGAGAATAGCGCCAGCACGTCCTCCAGCCAGAGCGGGCCGCCCAGAGGTACGACGATGTTCATAGGCCGCTAAGGCCTGAACACGCAGGGGACTTCCATGAGCGGCAAGATCATCGAATTAAAAAACCTCATCAAGACCTACCACGTCGGCGACAGCGAGGTCCGAGCCCTCCGGGGCGTTACCTACGCGGTCGAGGAAGGCGAGTTCCTGGCCGTCATGGGGCCCTCGGGCTCGGGGAAGTCCACTCTCATGAACATCCTCGGCTGCCTGGACAAGCCGACCGAGGGCCAATACATCCTCGACGGACAGGAAGTCTCGAAGCACAGTAAGAACGAGCTGGCTCAAATCCGGAACGAAAAGATCGGGTTCGTCTTCCAGACCTTCAACCTCCTGGCCAGGACGACCGCGCTCGAGAACGTCGAACTCCCCCTCCTCTATTCCCACGCCAACGGCCGGAACCGTACCGAGAAAGCCCTGGCCTCGCTGGACGCCGTCGGCCTCAAGGAGCGCGCCTATCACAAGACGAACCAGCTCTCCGGCGGCGAGCAGCAGCGGGTCGCCATCGCCCGCGCCCTTCTCAATAATCCGTCCCTGATCCTGGCCGACGAGCCGACCGGCAACCTCGACAGTAAAACCAGCGAGGAGGTCATGGAGATCTTCAGTCGCCTCAACCGGGAGCAGGGGATCACCATGGTCCTGGTCACGCACGAAGCCGACATCGCCGGCTTCGCCCGGAAAAGCATCCATCTCAAGGACGGACTGATCATCCGGGAAGAAACGAACCCCCGCTTCGGCCAGAGGGGATCCCGGGGGCAAGGAGTCAAGCCATGACTAAGTTTCTGAGGATATGCCGCGTCGCGCTCCGGGCCCTGACCCGGAATAAAATGCGCTCGTTCCTGACGGCCTTGGGCATCATCATCGGGGTCGGCGCCGTCATCGCCATGGTCAGCATCGGCGAGGGCGCCAAGAAGGGGATCGAGGACCGCTTCAACTCGATGGGGACGAACCTTCTGTTCGTGTCCCCGGGCAGCAAAAATTTCCGGGGCCTCCATACCGGCTTCGGCGGATTCCAGAGCATGACCCCCGAGGACGCCGCGGCCATCGAAACGCAATGCGACGCCGTCAAATACACTTCGCCCTCGGTCAGCACGCGGGCCCAGGTCGTCTACGGCAACAAGAACTGGAACACATCCATCCAGGGGACGGGCGCCCGCTACCCCGAGATCCGGAACTGGGAGGTCTCCGAAGGGGTCTACTTCGACGAGAACCAGGTCAAGGCCGGCGCCAAGGTCTGCATCCTGGGGAGCGAAGTCAATAAAACCCTGTTCGAAGGCGAAGATCCGATCGGCAAGATCATCCGGGTCAAGAAGATCCCCTTCAAGGTCCTGGGCGTCTTCAAGTCCAAGGGCGAGTCGGGCGGCTGGTTTAACCGCGACGATATGATCGCGGTCCCCTACACGGCCGCCATGAGACGGCTCATGGGCGTCGACTACATCTCATCGATCGACATCCAGGCCGTCTCCTCGTCCCGGACGGCCGAGGCCCAGAAGCAGATCGAGGATCTCCTCCGCATCCGCCATAAGATAGCGCCCGGAGCCGAAGACGATTTCCAGGTCCGGAACATGGCCGAGATCGCCGAGGGGGCGGCCCAGTCGACTCAGATCATGACCATTCTGCTGGGCAGCATCGCCTCGATCTCGCTCCTGGTCGGCGGGATCGGGATCATGAACATCATGCTCGTCTCGGTCACGGAAAGGATTCGCGAGATCGGGATCCGGATGGCCATCGGCGCCCGGGAGAAGGACATCCTTCTCCAGTTCTTGACCGAAGCCGTCGTCCTGAGCGTCATGGGCGGGGTGCTGGGGATCCTGTTCGGAATCGGGGCTTCCAAGCTCCTTAAGTACATCTCCATCTTCAGCCAGTGGAAGACGGTCGTCTCGCCCCAGGCCGTCCTGCTCGCGTTCCTGTTCTCGGCGTCGGTCGGCATCTTTTTCGGGTTCTACCCGGCCCGCAAGGCGTCGCGTCTCGACCCGATCGAAGCCCTCCGCTACGAGTAAGAATCGGGCGGAGATCATCCGGACTCACAGATCACTCATTCAGGGAGGTTCGATATGCGTAAGATAAAGCTCATAACGGGGATTTTCATGGCCGGCCTCGCGCTGGGATCGGCCTTCGCCCAGGACCAGGTCAAATCCATGACGCTCGAAGACTGCATCCTGGGGGCTCTCAAGAACAACCTGTCGGTCGCCATCCAGGTCCTCAGCCCGCAGCTCGCGGACGAAACCCTGTCTAAGGCCCGGGAAAAGTTCATCCCGACTTTGTCGATGTCGTTCAACAATCGGCACAGCGAATCGGCGTCCTATTCCTGGACGAGCACTTCCACGTCGGGATCGGTCCTCTCCAAATACAACAGCTACAACGTTTCTCTCAGCGAAGCCATCCCTTACGGCGGGACGCTGAGCCTGGCCCTGGACTCCTACAAGTCGAACACGAACCAAAGCCTCCAGACGATCAATCCCCGCTACGGTTCGACCCTGTCCTTCAACTTCAGCCAGCCGCTTCTCCGCAACTTCGGGGCGTCCATCAGCCAGCAGGAGATCCTGATCGCCCGGAACAACCTTGAGATTTCCGAGTACGACCTCCATCAGTCCCTCCTCGATACGGTTTATTCGGTCGAGCAGGCCTACTGGAATCTTGTCTACAGCACCCAAAGCCTCGAGGTTCAGCAGCAGTCCCTTCAGCTGGCCCGCGACCTCCTCGACAAGAATCAGCGTTCGGTCGAAGTCGGCCAATTGGCCCCGATCGAAGTCTTGAGCGCGCAGGCGGAAGTCGCGACCCGGGAAGCGGACATCCTTCAGGCCGAGGCCCTGGTCAAGAACAACGAGGACGCGCTCCGGACGCTTCTCAACCTGGAGCCCGGGAAACAGGCCTCCGCCGTCCGCATCGTTCCGGCCGACAAACCGGTCTTCGAGGAAAGGACGGTGAATCTCGATGAAGCCCTCCAGACGGCCATGGACAACCGACCGGACCTCCATTCGGCCAGGATCAGCCTTAAGAATTACGAGCTTGACCTGACCTACGCGCGAAACCAGCTCCTGCCCGGCCTCAACCTGACCGCGTCCTATTCGAGCCCGGGAATCTCGGGCGACCGGATCATGTACCTCAACAACAACCCCCTGACCGGGGTCGTCATCGGCTCCATTCCGGGCGCGGCATCCGACGCTCTCAAGGACTCCTTCAACTTCAAATACCAGAACTGGACGGTCGGTCTGACCCTCGACCTTCCCCTCAGCAACGTCCTGAGCCGAGCCGGCTACGCCCAGGCCAAGGTCAACATGGACAAGGCCCAGCTGACCCTCAAGAACCAGGAACAACAGGCCTTTCTCGAAATCAGAAACGCCGTCCGGTCCGTCGAGACCGGCTACAAGCGCGTCCAGGCTTACAAGGTCGCCCGCGATCTGGCCGAGAAGAAGTACGAGGCCGAGGTCGAAAAGCTCAAGGTCGGTTTGTCCACAAACTACACCGTGCTCCAGAACCAAAGGGACCTGACCAACGCCAGGTCGACGGAGCTCAAGGCCATCGTCGATTACAGCCTGGCCCTGGCCGGATTGGATCGGGCCCTGGGCGTCACTCTCAAGAAGAAGAACATCCAGCTCCAGAATTTCATGAATTACTGACCCGGCCTCCCTGCTTGCGCGGCTCGAACCAGCCGTAGAGCGTCGGCAGGACGAGGAGCGTTAATAGGGTCGAAGTCAGGAGTCCCCCGACCACAACGACGGCCAGGGGGCGCTGGATCTCCGACCCCGGCCCCTGGGCGGCCAGGAGCGGCAAGAGGCTGAAGACGGTGATCGACGCCGTCATCAGGACCGGCCGGAGCCGGCGCGCGCAGCCGCCGGCGATAGCCTCATCGAGGGTTGCCCCTTCCTGGCGGCACTGGCTGATCGTCGAGACGAGGACGACGCCGTTGAGGACTGCGATTCCGAACAGGGCGATAAACCCAACCGAGGCGGGAACGGAAAGGTAGAGTCCGGCCAGGTAGAGCGAAACGACGCCGCCGATCAGGGCGAACGGAAGGTTGAGGAAGACGAGGGCCGCCAGCCGGGCGGATCCGAAGGTCACGAACAGCAGGAAAAAGATGAGGCCGGCCGTCAGGGGGACGATCAGGGTGAGCCTCCGCATCGCCCGCTGCTGGTTCTCGAACTGGCCTCCCCATTCCATATAATAGCCGCCCGGAAAGTCGACCCGTTTCCGGATTTCGCGCCGGGCCTCGGCGACGAACCCGCCGATGTCCCTCCCCGACACGTTGCACTCTATTCCGATCCGGCGCTGTCCGAATTCCCGACTGATCTGGCTCGGCCCTTCCTCGAGCTTGATGGCCGCCAGTTCGCCGAGCGGGACGCGGAAGCCTTGAGGGGCCGGGATCAGGATGCGGGCGAGGCTTCCGATCGAATCCCTCCAGCCTTCGGGAAAGCGGACCGCGACGCCGAAGCTTTTATCGCCTTCGTAGATGCGGGTGACCGGGCTCCCGGCCACGGCCGTCGCGATGACCTCCTGGACGTCCGCGACGCTGATCCCATAGCGGGCGATCCTGGCCCGGTCCACGGCGATCGTGACGTAGGGCTGGCCCGCGACCCTCTCGACGACAATGTCCCGAGTCCCTTTAAGCCCGGCCAGGACGCGGCCGATGGATTCGGCCTTGGCGCTGAGCGTCTCCAGATCCTCCCCGAACAACCTGATGATGATCTGAGCCCGCGTGCCGGCGACGAGTTCGTCGATCCGGCAGGCGATCGGCTGGCTGAAGGAGAAGGCCATGCCCGGGAAGACCTCCATGGCCTTCCGCATCTTGTTGGTGAGCTCATCGCGGGTCCGGGCCGAGGTCCATTCCCGGCGGGGACGGATCGTCCCCACATAACCCGTCTTTTCGACGCCCCGCGCCTCGAGGGCGATTCCGGTCTGTCCGGTCCGGGAGACGATCGTCTCGAGCTCGGGGAATAGCTTGAGCCTGCGTTCAACTTCCTTGCTGATCGCCAGCGACTGATCGAGCGAGATGCCCGGCAAGAGTTGAATGTCCATGTCGAAGGCGCCCTCGTCCATAACGGGAATGAATTCGGTCCCCAGCCGGGGGATGAGGAGGAGGCTTCCGGCCAGCATGAGGAGCGCCGCCGTCAGGACGAGCGCCTTGCGCCGCAGGGTCCAGCGCAGAAGAGCCGAATAGGCGGAGATAAGCCCCTCCAGGATGCGGTTCTTGCGCTCGGCGCTCCGCCCGAGGAGGAGGAGGGACAGGACGGGGATGACCAGGATCGACAGGACGAGAGAGGCGAACAGAGCGATGGACACGGTCAGGGCCAACGGCGCGAACATCTTTCCCTCGATGCCCTGGAGGGTCATGATCGGCAGGAAGGTCAGGGCGATGATAAGCTCGCCGAAGATGCTGGGCCGGCGGACTTCGAGGACGGCCCGCAGGACCGTGGTCGGCTTGGGCTGGGAAACGGCCGTCTCGGCCAGGCGGCGCTGGACGTTCTCAACCTGGATGACGGTCGCGTCGATGATCATGCCGACCGAGATGGCCAGCCCGCCCAGGGACATCAGGTTGGCGGTCAGGCCGGCCCGCTTCATGATGATGAAGGTCGCCAGGGCCGCCAGGGGGAGCGAGGCGATGACGATGACGGCTCCCCGCAGGTTGCGCAGGAAAAGATAGAGGATAAAGACGACCAGGATGCCGCCGAGGAGGAGGGCGTCCGTGACGGTAGCGACGCTCTGACGGACGATGTCGGAACGCTTATAGAACGGGACGATGACCAGGCCCGCCGGCAGGACCCGGCTCCCGTTGATCTCGGCGACCTTGGCTTCGATCCCCTGTACGACGTCGCGGGCGTTTGCGCCCCGGAGCATCATGACGATCCCGCCCACGACCTCGCGTTCCCCGTTTATAACCGAGGCGCCCTGGCGGACGGCCGCTCCGATCAGGACCTGGGCCACGTCCCGGACGAGGACGGGGACGCCCCGCCATGTCTTGACGGAAATGCTGCGGATGTCATCGGCGTCCTTGAGCAGACCCAGCCCCCGCACCAGGTACTGTTCGGCCGATGTTTGGATGAGGCCTCCGCCCGCGTTCTGGTTGTTCCGTTTGAGGGCCTCGACGACCTCGGCGAGAGCGATGCCGTATTTCTGGAGGCGGTCCGGGTCGACGATGACCTGGTACTGTTTGATGAAGCCGCCGAAGGAATTGACCTCGCTGACGCCGGGCACGGATTTCAAAAGGGGGCTGATGACCCAGTCCTGGAGGGTCCGGAACTCCGTCAACCGCGCCTCATCGGCCGGAGCGGGGGTCCTTTCCTCGAGCGTATACTGGTAAATCTCGCCCATGGCCGTCGCGACGGGACCCATCTCGACATCGACGTCCTCGGCCAGAGCGTCCCGGACCCCGATCAGGCGCTCCAGGACGAGCTGGCGGGCGAAGAAGATGTCGACGCCGTCTTCGAAGACGGCCGTGATGACCGACAGCCCGAATTTGGAGACGGAGCGGAGCCCGGTCAAGCGCGGCAGTCCGCGCAGGGCGGATTCGACCGGATAGGTCACGAACTTCTCGATCTCGAGCGGAGAGCGGCCGGGCGCCGAGCAGACGACCTCGACCTGAATGTTGGTGACGTCGGGGAAAGCGTCGATCGGGAGGCGAAGGAAGGACCAAACGCCGAACCCGGTCAGGAAGAGGACGCCGACGAGGATGAGGGCCTTTTGTCTCAGGGCGAAGGCGATCAGCCGATCGATCATGTCATTCCCCCTCCAAGCTTTCCTTGAGGAGCTCGGACTTGATGAAAAAGCCGCCCGCGGCCACGAAGGATTCCCCCGGAGCGAGCCCGGAGAGGATTTCGACCCAGCCGTCCCGGGCCGATCCCGCCGCGATCTCCTTGACGGCGAAGGATCGCTCACCGGCGGGGACGAAGACGATGGTCTTTCCGCCGATTCTCTGGACGGCCGATTCGGGGATGAGGAGCGAACTCGTCCGGGAGGGGATGACGAGAGTCACATCGGCGAACATCCCGGGTTTGAGCCGCGCGGGGTCGTTCCCGACCTCAACCCGGCCGATGACCGTCCGCGTCTCGGAGTCGATGAGGTCCGAGAGCTGGGCCAGCCTTCCCTTGAACTCCAAATTCGGGTAGGCGCCGACCCTGACGACCGCCGCGACGCCGGCCGCAACGGAGCCGAGGTCCCTCTCGTGGATCCGGGCGTTGACCAGAAGGGACGAGAGGTCGGCGATCCGGAACAGGTTGGCCCCGACCTCGAGGGTATCGCCGGCGACGGCCGCGCTCTCGATGACGGTCCCGGCGAGGGGAGCCGATACCGTGAGCAGATTGCGGGGCGCTCGGGATTCCTCGATTGCCTTGATCTCCTCTTCGGTCAGCCCTAAAATCAGAAGCCTCGTCCGGGCCGAGTCCGCGATGGCGCGGGCCGCTTTAGCATCCTCCGGCGCCAGGGCCTCGTCGAGCCCGACCAGGCGGGCCCGCGCTTGTAGGAATTCGGCCTGGGCCGATAGGAATTCCGGGCTGAACAGGGTGAGAAGGGGCCGTCCCTTCGAGACGCGGTCCCCTAAAAAAGCGAAGACCTCTTCGATCCGGCCCGGGAGCCGCGACGTGACATGATGGACCTTCCTGGGATTCAAGGTGACCTCGCCCGGAGCCGAGATCAGGAGCGGGACCGAACGAAGCTCAGCGACCTGGATTTTGATGCCCGCGATGCCGATGGCGGCCTGGCTCATGGTGACGGACGTCGGTTCGTTCTTTGGCTCGGGCGCGACCTCGCCGCTGATATCGGCTTTGTTCCGGCAGGCGGCGAACGACACCGCCGCCGTCGCCATCACGATCATCATCAGAATCTTGAATTCAGTCCTCATGGCTCTCTCCTATCTCTGCGTTCTCTTCCCCGGACCGTTCGAGCTCGGCGCGCGCCTCTTCATAAAGAAGAAGGGACCTCCAGTATTCGGCACGGGCCTCGGCGGCCGTGCGATAAAGGTCGATCAGGCCGAGGCTGTCCAGCCGCCCGTTCCTGTATTCGGCGAGGCCCGTTTCGATCTGGCGCGAGACTTCGCCCAAGAGCTTTTCCTCGAACAGACGGACCTGTTCCTCAACCGCCTTGAGGCCGGCGTAGGCGTTCTCGATCCCGGCCGAGACCCGGGTCCGGACGGCGGCGGCCGCGATGGCGAAGAGTTGGGACTTGGCTTCGGCCTCGACTGTTTCGCCGCGCCGTCCTTCCCTCCAGACAAAGGGGAGAGACAGGCTGAGCTCGAAGCCCCAAGCGCCGGTCCGATGGCTCGGCAGGTACAGGCCCACCGTAACGTCGGGGAGGAGGTTTTTTCTGGTTAGGGCTAGATCGGCCATCGCCCGGTCCTGCCGGGCGGCTTCGATCCCAATTGTGCGGCTGGCCGCCGTGAGTTCGTCCTTGACCGCGGCCAGGTCTTTCTCGAGTGGGGCGAAGGAGAAGGCCGAGAGGACCTCGAGCGGTTCGTTCCCCTGCCGTCCCAGAAGGAGGTTGAGGCGAACTTTGTCGGCAGCGAGGTCCTTGCGCTTTTCGATGAGGTCGTTGCGGGCCTTGACCTTTTCCACGCCCGCCCTCAGGACGTCCAGGTAGGGAACGCTCCCGGCTTCGTATCTCGTGCGGGCCGCCTCGAGGAAGCGGTCGAGAAGGGCCAGGTTCGTCTCGAGGAGCGCGATTGTTTTAAACCGGTAGAGAACCCGGTAGTAGGCCATCTTGACTTCGGCGCCCAGGACGATCCGGAGTCGTTCGAAATCAAGACGGGCGATTTCCTCCCCGTAGCGTCCGATCTTGCCGCGCAAGGGGCGTTTGGCCAAAAACTCGAGGGATTGCTGGATCCCCAGGTTGACCTCCGATTCTTGTCCGTCGCCGGAACGTTTCAGGGGAATCGCTTCGTTGCTGAAAACGATCTCGGGGGCCGGGATGGCTTCGAGCTGAAGTCGTTGTCCCCGGGAGACATCGAGAGCTTTCTGGGCGGCGAGGACGGTCGGATTCTGACGGAGGGCCAGCTCCACGGCCTGCTCGACGGTCAAGCCGGGGCCGGACGAGGGCGAAAGGGCCGCGGCTTGGGCCAACACGGCGGAAAAAACGATGGCGGCGAGATGCATGATGACCTCCTTTCCTGGTCGGATGGGCGCGCTTGGATCGAAAGCGCCGGGAAAGGAGGCTCAGTCGGGCGGGTGGAAGATATTCTTGCTGAATTCCGGGACGAGGACCGGATCGTTGTTCCAGGTCAGCCATGATCCGAGGGGCCTAAGCTCGAGGCCGCAGATCGGCTGGAGTGAAGCGGCATTAGCCCAGGGGCGGTGGAGCGAGTGGCAAACTCCGGCCATCTCATCGTGGCAAGTCGCCTCGTGGGCGAGCGTGTTGAAGGCGAAGAGACAGAGCAGGGCCCAGAAAACCAGCAGCCCGGCCGAGCTCTTCCAGAAGCGTTTGATCATGGCGGTTTGAGTTAAGAGTTGGATTGTATCCGGCCGCTTCCCCGCTGTCAATGCCGGAAGGCGTCGATAAAAGCAATGACCTTCCCGGGATTCATAAATTTAATTTATTAATCCCGGAGAAGGAATTGCTTCAGAATCCAATCGGATTTGTTTAGCGCCCCGCGATGGGCTTACAATAGAACCGTGCCATGAATAAACCCGCTACGATTGGAGTGTTTTTCGCCGTCCTCCTCGCCTTGTGTTTCTGCGAATCATGGAGCTCCGGCATTATCATCCTCTGCGCGGGGGACAGCATCACCGAGCAGGCCTATCCCCGATTCCTCCAGCGGGCCCTCAAAAAGGAAGGTCTGCGGGCCAGGGTTCTTAACTACGGGAAGAGCGGATATACGACCGGCGAGTACTTGAAGTTCCTGCGCGGCCGGCTCGAGAAGGTCAAGGCCGAGAGTCCGGATTTCGTCCTCCTCGAGCTCGGGACGAACGACGTCCGCGTCGACGGAGATCGAACTTCTCTTGCGGATTTCGAGCGAAACCTGCGAGAAATCGTCGGGATATTCCAGGGATGCCGAAACCGCCGCGGAGGTCCGACGGCCGTCCTCCTCGCTACTATCCCTCCCGTTCCAGAAAATACGTCCTACCCCTTCAGCCCGGAATCGATCCGGCGGGTCGTCGGGGAAATCAACCCCGCCATCAGGGCCGTTTCCGCCGAGTCGGCACTTCCCCTGGTAGACAACTACGTTTTGTTCGCGAGCGCGCCCGACCTCCTTCCCGGCGTTCATCCCTCCCGGGAGGGATACCGGCGGCTCGCCCTCAACTGGTTCCAAGCCCTCCGGCCCCTTCTGGATTAAGTGCGCTCGGGGCGGCATTCGGCCCGAATCGTCTTGCAGTTTTAAAAGAAAGGTGCTATCATAGCGGCAATTAAGGGAGTTTTTCCGATCCCCAAACAGCCGGGAGATATACCCATGAACCGTAGACTTATCAGGCCCAATTTTACGGAAATCAAGGACAGGCTGAGCGCCCAGGACCAGGCCAAGAAAAAAATCCACCCCCCGACCGATACCTTTGCCGAGAATTACTACTACCTCAAGCAGATGAACAAGAAAACCCCGATGGCGGTCGTTTTCGCGGACGGCCAGATCATCGAGGGCACCATCGAATGGTACGACCGGAACACGATCAAGCTCAACCGCGACAACGCCCCGAACCTCCTCATCTACAAGGCCAACATTAAGTACATCTACAAACTCGATGAGACGCCCGAGCCCGAGGAGGATCTCAAGAAGAAGAAAAAATGAGGGTCCCCAGGATCGGAATCAGCCTGGGCGACCCGGGCGGCATCGGCCCCGAAATCATCCTCAAGGCTTTGTGCGGCGAGCCGTCTCTTCCCCAGGCCGTCTATATCCTGTTCGGCGACGCCCCGGTCGTCGAGCGCGAAGCTAAGCGCCTGGGCTTCAAGGCGGCATTTCCCCGCTGGGGGGAGAGACGGGCCAAGACGGCCCCGGCATCTTTTTCCATGACGTCCGGACGTCGTTGACCGACGTGTCATTGGGGTCGGCCAGCAAAGAGAACGGTGAAGCGTCGTTCCTTTATTTCGAAGCGGCGGTAGCAAAAGCCAAGCGGGGCGCGCTGGACGGCCTGGTCACCGCTCCCATCTCTAAAAGCTCTTGGGACTTGGCCGGGTTCCGCTGGCGCGGCCACACGGACTACCTTGAACAATTCTACCCCGAAGCGATCATGACCTTCTGGTCGGAGCGGCTCAACGTCGCCCTCTTCAGTCACCATCTTTCGCTTTGGGAAGCGCTGGGAAAGGTCCGGAAGGATGTCCTGCTCGGTTTTCTCAAAAGGCTCCATGGGTCGCTGGAGCGCGCCCGTCCCGGCCGCTGCGAGCTCCTGGTGGCGGGCCTCAACCCTCACGCCGGGGAGGACGGGCTGATGGGGATGGAGGAGAGCCGGGAAATCCTGCCCGCGATCTCGGCGGCCCGGACGGAAGGGGTCCGCGTTTCCGGCCCCTATCCTCCCGACACGGTTTTCCTCAAAGCTCTCGACCATCCCGATACCGTCGTCGTCGCCCTCTACCATGACCAGGGACTGGTCGCCTTTAAAACCGTCGCTTTCGAGAGCGGCGTCAACGCGACCCTGGGCATGCCGTTCGTACGGACTTCGCCCGACCATGGGACGGCCTTCGACATCGCCGGCAAGGACGTCGCGAGCCCGCGCAGCATGATCGCGGCTCTGAGGTTGGCCTGGGAGTTCGTCCGGTCTACCGCCCGTCCATAAGGACGGCGGCTGAATTCCCTTCTCTGAAGATTCGGCCGGCCGCGTCGCGCAAGGCCTCTCCGCTGAGTCCGTCCAATTCCCCGGCGAGGGCTTCCGGGACGATCTCGAGTTGGACCGCGCGCCCCAGGGAAAAGGCATACCCGTAGATATTATTCGCGAGCGCCTCGCGGGGCCAAGGCGCGATCCCGAGCATGAAGCCGAAAGCGTTGCGGACCGTCTCAAGGTCCGAACGGCGCAACGGCGCGGCCGCGGCCGTCCGGACGAAGTCGGCGAGACGCCGAAGTGCGCCCGAAGGATTCGCGCCCTCTTCGAGGGTCATCGTCAACCTGAAGATCTCGGGATCATCGAAGATGGCATAATTGACGGAGATCGTTCCGGCGCGATATCCGGCCGAGCCGGCCATGAGCCGCCCGGCCAGGACCAGGAAGGGCGCGAAGTCGGCGCTCCCGGACGCCGGCGCTCTGAACGCGAGACAGACAGCCGGAGAGGGCGGGACGCGGATTCGGCCGAGACGAAGAGTCCGCGGCATCGAAGATTGAGGCGGGCCGGGCTCGGCCGGCCCCGGGGCCTCTTCGCCGCCGGGAATATCGGAGAAATAGCGGTCGACCATCCGCCGGACCCGATCGGGCTGAAACGAGCCGGCCGCGACGAGG
Source organism: Candidatus Aminicenantota bacterium (assembly GCA_963702005.1). Lineage (GTDB taxonomy): Bacteria > Acidobacteriota > Aminicenantia > Aminicenantales > JAFGBC01 > JAFGBC01. Next base: position 544,354 of record OY969696.1, read on the forward strand.
ATCGCGTTTTTCGGTTTATAGTAGCGGCGAATCCTGTCGAGGAGCGCCGTCCGGGAGAGCTTCGAGATGTCTTCCGGCCGTCCTCCCTTCCGTCCCCCCGCCGGCGCCGGCCTGAGCGACTCTCTGGCTGCGTTCATGAGGGCCAGCGTCGGCACGGCCTCATACATGTTCTCGAGCTCGACCATAATCCGCGCTTTTTCCCTCTCGACGTCGGCTTGGGACGGCTCGAGTCCGGGCATCCGGGCGGCGGCTTCTTTCAGCTCCCGCTCCAGGTCGGCGGGGTCGAACACGGTGGCGATGACGGTGTACTTATCGCCGGTCTGGGCGTTCCAGCCAAGAGGGTAGCGCCGCGCGAAATCATCGGCGCTCCGGCCGGGATGGAGACCCGCCGCCGCCGTCACCAAGAGGTGTTCGATGAGATGGGCCGTGCCCGAGGCGCGCGCGGGGTCGTGGTCCTCTCCGATCGAGTACAAGACCACGAGAGCCGCGCTCCGGCCGGCCGGGACAGGGGCGAGCAGAACCTTGAGGCCGTTGGCGAGCGTCGTCCGGTCGACCGGCCCCGCGACGGTTTCCCTCGGGGCGCGCACCTGAGCCAGAATCCCGGCCCCAGCCGCCAGGATGAGAAAGACGACGGGGATGAGGGGAACGAAGATCGTTTTTTCCCTACGGCTCACTTCCATCCCCTCTTGATCTCGGCCCGGATTTCACGCTCGGTGTCCCTCTTCTTGATGGCGGCCCGCTTCTCGTAGAGTTTTTTCCCCCGGGCCAGCGCGATCTCGACCTTGATCCTGCCCTTGTCGTTGACGAGAACCTTGAGGGGGATGAGCGTGAATCCGCGTTCCTTGATCTTTCCGATCAAGCGCCGGATCTCGCGGCGGTGGAGAAGAAGCTTCCGATCCCGGAGCGGCTCATGATTGAAGCGGTTGGCCGCCTCGTAAGGGCTGATATGGCACTTGACCAGGAAGACCTCATCCCCCTTGACCTCGGCGTAGCTTTCCTTGAGACTGACCCGGCCGTCCTTGACGGACTTGACCTCGCTGCCCAGCAGGGCGATGCCGGCCTCGAAGGGCTCGATGATTTCGTAATCATAATAAGCGGCTTTATGAGTCGCGATGACCTTCATCGGCCGTCCTCCGCGGCCGCCTTGAGCCGGAGCCGGATGAGGCTGATGTGGCGCTTGTTCATCCGCTCCGCGGTCAGGACGTACTCGCGCGCGTCGAGGACGTCTCCCTCGTGGGGGATCCGTTCGTACTCAGAGAGGAAGAAGCCGGCCAGGGTCGTGTATTCCTTCCTCTCCGGAAGTCGGACGGGCAACCGTTGGTTGACGGCCTTGAGAGGGGCCGCCCCCGCGATGATGAAAGTCGACCCGTCGATCGCGCTGAACCATTCCTTGGTCCTGGGGTCGAATTCGTCTTGAATATCTCCGACGATCTCCTCGATGATGTCCTCCAAAGTGACGATGCCTTCCATATTCCCGAACTCGTCCACGATGAAGACGAGGTGGACGGAGTTCTCCTGCATCTGGAGGAGGACCTTTTCGATCGAGGCGGACTCGGGAACGAAGAACGGTTTTCGCAGCAAGGAGGCCACATTAATATCTTTATTATCAACAAGATACGGAATCAAGTCGCGCGAGTGAAGGACGCCCTCGATGTTGTCCAGGCGGCCCCGGTAAACCGGGAATCTGGAGTGGGGCGAGGCGAGAACGGTCTCGACGATCTGAGCCGGGGCGAGCGCCGAATCGATGGCCTTGACCTCGGGCCGCGGGATCATGATCTCCTTGACCGCCCGGCTCCCGATGTCCAGGGTCTCCGATATCATTTTCTTGCGGAGCGTCGAGATTCCCCGTATCCCGGTCGAGAGCAGGAGCTTCATTTCCTCTTCGTTGAGCGTTTGCGAAGGCCCGGATATTTTGGACTGGGGGAAGAGGAGGCCGGTCATAAAGGTGAAGGCCTTGACGATAGGGTATAAGATGAGGGCGAAAAGCTTGACCGGATAGGCCAGAAGAAAAGCGACCTTGAGGGGATGATAGGCGGCGAAGGTTTTGGGGTTGATCTCGCTGAAGACGAGAAGAAGGACGGTTGTCGTCAAGGTCGCCAAGAAGACGGCTTTGTTTTTATTGTCGGGGAAAAAAGAGACGAACAGGAAGGTGGCGACCGAGGCCGACGCGACGCTGACGATCGTGTTTCCGACGAGGATCGTGGCCAAGAAACGGTCCACCCGCGCCAGGATCTTCTGGACGATCCGGGCCCGCGCGGATCCCTTCTTGACCAGGGAATCGACCGCGTAGGGATTCACGGCGATGAAGGCGGTCTCGGACGAAGCGAACAAGGCGCCAAGGAGCAGGAAGAAGACGAACAAGAGCAGGGCCGGCAGGATCATAGGACCGGTTAGACTTCGACGCTGGGCTTGCGGACTTTGAAGCAGTCCGCCAGGGAGCGGAGGACCTTGCGCTCGACGTAGGTCTCCGACAAGGCCGAGACCTCCGACAGCTCCGAGACGATCATCTCCTTGGCTTTTTCCATCATCTTTTTCTCGCGGAAGGATAAAGGTTTCTGGAGGTTGAGATAGAACAGGCACTTGAGCACGAAAGCCAGGTCGAAAATCGTCCCCGTGTTCATAAGCTGGAGGTGTTCTTTATAGCGATCCTTCCAATCGGGCGTCACATCGACCGGGCCGCTCTTGATGAACCGGAACAGCTTTCGAACGGCCGGGGCCGCGATGAGCTTGCGGATCCCCATCTCGCGGGCCGTCGCCCAGGGGACGAAAATCTTGGTGTTGTTGGAGATAAGCCTCAGCAGGAAAACACGGTTGGAGTCGCCGGCGAGTTCCTGGTCCTGGATGTCCTCGATGACGGCCAGTCCTTGGTTCGGGTAGATGACCCGCTCGCCGATCTTAAGGGAATCCATGGACCTACATTATAAGGGAATCGGAAGGGTACGTCAACCTGGGAAGCGTTTCCGGGGGGAACGAACTCTCGCTTGACAGATCGACGCGGGTCTATTACCATATCCTCTCAATTCTCGAGGAATAGGGCACGATTATGAAGAGAACGTTTCAACCCAACAACAGGAGACGGAGGAAAACTCACGGTTTCCTGGTCCGCATGAGCACCAAGGGCGGGCAGAAAGTCGTTAAAGCCCGGCGCCAGAAAGGCAGGAAGAGAATTGCCGTCTGATGAAAGAAACCCTTGGTCCTCGCGAGAGGATCCGCAAGAAATCGGATTTTTTATATTTATATAAAAAAGGCATCCGTCTCCAAAGGACGTATTTCAGCCTGATTTACCTTCCCAGTCCGTCGGGGCTTTCCCGGCTGGGCGTCGTCGCCGGCCGGAAAGTCGGGGAGGCCGTCGTCAGGAATCGGATCAAGAGATGGATGCGGGACACATTCAGGAGGAATAAAAGGCTCTTGGGAAGGCCCCTCGACGTCGTCGTCATTGGCAAGAACGGAATCGCCTCTCTTTCAAGGCGGGAGTTCGACAGGCTGTTCTTCGAAGCCGTCGGGGCCATCAGGGATCGAGAAACGTCTTCATGAATAAGCTGGCCCTCTTCCTGATCAGGCTTTACCGCCTGACGCTCTCCCCCCTTCTGGGACGTCACTGCCGGTTCGAACCAACCTGTTCCCTGTATACCTGTGGAGCGATCGAGAAGTACGGATTCTGGAAAGGCGTTTGGCTGGGGATGAAGCGCCTTCTCCGCTGTCATCCCTTCCACGCCGGCGGCTTTGATCCCGTGCCCTGAAAGGTTCAATAGATGGAAAAAAGATTGCTGGTCGCCATTATCGTGTCGTTCCTGATCCTGGCCCTCTATCAGGTCTTTTTTATGAAAAAGGTCCCTCCGGCCGAGCCCGTTCAGACGGCCCAGGAGGCGACCTCTCAGACTGCAGCTCCATCCCCGGCCGGACAAGTCCAGGCCCAAACTCCTGCCCCGGCGGCTCAGCCCGCGGTCCAGATTCCGGTTCGGGCCGTATCGGCCGCTGCCGAAGAGGATATCATCGTCGATACGCCTCTGTACCTGGCCAAATGGAGCAACAGAGGGGGCGTCCTCAAGAGCCTTAAACTCAAGAAATTCCTGGATGATAAAAAGGAAGCCCTGGAGCTTATACCCGCCCGAGCCTCCGAACTCGGGGTTTTTCCATTTGGCCTCCTGACCGATGATCCCGGCTTCGACGGCGAAGTGAACAGTGCCCTTTTCAAGGCCTCGGTTCCCTCCTTGACCCTGAAAGAAGGGGATTCCGGCGAGCTCATTTTCAGCTATGCCGCCCAGGCTGGAAGCAAGGTCGAGAAATCCATTCTTTTCAAGGGAGGAACTTACGAGCTGGGCCTTAAGTTCGACATCCTCAAGAACGGGCAGAAAGCCGACGCCAAGCTTGTCTGGGGCCCCGGGATAGGCAACTATTCCGCGACAGAACTCAGGAGCCGGCTGGGGGCCGGAAGCGGGGCGGCCGTTGCCGTGGCCAACAAGGTCTTCCGGGTCAACGAAAAGAAATATAAACCGGAGCTCGGCTCCTATAACTTCGTCAACTGGGCGGCTTATGAGGAAAACTACTTCGCGGCCCTCTTTTTCCTGCCCGGAGAGAACGGATTGGCTTCTTTCATTCAGAAAAAGAAAGAGTCGGACCCGATTCCCTACTACCTCCTGGCCGTTACCCTCCCGGAAAAAGCCTATCTCGGTCCCAAAGAATACGAAGCCCTGGTCGCCCAAGGCCAAGGGGCTAAAAACCTGATCTCTTTTGGGTTCTTCGGCTGGATTGCCGAAATCCTGCTGCGGGGCCTCAAGCTCTTCCACGGACTCGTCCCCAACTGGGGCGTTTCCATTATCATCCTGACCCTAATCATCAAGATCATATTCTTCCCCCTGACCTACAGCAGTACGAAGTCCATGGCCAAGATGCAGGAAATCCAGCCCAAGATCAAAGCGCTTAGGACCAAGTACAAGAAGGCCAAACAGGATATTGCCCAGCGCCGCCAGCTCAACGAGGAAATGATGCGGCTCTACAAGGAGCACGGCATTAATCCGGCCGGCGGCTGCCTTCCCATCCTGGTCCAGCTTCCCGTTTTCTGGGGCTTTTTCAGGATTCTTTCGGTCGGCATCGAGTTCCGTCAAAGCCCCTTCCTGCTCTGGATAAAGGACCTGTCGATCCGGGATCCCTACTATGTGACCCCCATCCTGATGGGCGCGACCCAGTTCATCCAGCAGAAGATGACCCCGAGCGGAGCGGACCCGGCCCAAGCCCGGATGATGCTCATCATGCCCGTCGTCATGACCATCTTCTTCATGAATTTCCAGAGCGGGCTCGTCTTATACTGGCTGACCAACAACGTCCTTCAGATCGGCCAACAGGCCATTATGAACAACATGATGAAGAAAAAGAGAGAGAGAGATGGACAGAGACCAACAGTCCGATAAGCCCGAACTGGCCAAAGAGGGCCAGGAATTCAAAGGCAAAAGCCTTGAGGACGCCGTCTCCTACGCCGAGCACATCCTCAAGACGCCCCGCGAGGAATTCAACTATGAGATCGTCGCCGAGAAGACGAAGCTGTTCGGCCTCAAGAGCAAGGAGATCGTCATCAGAGTCTGGCCCAAGCAGGCGCCCGCCGAGGACAAGGTCGGGATCTTTCTGGAGGATCTCAAGAAGGTCTTTCCCCTCGAATTGACCTATCAGCTCCGGAGGAAAAACGACATCCTCTTCATCATCTTCAGCGGCGAAGATAAACATATGCTGCTTCGGAAAGAAGGTTCCCTCCTGCTGGCCCTCCAGCATATCCTCAACAAGCTCTCCGATCAGAAGGTCCAGGTCGATTGCGATTTCTTCCGGAAAAAGAAGGAAAAAAAGCTCTGGGAATATGCCCAACAGGTGGCCCGCCAGGTTCAGGACACGGGGAGGAACGAGGTCCTCGACCTTATGAACCCCTACGAGCGCCGCATCATCCATCTCGCCGTGAACCAGGTCAACGGGATCACGACCGAAAGCCTAGGAGACGGGTTCCTGAAGCGGGTCAAGATCTATCCCGTCAATAAACCATCCCGTTAAGCGGATGGCCGATGACACGATTATCGCCGTCTCCACTCCTCCGGGCTACGGAGGATTGGGCATTGTCCGGCTGAGCGGACCGTCGGCCCGCCGAATCGCGGCCGGATTCTTCAAGCCGAGATCGAAAAAAACCATTAAGTTCCCGCCCCGCGTCCCTATCTTAGGGGATATCGTCGATATCAAGACGGGCGGATGTCTGGACGAGGCCGTCTTGATTTTATTTCCCGGGCCTCAATCCTACACTCGCGAGGACCTTGTCGAAATCACCTGCCATGGGAGTCCGGTCATCCTCGAAGAAGCGGTGCGCCTCGGCATAAGAGCCGGAGCCCGGCACGCGCGCCCCGGGGAGTTCACCCGGAGGGCTTATCTCAGCGGGCGAATGGATATCATTCAAGCTCAAGCTGTTAACGACCTGATCATGGCCCGGTCGCTCGATCAAGTTAAGATATCCGTTCGCCAGCTCGGCGGGAGCCTATCCCGCAAGGTCGAGTCTCTCCGCGCCCGCATCCTGGATATTCTGGTGCTGATCGAGACTTCGATAGAGTTCCCGGACGAAGGCCCCGGAATCCCGGCCGCCCGGATCAGGGAATCCCTGGATGAAGCCGCCTTCGAGATGGAGACGATGATCGAGAGCTATGACGTGGGCAAGACGCTCCTCGAGGGCCTGACCGTTGTGATAACCGGGAGGCCCAACGTCGGGAAGTCCACGCTTTTCAACGCCCTCCTTGAACAAGACAGGGCTATCGTAACGCCATATCCGGGCACAACCCGGGATTATCTGAGGGAGTCGCTCCGGCTCGGCAATTCTCTTTTCACCCTGATCGATACGGCGGGGATGTCGACTTCGTCTCATCCCATCGAGAAGGAAGGCAGGGAAAGAGGCCGAAGGCTGGCGGCCGAGGCCGATGGAGTTCTTGTCCTCCTCGACGTTTCGCGGAAAGAGACGGCCGCGGACCTTGAAATCATCGAGGGGCTCAAGGGAAAAAAGGGAATCGTGGTCCTGACCAAATCGGACCTCCCGGTCCGGGCCGATAAGGAGAAAATCAAAAAGAGGGCGGGCGCCTTCCCTTGCCTTGAGGTTTCCGCCCTGAAAGGTACGAATATCGGGCGACTGAAGCGCACGATCCGGGCGAAATTTGCCCCGGACCGAGAGGGAGGCGACGAGGTCGTTCTCCATCTCTACCAGAAGCTCCTCCTGGAAGAAATCAAGGCGGGGCTGGACAAAGCTCGGAGGCTTCTCGAGGAGGGGTTCACGGAAGAGGTCTATGTGGAAGAGGTTCGCGCCGTCCTTCCTTCCCTGGGCCGTATAATCGGCGAAATCGGAAACCGGGAAGTCATCGATTTGATTTTCAGCCGGTTTTGCATCGGAAAATGAGAGGGCCATGAGAGCGGCGGACGTCTTCGATGTGATCGTCGTCGGAGCCGGCCATGCGGGATGCGAGGCCGCTCACGCCGCGGCTCGGATGGGCCTCGAAACCTGCCTGATCACGCTCCACCTCGAGACGATCGCCCAGATGTCCTGCAATCCGGCCATCGGAGGGCTGGCCAAAGGTCATCTGGTGAGGGAAATAGATGCCCTCGGAGGGCTCATGGGAGCTCTGGCCGATGAGACGGGAATCCACTTTCGCCTTCTGAACCGGAGTCGCGGGCGCGCCGTTCAAGCGCCGCGGGCGCAATGCGATAAGGCGGCCTATCGTCATGCCATGAAGAGACGGCTCGAAACTGTCCCGAAGCTGAGGCTTCTACAGGGAATCGTCAGCGGGATATTGGAAAAGGGCCGGCGCGTCCAGGGAGTGATAACCCTGGACGGAGCCCGCCTAAAAGCTAAAGCCGTCATTCTCTCCCCGGGGACGTTCCTGAACGGCCTCATCCATATCGGCCTTAAGAGCTATCCCGCGGGCAGGGCCAATGAACCTCCCTCCGTGGACCTGGCCCGATGCTTGAAGGAGTTAGGATTTAAAATATTTCGTTTGAAGACGGGAACCCCGATGAGGCTCGACGCCCGGACCATCGCTTGGAATAATTTCTCTCCTCAACCCGGCGACGAAAACCCCGTTCCGTTCTCGAGTCAAACGAAAGTGAAGCTTGAAAACAAGATCGTCTGCCACGCGGGGCGCACGAACGAACGGACCCATGAAGTCATCAGGAAGAACTTGGATAAATCGCCTCTTTACAGCGGGATCATCAAAGGCACGGGTCCGAGGTATTGTCCCTCGATTGAGGACAAAGTCGTCAAATTCTCCCATCATCCCAGGCATCAGTTCTTCCTCGAGCCCGAGGGGCTGGACACGGTTGAGGTCTATGTGAACGGACTGTCGACCAGCTTGCCCTATGAGGTTCAACAAGAAATCCTAAGGACCATTCCTGGCCTGGACGAAGCCGAAATCTTGCGACCGGGCTACGGAATCGAATATGACGCCGCGGCGCCCGGCCAGATCAAGGAAACCCTGGAGTCGAAAACGATGGCCGGGCTTTTCCTGGCCGGCCAGATCAACGGCACTTCGGGCTACGAGGAAGCGGCGGCGCAAGGCCTTCTGGCTGGGATCAACGCCGCCCTGATGATAAAAGGGCAGAAGCCCTTCGTCCTTCGCCGGGATGAAGCATACGCCGGCGTCCTCATCGATGACCTCATTTCGACGGAAATTGAAGAGCCGTACAGGCTTTTCACCTCACGCGCCGAGTACAGGTTGAACCTTAGGATCGATAACGCCGATAGCAGACTTACTCCGCACGGACGGCGGCTGGGCCTGATCGATGCCGCCGGTTGGGAGGAATTTCTGGGGAAGCAGGCCCGCATCAAAAAAGCCATGGATAGACTCCAGAAAGTCAGGATAAAAAACGACAGAAATGAAACGGTCAGCCTGAAAAGCCACTTAAAAAATCCGGGGATCGGTTTCGGAAGTGTGGTAGAATATTTAAAATTTGACAAGACGCTCTCGGACGAAGAAATGAGACACATCGAGGCGGAGATTAAATACGAAGGATACCTCAAAAAGCAGGAAAAAGAGGTTTCCCGCCTCCTCAAAGCTGACCGCGTCAGGGTTCCGGCCGGCCTGGATTTCGAAAAAATTCCGGGACTCACGCGGGAGGCCGTCGAGAAGCTGAAAAAATTCGAACCTAAAACTCTGGGCGAAGCCAAAAAACTCCCCGGCCTGACCCCGGCCGCCATAACAAACCTCCAGCTTTTCCTTGAAGCGGATCGCGCGAAAGGGCGCCGGGCCTGAATGTTCCACGTGGAACATTGAGCGATTATGGGCAGGATTATAGCCGTAGCGAACCAGAAAGGCGGAGTCGGGAAGACCACGACGGCCATCAACCTGGGCGCCGCCCTTGCCGCAAGTAATCAGAGGGTCCTGTTGATTGACTTCGATCCCCAGGGGATGGCGACGACCGGGCTGGGGAAGGCCAAGGAGCCGGGCAAAGGCATTTATCAGGCTTTGATGAACGGCCGGTACCTGATGGACCTCATCCTTCAGGCCGGTCTCGATAATTACTATCTCTGTCCCTGCTCTCCCGAGCTCTCAGGGTTCGAGGCCGAAGTCTTCAACCAGGAGAACAATAAAATCCGGCTCAGGGAGGCTCTGTCCAGGATCAAAAAATATTTCAATTTTATCCTGGTCGACTGTCCCCCTTCGCTCAGCTTCCTGACCATCAACGCCCTGGCCGCGGCCGATTCCATCCTCATCCCCGTCCAATGCGAGTTCTTCTGCATGGAGGGGCTTCCCGACCTCCTTCACATCCTGGATGAAGTCCGCACCTACCTGAACCCCTCCTTGCGAATCGAGGGTGTCCTCCTGACCATGTTCGATGAAAGGACCAATTTGTCCAAGCAGGTCTCCGAGGAGATCAGAAAAACCCTCAAGAGCGTCGTCTATGAGGTCGTCATCCCCAGAAGCGTCAAGCTGGCCGAAGCCCCGAGTTTTGGTTTACCGATCGTGCTTTATGATATAAAATCCAGAGGGGCCGAGGCCTACCTGAGCCTCGCCCAGGAGATCCTGCGAAAATGACCAAGAAGGCCTTAGGAAAAGGCTTGGGCGCGTTCATCCCGGAGAGCTACGGCGTCATCAAGGATGAGCGCTATGCCGAGATCGACATCGACAAGCTCAAGCCCAACCCCCATCAGCCCCGTTCTCGGTTCGACGAGCGGGCGATCGCCGAGCTGGCGGGATCCATGAAGGAAAGCGGCGTCCTGCAGCCGATCATCGTCGTCCCTGAAGAGGATCACTATACGATAATCGTCGGGGAGAGGCGATGGCGAGCCGCTCGAAGGGCGGGGCTCAAGCGGATTCCGGTCCTGGTCCGGCATATCGCTAAGGAGAAACAACTCGAAATCTCGCTCCTGGAGAACCTCCACCGGGAAGACCTCGGGCCGCTCGAAGTCGCCCTGGCCTACCAAAGAATGATCCAGGAGCTGGGCTATACCCAGGATCAGGTCGCCGAGAAGGTCGGGAAGGATAGGACCTCGGTTACGAATTACCTTCGGCTCTTGAAGCTCCCCAAGGAGATCCAGGAGCACCTCATCGAGGGCCGGCTTTCGATGGGGCACGCGCGAGCCCTGATTGGGCTTGAGCGAGCCGAGGAACAGCTCGCGCTGGCCAGAAGGATCATCAAGAACAGCCTGTCCGTCCGGGACGTCGAAGACATTATCGGCGGCCACAGAAAAAAGCCCAAGGATAAGGAGGGGAAGAGGCGTCCGGCCGATGCCGACTTGATGGCGGTCCAGGAGGACCTCATCCGGACCCTGGGGACCAAAGTCGTCATCTCGGGCCGGCCGAGCGCCGGAGTCATTAGAATTCATTATTTTTCTCTGGATGAGCTCAACAGAATTTACGACCTCATCAAGAGGCTGAAAGGATGAAAGAGAAATGAAGGAAATCGACGAGAACAAGATCACGGGTTTTTTCGATAAGGACACCGAGATCAAGGGCGAGCTGAATTTCAAGGGTTCCTTCCGGATCGACGGCCACTTCAACGGCAAGATCAACTCGGATTCTATCCTCATCGTCGGCGACAAAGGCAAGGTCGAGGCCGACATCCAAGTGGCCCACGTCATCATCAACGGAGAAATCAAGGGGACGATCCAGGCCAAGGACAAGGTGGAGATCCATAATCAAGGGCGGGTTTTCGGGACCATCATCACGCCCAAGCTCGTCGTCGAGGAAGGCGCTTATCTCGAAGCCCAGTGTCAGACAACCGAACACCCCGTCCAGCCCAAGCCGCACGGCAAGGATAAAATTTGAAGCGGACCATGAGGCGCGCAGCCGGGATCATTCCCTCCCGATACGATTCGACACGGTTCCCGGGAAAAGCGCTCCGGCCCATCTTGGGAACGCCCATGATCCAGCGCGTTTACGAGGGAGCTGCAACGGCAAAACTCTTGAACAGGGTCCTCGTAGCCACGGACGACGAGCGGATCATCGCCGCCGTGAAGGGCTTCGGCGGCGAAGCCGTCATGACATCGTCCCATCATCCGTCCGGGACGGAAAGGGTCGCCGAGGCAGCCCGCGCTCTTTCCGAACCCATCATCATCAACATCCAGGGCGACGAGCCCTTGATCGAAGGCGGCCTGATCGACGAGCTTGTCCAGGCCCTCCAGGACGAACGCGTTCCGATGGCATCGCTCATGGTCAAGACGGCCGACCTCAACTTGATCCACGACCGGAACATCGTCAAGGTCGTCGTCGACAAGGAGGGCTTTGCCCTCTACTTCTCCCGGGCTCCCATCCCCTACGATCCTTCCGATTATTTTCTGAGGCACGTCGGGATCTACGGCTATCAGCGCGATTTCCTGCTCGAGTTCAGCCGGCTCGCGCCGACTCGGCTCGAACAGAACGAAAGGCTCGAACAGCTCAGGGCCCTCGAGAACGGATTCCGGATCAAGATGGTCGAGACGTCGTTCTCGACCTTGAGCGTCGACGTGCCCGGCGATATAATCAAAGTCGAAGAGGTCTTGAAGAAGAGGGTCCATGGCTAAGTATATTTTCGTAACGGGCGGAGTCCTTTCCGCGTTGGGAAAAGGGATCGCCGCGGCGTCGATCGGGAATCTTCTCGAAGGCCACGGCTATAAAATCAGCCTGGTGAAGTTCGATCCGTATCTAAACGTGGACCCGGGGACGATGAACCCCTTCCAGCACGGAGAGGTCTATGTGACCGACGACGGGGCCGAGACCGACCTCGACCTCGGCCACTACGAGCGGTTCACGACGACGACGACCGGAAAGCCCAACAACTGGACGGCCGGCAAGATCTACGACACGATCATCAAGAAGGAGCGGCGGGGCGAGTTCCTGGGCAAGACCGTTCAGGTCATTCCGCACGTCACCGATGAGATCAAGCGGTCGCTCGAAGCGGCCGCTGCCGGCAAGGACATCGTCATCGTCGAGATCGGGGGGACCGTTGGCGATATCGAGAGCCTGCCGTTTCTCGAGGCGACCCGGCAGATGCGCCTGACCCTGGGCGGGGGGAACGCGATCTTCGTCCATCTCACGCTTGTTCCCTACATTAAAACCTCGGGAGAGCTCAAGACCAAGCCGACCCAGCACAGCGTCAAGGAGCTCCGGACGATCGGGATCCAGCCCGACATCCTCCTCTGCCGGACGGATCGCTTCCTGACCCAGGACATCAAGTCTAAGATCGCGCTGTTCACCAACGTCCCCCTCGAGGCCGTCATCACGGCCAAGGACGTTGACAACATCTACGAGATCCCGCTCATCTTTGGCAAGGAAGGCCTGGACGCCATCGTCCTCAAGCTCCTCAAGCTTCCGGCCAAGAAGAGAAACATCGAACGCTGGCGGACGCTGGTCCGGAGGATGGAGAAGCCTTCGGGCGAGGTCGATATCGCGGTCGTGGGCAAATACGCGGGCTTCCAGGATTCCTACTTGAGCCTCAAGGAAGCCCTCAAACACGGCGGCATCGCCCACGGGCTCAACGTCAACATCCACTGGATCGAGGCCGAGGAGTTCGAGCAGGGGCGGCCGCCCAAAGCGCTTCGCGGCATGGACGGAATTCTCATCCCGGGCGGGTTCGGCCAGCGCGGCATCGAGGGCAAGGTGCGGGTCGCCGGCTATGCGCGGGAGAAGAAAGTTCCCTTCTTCGGCATCTGCCTCGGCATGCAGTGCGCCGTCATCGAATTCAGCCGGAACGTCGCGGGGCTCAAAGGCGCCCACAGCACGGAGTTCGATCCGGAGACGCCCCACAAAGTCTTCTTCCTGTGGCGCGAGCTCAAGCGGGATCATGAGCTGGGCGGGACGATGCGGCTCGGCCAGTACGCTTGCGCCCTCGAAAAAAACACGGTTGCATATAGGGCTTATCGGAGCGCGAATATTTTTGAGCGCCATCGCCATCGCTACGAATTTAATCCCGAGTATGAAGCGCGGCTGGCCCTGGCCGGGATGGTTTTTTCGGGGCGGAACATCGAACATAAGCTCATCGAGATCGTCGAGCTCAGGAACCATCCCTGGTTCCTGGGCTGCCAGTTCCACCCCGAATTCAAGTCCCGTCCCCTGACGCCTCATCCTCTCTTCAAAGCCTTCATCGGAGCGAGCCATGCCCACGGTCTCGAAAACCATAAGTCTTGACGGCGACGTCGTCCTCGGCGGCGGGCCGCTTTTTCTCATCGGCGGCCCGTGCGTCATCGAAAGCCGCGCCCACGCTCTGTTCCTGGCCCGCGAGATCAAGGCCGTTTGCGCTGAGCTCAGTCTCCCTTACGTCTTCAAGGCCTCCTTTGACAAAGCCAACCGCTCCTCGCTCGAGTCCTACCGCGGCCCCGGACTCGAAGAAGGGCTCGACATCCTGCGCGAGGTCAAGGCCGAGGCGGGCGTTCCCGTCCTGTCCGACGTCCACGAAACGGCCCAGGTCGCCAAGGCGGCCGAGGTCCTGGACGTCATTCAAATCCCGGCCTTCCTCTGCCGGCAGACGGACCTCATCCTCGAAGCGGCCGGAACCGGGCGGGCCGTCAACATCAAGAAGGGACAGTTCATGTCCCCCTCCGAGATGAAGAACGCGGTGGACAAAGCCGGGAGCGCCGGAAACGAGAAAGTCCTCCTGACCGAGAGGGGAACTTTCTTCGGCTACAATAACCTTGTCTTCGACATTCGTTCCATCCCGACCATGAAGGCGTGGGGCTGCCCGGTCGTCATCGACGCCTCCCATCTCGTCCAGAAGCCGGGCGGCCGGGGGACGGTTTCGGGAGGCGAGGCGGACTTCATTCCGCTCATGGCTAAGGCCGGAGTCACGGCCGGAGCCGACGGCGTTTTCCTCGAGATCCATGAGGAGCCGGAGCGCGCCCTGTCGGACAAGTCTAACTCGTTGAAATTAAATAAATTAAAAGGATTGCTCCGGACTCTGCTTCGCCTCAGATCGGCCCTGGAAACGGAGCGCAACGGGTAAGGCCATGACGAAGAAGGATATCATCAAAACAGGCCGCGACGTCCTGGCCGTCGAAGCCCGGGCCGTCGAAGGGCTCGTCGGCAGGCTCGGCGAGGAATTCGCCCGGGCCGTCGAGCTGCTGTCGAGATCGCGGTCCCGGGTCATCGTGACCGGGATGGGGAAATCCGGGCTCATCGGACGCAAGATGGCGGCCACCTTGGCCAGCTGCGGCACTCCCGCCATGTTTGTCCACCCGGCCGAGGCGGGCCACGGCGACCTTGGTATGCTTCTCAAGGACGACGTCCTCATCGCCATTTCCTACTCGGGCGAGACGAAGGAGATCGTCTACCTGCTCGAGTTTTTCAAGCGGATCGGCGTCAAGCTCATCTCGATCACCGGCAGCCGCAATTCACGGATCGCCCGCTACAGCGACATCGTCCTCGACGCCAAGGTCGACCGCGAAGCGGGTCCGAGCAACATCGTCCCCACGGCGAGCTCGACGGCCGCCCTGGCTCTGGGCGACGCGCTGGCCATCGCCCTCATGAAGAAGAAAGGGTTCAGCGAGCGGGATTTCGCCCTCGTCCATCCCAAGGGCCAGATCGGGAAGCGCCTCCTCCGGGTCGGAAGCCTGATGCGGCGCGGCCCGAAGATCCCGACGGTCGGGACGACGGCCCCAATGGGCGACGTCATCGAAGAGATGACGGCGAAACGGGTCGGCATGACCTGCATCGTCGACGACGACCGGAAGCTGGTCGGAATCATCACCGACGGCGACCTGCGCCGGCTCCTCCGCAAGCACCAGGAGGGCGTCCTGAGGATGACGGCCGGAGACTGCATGACGCGCGATCCGATCACGGTCGATAAGAAGGAGCTGGCGACCGAGGCCCTTAACCTCATGGAAAATAAACGGATCACTTCTTTGGTCATCAAGGGCAAGGACGGCCGGGTCGAGGGCGTCATCCACCTCCACGACCTGTGGCGGACCGAGATGTTCTGATGAGCCTCCGCAACAAAGCCCGGGCGATCAAGCTCATCCTGATGGACGTCGACGGGACGCTGACCGACGGGTCTCTGGTCATTCTGCCCGACGGCGAAGAGGTCAAGGCCTACAACGTCCGGGACGGGATGGGAATCCTGATGGCGCGCAAAGCGGGGATCGAGGTCGGGATTATCACCGGCAAGACCTCGCGCTCCCTCGATCATCGCTCGGCTAAGCTCCACCTGGCCGAGGTTCACCAGGGCGTGACCGACAAGGGCAAGGTTCTGGCCGAGATCCTCGAGCGGCGCAAGCTCGCGGCCGAGGAAGTCGCCTACATCGGGGACGACCTGGGAGACCTCGACGTCCTCCGGGCCGTCGGGCTGGCGGGCGCGGTCGGAGACGCCCATCCGCTCGTTCGCAAGCACAGCGACTATGTCTGCCGCCGGCCGGGAGGGAAGGGCGCCGTCCGGGAGTTCATCGAAATCATCATCAAGAGCCAGGGTCAATGGGAGACGGTCATGTCCGGACTGTCCGGCCTGCTCGACCCATTCGCAGACGCTACCCCGCCTAGAAGGCGGGGCTTAAAATCGGAGCCCCGCCTTTCAAGGCGGGGACGAGAAGCGAGGCTCAGGGTTAACCCCGAACAAGCCCCGGCATTCATGCCGGGGAGCCAAGGGGTTGACCTCAAAGGGGAACCGGCCGCCCGGGCTCCCCGGCGCAAGCGATCGTGATGGAGGAGGACCATGGAGGTCAACCCTAACATCTTCCGCGAGTACGACATCCGGGGGATCGTCGACAAGGACCTCGACGCCGGCGTCGTTGAAACACTGGGCCGAGCCGCTGGAACATATTTCCGGCGGGAAGGGAAGCGGACGGTCGCCGTCGGCCGGGACTGCCGGCTGAGCTCGCCGGGCTTCTTCACGGCGATGGCGCGGGGGCTCCAGGCGACGGGCTGCCGTGTCGTTGACCTCGGCGTCATCCCGACTCCGCTCCTCTATTTCAGCATCTTCTATAAGAACTACGAAGCCGGCGTCATGATCACGGGTTCCCACAACCCGCCCGACCAGAACGGCTTCAAGCTCATGTCCGGCCGGGACACCCTCTACGGGCCGACCATCCAGGAGCTTTATGGACTGATCCGGGACCGTCGGCTCCTCGAGGAGGCGGGCGGAAGCCTGACTTCCTACGCCCTCATCCCCGAGTATACGGATTATGTCCTGGCCAATATCTCCCCCCTGAAGAATCTTCGCGTCGTCGTCGACGCCGGGAACGGCACGGCCGGAGTCGTGGCCGTCCCGATCTTACGCAAACTCGGATGCGAGGTGACCGAGCTCTATTGCGACATGGACGGCCGCTTCCCCCACCACCATCCGGACCCGACGCTGCCCGAAGCCATGGAGGACCTCATCCGGACCGTCCGCGAGACGAAAGCCGACCTGGGCATCGCCTATGACGGAGACGGCGACCGAATCGGCGCCGTCGACGATCAAGGCCGCATCGTTTGGGGAGACCAGCTCATGGTCGTCTTCAGCCGCGACGTTCTGGCCCGCAATCCCGGCGCGGCCATTATTTCGGAGGTCAAGGCCTCCAAGACGCTCTACGAGGAAATCGAGAAACTGGGCGGCCGCCCCATCATGTGGAAGACGGGCCATTCCCTGATCAAGAAGAAGATCAAGGAGGAGAAAGCGCTCCTCGCCGGGGAGATGAGCGGACACATCTTCTTCGCCGACCGCTTCTTCGGGTTCGACGACGCCATCTACGCCTCGGCTCGGCTGCTCGAGATCCTGTCCTCATCGAAGCGGAAGCTGTCCGACATGCTGGCCGACCTGCCCAAAACCTACACGACGCCGGAGATCAGGGTTTACGCTTCGGAGGAGGTCAAGTTCAAGATCGTGGACGAGGTCCGCAAGGAACTTGCCAAGAGCCACTCCGTCATCGATATCGACGGCGTCCGGGCCATCTATTCGCGCGGCTGGGGGTTGGTCCGGGCTTCCAACACCCAAGCCGTCCTCGTCTTGCGCTTCGAGGCCGATACGCCCGAGGACCTGGCCGCCATTCAAAAAGACGTCCGGGGCGTCCTCGAGTCGGTCATTAAAAAGTTGGAGCCGAACTCGAAATGAGCGCCCAGCTCCACGCCGTCATCATGGCCGGGGGGAGCGGCACGCGGTTCTGGCCGCTCAGCCGCGCCCGGCGGCCCAAGCAGTTCCTGCCCATCGTCAGCCGGAAGACCATGGTCGAGGAGACGGTGGACCGCCTCCAGCCGCTCGTCCGGGCTGAACGGGTCTATACGATCGCCAACCGCGAACAGACGAGAGCGCTCCGCAAGCTCCTCCCCCGCCTTCCCCGCCCGAACCTCCTCGTCGAGCCGGCGAGCCGCAACACGGCGCCCTCGCTGATGCTGGCCACGGCCCGGATCTATCTTCGCGATCCCAAGGCCGTGGTCGCGGCGCTCCCGGCCGACCACCTCATCAAGGACGCGGCCCGTTTCCGGGAGAAGCTCAAGGCCGGCGCCGAAGCGGCTTTCCGGGGAGAGCACCTCGTCACTTTCGGCATCCCGCCCAGTTATCCTTCGACCGGATACGGCTATATCCACTTCGAGAAGGACAATCCGCTCGAGGCCGGCGGCCAGCCCTTCCACAAAGTTCGTGCCTTCAAGGAGAAGCCGGCTTATGACCAGGCCGTCCGCTTCCTGGCCGAGGGTACCTATTTTTGGAACTCGGGGATGTTCCTGTGGCGGGCCGACGTGTTCGCCCGCAAGCTCGAGCGATACGCGCCTGACCTCTTCCCGTTCTGGACGCGGATGCTCAAGGCCGTGGCCAAGAAGTCCGGGACGGCCCTCGCCGCTATTTTTCGGGAGATCCCTTCCATCTCCATCGACTATGCCCTGATGGAAAAAGCCGAGGGCGTGCTGATGACCGAGGGCGATTTCGGGTGGTCCGACGTCGGGGCCTGGTCCTCGCTCGTCGACATCTGGCCCCGCGACGCCGATGGAAACGCCGCGAACGGCGAGACGCTGATCTTGGACGCCCGCGACTGCCTGGTCTACAACCCGCGCAAGCTCACGGCACTCATCGGCGTCAAGGACCTGGTCGTCATCGAGACCGAGGACGCCCTCCTTGTCTGCCGCAAGGACCTCGACCAGAAGGTCAAGGACGCGGTCGAAGCCCTGAGGAAGAAGGGGAAGGGCGAGTGCGTCTGACTACTTCGCCAGTCCGATGAGCAGGGCGGCCAGCCCGGCGGCGATCCTGTACCAGCCGAAAAGAACCAGGCTGTGACGCTGTAAATAAGCGATCAGCCACTTCATGGCGAAAAAGGCGACGATGAAGGCCACCGCCATTCCCAAGGCCAGCAACAAAATGTTCGTCCCCGAATGAAGGAGAAGTTCGCGCGATTTGTAGAGATCGTAGAGGCCGGCCGAGAGAAGAGTCGGGATGGACAGAAAGAAGGAAAAGAAGGCGGAGTCGGAGCGCTTGTAGCCCAGGACCATCATGGTCAGGATGACGGCGCCCGCCCGCGAGACCCCGGGCAGGAACGAAGCGGATTGAAACAGGCCGACGAGAAAGGCGTCCCGCCAGGTCAGGGACGAGACGGCCTTGAGCGGCCGGAGGACGCCTTTCTTGACAAGGATCTCGAAGACGAGAAACGCGATCCCGACCACTATGAATATTAAGACCATGGCCGGATAGGACTCGAAAAAGACGGCCTTGACCGTCCTATAGAGGAGCGCGCCGAGCAGGGCCGTGGGCAGGAAAGCGACGGCGGTTTTAAGGAGAAGGTCGCGGCCCGTCCTCAACCGGTCGCGGTAGAGCCAGACCACGGCCAGGATGGCCCCGCCCTGGACGACGACCTCGAACATTTTCTGGAAATCTCCCCCGGCCATCCCGAGCAGCCGGGCCGTCATGATCAGATGGAAGGTCGAGGAGACGGGCAGGAATTCCGTGACGCCTTCCACGATCCCGAGGAGAATGACCTGGAGTATGCTCATGTTACGCCGCGCTCATGTCTCGATGGGTCGTGTATACCATAAGCCCATGCAGCCCGTCAAAGGATTCGGCCCGAAAACGCCGGCGGCCGGATCCTAAGCGGGTTTCCTCGCATACTCCTTCCGCCACCGGTAATAGGTCTGCTCAGAGACGTCTAGCTTGCAACAGACCTCGGCGACTGGAGTCGCCTGGTTGAGAAGGATTCCGCCTCGCGGAGCATCGCGATGATCTGCTCCGGTGAAAACCGTTTCCTTGCCATGTCCACCTCCCTCGATCCAGCAGAATCTTATCACATGGGCTGGATCCCTTTGAGGGGGGCAGGTCATGCCATATAAAGATTCTTAATCTTCCCGATATCCAACACAACTTTGTCCTTTTAGTCGGCGAATTATCATCGAGTTTGAAATTGTTTAAAAAAATTGATTGACAATGCGGAGAATCGAGAAAATAATATCAATTGGGTAAAAGAGGGGAATTAATTGAAGATGGGGTTGTTAATTTAAGATGCACAAACAATCTCGGCAATTTTATTTAATCGGCGCAGTCATATTAATTAACGTCGTTTTGATTGGACTAAATATTTTCATCATAAGGGAAAAGAAAAAAGAATTTAAAAGGCTCTCGGAGCTGAGAAAATCAACAGAGGCAAACCAATTTTATGAAAATTCCTCCAAGGAATTCATGAATATGGATTGCCCCGAAATCGTAGCGAATTCCGTCGAGGGGAACGGAATCGCGCTTAGGCAATACGCCGGAAGCGTAATAATCATTCAGTTCAGCAGATTCTATAAGGAGGATTTGCCCAATCTCGTCTATCTCCAGAACCTTGCCGACAAATATCGAAAATTGGGCGTTTTCCTGTTGTTCGTTAATACGAGAGGGAAGCAAGATGCGAGTGGGGTGGGAAAATTCGTTACTCTGTCCTACCCCGTCATTGAAGACGATGGAACGATACGAGATCAATTCAATGCATATCCTGAGGATACGATCGTCGTAGACCGCAATTTCAAGATCAAGTTCAAAAACGCCCGGTTTATAAAACCCATTGTCTACGACGAACTCATTAAGTGGCTTTTTGAAAATCGTGATCAGCCAAAATCTTCGGCGCCAGAAGATTTATCCAAACCCATAAAAAGCGTGGTCTATTATGACGTTTTGAAGAAAAAGATCATTAGAATGGAGCAAGTCCATAAGAAAATCGTTGCCACCTTCTCTGCTTCTTTATGCACGGGCTGCGAGGAGAACAGCAGAATTCAACTATTAAAAGATCTTTCGAGCAAAATTGCTCCGGAAAAAGGGGAGATATTCCTAATCTTCGGGAAAGGCAACAATCCAGATGCGATTCGGCAATATGCCATGGTTCAAGAATGGGAGAAAGTTCCCTTCAATATCGGCGTCATCGAGGGTTCCGTCGATATAGATGAAGGTCTTTATTATCAGCTTTTCAAACTCGACATTGATCCAAGAACCCTCGTTTTCGATTCGGCCAGAAAGCCGATATTCGTCGAATCCCGTAAAAACACAAATTCGCTTAGCATTGATTCATTATTGCGAATGATAAAATGAAGCAACCGAGGGTGCTGATAATTCTCATTTTAGGAACAAGTTGTCTATTAACGGGCTATCGGAATCCTCCAGCATCGCGGACGATTAGCAAGCTGGAAAAAAGATCTGAGAGACATCGGTCTGTTTTGACCAAAAATGCAGCACTCCTAGGCATTTCAGACAAAGAACGAATCACTTCTCTTGAAGAAATAGGCAAAATAGAAAACGGGTTTAGCAGCGATGATGATAACTATTTTGAAAACATCACTTCAGTTTGCTTGGACGCCAATAATAATTTATACGTTGCCGATTCTGGAGTCCATAAAATATTCAAATTTAACGACCGAGGGAAATTTCTGTTTTCTTTTGGAAAACTGGGTCAGGATAAGGCAGAATTCTTGGGAACAATGAGGATTTCTATAGGCAACGATGGGAAGCTCAATATAACCGATGATGGAAATTGGCGTTTGTCTATTTATGATCTGGAAGGACATTTTATCCAGCAGTTCCCGATAGACAAGTATATCTATGACATCGCTCTAACGAAATCGAATGGCGATATATACCTCATCTCGCCAAGTGGAATAAGTCTAATCGATTACTATGATAAGGAAATGCATCTGAAAGGCTCCTTGGTTGAATATTCTAGCCACCTTGATTTCCCCTATGAAGTCCCTCCGAAAAAAATGCTTAAATTAATGTCTAGGCCGTCGATCATTGATTTAAAAAAACTCATGACCAAAAAGGATGAACTAATTCTCGTTTCTAATAATTCGCTATTTATCTTTTTGATAGATAACGATCATAGGATTAAAAACAAATTCAGAATCGCGCATCCTCGGCTTATAGAGAATTATATAAAGCGCTTAAAAGAATTTGAGTCAAAGGGAGCTTAGGTCCAGTGCTTCGGCTCGGCTTTCCTCGATAACAAAGAGAACATCTGTCTGTGTTATTATAACTCGGATATTGAGCAGCCTGAGATTTATCGCTATAGCAAAAATGGGGTTTTTCTCGATGTTTTAAGAATGAATGTTGCCTATGGAAACGAAGCCCATTCGAATCGGATCCTTGAGGCATGCGATAGCAAAGGGAACATGTATTCAATCGATTCAAATTTACAAAGAATCGTTATTTATCGAGAAATGAGCGAAACAGAATAATGTTATACCTAAAATTGACCCTATTTACCTTAATTTCGATAGGAGGTGCTATATGAAAAAGAGGTTAAGTGTAGGGATTTTTGCTTCATTCATTCTCCTCTGTGCCTTGACCGTCGCTAATCTCGTTTATTCTCAATGGCCTTGCGAAACACACGGGCCAACTTTTACGTGCGAGCACGAGGCTCGCGCTTATTGCGCGGGCATGTGCGGAACCTATGGAAAATGCCAGACTTATTATTGGACTTACAATTATTGTGATTCTGGAGTATGTTTTGAAGTATGGGCAATTGTATGCTATTCTGGAGCAGCTTACGAGTATGATTGCCAAAGCCTAGCCGGGGCCTGTCCCAAATAAACTCTGGCAGTAAAGAGCAATCTTAATTTCAATAATATTCAAATATTATTGTTTTTCTGAGGAGGATTAAAAGGCATTCATTGAAGCCCAATTTAAAATTTTTTCTTTGCTTTGCTATCCAAGCAATTTGCTTTTTATTGGTTACTTCAATAACAGCCCAGGTCGAAATCCGGGATAAAATTCAACACGAAGTTACCGTGACCCTGAAATTGGTCCAGGTTTACGTGCTGGACAGGTCGGGGAACGCGGTCGCCGATTTAACAAAATCCGATTTCGAACTTTACGACAACGGCCAAGCCAAGCCAATTACGGATTTTGAAAAGCACGACCTGTCGATAAATCAAGTTCCGCAAGGCCCGCAACCTTCCCTTCCTACCCCGTCTGTTTCGAAAATGAACCGGAAGTTCTTCCTGTTCTTCGATTTTGCCTTCAACAACAGGGCAGGGGTCTCCAAATCGAGAACGGCCGCGCTGAATTTTCTCGACACCCAGGTCCGTCCCGATGACGAAGTCGGGGTAATATCGTTTTCAGCGAGAAAGGGATTGACTCTTCACGAATATCTGACGTCCGATCACAAGAGAATCCGCCAGGTCGTCGAGGGTCTGGGGGCCAATAAATTTCTGGGGAGAGCCTGGAGTCTCGAAAGCGAGTGGCTTAAAGATCATCTGGAATTGGATGCGGCGCTTAGTCCTGAAATGAAAATGACACAAAGAATTGCCGAGGCCGAACGATCGCGCATGAATAATGAAGCCGTCGGCTTCGCCTCGCAAATATCCGAGCTGGCGAAGGCTCTCCGCAATATTCCCGGCATCAAGAACATTATTCTCTTCTCCTCCGGTATCCCGAATTATGCGATGTACGGGGGCGAAGCTGGAACCTTGTGGGGGGATGCCGCATTGCGCGACCGCTACAACGAGATGTGCAAGGAATTGGCGGGTTCAAACAGCTCGGTTTATGCCGTCAACGTTTCCAGCGCCGGCTCCGCGTCTTTCGAAGACAACGACTTGAGAGGCGATGAAGCGCTCAGACAGCTTGCCCGAGAATCCGGCGGCAAGTATTTCGACAACATCAACAGCTATGAGACCATCAACCGGACCATTCAGAAGGTGACCGGGACCTACTGCGTGCTCGGGTATTATATCGACCAAAAATGGGACGGCCGTTTCCATAGCGTCCGGATTGAGGTCAAGCGGAAAGGCTGCTCCGTCTTCGGCCAGCAAGGATATTTTAACCCTAAGCCGTTCACCGAATATACAGAAAACGAAAAACTCCTCCATATCATTGACCTGGCCTTAGCTGAGAACCCCCTGATTCAGACTCCGGCCGAAGCTCCGCTAACGGCCCTGCCGATAATGGCCGGAGGGAAGTCGGGTATCGTTGCCTTCCTCGGCATTCCGCGTCAGCTTAGGGCGAAAGCCCTAGCGGGTTCCCGTAAGGACATCGCTAAGTGAATAACCGTAAGGACATCGATAAGCGATTTGCTCATCGCTTAAACTCTTTCCCATTCCAGTGGGAAGGAGATCTTTGCGGTGAGCATCAAGAGCGAATATGAGACTCGGAAGAAAGCCATTGAAAATTACTATGATGGGATTGGGTTTAACGAAATCCTCCGCACCGTCCATCGGAGCGGCTTTTGGCTCTCCAAATGGCTCAATCGCCATCGAAAATTCGGGCTTGATGGGCTTCGCGACCAAAGTCGGGTACCGAGACATATCCCCCATCAAACGCGGGAGCCCTTGGTCCGGAAAATCCTGGTCCTGCGCGACGAACTGGCGGCCCACAAGACCCGTCGCGCCGCTTTTGCCGGCATCGGCGCCGAAACGATCCATTTCGAGCTTCAGCGACGGGGCGTCCGCCAGCTTCCCGCCATCTCGACCATCGAGAAGATCCTGGCCCGCGCCGGACGAACGAAAAAGGCCAAGGCCAAACGCTCCTCCAACGGGCCTCCCTATCCCTACGTCCCGGCCCGTAAGATGGGCGACCTTCAGCAAACCGACCTGGTCGGGCCCCGTCATCTCCGCGGTCCTGCGGGAGTCACCCGCTTCTACTCCATCCACACCATCGACGCCGCCGGACAGACCACTGCGGCCAGCCAGGTCCGCGACAAGAGAACGATCTCGCTCTGCCGTCATCTGGTTGATTCCTGGCAAGTTATGGGGCTTCCCCGAATCTCCCAGATGGACAACGAGATGGCCGCGACGGGAGGGGGACGGTATCGCTACAGTCTCTCTCAGCTCATCCGGCTCCATCTTTTGTTGGGCATCCAGCTTCGCTTCATTCCCCCGAAAGAACCCGGCCGCAACGCCGCTATCGAAAGCTTCAATGCGGTCTGGCAGGCGCGGGTGCTCCGTCATCCCTGTCCGGATCTTCGGTCCTTGCGCCGCACGAGCGAACGATTCCTCCGCTACTACCACTTCGAGAAGCCGAATCGAAGCCTCCGGGCAACCGATCACGGCACCCGCTTTCCCGGCCAACTCCGCGACCGGCTCTGGTCCGCACTTCGTCATCTCCCATCCGCCTTCAATCTCGATCAGCATCTCGATTCCCGGGGACACCTCGATCTGCCGATCGCCAAGGGCTGCGTCTCGTTCGTCCGCAAGGTGGATGCCCACGGTTGCATCGAATTCAACGGCGCCGCGTATTTCATCCTCCGTAGACTGGAACGACAGTACGTCGTGGCCACACTCTCGACGTACCATCGCAGAGTCTTCGTCAAGTACGAGGGGAAGGTTATCAAGACGTTTCCTTTTCCGTTCGTCGGTAAAGTCGTCGATCCGATCGCTTGAAGGCCGATCAGTTATCGATGTCCTTACGGTTTCACTCATTAAGAAACGCTTATCGATGTCCTTACGGCTGCCACCTAGCGAATAACGCTGAAGCTTTGTGCCTGATCCTCGACGAGAAGGGAGATACCGAGTCTATCGTCCCGCTGAAAGTCGCGGCCCATAATATGGAGAAAGACATGACCCTGCTTGTCTTTGTCGCTCCGGCACGGTCGGGCCGCGTTGTCTGTAGAATAGCCCTTTGCAACATGGAGACCGGATATGGGGTCAGGGGATCCCAGACGATCACTATCCCGCAAGCTCGCGATGCGACCCTTTGGCTCGATCCGCCTCTCATCCTGGCCAATCGAAGCGTCGAGGAGATTTGCGCTCCCCCCCAGGCATCGCTAGCCAACATATATGCTTATGACGCGATAGAATATTCTCCCTTGTTTGAGGATCTGCCCGCCGGGACGAAGATCATCCGGGCGGCCCTTCGCGTCACGTCACTTAGGCCGAATTTCGAGATCGAGCTGACGGCGCAGCTCATGGAGGCGGGCGGGACGAACACTCGGCCCATTCCCGTGGCTATCGTCAAAGACTCCACGGATGGCCCGATTAAGAAGCTCCTAGTCGATTTAGAGTTGGGCGAACTCAAGTCCGGACGCTATACGCTTTCCCTGACGGCCCGGGAGAAAGGCGGATTAGCGGTTGCCCAGACGACCCGGGAGATCACCATAAAGTAGCCGATAAATAATATTCAGCCAACTGGAAAATTCGCTTTTTTTGGGCTTTGGAAAACACCAATTTCGTATTCCTGTTTTATTCGTACTGGCATTCCCGCATTAGGCCCACCCTGAAGCAGGCTGCGTCCAGAGCCCAAGGCCGATGATGCTGGATTACGGCCGCTTGGGATGTAAACACGGGGAATTTGGGGTGGCGGTCAACATGCGCACTCAGGTTGATACGCCTTCGAAATTATGTAAATGAGTTTGAAATCTGAAATATTATCGGCTAGGCTTCCCCCGTTGTGAATTTGAGGATAGAAATAAGCCATGAAATCCTTTACTTTTTCGCTATCCGCTATGTCTCGGTCATCCCCAACCTCAACAGTCTATCGCCCAGCCTGCCCGGGAACGGCGGGATGAGCACGGCGACCGCCCGCATGAGGCTGAACAATTAATCGAGTGATCGCGGGGCCGCAGCCGGCGTCTTATCCCCAGCGCGTCCGAAGACGGGTGAGCTCCACTCCGCTGCCCTTGTTGAAGATCCCGTGGAGGTAGGAAAGGCCGGAATCCGCGCTCTCCGTCCGGATTTTAGAGAGAATCGTGTCCCCGTGGAACGCCTCGGCCTTGTAGGCGACCTCGAGCTCGACAGGCCGCTTGGATGTGAGGATATCGGAGGGGACGGTCTCGAGTGCCCACTGGATGTAGACGGCGTGGTTGACGTGGCGGTTGAGGTCGAGGTCCTTGAACAGGACCTGGAACTCGCGCTCCCTCTCGGCCCCGTCGCAGGCGGGGAGCGGCGGGAAGGGATCGTCGACGGCCCGTTTGGGCAGGACGACCCGGCCGGCCAGATGCTCCTCGACCCGCGCCGGTTGCTTGGAGCGGAGGTTGAGCATGATCCAGGAGCTCGTCGCCAGGGCCAGCGTCCGGCCCTCGGCATCGGTCATTTCGAAATCCCGGAGGGCGAAGATCCCATGATGTCCCGACGGCCAGGTCGTGACCCGAACGCTCGTCCCCCATCCGGGATAGGCCAGGAACTTGACGTGGTAGCGGGAGAGGACCCAGATCATGCCCTTGGCGGTCAGGTCGTGGAACCCGAATCCGAGTCGAGAAGCGTGCTCTCCGGCTATGTCCTGGAGATAATTGAGCAAAGCCAGCGGCTGGGCCTTGCCCTCGACATCCGTTTCGTAGCTGTGAACCTCGAATTCCTTGGTATGGGCTCTGTCCATGATGGATTCACCTCGCGTTCAGTCGGGCCGGACGGCCGCTCCGGATCGAGCCGAAGACGGCGTCGATGACTTTCATGTTGAGGACGGCGTCGCGAACGCCGTAGCGCGGAAGCCGGTTCGCGAGCAGGGCTTCCCCGAAATGATCGACCATCCGTACGTAAGAATTCGACGCGGGGATGGGGAGGACGTTTTCCTTGTCCCCTTTGGCGACCCGGATTTCGACGTCGAACGATTTCTGGGAGAAAGCGCGCGGAAGCTCGATCCGGCCCCGGCTTCCGGCGATATCGAGCCGGCTCTGGAACTGGGCTTCGAAGCTAGCGTCGAGATGGGCCGGGCGGCCTCCCGGGAACTCGAGGAGGGCCGAGACCGACATATCGATGCGACGGCGGGGGTGGAATCTGCCCCTGGCGAAAACCGAGATCGGTTCTTCGCCGAAGAAAAGGCGGGCTCCGCTCACCGGATAGCAGCCGACGTCGAGGAGCGATCCGCCGCCCTTACCGGGCGACCAGCGATAATTGGAAGGATCGCCCGCATAGGGAAACGTGAACGACGAGCGGACGAAGCGGACGTCGCCGATCTCGCCGGAGCGGACGAGCTCGAGCGCGCGTTCGACTTGGGGATGGAAGCGGTACATGAAGGCCTCCATAAGGAGAAGGCCGGTCTTCTCCGCGGCGGCCGCCATCGTCTTCGCCTCTCGCGCATCGAGAGCGATGGGCTTTTCGCACAGGACATGCTTGCCGGCCTTCAAGGCTCGCAGGGTCCAGGGGCCGTGCAAGTGGTTGGCCAGGGGGATGTAGACGGCGTCGATTTCCGGGTCCTTGAGAAGTGCGGCGTAGTCGTTATAGGCTCTGGAAATATTGAAACGCGACGCCCAGTCCCGGGCTTTTATTTTATCACGGGAGGCGATGCCCGCGAGCTCCCCGGTCGCCGAGGAGCGAATGGCCGGGATGAGGGCCCGCTCGGCGATGCCGGCGCAGCCCAGGATTCCCCATCTCACGATGCCGGACATGGATACCTTCCGCCCGATGAAAAGGCTTTGATCTAATCCTTCTTTAGCATCAGCCCCAGCTCGTCGAGCTGGCGCGGTCCGACTTCGCTCGGCGACCCCGTCATCAGGCACAGGGCGCTCGTCGTCTTGGGGAAGGGGATGACCTCCCGGATCGATTCTTCGCCGGCCAGGAGCATGACCAGCCGGTCGAAGCCGAGCGCGATCCCGCCGTGGGGCGGCGTCCCGTAGCCAAGGGCTTCGAGGAAGTATCCGAACTTATCCTCGATCTCCTTGGGCGACAGTCCCAGCGCTTCGAAGACTCGCTTCTGGACGTCGGGACGATGGATCCGGATCGAGCCGCCGCCGATCTCGGTGCCGTTGAGGACGAGGTCGTAGGCGCGCGCCTTGACCTTGAGCGGCTCCTTTTCGATAAGGTCAAGGTCGGCCTCGCGCGGCGAGGTGAAGGGATGGTGGACGGCCACGATCTTGCCCTCCTCCTCGCTCCACTCGAACATCGGGAACTCGATCACCCAGACGAACTTGAACGCCCCGCTCTTCTTGGCCTCGTCATGGATGAGGTCTTTGCGGATCTCGCCCAGGGCCCTGAGCGCCGTCTCGCGCTTGCCGGCGATGAGGAGGCCGAGACCGCCCTCCTCGCCTCCGAGCCCGGCCCACAGCCTTTCGTAGTCGGGATCGGCGAGCTTGAGCGCGGACTTGAAGCCGTCTTGTCTCTTGATCCAGATGAGTCCGGCCGCGCCGAGCGATTTCGCCTTGTCGGCCAGCTTTTCGATCTGGCTCCTCGACAGGGCGCCCGCGCCCTTGACGAACAGGCCCTTGAGGACGCCGCCCTCGGCCAGGGCCCGCTTGACGATCTCGGAGTCGATCCCGGCCGCCGCGCTGCCCAGGTCCCGGATCTCAAGCCCGGCCCGGAGGTCGGGCTTGTCCGTTCCGTAGAGGTCCAGGCACTTCTCGAAGGGGATCCGCGCGAAGGGGACCGCGACCTTCTCCCCGATCAGAGCGAAGACGGCCGCCATCATGTTTTCGCAGAGAGCGTAAACCGCTTCCTCGCCGATGAAACTCATCTCGATGTCGATCTGGGTGAATTCGGGCTGGCGGTCGGCCCTCAGGTCCTCGTCGCGGAAACAGCGTACGATCTGGAAGTAGCGGTCGAAGCCGCTGATCATGAGCGTCTGCTTGAACTGTTGGGGCGACTGGGGCAGGGCGTAGAAGCGGCCCTTATGGATCCGGCTCGGGACGAGATAGTCCCGCGCGCCTTCGGGAGTCGACTTTCCCAAGAAGGGCGTCTCGATCTCGAAGAAGCCCTCCCGGCTCAGGAAGTTCCGGACTTCGAGGGCGGTCCGATGGCGGAGCTTGATGTTCCTCTGCATGGCCGGACGGCGAAGGTCAATGTACCTGTACTTGAGACGCAACTCCTCGGTCGCCTGGGGCGGGTCGGCCACGACGAAGGGCGGGACCTTGGCCGTGTTGAAGACCGTGAGCGATGACGCTTCGACCTCGACCTCGCCCGTCGCCATCTGGGGGTTGACGGACTTGGCGTCGCGCGCCTTGACCGCGCCCCGGACTCCGATGACGTCCTCCATCCTGAGTTTTTTGGCCTGTTCCCTAAGGGCTTCGTTACCGGCGGGGATGACGACCTGAACCAGACCCTGCCGGTCCCTGAGGTCCACGAACAGGAGATGTCCCATATCGCGAAGCCGGTTGACCCAGCCGCAGAGCGTTACGGCCTTGCCGACGTCCGCCGCCCGCAGCTCTCCGCCATACAGCGTCCTTTTCCACTCGGAGGGATATTCCTGTGTCATGGGCTTATCCTTTGCCGGGGAACCGCAGGGGCTTATCCCCGGATGATCTTGAGAACGTCGTCGGGCGCGGCATCCCGCTGCTCGCCCGTGGCCATGGACTTGACCGCGTAGCGGCCCTTGCCGACCTCTTCCTCGCCGATGATGACGGCCCAGGCGGCGCCGAGTTTACTGGCCCGGCCCAACTGGGCTTTGAGGCCCCTGTCCTTGTACTCGACGAGGCACTCGACCCCGTTCGACCGGAGTTTTCGCGCCAGCTCCATGCCGGACTTCTTGGCATCCTCGCCGATATAGGCCAGATAAACGAAGGGCTTCTTCTCGACCTTCACTCGGGCCACGGCCAGCAGGCGCTCGATTCCCATGGCGAATCCGATCGCGCACAAGTCCGGGCCGCCGAAGTCCTTCATCATGTCGTCGTAGCGGCCGCCGCCCAGGACGGCGCTCTGGGCGCCCAGCCCCGGCGCGACGAATTCGAAGGTTGTTCTCGTGTAGTAGTCAATGCCACGGACGAGGCGGGGCTCGATCTGGTAAGCCAGCCCGTAGAGGTCGAGGCCGGCCTTGAACTCGGCGAAGTGACCGGCGCATTGGGCGCAGAGAAATTCCGTGATGGCCGGGAACCCGGCCGCCGCTTCTTTGCAGCCTTCGACTTTGCAGTCGAAGATCCGGAGCGGGTTCGTTTCGGCCTTTCTCTTGCAGTCGTCGCAGAGGCGGTCTTTGACATCGGCCGCCCGGGCCCGGAGTTCCTTGAGGTAGGCGGGACGGCAGGCCCGGCAGCCCACCGAGTTGACCAGGATTTCGGTACTGCCGACGCCGACCTCGCGGAGAAGCCGGTCGGCCATCTCGACGATCTCGGCGTCGATGGCGGCGTCTTTCTCGCCAAAGACCTCGATGTCGGCCTGATGGAACTGGCGGTAGCGGCCTTTCTGGGGCTTGTCGTAGCGAAACATCGGGCCCAGGTAATAAAAGCGGAGCGGATCGGGCTGGAGGTAGAGCCTGTGCTCGATGACGGCCCGGACGACCGAGGGCGTGTACTCGGGGCGCAGAGTGATGGACCGCCCTCCCTTGTCCGTGAAGGTGTACATCTCCTTGATGACGATGTCCGAGGTCTGGCCGGTCCCCTTCTCGAAAAGCTCGGTCGGCTCGATGACGGGCGCCCGGAGCTCCCGGTAGCCGTAGAGCTCGAAGACGCGCCGGCAGGTCGCCTCGGCGGACTGCCACTCGCCGACCTCGGCGGGGAGGATGTCCTTGGTCCCCTTGACGGCCGCGATCTCTTTGGGATCCCGCTTGTCTTCGGTCACTTCTCGAAAAAGACTCCCATCTTACGGTATTTCTGATAGCGCTCTTCGAGGAGATCGTCGACGGGCTTCTGCTCGAGTTTCTTGAGGGTTTGGCTAAGGACCTTGTCCATGTTCTTGAAAGTCGTTTCGTAATCCTGATGGGCGGCGCCGGGCGGCTCCGCGATGATCTTGTCGCACAAGCCGAACTCAAGCCAGTCCTTGGCCGTGAACCTCAGATTCCGGGCGGCCTGAGCGGCCCGGCCGGAGTCTTTCCAAAGGATGGCGGCGCACCCCTCCGGCGAGATGACCGAGTAAAAGGTGTGTTCGAGCATGAGGATGGCGTCGCCGACGCCGATCGCCAGGGCGCCGCCGCTTCCCCCCTCGCCGATGACGACATTGACGATGGGGACGCGCAGGGTCGTCATCATTTTCAGGTTGTAGGCGATGGCCTCGGCCTGACCCCGCTCTTCGGCGCCGATGCCGGGGTCGGCGCCGGGGGTGTCGATCAGGGTGATGACCGGGAAGCCGAACTTCTCGGCCAGCTTCATGATCCGCAGCGACTTTCGGTAGCCCTCGGGATTGGGCTCGCCGAAGTTGCGCTCGATGCGGGTCTTGGTCGTCCGGCCTTTCTGGTGGCCGATGAAGGCCGCCGTCCTCCCCTTATAGAAGCCGAAGCCGGACACGATGGCCGGGTCGTCCTTAAAGCGGCGATCCCCGTGGAGCTCGATGAAGTCCTGGGACAGGGCTTGGATATAATCCAGCGTGTAGGGCCGCTTGGGATGGCGGGCGATCTGGACGATATGGAGAGGCGTCAGCTGGGAAGCGATCTTGGACCACTCCAGCTCGATCTCCTGCCGGAGGACCGCGATTTTTTCCTTCTTGCGGGGGTCTTCGCCCGCTTGGAGCTCGTCGATCTGGTCCTTAAGGGCGGTAATCGGCTTCTCCAGCTGATAAAAATCTTCGTGATTGACCATGGGTACCCTTTTCAGGTCAGGCTTATTACCCGCTTATTCTAAGGGCTTGAGCGAATCCCTGTCAAGCCGAGTGGAATTCTGGGGACACACGACTTAATTCCGGCCGTCTGCCTTTTCTACAGAAACTGCTTGAGAATTAAGTCGTGTGTCCCCAGAATTCCGGAGAACTCTGAGGCTCTGGGCCGGGATCAGCAAGCTCAGGAGGTTTCCATCGCCGTCGGTTTCGAGCTCGACTCGGACGCCCGCCATGGCTAGCGCTAAACGGCAAGGGCTTCCTTCCACGGGCTCCACGGTCAGGGGGATTTCCATCTGAGGGATGATGTAGGCCGAGCATTCTATTTTTTCGGCGAGGGCGCAGCGGAATTTCTTGGCCAGGACGATATAAGGGGAAAACAAGGGGTTGGGGAGGAGGAATGCGTCGCGGCGGACTTGGGCTTCAACCCGGCTCTCGCGACCCGAGACAATCAGGATATTGTCCGCCTTGCCCTCCGACAGGGAGCTGGTGACCTCTTGGCTGAGCCCGCCGATCGTGCCCTTGAAAATGTAAGAATAGGGAATAAAGCTCCTGTTCAAGTGAAGGGTCAGCCGCTCGACCTCGAGATCCAGGGGCTTGGTCATTCGGCCCGTAACGTCCAGGGAATAGCCGAACTCGTCTTCCGACCAAGAATAGTCCTCGAAGCCGACCATCTCCTCACGGAAATAAACCGATAATCGGCCTCGTTCGGCGGAGGAGAGGCCCGGCCTTGACTGCGAATCCATCCGGGAGGGCACTTTCGGGACGGCCAGGACGGAGAGGAGAACGACGGCGATGGAGCCCCGGATAAGGTTCATGGTGGCATTATTCCTTCCTGTCAGCGGGCTTTCTTTCCCTCTCGCCGGCCTTGGCGGCCCGGGACCTCTGGCGGGAGACCTCGAATAGAAAAACGGACGCGGCCGAGGCGACGTTGAGAGAGCCGAGAGAGCCGGCCAACGGAATGGAAAGGATTTTATCGCACTTCTTCCGGATCAGAGGCCGGAGTCCTTTGCCCTCGGAGCCGAAGACGAGGCCGACGGGCTCGGTGTAGTCGAATTCATACCAGAGTTCCGGACTTCCGCCTTCGGCCCCGACCAGCCAGATCCCCCTTTCCTTGAGGTCGTCCATGGCGCGGGCTAAGTTGGGAACCCGGGCGACCCGAATATGTTCGAGCCCTCCGGCCGAAACCGTTTGGACGGTGTCGGTGAGCCCCGCCGAGCGCCGTTCGGGCAGGAGGATTCCGTCCGCCCCGGCGCCGGCGGCGCTCCGGACCAGGGCGCCCAGGTTCTGGGGGTCCTCGACTTCGTCCAGCAGGACGAGAAAGGGCCGCCGCGAGGAGGCCAGGATATCCTCAAGGGAGGAAAATTCTTTAGCGCCCAGGAAGGCCGTCACGCCTTGGTGGTCCGGGCTCAGCCTATCCAGGGTGGCCTTGGGCACGAACGAATAAGGGATGCGGGCGGCCTTGGCCAGGCGGATAATCTCGCCGATTCCATGGTGTCCGCTCTCTTTTTGGATGAGAAGCTTATGGACCCGGCGCGGCGCGATGCGGAGCGTCTCGCACAGGGGGTTGACGCGCGAGATTTTGTCCATGCGATTCCGCCTATCGTCGGCCGGCGCCCGCGGAGCGAAAATAAAAGGGGGAGAGCCTTCGTTCGGGAGGGATCTCCCCTCGGACTTGCGACAGGGCGGCGCTCAGCGCTTCTGCATCTGCTGCATCGTGTACCGTTCCATCTTCTTGTAACCGGCGGGAACGGCGAAGACCGATGCCGGGGGAGTCTTCTTGCCGATCTCGACGACCTCGGTGGTGGCATGAATCTTGGCCCCCATCATCTCGGCCGAGGTCTCGCTCGCGATCCAGAATCCCTTGATCTTCATCATTTCCTTGACGGCGGCGTCGTCGAGCTGGAACTGGGCTTTGAGGACGTTGCCGTAGATCTTCTCCGTGAACTTGGCCAGGTCGAAGGGGACATCGGTCGTAACCCAGACTTGGATCTTCATCGGCATCATCATCATGTTCATGGCGACGTTGTAACCGGTGCAGGCCCAGGAGCCGACCGTTTTGGTCTGGTTGGTCGGGGTCACGGCCACGGTCATCTTCATCATGGCCTGGGCCATGCCCGCCATTTCGGCCGGCATGATCTTGGAGAGGTCGAGCGGGAGGGGCGTCTCGATGTAGGTCTTTTCCTTGTGGTTGATCATGACCATGACGTTCTTCTTGAGGTCGATGAGCGAGGTCGTCGCCTCTGTGACCGTGGCGAACACGTCGTCCCCGATCCACTGCTCGGAAACGGTATCCGTGCCCGGCTGGGATTGGCCCATAAAGCTGACCGGGTCGGTGTGGATCTTGGACTTGACGTAAATGTCGGCATTGGCCGCGACGGCGATGGCAAGAATACAGATGAGGACGATCGTGAACCTTTTCATGAAACCTCCTTGTTTCCTCTTTTGAGATCCATCTTAACCGTCTATTATACCAGAATTCGGCCGGCGGAAATCCATTTTTCCGTGGCGCCCGGCTTAGGCTTAGAGGACGCAATAGACCAGGATCTCGGCGATGAGGGCGGGTTTTTTCTCTCCCTCGACCTCGATCGTGTTCTCGATCGCGGCCAGCAGGCGCCGGAAACCCTTTTTTTCGATGCTCTTGAGGACGGCCCGGTTCCGAACGCGGGCGCCGGCGCGGACGGGCGTGATGAATCGGACGCGGTTGAGGCCGTAGTTGAAAACATACTTGAATTCCAGTCCGGCGATTTCGCTCTTCATGTTGAAATAGGGCAGCAGGGAGAGAAGAAGGAATCCGTGGGCGACCGTCCCACCCAGGGGGCCTTTCCGGGCCCGCCCCTCGTCGACGTGGATCCACTGCCGGTCCTCGGTGCACTCGGCAAAGGCGTTGATCCGCTCCTGACCGATCGTCAACCAGTCCGAAAGGACGATCTGACGGCCGAGG
This sequence comes from Candidatus Aminicenantota bacterium, assembly GCA_963702005.1. GTDB lineage: Bacteria > Acidobacteriota > Aminicenantia > Aminicenantales > JAFGBC01 > JAFGBC01. The sequence continues at coordinate 579,505 of OY969696.1, forward strand.
TATTCCTTGATTTTTGCGGCGGGTCCGCGTCCGAACATGGCTTCCTCCCTTGCGCCCCTACATTAGCGCCGTCGTCCAGGAACGTCAAGGAAAAGATCGCCGTGGCCGGCGCGCCGCATTTCATCTAAAATAGTGGATATGACGGGACGCGAAAAAATAAATCGGCCGGCCGTTATCAGGCTTGCGACGGCGCTCCTCTTCTTGTCGGCCGCAACCTTGGTTAGGGCCTATCAGGCCCCCCAGGTTGCCCCGGCCGCGGAGCGTTGGTACCTCGTCCGGATCGGGGGCCAAGACGTGGGCTATGTCCGCGAAACGACGGCCGCCAAGCCCGGCGGTCCCGGCGGCGGAGACATCGTGCTCGTCGGCACGTCGGAGATGACGATCGTCCTCAACCGCCTCGGGGCCAAGGTCGAGATGGCCGTTCGGTCCGACTTCGAAGAGACTCGCTCCGGCCTGCTGCGGCGGCTCACGTTCGACCTTAAGGCTTCGGTCCTGACCATGAGAACGGAGGTTGAGGTCAAGGACGGCCTCCTCGAGGTCAAGAGCGGAGCGGCCGGAAAAGCGTTCGTCCGAACCCTCCCGTTCGCGGGGGAGCTCCTCGGACCCGAAGGCGTCCGGACCAGAACCCGGGATGGGCTGCGAACTCCGGGCGATACGGTCGAGTACCGAACCTTCGAGCCGTCGCTGGGCAAGATCGTCGCGGCCGTCCGCGTCCTCATCGGCCGGGAAAACTTGGAGCTCGAAGGCAAGGGCGTCCCCTCGCTCAAGGTCGAGGAGACGAGCGACGCCCAGCCCGTCAAGCGGACCTTCTGGCTCGGCGAGGACGGCAAGATCCTCAGGGACGAGGAGCCCGGGCCGTTCGGTTTGACCGAGGTCGTCCGCGTCGACCGGGAGAAGGCTTTAGCCGCTTCGGCGGGCGGCGAGCTCCCGGCCGAGGCCTATGAGCGGACCTTGCTCAAGACCGGCGTCCGCCTGCCGCGGCCGCGCGAGACCGAATATCTCAAGATCCGCCTCATCCATCGCCGGCCCGAGCTCGGCTGGCCCGATATCCCGGGCTCGAATCAAAAAGTCGTCGCCAAGACCGAGACGACGCTCGACCTCGAAGTCCGCCGATCGGCGCCGCTCCGTTCCAGCCCTCTCCCCCTTCCCGAGACGGCGGAAGGGCGGGCGTTTCTCGAACCGAACGCCTACCTTCAATCGGACGACGCGGAGCTCGGCGCCCTGGCCGCCTCCATTGTCGGACCCGAGAAGGACGCCTGGCGGGCCGCGCTGAAGCTGAGGCGTTGGGTGTCCGATAACATGACCTTCGACCTCGGGATCGCCTTCGCCCCCTCCGCCGAAATCCTTAAGAACCGGCGCGGGACCTGCGTCGGCTACGCGACGATCCTGGCGACGCTGGCTCGCGCGGCCGGCATCCCCGCGCGGTTCGTCATGGGCTACGCCTATGCGCTGGGGATGTTCGGCGGCCACGCCTGGACCGAGGTCCTGATCGGCGGCGACTGGATCGCGCTCGACGCCGCCATACCCAGCGGGGGCGCGGCAGACGCAGCTCGCTTCCAGCTCGTTTCCTCATCGCTGGCCGATGGCGCGGGAGCGTTGGCCGGCGGCGCCCAGCAGGTCATGGGTTATATCGACGTCCAGGTCCTGGCCTACCGGGTCGAAGGGGGAAAAACAATCCCGGTCCCGGACGGCGCCAAGCCCTATACGATCAATGGCGATGCCTATATCAATCCCTGGCTGGGGTTGGAAGTCCGCAAGCCCCAAGGCTTCGTATTCGGCCGGCTCGACGAGGTCTGGCCGTCCACGCTGCTCGTCGAAATGAAGTCCCCGGACGGAAGGCGCGTCGAGCTCCACGAGGTCCCCATCGATCCCTGGGAGAAGCCCGACGAAGCGGCTTGGAAAGTCATGGGTAAGATGGATATCGAAGGGGCGCGGCGGACGGAGAGGACGGGGGGCCGCGTTGTCTACGAGATCTCCGGCGCGGCGAAAGCCGCTTACGCGATCCCCGAGGCGGGCGAGGTCTGGGTTTTTATCGCTGATGGCAGAAACTCTACGGCAGAGCTCGTTAACATCGTCCAAAGCTTTCTCATCAGTCCGCAATAGCCCGTTTCGGCGGGCGGACATCGGCTTGTTGAAGGCGGTTTTGTAAGGAGGTTGGACCATGAATGGACCGCTCTTGTATCTGGGGGCAGGGTTGACCGCCGTCTGGGGTATCGCCCATCTGTTTCCGACGGCGTGCGTCGTGAAGGGTTTCGGCGATATCAGCCGGGACAACCGGCGCATCATCATGATGGAATGGATCGTTGAAAGCGTGTCCTTGATCTTGGTCGGCGCCCTCGTGGCCGCCGCGGCGTCCATCGATCCGGCGCAGGCCGTCTCGCAAGCCGTGTTCCTGATTTCCGCGGGCGGCTTGCTGATTCTGGCCCTGGTCTCCCTGTTCACCGGCTTCAAGGTCAGGTTTATTCCCTTCAAGCTTTGCCCGCTGATCTTCACCGTTTCCGCCGTGCTCATTCTCGTCGGCGGAGTTCTTTGATGGACCTCTCTCTTCACCTCCGCAGCCTCGGCCTGCCCAAGAAATATGCCAAAGGAGTCTTCCTCTTCGGCTCCGGGGAAAAGGCCGAGGGGTTCTATTTCGTCCTGGCCGGCGAGATCAGGGCTTTCAGCATGGACGAGCAGGGCCGCGAGGTCGAGGTCGTCCGGCTCAAGCCCGGCGATTTCTTAGGAGAGGCGGTTGCGCTAGCGGGAGGGTCTTTTCCCATCTACGCCCAGGCCGTCCGGGATTCCCGGGTCCTCTATTTCGACAGGCGGCGGGTTCTGTCCGGCCTGGATAGGGACCCAACGGCGGCCCGGTTCTTCATTGAGCTCCTGGCCGGCAAGTGCCTGATCCTCAACGAGCGCATCGAGGCGCTCGGGCTGCGCACGGTCCGGCAGAGGCTCGTCCAGTATTTGCTGGGCCGCTGTTCGGGAAAGGGCGCCTGCCTCGTCGAGTTGCCCATCAAAAAATCCGAGCTGGCCCGGCTCCTGGGGACCGTTCCCGAGACGCTCTCGCGCAACCTCCGCCAGATGGAGACCGAGGGGCTGATCGAGGTCAAGGGGCTGCGGATCCGCGTCCTGGACTGCCTTAAATTTAAAGTCGAGCTCGTTAGGACCATTTCGCGTCCTTCGAATCCCATCGGCTGAGCCTCCCGGTCCTTGACCTAAGTCAAGGATTTTTCCAAGCCCTTCGATTATCCTGGCCATGGACCCGAAATGACGACAAGGAGACTCGACATGGCCAAGAGAAAAATCATCGAAATCAACCGGGACCTTTGCGACGGCTGCGGACTGTGCACGACGGCCTGCGCCGAGGGCGCCCTCGAGCTCGATGCGGAGAATAAGGCCGTCCTGGTCAAGGAGATCTTCTGCGACGGCCTGGGCGCCTGCCTCGACGTCTGCCCGACCGGAGCCCTCAAGGTCATAGAGCGGGATAGCGCGGATTATGACGCCCAGGCGGCTTATAAACACGTCCTTAAAACCCGCGGCAAGGAGGCGGCCGCAGAAGTTCATGGAATCGCCAAGGACCATGGACATCAGCCTAATGCGGCCGCCCCCCTTGCCTGCGGCTGTCCGGGGAGCCTCGCCCGCGAGATCAAGCCCGCCGGCGCGCGAGCCAAGGACGGGCGGACCGTTTCCGGCGCGTCCGAGCTCAGCCAGTGGCCCATCCAGCTGCATCTGATCTCGCCGGTCGCCCCCTATTTCAAGGAGAGCGACCTCCTCATCGCGGCCGACTGCACGGCTTTCGCGCTGGGGAGCTTTCATCCCGACCTCCTCAAGGGAAAGAAGCTCGTCATCGCCTGCCCCAAGCTCGATGAGACCGGCGGCTATGTCGAGAAGCTGGCCGAGCTCATCCGCCTCAACGACCTCAAGTCGCTGACGGTGGCCATCATGTCCGTTCCCTGCTGTTCGGGGCTTTACAGGATGGTTCAGACGGCGGTCGAGGAGTCGGGGGTCGACATCCCCATCGCCAAGATCGTCGTCGGAATCGACGGCCAGATCGCCGCCTGAGACGTTGATTCTGCCGCTATATCGACATCGCGATTAATATCTGAGCCGCGAAATATGTCCCGAGCGTCAGGAGTTGTCCGAACCGGCGTTTTCTCACAAACCTGTTGACGGCGAGCGAGGTGTCCGAGACGAGGAAGAGCGCGGCGCCGGAAAGAGCCAATAAAGCCCCGCCATCTCTGGCCTGAAAATAGCGGTTTGCGGCGAGCGCGGCCATGGCCGTGATGACGAGAATGTAAACGGCGACCGGGATTTTCATCTTTCCCAAGTGGGGCGAAAGGACGGCGAAAGCGACGGCGGCGAACGCCAACAGAAATAGAAGCGGCAAGACGGGAGGACGGAGCGCGACGCCGGACAGAAACGCTGCCGCGTAGAAAACATGGGCGATCAGGAAACAGACCAGCCCTTCGATAAAGCGTTTTTTCTTGAGCATGAGAAAGATGTCGCCCGCGAGAGATAAAACAAGCCCGGCCAGGATCAGCCGGCCGTAGAGGGGCCTTTCGAGTATATATCCGATAAACGCGACATCTATGATGGCCGCCATCGTCAGAGGCTTGAAGACATAAACGAGCCCATAGCGGCCCCGATAATCGGCCAGGATGGTCAAGCCTCCCGATATCGAGGCCGCAATTAGGAGCAAGGGAATGAGCGTCATCCGGCCGCCTTTTTTTCCCGTTTGAGCCTTTCCCGCGCCTCGGCGAACATGGGCTCGGCGTAGCTCGAGTGCCAGGTCCGCTCCTCCCAGGATCGTTTCTCGACCATCTTCAGGAAACCCTCAAATTCGCCGAAATAGGATCCGTAGATATGGAAGCTGTCGACGAGGTCCGCGTAGCGGCCGACCCGGACCGGCCGGCCGATTCTCTCCGCGATCCGGGCCGCGATCAGGCGTTGAAGGTCGGTCAGCGCGAAGACGTTCATATAGGCGGCCTTATAGGCGTCGCGGGAGCGCCAATGGCAATTCATGTTGAGGACCGGCTCGCCCTTCTCGTCGGGAAGGATCCTGCACCAGATCCGCTGGAGGCAGGGCGGGTCGTAGGTCGGCGGATCGAGCTTCGGGTTCCAGGTGATGGCCTGAGCCCGGCGCGTGTGGCCCGTTTGGGCGAGTTTGTCGATGATAGCGTTAATTTGGTTGATGGTCGCGCCCTCGATATCATAGGCGAACAGCCGTTTGTGGTAGGTATAGGTCCACTTGCCTTCCTCGGGCGCGATCCAGTGGTCGTGGACGCCCTCGACGACTTCCTGTCTGTAAACTTCCAGGTCTTCAAGGCCTCCGGGGAAAGCGCGGTGGATGCGGGGCTCGGCGAAGGGGTCCTCGGCAACCCAGAGCATCGTGCAATCCCGGCTGGGGGGATCTCCGGGCTTGTCGTATTCGGTCGGGACCGCGGTGCCTTGGTTCCAGCAGGCGAGGACCGCTTTTTCCCAAGCTTCGGGCAGGGTTTTGCCTTGGACATACAGGATCGGGATGTTGCCGTTCATGCGCGCCTCGCTTTCATGACGGGGGCCGCTCCTTTCTTATCACATGCCTCCGCCCCGGTCAACGCGAGGCGGGATGGAATGAGATGATTTCGGGGATTGACCCAAAATTGCCGACAGAAGTCGGCAAGGAATTCCGGGACATGAACCGAATTTCTTAATTCGGTATCGTGTCCCAGGAATTCCGGATGTCACCCGGCGCGCTTATTTGAGATGAAACCTGAAGCTGATGACGAAATTCAACTTAAAATACCCCAACCCATCCGGCTGTCGACCTCGACGTCGCCTTTTCGGATTGTCGTGACGTTCCTTGAATAAGTGCCTTGAAAGCTGTTGAAGGGCAGGGCTAATCCAACATAGAACGTGCCGCCTTTGCGCACCGGCTCTTGCGCGAGTGCCGGCGCGGTGGTCAGGATCAGTATGCCGATGACTGAAAGAAGGATTTTCTTGGATGATTGTCTTTTCAACTCGTGACCTCCTTCGTCCAATATGCCGATGGAAAATATAGCCGACGATACTGGAATATTTATATAAAACGACGTAAGCATCTGTCAAATGATTAAACCAACCTGGTATTGACAGCTTCGCCTTACTGCGAATATATTATTTTTTAGAAGGGGTTTGAGGTGTTTTTCGGAGCTGCCTTTATTCTTGAATCTTTAAACTACCTTAGTTGAATTTGGAGGACTGATTATGTGCTTATTTTTACGCTATATAATTTGAGAGCAGAAATGAAAATTCTTTTTTTAGATGATTCTTATAGGGTGGATAAAAATTATTTGGGCAATGGAGGATTTTGCATTGATGAAGAAGAAATCAGTAAGCTTTGTGAAGATATCCTTAAACTAAAACGAAGATTCCATATACCCAGTAACGTAGAGATCAAGTGGTCACCCGATCAAGCTCATTATCTTCGGACCCTTTCTAATGAAGTTAGGAAAAAGTTATATAAAGATCTGTTGGGATTACTAAAAAATTATAATGTCGCTGTTATTTGTTCAGTTCATGACCTTAATGAATGTTATGGAGTAAAAAAACATAAATGGAATATGAATAGGAGTCTCCTATGGGCTACAAAAGAGCAATTTAAGTATATTGCAGAAAGATTCGAAAGGCCTGTTTTAGAATCAAGCGATGATTATGGAATAATTATTGCTGATAAATATTCCGATAACAAAGGAGAAATAGACCTTCTAAAGGATATGATGGATGCCATTACGTTTGGGACGGACTATAGAAAATTTAAAAGAGTTTGTATGAATCCACTTATAGCAATATCTGATTTTTGTCCCCCAATTCAAATATCGGATACCATAATAGGCATAATTGTTGGGGCTCTAGCTCAAAGCGAGTATGCTAAAAGCTATATTACTGATTTAGTCAGTTTGTTTTTAAAGAATCCCAATTATGGAGCTACAACCTCTTCTCCAATTCTTTCGACTTCGATTTTAGGTTTTGGATTGATCATGTTCCCTTCTGGCTTCAGAACTAAAGGGATAGATTTATTTAGAAGATTAGATAAGGAATAGATCTTTAGTGAAAAGGGCCTAAGAGAGTTATGAAGAAAATAGATACAATGGAGAAAGAGATGCTTTTAAAATATGTTTACAAAAAAGATATAAATATTCGACCCTGCCAGGTCTTGATGAAGTCCAAAGTAAATGGCCATTTTTATCTCTTTAATGAGGCGTTGGGTAATAAAACTGAGAAGGAGGACAAAGGAAATGCATAAAAGGAATGCAATTTTATTGGCAATAACATTGGGGCTTCTGGCCAGCTGCGCTTCGACCCACATTACGGCTTTCAAGGATCCCGATTTTGTCGGGAAGTCTTTTCATCGGATACTCGTTATAGCGCCTTTTTCCGACTTGGAATACAGGGATACCGCCGAAAAAGCCTTTATCTTTTGGTTTTCCGAGTTTTCTGTAGATGCAATTTCTTCGATAAGAATAATGCCTCCGACCAGAGACTACTCAAATGAGGAATTTAATAACGTCCTATCTAAGAACAAAATTGAAGCAGTTCTTGTTATCACGCTCACCGATGCTTTCACTTCCGAAGCCTATGTGCCTGGTTCCTCGCGCACTGACGCTAAAGCTACTTTAATGGGCAATTATATTCAATATTCATCTCAAACTCGCCAATCTCCAGGCTATTTTATCTCGAAGCCTCGAGTTAAATTTGAGCTGCGGCTTTTTGATGTCGCTTCAGGAAAAACGGCATGGATAGCTTCTTCATTTACAAAAGGGAATGCATTGGCCGGTTTTGGGACTTTAATGAGTTCTCTGGCAAACAACACAGCATTTCAGCTGAGGTATGACGGGTTGTTACGTAAGAAGTGATCTATAAGCACAGAGATATAACAAGCATTATTCGCAGTCTCCGAGTTTCCCGCTAATCACGCTTGACATTAATCACGCAACGCGATACTATCGGACCATGATTGTGTCGTTCAAATCCGCAGATGCGGAAGCGCTTGCGAACGGCCAGAGAGTCAAGCGGTTCGCCAAGATCGAGTCTGTTGCGCGGCGCAAGTTGCGACAGCTGCAGATCGCGGGGCGACTCGAGGACCTCCGTGTGCCGCCGGGCAATCGCCTCGAGGCGCTTAAAGGTGATCGTGAAGGTCACTTCAGCATCCGCGTGAACGATCGATTTCGAGTCTGCTTCCGCTGGACGGCCGCGGGCGCCGAAGACGTCGAAATTGTGGACTACCATTAAGGAGATAAGACTATGACGAAGCTCAAGCCCGTAACACCGGGCGAATTGCTGCGCGAGGAGTTCCTGAAACCGATGGGCATCTCGCAGTATCGCCTCGCCAAGGAGATCGGTGTGCCCGCCCAGCGCATCGGCGAGATCGTTGCCGGTAAACGCGCCGTCACGGCCGATACCGACCTGCGGCTGTGCCGGTTCTTCGGCCTGTCCAACGGCTACTGGTTGCGGGCTCAGGCGGCTTATGACACGGAAGTGGCGGAGGACGCCCTCTCGGATAAGTTGAAGAAGATCAAACCGTGGTCGGGGCTCGGATCGCACTTGGGTCGCACGGCATAAAATGCCCTTAGAAACCCTTTTGCTATTTAGCATCGAGTCGGGGTATCATGGGGGCGAAAATGAAATCCGCTAAAAACAGGGGTCATCATGGCTGAACAATTCTCGGATGAAAGCCGCAAGAAAATCGCCCTATTCATCGACGGCGATAACGCCCAACCCTCGCTCCTGGGAAAGATGCTGGCCGAGGTCGCCAAGTACGGCCTGGTCACCATCCGCCGCATCTACGGCGACTGGACGACGGCCAACATGGGCGGCTGGAAGATGGCCCTCAACGAGAACGCCATCCAGCCCATCCAGCAGTTCCGCTATACGATCGGCAAGAATGCGACGGACAGCGCCATGATCATCGACGCCATGGACATCCTCCACGGCCACCTCGTCGACGGGTTCTGCCTCGTCTCGAGCGACAGCGATTACACCCGCCTGGCGACCCGGATCCGGGAGATGGGCTTCTTCGTCATGGGAATCGGCAAGGAGAAGACGCCCCGGGCCTTCGTCAACGCCTGCAACCTCTTCATTTACACCGAGAACCTGATACCCAAGCGTCAAGCCCGCGAGCACGAGCGTCCTTCCCGAAGGACCGAACGGACCGAGCGGACCGAGGGCGAACGGCCCAACCGGCTCGACCCGGCCCCACTCCTGCGGGGCGCCGTGGACATGGCCGTCCAGGAGGACGGCTGGGCCAACCTGGGCACGATCGGGTTCACGCTCCGCCAGCTCGACCCGGGCTTCGACCCCCGGACCTACGGATACAAACAGCTGTCCCAGCTTTTCAAGGCCCACCCCACCCAATTCGAGCTCCGCGTCGAGGACGAGAGCGGCCGGGCCGACATCTACGTCCGGCTCAAGGAATAGCGGGGACGTCGGCTGTGGGGGCGCGCGCCTCTGTATTTCTCGAATCGCCCATCGGGGTTCTTGAGATCACGGGAACCGAGCGGGGCGTCGAATCAGTCAATTTTGTCGAGCGGCGTCCTTCCGCCGGACCCGCAGATTCGAACAAGGCCCCGACGCCCCTCCTCGAATGCCGCCGCCAGCTCGACGACTATTTTCGAGGCCGCCGCACCGAGTTCGATCTTCCGCTCGACCTGGCTGGGACTCCCTTCCAGAAAGAAGTCTGGCGCAGGCTCCGCCTCGTCCCCTTCGGCGAAACGACGAGCTACGGCGCGATAGCCGCGGCCATGAAGCGGCCCGGAGGCGCTCGCGCCGTGGGCGGCGCCAACCACCGGAATCCCATCTCCATAATCGTCCCCTGCCACCGGGTCCTCGGCGGCGGCGGGAGCCTTGTCGGCTACGGCGGAGGGCTGTGGCGAAAGGAATGGCTCTTGTCCCACGAGCGGAAGATGCGGGCGGGCCGGCCCATTTCATAGGAGGAGACCATGATCGACACACTCAGCCAAATCTTCATCAACACGATCAAGGAATACCCCAAGGACGGCCTTCTCCAGTATAAGAAGGAAGGCCGCTACCTTCCGATCTCGACGCGCCTGTTCGGCGAGACCGTCCGCGAGATCGCCCTCGGTCTCAAGGCTCTCGGCGTCGAGCGGGGGGACAAGCTGGTTATTCTCTCGGAAAACCGCCCCGAATGGGTCATGGTTGATTTCGCCAACCTCTGCCTGGGCGGGGTGACCGTTCCCATCTACCCGACCCTGATGCCCGAGCAGGTCAAGTACATCATCGAGGATTCCGAAGCCAAGATCGTCGTCTGCTCATCGGGGGCCCTTTGGGACAAGGTCCGGGCCGTCCGCAAGGCCCTCGGCCGCGTCAAACACTACATCCTCATGGACGGGCCGGCGCCCGACGGGGTCCTGACCCTCGAGAGCCTCCGGGAGAAAGGCCGGAGGGCGGCGGCCGAGCGGCCGGGTCTGTTCGAGGAGACGGCCCTGAGCGTCAAGCCCGACGACTTGGCCTCGATCATCTACACCTCGGGGACGACGGGCGTCCCCAAGGGCGTCTTGCTGACCCACGGGAACTTCGTGAGCAACGTCAAGACCCTGACCGCGATCGTCGCCTTCGACGTCAGGGACACCGTCCTGTCCTTTCTTCCCCTTTCCCACGTCTTGGAACGGATGACGACCTTCTCCTTTCTCTACAAGGGCTGCTCGATCGCCTACGCCGAGAGCGTCGAAACCGTCGCCGAAAACCTGCTCGAGGTCCGGCCCCAGATCATGATCAGCGTGCCGCGCCTGTTCGATAAAATCTACGCCAAGGTCATGGACACGATCCTGGCCGGGTCGTCCCTCAAGAAAAAGATCTTCTTCTGGGCCCTGCGGACCGGGAAGAAGTACAGCGGACGCCGCCTCGAGGGGAAACCCGTGTCCGCCCTCCTCAAAGCCAAGAACGGGCTGGCCGGCAAGCTCGTCTTCGCCAAGATCCTGGCCAAGACGGGAGGCCGGGTCCGCTTTTTCGTCTCGGGCGGGGCGCCCCTGTCCAAGGACATCGCCGAGTTCTTCTTCGCCATCGGTTTGACCATCCTCGAGGGCTACGGCCTGACCGAGACGGCGCCCGTCCTGGCCGTCAACACCTTCGATAAAATCCGGCTGGGGACGGTCGGGATGCCCATCCCCGGGATCGAGCTTCGGATCGCCGCCGACGGCGAGATCATCGTCCGCGGGCCGAACGTCATGAAGGGCTATTTCAAGAAGGAGGCCGAGACACGCGAGGTTCTGATCGACGGCTGGCTTTATACCGGCGACATCGGCCACCTCGACCCGGACGGCTTCCTGGTTATAACCGACCGCAAGAAGGACCTGATCATCACGGCCGGCGGCAAGAACGTCGCGCCCCAGCCCATCGAAAACCTGCTCAAGACCATCCCGCTAGTCGCCAACGCCGTGGTCATCGGCGGCAACCGCAAATTCATCGCCGCCCTGATTGTCCCCGACTTCGAGAAACTCGTGGCCTATGCTAAGGAAGCTCGGATTCCCTTCGCGAGCCGAAGGGAGCTTATCGTGAGGCCCGAGGCCGTGGACTTCATCATGGCCGCCATCGACCGGGCGTCCGCCCACCTCGCGCCTTTCGAGCGGGTCAGGAAAATCGCCCTCCTCGACAGGGACTTCGAGATCGAGGCCGGCGAGATGACGCCCACCCTCAAGGTCCGGCGGACGATCGTCGAGGCCAAGTACAAGGACGACATCGACGCCCTCTACCGGGATTAATTCCGGGGACACACGACTTAATTCTTGCGAAAAAAGCGCTTCCGGCCGCGTCTTTTCTTATGACCATGACAGAATCCCAATTTCCCGCCCCCGCCCCGCGGCCCGGAAACGGCGGAGCCCGTCCGTCCGGCCATCGTCGCCGCCTCCGCGAGAGGTTCTTAAAGCACGGGCTGGGCGGGTTTCTGGACTATGAGGTCATCGAGCTTCTCCTGACCCTGGGGACACCGCGCCGGGACTGTAAGGAGCCCGCCAAGGCCGCCCTCCGCGAGTTCAGGTCCCTGCGGGGCGTCCTCGAATCCTCGGCCGGGGATCTCAGGCGAGTCCGGGGGATCGGTCCCCGCAACGCGTTCGGGATCAAGCTCATCCACGAGGTCTCGCGGCGCTTCCTCAAGGACAAGATGATGAGCCAGCCCGTCTGCCGTTCCTCCCGGGAGGTGTTCGATTTCCTTTACCACGCCCTCCGGGACCAGAAAAAGGAGCAGTTCAAGGTCCTGTTCCTGGACGTCAAGAACCAGATTCTCGAGGAGAAAACCCTGTTCGAGGGAACGGTCGACGGAAGCGCCGTCTATCCGCGAGAGATCGTCAAGGACGCGCTGCGCACGAACGCCTCCGCCCTCATCTTCGTCCACAACCATCCCTCCGGGGACCCGGAGCCCTCCCTGTGCGACCGGGAGATCACCCGGGACCTCGTCTTCGCCGCCGGCGTCATGCAGATCAAGGTCCTCGACCATATCATCATCGGGAACAACTCCTACTACAGCTTCGCCGACCGGGGGCTCGTCGAGGAGTACGAGAGCTGCTTCCGGGAATGGAACCGAGGGCCGGTCCGGGAGGCACCAAGGAGCCGAGTTTACAGCCCGCGCGGGTTGTGATAAAAAGAAAGGTGATCCCGCGGCCGACTCTCCCCGGGAGGGGGTCCGGGCCGGGGGACGCCCCGCGATCAAACGAGGTGCACGATGAAAGACGAAGATAAAGACCCCAAGGATTCTTCCCGCCTGAAGGCCATGGAGGCCGCCGTCTCCCAGATCGAGAAGCAGTTCGGGAAGGGGGCCGTTATGAAGCTCGGCCAGAAGGACGCTGCCGTCAAGGTCCCGGCTATTCCGACCGGCTCGATCGCCTTCGACCTGAGCCTGGGAATCGGCGGGTTCCCGCGCGGCCGGGTTGTCGAGATCTTCGGGCCCGAGGCGACCGGGAAGACGACCCTGGCCCTCCACGTCATCGCCGAAGCCCAGCGGCGGGGCGGACAGGCGGCCTTCATCGACGCCGAGCACGCCCTCGACCCGACCTATGCGGGCAAGATCGGCGTCGATATCGACAACCTCCTCATCTCCCAGCCCGATTACGGCGAGCAGGGACTGGAGATCGCCGAGGTCCTGGTCCGGAGCGGCGCCGTCGATGTCATCGTCGTCGATTCGGTCGCGGCCCTCGTCCCCAAGGCCGAGCTCGAGGGCGAGATGGGGGATTCCCACATGGGCCTCCAGGCGCGCCTGATGTCCCAGGCCCTCAGGAAGCTCACGGCCATCGTCGCCCGCTCCAAGACCTGCTTCATCTTCGTCAACCAGCTCCGGGAGAAGATCGGGATCTTCATCGGAAATCCGGAGACGACCACGGGCGGCCGGGCGCTTAAGTTCTACTCCTCGGTCCGGATCGATATCCGGAGGATCGCCAGCATCAAGGAAGGCGAGGAGATAGTTGGCAACCGGGTCAAGGTCAAGATCGCCAAGAACAAGATGGCCCCGCCCTTCCGCGAAGCCCAGTTCGACATCATCTTCGGCGAGGGGATCTCCCGGGAGGGAGACCTCGTCGACTGCGGGCTGGACTTCGGCCTGATCGAGAGGAGCGGAACCTGGTACTCCTACAAGGGCGAGCGGCTCGGCCAGGGCCGGGACAACGTCAAAAAGCTATTAAAGGAGAACGCGGAGCTGGCCAACCAGCTCGAACTCGAGCTGCGCAGGAAGGTCGGCCTGGCCGGCGAGTCGGCCGAGGAGAAGCCCGACGCGAAATCCGGGGTAAAACCCGAGCCGAAACCCGAAGCTAAGCCCGAACCGAAGTCCGCTGCCAAGGGGAAATAGGCGGGGGGCGACGGCGACGGCGGCGCCGTTCAGGCTGGGGGTTGACCCGTTCGCCGAGGCTCAGGGTCACCCCCGAACAGGCCCCCGCCTCGAGGCCGGGGTGTCGAGGGGTTGACAAATCCTATATTTTTGATAGATTTTAGCTGTGAGGGAGGCCGTTATGCTCAATCGTCGCGACTTTTTGGCTTTGACGGGCGCGGGTGGGGCGGCGGTATTGGCCGCGGGCGCGCTCCAGGCCCTGGGGCGGGGACGGCTTCCGGACAAGGAGGAAACGATCATGGCTTACACGGCGAAGGATTATTCCAAACTCATCGGGACGGCGGGCTTCAGCGAGACCCTTCTCAAGAACCATTTCACCCTTTACCAGGGCTATGTCACGAACACGAACAAGGTCCTCGACATCCTGGCCCAGATGCTCAAGGACGGGAAGACCGCGACGCCCGAGTACGCGGAGCTCAAGCGCCGCTTCGGCTGGGAGTTCGACGGGATGCGGCTCCACGAGCTCTATTTCGAGAACCTGGGCGGCAAGGCCGGCCTCGACGCCAACGGCGGGTTGGCCAAGGCGCTCGCCGGGGAGTTCGGCTCGCTCGAGCTCTGGGAAAAGGATTTCCGGGCGACCGGGGCGATGCGGGGGATCGGCTGGGTCGTCCTCTACCGGGACGCGGCCGCGGGACGGCTATTCAACGCCTGGATCAACGAGCACGACGTCTCGCATCCGGCCGGCTGCCAGCCGCTCCTGGTCATGGACGTCTTTGAGCATGCCTACATGCTCGACTACGGCATTAAGCGGGCCGACTACATCGAGGCGTTCTTCAAGGCCGTCGACTGGACCGCGGTCCAAGCCCGGCTTACTAAGCCGGGCGAAATATAGTTGACTCCATATTTCCTTATCGCCCGGCTAGTACTCGGGGAGCAGCAAGGACTATGCAATGCCTATTCTGCTCCCCGTAGTAAGTGATCCGGCCCTAGCGACGGGTCGCTCCGCGAATTCCACACAAGGGTTCAGCCGGGCTCCGCCGCAAATTTGACGCCGACGCCTATGCCCGCCGATGGACCGAGGCGGCCGGGGCGTGATAGAATGATCCCGATTCCGAACGGCAGGAGGAGACGCGCGGCATGCCCCCATCCGTGACAAAAAGATCGAAGAAGGCGGGCCTTCCGCCGGGGACGCTCGTCCACGTCGGCGAGCGGAAGATGGAACGCGTCAAGATCACGGTTATCGACTACGATGAGAAGCACTTCGAGGAGCGCGAGGCCCGGACGGTCGAGGAGTGCTTTCCGTTCAAGGACAAGCCGACCGTAACCTGGATCAACGTCGACGGCATCCACGACACGCCCGTCATCGAGAAGCTCGGGACGTATTTCGGGATCCATTCCCTCATCCTCGAGGACATCCTCAACACCAACCAGCGCCCCAAAATAGAGGATATGGGCGACTACATCTATATCGTCCTCAAGACGCTCGAGGGAGGACCCGGCTCCAGCTCCGAGCTCATAGAGCAGAACAGCTTCGTCGTCGGCCCCAACTTCGTCCTGTCCTTTCAGGAGAAGGAGGGGGACGCCTTCGGCCCGGTCCGGGACCGGATCCGCAAGGGCGGGAACCGGATTCGCAAGCTCGGCCCCGATTACCTCGTCTACGCCCTGATCGACGCCGTCGTCGACAGCTACTTCGCCGTCCTGGAGCGGGTCGGAGAGCGGATCGAGGACCTCGAGGAGGAGCTCATCGCCGACCCCTCGCCCAAGACCCTCAACGGAATTCACGTCCTCAAGAACGAAATGCTTTTCCTCCGCAAAGCGGTCTGGCCCCTGCGCGAGGTCATCAACTCGATCGAGCGGACCGAATCGGCCCTGGTCAAGAAGGGGACCGACATCTTCTTCCGCGATATCTACGACCACATCATCCAGGTCATCGACACGGTCGAGACCTACCGGGACATGCTGGGGGGCATGTTCGACACCTACCTGTCCAGCCTCTCGAACCGGATGAACGAGGTCATGAAGGTCCTGACCATCATCGCCACCATCTTCATTCCCCTGACCTTCCTGGCCGGGATCTACGGGATGAACTTCAAGTTCATGCCCGAGCTCGGGTGGCGTTGGGGTTACGCGGGCGTCTGGGTCATCATCGTCGCCGTCGCGCTGACCATGATCCTCTTTTTCAAGAAAAAGAAATGGCTGTAACCCATCGGGGGAAGGAGGCGAATCCGTGAAAACGAAGCTCGTCCTGGCCCTGGTCATCCTGGCCCTGCTGGTTATTCTTCTCATCCAGAACACACAAATCGTCACCTACCGGCTCTATTTCTGGAGCGTATCCCTCTCCCAGATCATCCTCCTGCCGCTGGCCGTCCTGGCCGGCTTTTTGATCGGCTTTCTCACGGCCAAGATGTCCGGCCGGGGCAAGAAATAACGGTGTGCCGGCCAAAGCGAGGGCGCACATGAAGTCCGTTTTTTCGCACATCCGGACCAACGTCGTGCGCGGGCTGCTCGCCCTCGTCCCCCTCGTCCTTTGTTATTTTGTCATCCGGCTCCTCTACCTCCAGGTCGACGAGCGGGTTGCGCCCTGGATCGAGCGCATCTTCGGCGTGCGGATCCCCGGCCTGGGTCTCCTCCTCGTCCTGATTCTTCTTTATCTGGCCGGGCTCGCGGTCAGCCACTGGTGGGGCCGGAAGGCGTTTCAGGTCGTCGAATTCCTGACGACCCGGATCCCCCTGATCAAGACCGTTTACCATGTCGGCAAGCAGCTCACCGACGCCATCTCCCTGCCCGACAAAAAAGGCTTCCATCGGGTCGTGCTCGTCCAGCAGTTTCGGTCCGGCGTCTGGTCGATCGGTTTCGTTACCGGGACCCTCTCCGAACGGGGGAAGAAAAAGGCGCCGAAAGTCCTCAAGGTGTTCATCCCGACCGCTCCCAACCCGACAACCGGCTTCATGGTCTTGGTCAAGGAATCAGACGTTCGGGAGATGAACTGGAGCGTCAAGGACGCCATGAACGCCGTCATCTCAGGCGGCCTGATCAGCCCGCCGGACCTGCCCTGAACGGGGTCAATCCCCTCCGCTAGAAATCCTAGGCGCATCGTCGTGGAGTGGATGCGAGGAACCCGCTCCGGGGACCGGCGAGGAGCTTCGGACCTACACTTTGTCACCCGTTCGCCGACGCGACCCCGCCCTAAAAGGCGGGGCTTAAAATCGGAGCCCTGCCTTTCAAGGCGGAGATGAGAAGCGAGGCTCAGGGTTAACCCTGACCAAGCCCCGGCCTTCAGGCCGGGGAGTCGAGGGTTTGACTTTTTCCAAAAAAACCTATGCTATCGTCGACGAAAAAAGGGGGGCGCTCCCAATGTCTTGAAGGGCCGGCGCGTCCCGGCTTTCTCTTGGACTATTTCTTCTCGATAAGGTCCGGGAAGGCCGCCTTGAGCGATTCGAGAACCCAGCCCGCTTGCTCCTCCTGAAAGGCGGCGACATCCTTCGCGGGCGGCCGGAGCGTTTCCCAGTCGCGAAGCTTCCGCTCTGTCCTGTCCAGGACGGTATCTTCGATACGGAGGAGCTTGGGCAGGACTCCCTCACCGCAGTAGGTCCTGAGCCGGGTCAGGTTCAGGTACTGAGGCATGTGGCCGCGGACATCCGGGTAGAGATAGGCGACCAGGGCTCGCGAGAAGTCGTTGAGCGGCGCCGTCGCGGGCCCGGCGCAGGCGGCAGGAACGGCTTCCGCGTCCGGCCAAAGGGGAACGGCGACCGCCGTCACGGCCTGGCCGAGGGCGGCCCACATCGTGGCCAAGTAGGACTTGTCCCGCGAGGGCGCGCCCTGGAAGACGGCGACGGCGACCGAGGAGTTGCGGTTGATCGTATCGTTGGTATGGATGTAGAGGGGGGCGGCCGGGTCGGCGGGAAGGGCGACGGACATCGGGAAGGAATAGAGCTTCTCGTTGACGAGGTCGCGGGCCGCTTCTTGGAGGATGAACTTCACGGTCAGGCGGTTCTCGGCGCGGGCCGTCTCGAAAAGATGCGAGGCGCGCTCGAAGCGGATGAAGCCGCCGCCCGCGAGAAGGTCGGGCGAGGTGAAAGCGTAATTAGTGCGGACGATGGTGCCGAAGGGCGCGACGCGCGGGTCGGCCGCGTCGAACTTCTGGTAGGAGGCGCTGGCCGTTTCGAAGAAGCAGGCCCCGCCCTGGGCGTCGATGACCCCGAAGTTGGCGGACAGGTCGTAGCGGCCGCGGCTGGCGTTGAGGAGCTCCTCGAAATCTGCGACCGTGGCGCAGAGGCCCAGGGCCGTTTTCATGAATCGGCCGTTGTCGGCGCCGTCCTTCCCGGGGGAAGCCAGGTCGTCGGACTGGGAGTTCATCAGGGCCAGGCCGGCCGAGTTGAGGCCGGCCCAAATCTCCTTGCCCTCGGGGTCGGCCGCGTCGATGAGGGCGATGCATTTGAATTTTTCGCCCGTGAAGGCGAACATCTTGTTCTTGAAAGCCGTCGTGTCCCTGTTCTTCCAGAGCAGGGGACGCCCGTCCGGGGTCGCTTTGCCCGAAACGACGGCCAGCGTGCAGGGCCGCAGCAAAGACGTCCCGATGAAAAAGAGGGCCGAGGCTAAAATGAGATTCCGGGCCGGACAATGGGCTCGAGCCATGGCGAGGTCTCCTTTCGCGTATTTACAGATGACCGTTGAGACTCTTAGGGTATCAAAATTGAACGGCGGGCTCAACGGACCCTGAGGGACGGACTCGGCGGCGTTTGATCGCCGGATTGAGTCTGTGTTATAAGTAATCCGGCCGGGAGAGGGACGCCATGCTCAGAAAATCCGCGCGGGCTCCGATCTTTTTCTGCCTCTTGGCTTGCGCCATCTTGAGCGGGAGGGGATTGGTTCGAGCGGAGGATAAGCCTGCCGAACCGGGGCAGGCCAGGACGGGGCGGTGGCTTCTGCTTCCCGTTCTCGGTTATTCGCCGGAGACGCGGATCATCCTGGGGCTGGGCGGCGTCTATTATTTCCGGCCCGCCGGCAGCCGTCCCGAGGCTCGTCCCTCCCAGGTTTGGATCGCCGCGATCGGCACCCAAAACAAACAATTCATGCTGTGGCTGCTGCCAGAACTGTACCTCCGGAATGAAACGCTCAGGATCGTCGGCAGCCTCAAGCTGGAAAATTATCCGCAGAAATTCTACGGGGTCGGAAACGATACGGCCGACGAAATCGAGGAAGACTACAGCTACCGTCGGGCCTATCTGGAACTGACCGCGCTGCGCAAGATCCGGTCCCGGTTCTTCGGCGGCCTTTACTATGAATTCGAAACCGGCCGAATCGTCAAGCCCAAGCCGGGCGGCCTGCTCGACCGCGGCGAGATCCCCGGGACCGGGACGACGACCGTCTCGGGCGCGGGCCTGGCCGCGGCCTGGGACAGCCGGGACAGCATCTTTTTTCCGCGCCGCGGATCTTATCATCAAGCCTGGCTGTCGGGCTATAGCGGCATTCTGGGAAGCGAGTACGACTTCATTCGGCTCAAGTTCGACCTGCGCCACTACATCCCCGTTTTCTCAAGCCACGTCCTCGCCCTTCAGGCCATGGTCCGGCTGATCTCGGGGCAACCGCCTTTCCAGTTCATGGGGACGATCGGCGGAGACACGCTCATGCGCGGATACTACCTGGGAAGGTACCGGGACAAGAACCTGGTCATCCTGCAGGCCGAGTACCGGATGCCGGTCTGGTGGCGGTTCGGCTTGGCCGGGTTCGCGGGCGTGGGCGACGTGGCCGCGAAACCGGGAAAATTCAGGTTGGGAAGCTTTAAATACACGGCCGGGTTCGGGCTCCGCTTTCTGTTCGACGCCAAGGAGAAGACCTACATCAGGGTCGATTTCGGCTTCGGCAAGAACACCTCCGGCATGTACATCATGGTCGGCGAAGCCTTCTAGTCGGGGTCAAACCTACACTTTGTCACTTTTTCAATCCCCTCGCGGGATTCCAGGGACGTAAGTCCGTGGAGCTTCAGAAAAACACTTAAAAAAATGCGAGTTAGCCGCGTTAAACCACTTGACCCGTTCGCCCATGCTACCCCGCCCTGAAGGGCGGGGCTAAAATCGGAGCCCCGCCTTTCAAGGCGGGGACGAGAAGCGACACTTTTGTACTCAGCCCTTTTAGAAGGAATGGGGCTGAGTAGCCTCAGGGTTAACCCCGAGCAAGCCCCGGTATTCATGGCGGGGAGTTGAGGGGTTGACAATTTCTTAATCTGTATTATATTATTAATACACTAATACGGAGGCCGAAGGTGATCAAGATCGACCCGACAAGCTTCATCCCCCTTTATGAACAGGTCAAGGCCGGCCTCAGACGCGAAATCGCCCTGGGGGCGCTCAAGCCCCTTCAGCCCCTCCCCTCGATCCGGGAGCTGGCCGCGAACCTCCTGATCAACCCCAACACCGTGGCCCGGGCTTACGGCGAGCTCGAGCGGGACCGGCTGATCACGACAAGGAAGGGTAAAGGCTGCTTCGTGTCCGAGGATTCCCGGGCCGCCGTCGAGAAGGAAAAGGTCAAGCGTCTCGACGCGGTGTTCGAGGAGGCGATCGAGGACGCCCGGAAGACGGGGGCCGGGCTGTCCGAGATCAGGAAAGCGTTCGAAGACAGGCTCCGGGCCGCTTTCGAAGGACCCTCGAAAAGGAGGACGTCATGAACGAGCTGCTGAAAGTCTGCGGGCTGAACAAGAGGTTCGGGAAGAAACGCGTCCTCGACGACCTCGCCTTCGCGGTCGAGCCGGGTCGCGTTTACGGCCTCCTGGGCCGGAACGGCGAAGGGAAGACGACTCTGGCCAGGATCCTGATGGGCGTCATCCCCGCCGACCGGGGCGAGGTCGTGTTCAAGGGTCAGGCGATCCGTTTTGGCGCCGCGGCCTACAAACGCGAGATCGGTTATATTCCCGAGGATCCTTTCTATTACGGCTGGATGAAGGTGAGGGAGCTTCTCAGCCTTAATGCCTCCTTTTACCCCAAGTGGGATGCGGACCGCGTCCGGGACCTGACCGGGAATCTCGGCCTGGACCCGGGCGCCCGCATCAGAACCTTGTCCCGAGGCCAAAAGCTCAAGCTCGGCTTGGTCGTCGCGGTCGGGGCCGTCCCGGACCTTCTCCTCCTCGATGACCCGACCTCGGGGCTCGACGTCCCGACCCGGCACGATTTCCTGCGCGGCGTCATCCACGACCTGGCCGAGCGGGGAACGGCCGTTTTGTTCGCGACCCATATGGTCCATGAGCTGGAACGGATCGCGGATCATCTCCTTGTCCTCCACGGCGGCCGGGTTATTCTCGACCGGCGTTTCGAGGACGTCAAGGCCTTGACCCGGCGCGTCCGGCTTTCCTTCGACGGCGAACCGCCGGCCTGGCCCGCGATCGAAGGCACGCTTTCCGTCGAGCGAGAGGCGGGGCGGGTCGAGGCCTTCGTCTATCCCTGGAACGGCGCGGCCGAGGAAGGGATCAGGAGCCTCGCTCCGGTCAAGATGGAAATCGAGCCCCTCTCGCTCGAGGAGATTTTCGTCGCATTCGTCAGCGTCGATCCGGCCCGGCCGGTTGCGAGATCATAAGGAGACGCCATGAACGGACACCTCATTCTCAGGGAATGGAAGGAAAAATTCGAAATCCCCTTGCTCTCTCTGGTGCTGCTCATCATGCTTATCGGCCTGATTTCGGTTTTCCCTCAACGGGGGGATGTTCTTGTTCTCCTCACCGGCTCCATCGTGCTTGTCTTTCTCCCCTTCTTGGGAATGTTGATCGGCGCCAACGCCTTCAACACCGAGATCAAGGACGGAGCTTGGGCTTTCCTTTTTTCGAGGCCGGTTAAGAAGTCAACGGTTTGGATCTCGAAGTTCATCGCTCTCGTCGGCTATCTGGCGGCGACTCTTCTCGTTTACTATGTCGTTCTATCCATGTTTCCAAGCATCAAGGACCGGCTGAACGAATTCGGGTTTAAGATGGAGCCGCTGGGCACGATTTCCCCCTGGGCGCTGTGTTTGATCATGTCCTTCAGCCTTTTCATCATCGCCTTCTCGCTGTCGTTCCTGACCGACAATCAATTCCATGTCATTTTCTTTTCCCTGTTCGTATTCGCGGGATTGGCGATCCTCTTGTTCATGATTCTTTTTACGATCGCCCGCATCAAGCCTCGCTTCGTCTTTTTAGTGCCTATTGCTTGGGGGCTGGCCTTCGCGGGCGTCGCGGGGGCGTCCCTGGCCGCCTTCTGCCGCAGCGACTTTTCCCAGCCTCCCCGGAAGGTCCTCGGGTTCCTGAAATGGAGCGCGCTGCTTTTAATCCCCGCAATCATCTGCATTCTAGCCGCGGCCTGGATCGGGGAATGGCTGAGTCCGCTTGAATACATGGACGTGATGCCCGAAGGCCGCTTCGCTTTCATCCAAACAAATAGGGGGGATTACCGTTACGACGCGGACAGGGACGAGCTCAAGCGGCTGGGCAGAGCCTCGTGGGATTGGGGCTTTTCGGCCGGGGGGGGGAAAATCGTTGTGCTCAAGAACTTCCCCAAGGGAACAGGGCATGAGCCGGGGCCATGGATTATGGATGAGGACGGCAGCAATCAAAAGCCTCTCATCTCGGCCCAGGATCGGAACGGTTCTCTTTTTAAGGGGCAATACGTCTATGGCTGCAGCTTGTCTCGGGACGGAACCCGTGTCGTGTTTATAACCCGCCCGATAAAATCCGGGACTCAATCGCGCCTGTGGAGCGTCAACTCCGACGGAACGGGGTTGAGGGATTATCATGTCGATGTTCCCAACGCATATTTCTGGTCCTTACACGGTTTGACCGGTGATAATCGCCATGTCCTGCTGACTTTTCGCGATATCATTCCGAAGGAAACGACAAAAGCCCCAACGTGGTGGCTTATCAAGCTTTCGCTCGAGACCGGCGCGTGGCAGACGTTCGCCGAGAACGCCATGATGACCCATGCCCTTGGTCTGTCCCCGGCAGGCGACAAGCTGGGGGTGACTTTCCGCTCCCCCCAGCCTGCGCTCCCGGTCCCCTCGAAACCGCACGCCTACGTTTATACACCTCCCGATACGCTGGCCGTTTTCGACCTCGAAACTCTGACCAGGACGGATATATTGAAAGGTCGGCCATTCAACAATGCCCGCTGGGACGCGACCGGAGCCAGGATCGCTTTTTTGACCGAGGCGGGGAGACGCCTGGGCGTCTATTCCCTCGCCGAAAACAAGGTCGTTGCCGAGAGAGAAATCGGGGCCGAGTTCAAGGATTCGAACATGGATTTGCTCATCCGGTTCATGGACTGGGTAGATGGGGGCCGAAAGATCGCGATTATCGGACGAGTGGACAAACACTATGTGCTTAGGATATTCGATGACAAGCTAGCCGGGGAAAAAATCTACAGTATTCCCCGATCTGAGACGTTCACGTTCATCCCCGAAGCCCATGGCTTCGGTGCAAAAGTGCTCGTCCAGGATTATCAGTCATTAAGGCTTCTGGCCTTCGACCTGGCCACCGAAAAATGGCGTAAGCTCTTTTAATTTCTGCCGTCTCGCGCTTTAAGAAGAAGAACGGTAGCGGCGTCCCCGTCGGATTTGGCTTCGACGGCCCGGCGAAAAGCCTCCATCTCGCAGCGTCGTAAGGTCAGGGAGCGGTCCGTGTCGCGGGGATAGGTCAGGAGGAGGGTCGGGTCGGGCTGCCAGTCGGGATGGCGCCGGGCCAGGAATATCTGGAACTTTTCCTCGAGGATGATCTCGGCCAGTTCAGCCGGAGAAAACGCTTTTTCCGGGCTTGCGCCCCCCGCCTTCCCCGCCAAACAGGTCGCGACCCAGGTTTCGCCGATCCGGACCCTTTCGTTGTTATCGACGCCGCCGTACTTCCCATCAAAAACGCGGACGCGGTCCGCTCCGTCAAGCGGCCGGAAGCCCGGTGGCGGCTGAGGGTGATCGAACAGGTAGGTCTTGGATCCGTCGAAGACCGCGGCCGGGACGGCGTCGGGCTCGAATCCCGGCCAGAGAGATGCCGACTCGATCCGGTCCAGTTCCGTCATGAAGCTCAGGACCGTGAAAATAATTGCGCCGGCCGCGACCCCGGCCCAGGCGAGGAGGCAGCCCAGGACGGCGAGAATGATCCGGCGATGCCCGCGGTCCCAACGGCGCCTCATGAAGCGATCTTTCTTCTATATTTCCCGGCTCTCTATCAATAAATACGCGTGAGAAGGCCGTTTTGTTTCGGAAGAACCGACCTTATCCAAATCATTGGATTCATAGTTCGGCCCGTCTCCGGAGCGGAAAGAGCCTCATCGGCCGCTATCGATGTTTATCCGCAGACCGCGCTGAAGACGCGGAGGACGTTCGACCAACAAATATTCATGAGACGCTCTTCGCTGAGCCCGCGCTCGGCCAGGGCGTCCCGGACGAGGGCGAGGCCCGAACAGTCCTCGACGCCGTTGGGCAGCGAGGGAACTCCGTCGAAATCGGTTCCGAATGCGACGGCTTGATTTCCCGCCAGCCGTTCGATATAGAGGATGTGATCCAGGTAGCGGTCGAGCGGGAGCTTCTCGTCGGCCATCGTCCGGCCGAGGCGCGTCACGAAACGGGAGAAGGCCTCAGCCAACCCGATCGGATTATTTCCCGACTGCTCCTCTTCCCGGTCCAAGGCTTTGAATAAATCCCCCGCCCGTTGTTCCGTGGTCTCCCTGTAATCTGGGTCAAGGAAATAAGGGTAGAGGTTGATACCGACCAGGCCGCCGGATTCCGCGATGCCGCGGATGAGGTCGTCCCTAAGATTTCTCGGGACGGGATTAAGAGCATGGACGCAGGAGTGGGAAGCGACGACCGGCGCGCGGCTCAAGGCCAGGACTCGTTCGACGGCCCGGTCATGGGCGTGGGAAACGTCGACGATCATGCCCAGATCGTTCATGGCCGCGACGACGTCCCTCCCCAGCTCGGAGAGGCCGTTGAAACGGGGCGAGGGGTCGTTCGATGAAACGATCCAGTCGTTGCTCCGGGAGTGGACGAGGGTCATGAGGCGGACGCCGCGCTCCTTGAGACGCTCGAGCTTGCCGAGGTCGTTCTCGATGGCGCTCCCGTTCTCGACGGCCAGGACGACCGCGGTTTTTCCGGCGCGTCGGGCCGATTCGATATCGGACGATCGGGCGCAGACCGCGAGTTCGCCCCCGTGCTTCTCGACGGTCTCCTCGACGATGTCGAGCATTCGCAGGGCCAGCGGAAACGCCTCGCCGGAGGGAATCGCCGTGGGGATGTAGCAGGCGAAGACCTGGAGGCCGATTCCGCCGCGTCTCAGGGCGGGCAGGTTGACGTGGAGCGAAGCGTCGTCGAGGCTGCGTCCCGCGAGCAGAGACATGGCCGTGTCGCAGTGGAGGTCGGCGATGGGAATCATGGGCCCATTATCTCAAATTCGGTTGCCGCGGCAAACTCTCCGCCGCGCTTTGAGCCGCACCCCGGTTTGTCTTATACTGCTCTGGACGGCCCGGCGCCGCAGCCTATCGAGGGAGAAACGAGATGCCCCAACCGAATCCGACCGCGATCTCCCAAAAAAAGAGGATCGCCCTCATCGCCCACGACAACAAGAAAAAAGACCTTCTCGAATGGGCTCGCTTCAACAAGGAGCTTCTGGCCGGCCGCGCGCTGATCGCGACCGGGACCACCGGGACGCTCCTTCACAACGAGCTCGGTTTCGACGTCGAGAGGCTCCAGAGCGGCCCCCTGGGCGGCGATCAGCAGATCGGCGCCAAGATCGCCCAGGGAGAGATCGACCTGCTCATTTTTTTCTGGGATCCGCTCGAGCCGCAGCCCCACGACACGGACGTCAAGGCTCTGCTCCGGATCGCGGTCGTCTGGAATATTCCGGTCGCCTGCAACCGGGCCACCGCCGACTTCCTGATATCCTCGCCCCTGATGGACGAGCCGTACGAACGCCGGGTCCCCGATTACGAGGCCTATAAAAAGCGGCTCGACGGCGACTGAAGCCGCCGTCCTTCAGCTCGTCCCGAGCGCGGTCTTGAGATAGCGGCCGGTGATCGAACGGGCCGACCTGGCGACCTCCTCCGGCGTCCCCTCGGCGACGACGCGTCCTCCCTTCTCCCCGCCCTCCGGGCCGAGGTCGATGACGCGGTCGGCGCATTTAACGACGTCCAGGTTGTGCTCGATGACGGCGACCGAGTGGCCTTGCTCGACGAGTCTGTCGAAACAGGCGACCAGGACCGAGATGTCGTCGAGATGGAGGCCGATCGTCGGCTCGTCGAAAAGGTAGAGAATGCGCTTGTCGCGCTCGTGGACGAGATGATAGGCGAGCTTGATCCGCTGCAGCTCGCCCCCCGACAGGGTCGTCGTCGGCTGGCCGAGCTTGAGGTAGCCGAGGCCGACCTCGGCCAGAGGCCGGAGCCTCTTGGTCACATCGGGGGTTTCGCCGAAAAAGACGCAGGCGTCCTCGACGGTCATGGCGAGGACCTCGTCGATATTCTTTCCCTTGTAGCGGATATCCAGGATGTCGCTCTTGAAGCGCTTGCCTTTGCAAGCGTCGCAGGTCAGGGTGATGTCCGACAGGAACTGCATCTCGACGATTTGGGATCCGGCCCCCTTGCATTCCTCGCACCGTCCGCCGGCCGTGTTGAAGGAGAAGGCGCCCGGCTTATAGCCCAGGGCTCGGGCCTCCCGGGTTTCGCTGAAGAGGTCGCGGATTCCGTCCATGGCTTTTGTGTAGGTGGCGGGGATGGAGCGGGGCGAGGTGCTCAGGGGCGCCTGGTCGACCATGATGATTTTGTCGATCCGCTCGGCCCCGCGAATGGCCCCGAATCCCGCCGTCTCCTCGCCGCTCCAGCCGCGGTAGAGGACGTCGTGGACGAGCGTGCTCTTGCCCGATCCCGAGACGCCGGTGATCGCCGTTAAGACGCCGAGGGGAAGCTTGACGTTGATGTTCTTGAGGTTGTGGAGACGGGCGTCCCGGATTTCGAGGAATCCCCGAGGCGTTCGGCGCCGGGGCGGGATGGGAATGGATTTTTCTCCCCTCAAGTAGCGGGCCGTCAGGGACTTCTTTGATTTCAGGAAAGCGTCTTTGGACCCCGCGAACAGAATGCGGCCGCCCTGCTCGCCCGCCCGCGGGCCGAGGTCGATCATGAACTCGGCGGCCCGGATGATTTCGGGGTCGTGCTCGACGATCAGGACGGTGTTCCCGATCTCCTTGAGGGCGCGCAGGATCTCGACCAGGCGGCCGTTGTCGCGGGGATGGAGCCCGATCGAAGGCTCATCCAAGACGAAAAGGGTTCCGACCAGCGACGACCCGAGGGCCGCGGCCAGGTTGATCCGCTGGGCTTCCCCGCCGCTCAACGTGAAGGTCATCCGGTCGAGCGTGATGTAGTCGAGCCCGACCTCGAGCAGGTAGCGGAGCCGGCCTTCGATCTCGGCGACCAGCTTCTCGGCGACCTGCCGCTCGAATTCGGAGAGGGTCAGGCCCTTGATGAAAGCCTGGGCGTCGGTGACGGTCATCCGGGCGACGTCCCCGATCGTCCGTCCCGCCACCCGGACGTTCCGGGCCTGGGGGTTGAGCCGGGTTTGGCCGCAGGCCGGGCAGGGAACGAATTTCCGGTAGCGGCTGAGGAGGACTCGGACCTGGACCTTGTACTTTTTGGTCTGGAGCCAGTCGAAGAAGCCCTTGACGCCGTAGAAGCCGCTCCCGCCTTTGAGGACGAAATCCTTCCACTCGGGTTTGAGGTCCTTGAAGGGGACCGTGGTCGGGATCCCCTTGCGTTTTGCCTTGGCCAGCATCTCCCGCATCATGCCCCGGGCGAGCGGCGTCGTCCAGGGCGCGACGGCGCCCTCCTCCAGGGATTTCGCCGGATCGGGGACGACCTTGTCCTCATCCATGACCGCCAAATCGCCGAAGCCGTGGCACTCGGGGCAGGCTCCTTGCGGGCTGTTGAAAGAGAAGAGGTTGGGGAAGGGATCCTCGTAAACGATTCCGCAGGGCTTGCATTCGAGCCGCTCCGAGAACAGGAACTCCCGCCCGTCGCCGGTCAAGACCCGGGCCCGACCCTCGCCCTTCTTGAAGGCCATTTCGAGCGAATCGGCCAGCCGCTCCCGCTCGTCCTTGTCGAGGGCGAGCCGGTCGACCAGGACGTCGACCGCGCCGGACTTGGCGTGCCGGCCTTCGTCGATAGGAACGACCTCGCCGTCCCGCAGGATACGGGTGAAGCCGTCCTTCTTGAGGACGGCCAGGCCGCGGGCCATCGGCCAGGCAAAGCTGATGGAAAGCCGAGTCCCGGTCGGGAGAGCGAGGAGGGCATCGACGGCGCCGTCGATCGTGTCCCGCCGGACCGGCCGGCCGCACTTGAGGCAGTGGACGATCCCGATCCGGGCGAACAGGACTCTCAGGAAGTCGTAGATCTCGGTGACGGTGGCCACGGTCGAGCGCGGATTTTTGGTGGCCGCCTTCTGCTGGATGGCGATCGCGGGAGGGATCCCCTCGATGAGGTCCGCCTCGGGCTTGTCCATCCGCTCCAGGAACTGGCGGGCGTAGGACGACAGGGACTCGATGTAGCGGCGCTGGCCCTCGGCATAGAGCGTGTCGAAAGCCAATGAGGATTTTCCCGAGCCGCTGACCCCGCTGACGACGATGAGCTTGTGGACGGGGACGTCGAGGTCGATCGCCTTGAGGTTGTGGACGCGGACGCCGCGGAGCTTGATGACGTCCTGGGCGGCGCGGGCGTTGGGTTTCATGTCCTTTACTTCGAGACGGAGTTCATTATTATATAGGATAACTATGAAAAAAGGCACGAAATACGCCCTGATTCTCGGCGCCATCCCCTTCCTGACGCTCGTCCTGGCCCTCCCGTTCGTGAACCGGGAACGGCCGGTCATCCTGGGCTTGCCATTCCTCTTATTCTGGATCCTGGCCTGGGTCGTTCTGACGCCCGTTTTTCTCTACGCAGCCTACCGACTGGAAAAGAAGCATAACCCGCCAGACGAAGGGGGCGAGCCGTGAACGCGGCGCTGGCCATCATCGCCGCCGTAGTCCTCGGCTCTGCCGCGCTCGGGATCATGGCCGGCCGCCGCGTCCGGATGAACCTCGAGAACTGGACCGTGGGCGGCCGCCGCTTCGGCGTCGTCATCATGTGGCTCCTGATGGCCGGCGAGATCTATACGACCTTCACCTTTCTGGGCGCGAGCGGCTGGGCCTACTCGAAGGGCGCTCCGGCCTTCTATGTCATAATCTACGGGACGCTCGCCTATACGCTGTCCTTCTTCATCCTGCCCGCCGTTTGGAAAGTCGGCAAGCGCTACGGCCTCCACACCCAGCCCGATTTCTTCATCAAGCGCTACGGAAGCCGGGCCCTTGGCGTCCTCGTCGCCTTGATCGGGGTGGTGTCGATCGTGCCCTACCTCCAGCTCCAGCTGACCGGGCTCGGCTTCATCGTCGAGATCGCCAGCGGCCGGGCCGTAAGTTCCGCCGCGGCCATGGTCATCGCCTTCGTTCTGACCTGCCTGTTTGTGTTCACCAGCGGCATCCGCGGCGCGGCCTGGGTCTCGATCGTCAAGGACGTCTTGATGATCGCGGCCGTCGCCGTGGTCGGGATCGGCCTCCCCGTCGTCTACTTCGGGAGCATCGGGAACATGTTCAAGGCGCTCATGGAAAGGATGCCCGGATTCCTGGCCTTCCCGGGCGGAACCGCGACTTTGGACGTTCCCTGGGTCATGTCGACCTGCCTCCTGACCGGGCTCGGCTTTTACATGTGGCCCCACGTCTTCGGCTCGGCCTTTTCGGCCCGCAGCGCGGAGACGATCAAGCGGAACGCCGTCATCATGCCCTTCTACCAAATTCCGATTCTCCTCGTCTTTTTTGTCGGGTTCACGGCCCTCCTCGTCCTCCCCGGGCTCAAGAACGGCGACACGGCCTTCCTGTCCCTCGTCCAGAAAGCCTACCCGCCCTGGTTCATGGGGTTCGTGGGCGCGGCCGGCGCCTTGACGGCCATGGTCCCGGCCTCGGTCCTGGTGCTATTCGCCTCGACCCTGATCTCGAAGAACATCTATCAGGCCGCGTTCGCGCCCGGCGCGGGAGAGGCGAGGGTTATCCGCTTGTCCCGGATCATGGTCTTCGTCATCATGATTTTCGCCCTGGCCTCGACCTTCCTCTTCCGCAAGGAACTCGTCTACCTCCTGATCTTCGGCTATGACGGAGTCAGCCAATTCTTCCCCGGCGTCGTCCTGGGACTGTTCTGGCCGCGGGCGACCAAGCAGGGCGTCGCGGCCGGGCTCCTGACCGGGGTCGGGATCGTCGTCGGCCTGATCGTGGCCGGCCGGGATCCGTTCCTGGGCGTCAACGCCGGGTTCGTCGGACTCTTAGCCAATGCCGTCGTGACCGTGCTCGTCAGCCTGTCGGCCAAATCCGCATCCGGAGGATGGAAATGAGAGACGACCTGAAAATGGAAATCGAAGCCCTGACCGGCGAGATCGTCGGCTGGAGGCGCGAGTTCCACCGCCATCCCGAAATCGCCTTTAAGGAAGAATGGACGTCAGCCGCCGTCCGGGGCATCCTCGAAAGCTTGAAATTGCCGGTGGCCGCCTGCGCCAAGACCGGCTTGCGGGCGGTTCTCGATGGAGCGCCGGGCGGGCCGACCGTCGCGCTCCGAGCCGACATGGACGCGCTTCCGATCCTGGAGGAAGGAGACAAGCCGTATATCTCGCTGAACCCGGGAGCCGCCCACGCCTGCGCCCATGACGGCCACATGGCCATCCTGCTCGCGGTCGCCAAGGTCCTGTCGGCGCGCAAAGACCGGATCAAGGGCAGGGTCGTCTTTCTCTTTCAGCCTTCCGAGGAGAGGAACCCGGGCGGCGCCAAGCCCATGATCGAGGAGGGCGCGCTCGAAGGCGTCGACGCCGTTTTCGGCCTTCACCTCTGGCAGCAGCTCCCGACCGGGACGCTGGGTATCGTCAAGGGGCCGATGATGGCCCAGCCCGACGACTTCACCATCATCGTCAAAGGCAAGGGCGGCCACGGGTCCATGCCCCAGCTGACGGTGGACCCCATTCTGGTCGCGGCCCAGGTCGTCGTCGGCCTCCAGAGCGTCGTGAGCCGGAACGTGGACCCCTTGAAGCCGGCCGTCCTTTCGTTCGGATCCGTGAGCGGGGGCACCATCTACAACGTCATCCCGGGCGAAGTGACAATGACGGGGACGGTCCGCACCTTCGACCCCTCGCTCCAGCGGATGATCGAAGGCCGGATGAGGACGTTCATCGAAGAGACCTGCCGGGCGTTCGGCGCTTCGGCCGAGTTCCGCTACCAGCAGGGCTATCCGGCCCTCGTCAACGATGAGCGGATGGCGGAGTTCGTCCTGGAGACGGCCCGCAAGACTCTGGGGGAGGAGCGGATCAAGGCCATCGATCCGGTCATGGGCGGGGAAGATTTCGCTTATTTTCTACAAAAGGTCCCCGGGGCGTTTTGGTTCTTCGGCATGGGCGATGGCCGTCCCCACCCGCACCACCATCCGGGCTTCGATATCGACGAGAAGGCGCTGCCCTTGGCGGTCTTCCACATGGCTTCCCTCGTCCTCGACTATTTCGAGCGCGGCGGAAAGGTCTGAGGGAGTGAGCTTCCCGGTCGTCCTGGGCGTTGCCCTCGGCCTGGCCATGGACGCTTTCGCCGTGACGCTCGGCCTGGGCTGTTCGCTGCGCGGATTGACCCGGGGGCAATCGTTCCGGCTGGCCTTCCATTTCGGCCTGTTCCAGTTTTTCATGCCCATCCTCGGCTGGGCGGCCGGGACGAGAATCGAAGCCCACATCCGGGCCTTCGATCATTGGATCGCCTTCGGCCTCCTCGCCTTTGTCGGGGGAAAGATGATCGTGGAATCGTTCCGGTCCGCGTCCGAGGACGGCCGCCGGGGCGGCGATCCCACCCGGGGCCACCGGCTTTTCCTCCTGTCGGTGGCGACGAGCATCGACGCCCTGGCCGTGGGGCTGAGCTTGGCCGTCCTCGAAGTCAAAATCCTCTATCCGGCGGCCGTCATCGGGGCCGTCGCCTTCGGCATGACCATCCTGGGCTCCAGGCTCGGGCCGGTCCTGGGCAAGGTCGTGGGACGGCGCGCCGAGCTCCTTGGCGGAATCGTCCTGATCCTAATCGGGATCAAGATCCTCGCCGACCACCTAGCATAATTCTGGGGACACACGACTTAATTCTACGGAATTAAGTCGTGTGTCCCCAGAATTATTATGGTAAAATAAGTAACCTTTGGAGGACGGCGGGCGACTCATGAAGATCAAGTATCTCAGCGGCAACCGGCTCTACTACGCCTTCCTGGCCGGCGGCCACGCCGTCATCCGCGACCAGGCCTATCTGAACAAGATCAACGTCTTCCCCGTCCCGGACGCCGACACGGGCACCAACCTGGCTTCGACGATGCGTTTCATCGCCGCCCGGGCTAAGGCGTTCCATTCCCCCAAATCGACCCTGGACTCGATCGCCGACGCGGCCATTTCCGGCGCTCGGGGCAACTCGGGGCTCATCTTTGCCCAGTTCCTGTACGGGCTCGCCCAGGAGATCAGGAACGACCTCCGCATCTCGACCAAGGCCTTCGGCGAATCCGTCCGGCGCTCCGTCACGTACGCCCGGACGGCCGTCGTCCACCCGGTTGAAGGGACCATGATCACCCTCATCCACGACTGGGCCGAAGCCGTCTACCGCGAACGGCAGAAGATGAGCGACTTCTCCGAGCTCCTCTCCCATTCCCTCCATATCGCCCAGGCGTCCTTGAAGGAGACGCCCAAGAAGCTGGCCGTGCTCCGCAGGGCCGGAGTCGTGGACGCCGGGGCCAAGGGATTCGTCGATTTTCTGGAGGGGGTCGTCCATTTCATCAAGCGCGGGAACATCAAGCGCCTTCTGACGGAACGCGCCGCGACGGCCGAGACGCCGCCCGTCGTCCACGCCCACAGGAGCGACATCCGCCGACGCTACTGCTCCGAGGCCTTGATGACTGGGACACATCTTGACGTCGAAGGGATCCGGAAGGTCGTAGCCTCCTTCGGCGAATCCGCGATCGTGGCCGGCTCGGAGGAGAAGGCCCGGATCCATGTCCACACCGACGCTCCGGCCGACCTTTTCTACCGGCTCAAGGACTTCGGCGCGATCGCCGAGATCAAGGCCGACGACATGATCCGCCAGTACGAGGCCAGCCACCGTCCCAAGTCGAAAATCGCCCTCGTCGTCGACTCCGCCTGCGACCTGCCCCCGGCTTTCTTCGACGAGCACCAGATCCACATCATCCCCTTCCAGCTGACCTTCGGCGACAGCCTTTTCCTCGACAAGGTCACCATCACGCCCGATCAATTCTACACGCTCCTCCAGACGTCGCCCCACCATCCCCAAAGCTCCCAGCCGTCCCCGGCCAGCGTCCAGAGCCTGTTCGCCTTTCTGGCCAGCCACTATGAGTCCGTCATCGCCGTGACGATTTCGAGCGGCCTCACCGGCATGTACGGCCTCTGCCTCAAGGCGGCCGAATCCCTGCCCGGTACCAAGATCAGCGTCATCGACTCCAAGCACCTGTCCGTCACCCATGGGCTCATCATGGAGCGTGTCGTCGAATCGCTCCGCAAGGGGATGAGCCACGACGAGATCGAGCGCTCCGCTCAGGGCTGGATCGCCAAGACGAAGCTCCTCGTCGACATCGCGACCCTCAAGTACCTGGTCCGGGGCGGCCGGGTTAGCCCTCTCAAAGGCCTGGTCGCCGGGCTCCTTAACCTGAAGCCCATCATCTCCCTGGATGCGGAAGGGAAGGCCGTGGCCGAGGGGAAGTCCTTCAGCCGCCGAAACAATATGAAGAAGATTCTGGGCATGGTCAGGGAATTCGTGGCCGCGGGCAAGGTCCACAGCTTTGCGATCGTCCACGCCCTGAACCCGGAGCGGGCGGCCCGCTACGCCGAGGCGATGGCCGGAATCATCGGCAAGGGGCCCGATTTCGTCATGGACGTTTCTCCCGCCATCGGCGTCCATAACGGGATCGGGGTCGTCGGCATCGCCCTTATGCACGAATAATTTTTAGGGGAGCCCATGGGAGCGGACCTGACCGTCGCCGCGTCGGCCGTTCTAGCCTATATGGCGGTCCTCTTCGTCGTCGCTCTGTTCAAGAAGGACAACTCCATCGTCGACATCGGATGGGGACCCGGCTTCATCCTGGTCGCCGCCCTGACGTTTTTCTTCTGGCCGGGGATGACGGCCCGCCAGCTCCTGGCCGACGGCCTCGTTTGCGCCTGGGGGCTCCGGCTGGCCTTCTACGTCGCCGCTCGGAACCGGGGACGCGGCGAGGATTTCCGATACGCTCAGTGGCGGCGGAGCTGGGGGCGCTGGTTCGTCCTCAGGAGTTTCCTGCAGATTTTCATGCTCCAGGGGGTTCTCCTTCTCATTATCGCCATCCCTATCATCCTTATCAATCGTCCCGGGGAGGGGCATTTGCGGGCGCTCGATTTCGTCGGGGCGGCCGTCTGGGCGGTCGGATTCCTATTCGAGACGGCGGGCGATTTCCAGATGAGGAAATTCAAGGCCGACCCGGCCGCTAAGGGCCGGATCATGGACCGCGGGCTGTGGCGCTACAGCCGCCACCCCAACTACTTCGGCGAGGCCGTCATGTGGTGGGGGATATTTCTCATCGCCCTGTCCGCGCCCGGGGGATGGGCGGCGATCGTGAGCCCGCTCGTCATCACGGGACTTCTCTTGCGCGTCTCGGGCGTCACCCTGCTCGAGAAGAAGTACGCGGGGAATCCGGCCTATGCCGATTATATCCGGCGGACGAGCGCTTTCGTTCCCTGGTTTCCAAAAAAGTAGCCGACCGGGAGCGCGCTTACGTCCGGGGAAGGGATCGATCTTCACCCGCTCCTCCCGCGTCCCCTCACTTGCCGAACGCGTAAGTAAAGCCGAGGCTGATGTGGAAGTAGCATCCCTCTTCTTCGGGGTCAAAAAGAATCCCGACCTCGGGCCGAACGGCCCAGCGGCGGAGATCTTGACCAATGCCTAATCCAATATTAATGGCGTAAAGCGTATTTTGTTCCTTGCGGAACGGGATAAGAACCTTGGCGGAGCCGTTGATTTCAAAGGCGTTGCTGACGGGAAAGGTGACCAGCGCGGTCGGATGAAACTCCCAGGTCTCCGCGACCTCAATGTCTTCTCCGAACGCGAATCCGACGGGAAGGAACAAGGCCAAACGGTTTTTAACCAAGCTGAACTTAGGGCCAAAACCGAGAACGTGGCCGGAAAAACTGCTGTCATACCTGCCTCCCGAATCCGGATGATAGAGGTATTCATACCGCAATCGGAGATCCATGAAGTTCGTTATCCCGAGCGCCGCCTGAACGCCGAGATTGTCCTGGACATGATTGGTTTCCCCTTCTTGCGAGGACAGGATCAAAGAGCCGTGGGGCGTCAGTTCAACCCGCCCTTGGCCCGCCATCTTCGCGCTCTGCAGTTCAGAGAAGGGGGGAACCAGGCAGGCTGCGGCAGCGAAGGTGATCCCCAGAATCAGGATCGCCAGCCTCGTTTCGTGCCGTTTTCCCATTTTCTTCATTTTCGCCTCCTTGCCGGATGGTTCTTGGGCGTCCATCCGGATTCAATATATGTTGGGGAGGTCGGGGAGTTGTCAGAGGATTGTCAAGAGGATGCCAAGAATTCGTTAAATATGGATGACCCAAGCCGCGCGGGGGAGTCCGAAATTCGAACTTCACCCGCACCTCCGTTTTCTAGTGACCAAGGGCGGAGCGTCTATCCTTCTAAGAGCCTGATTTCCGCTCTCTCCGGCCGGCCTTGACCCGTTCGCCGACGCTAGGCCCAGCCTTGCAGTGCTCATGGCTTTCATGAGTGTCGAGGGGTTGACCCGTTCGCCGAGGCTCAGGGTTAACCCCTATACAAGCCCCGGCGCTTCGCCTGTACTCATGAAGGCGCGCTAGCGGCCCATGAGTGCCGCCTGATGTCCGGGGTGCAGCCTTGCAGCACTCATACTAAGCCGAAAACGGCTTAGTATGGGTGTTGAGGGGTTGACAGCCTCTGAGCATCGGCTTATTTTCAATAGGGAGCTAATCAATTAAAAGCCGGGAGGTAACAACAATGAGAAGGAAGGTTTTGACCCTTGTCCTCCTGCTCGTATTCCCTCTGATCCTGTCATCGCAGGAGCGGCCGACGATCCCGACGGATGGGGCCGGCGCGCTCAGCTATGTGCCCGCGCTGGCGGTCCAGATGGTCGCGAGCGATGACACAGCCAGGAATACGGGAGTCATGGTTCTCGGCCTTTACCCCGCCCCCGGCGGATGGCCGTGGTCTTCGCAGCGGGGGATCGATCTTATCGCCCACTACGATATTACCGTGGCCTTGAACGGAGTGCCCATCAGCACGGATTTGGTTGTGTTGGCCGTTTTAAAAAAAGATGAGGCACAACCGGTCAAAAAGAGCTTTCCCACAGAGAATTTGAAAACGACCCTCAAGGATGTCTCCGACAAATTCATCTGCATGGTTAGATGGTCGACATTGCCCGGGATTGGCGTCATGGACGTGTACTACATCGGTGAGCGCAAGAGAGAGTGGGTTGACGACTACCTCCTCGCCTTCTCTGCCGCCACAAAAGTCGGCGATAAATACGTGTGGGGCAGCAATACCCAAAAACTCTGCGTCCTGGGCTGGTCCATGGGCACAAAAAACCTGTCGCTCAAATTGCCCGCCGGAGACCTTCTTTATACCTGGGAAGATCCCCTCGGGCCGTTCAAGAGTTCCGTCGAAGCGGTGCTGTGGCAAAGATTTTACCTGGGCTTGAAGATCCCTAATGCTTTCTTTCAATAGGGGCCGGGACGCGATCGAGGGCGGCCGCGTCGCCCGGTCAGAACAAGAAGGCCAATCCGATTCTCGCCTGGAGGCCTGAAAAGTTCAGGCCGAACTTCCGGACGCGGGACGCCGCGGAGCCTTCCGGCCAATAGTTGGTGGGGAATTCCGTTTCCAAATTCCCCCAGGGCGCGCTGATCGTTTCCTTCTTGAAGGCCCAGGCTCCCTCCCATCCGGTCTCCGCCTCTCCACGGACCTCCCGGCCCTTTCCTTTGATCGTCTTGACCGCCTGGGCGGTATAAGCGCCCTCCAAGAAAACCGCGAGCTTTTTTCCGACCGGGCACTGGACCCGGGCGCCCAAGTCGGCGGCGAACCCCGTCCCTCGTCCCTTCTCCTCCAGGAGGCCCGTCAGGTGGCTGACGTCCCAGTCCATGCCATTCCCGCTCTTGTGCCAGGTGTATTCCCAGGAGGACGTATAATCGCAGTCGGCGAAGACGGGGCCAGCCGCCAGGAACGCTTCCAGAGTCAATCTCCGATAGACCGGCTTGGCGAAATGAACGCCGGCCAGAACGACCAGGGACTTGGACGACAGCAGGTAAGGACTATAAGCGACGGTCTCCCGGTCCTTGTATCCATCGGAATAGTCTCTTGTATAGACATATGTATAATCCGATTCCCGGCGGGCGTAGGACAATCGGACGCCGAGAGAGACCGCGAGCGGCTCGGAGAGCTTCAGGCGGACCCTCAGACCCAGCGGGAAGGAGAGTCCGATCGTCCCGCGCGCCCCGGTCAGGCTCTTATCCCATCCGGCGATCAGCCCCGTCCGTCGTTGATAATCGAACAGGCGGTCGTAAAAGAATTCCTGTATGCCATTGTCGTAACCGGCCAGGCTGTTGAGGTCGGAAAGCCCGGCCTGGCCCAGTCCGCCGTAGAGCTCCAGCTGAAAGCGGGGCGACCGTCCGGCCTGTTGGCCGTCCGGTCGTCCGGTCGAGAACGCAGGCAGGACCGCCCCGAAGCCGAAGACAAGAAGACAAAGCGTCCGGACTCCCCAGTGCGCCGCCGATTTGCCGATTCCGCGCATCGCGCTTCTCCTTTGCTGTTCAGTCGACGACGAAGCCCATCTGCTTCAGCCAGGCGGCGACGTCCTGGAAGAACTCCACCGGCTGGGTCAGGGACACGGCGTGACAGCTCTTGTTGTAATAGGGAAAGCGGATGGTGCGCGTCCCGACGGCGGAGAGGCCGGGGAAGGCGTCCGGCCGATAGGACAATATGATTCGGCCCGGCCGGCTTTCTCCGTTTGCCGCGTCTTGGCTGACGAGCGCCGAGCTGAGGATGTCCGTGTACAGGGCCAGGCTGGGGGCGAAGGCCTTGGCGTAGACGACAAGATCGTAGGCGGCGTCGGTGACGAGCGTCTCAACGTGGACGATGTTTTTGAGAAACATCCGGCCGTAGCGAAGGTCGCTGGGATGCGCCTCGAAGCCCCGCGTCATGGCCACGTTGAAGACGTGAAAGGCCCAGTTCGCGTTGCCGTTGCTGCCGACGAAATAGCGGTCCCAGGGCCGGAGAGTTCCGAAGATCGCCGTCATGTCGCCGGGCTCCGCAAGCGTCCGCCGGGCTTCCCGGACGGCCGGGTCGATGAACAGGGCCCGGACCGACGCCGGGACGACGACATTCAGGCCTGTTTGATTCGTGTTCATATTGCTGTCGGCGACGCGGTAGGCCTGGGCCCGGGCAGACGCGTAGAATTGCGAAATCGCCGGAATATCGGCCCCGGTGACATGGACGAGGGTCGCAACCGTTCGGAGCAGGCGCCCGCCGTTGTTGAAAAAGCCGTCCAGCCAGCCTTCGGGCTTCACGTAGATGTAAGGGTCGCGGCCGACGGCCTGGAGGAAGGCGTAGCGGTCGGCATAGACGTCGGGGTTGTAAGGAATCCCCGTCTCTTGTCCGATCAGGTACAGCTCCGAGCCGGGCCGGCGCAGCATCTCCTCGGTCACGCGCTCGCGATAGCCCCAGGGCACGGAGGGCTGGATGAGGATTTCGTGACCGAACTGCCGGGCGATGATCTCGGGCGGAACGGTCCGGCCCCGGTAATCGGGGAAGACGGCCTCGAAATGGTCCTGGATCTCGGCCGCCAAGGCGGGATCCTGAAGCATTTCCCGGCCGTTGCCGTAGTCGGCGTAGTTCAGGAGGAGGTGAAAAAGGCAGGCCGCCCGGTCCCCGCCGTAGCTTTCGCCGACGATGACCACGCGGTTGGCGCGGAGGTCCGGATGCCGGGCCAGGAAGCGGAGGATGACGCGGATAAAATCGGCGGCGTCGAAGATGGGGTTGAAGTTCTGGGCGTTGAACTCCTGCCAGCGGGCCAGCTCATCGTCGACCCGCGACATGATGTTGTAGGAAAAGCCCGCCTCCCGGGCGTCGATATAGAGCAGGTTGCCGAGGCGCGTCCAGGGGACGGGGTTGGCGATGTAAACGTCCCCGCCGCCGCTTTCGACCCGGTTGTCGATCGTGAAGCGCCCGGTGTACATGCTCATCAAGCCGTAGCTCGTGGCGCTGCCGGGTCCGCCGTTGAAGAAGACGAACAGGGGTTTGTGCTCGGCATCCCGATCGGCGGCCTGGAAGCCGTAAAAAATCCGGGCCTCGGAGGAGCGCAGATCCAGCCTATTGAAATAGCTGCCGTAATGGAAGTAGAAGGAGATGGGCTCGACGGTCATGAAGCCCGCCTCGTTTCGGACATCGGCTCCGGATAGAAGCGGACCGCCGGCCGTTGCCGCAACGAGCAGGGTTAGGACGCCGATCCATCGCTTGACGGGATGTTCCATTTGCCCTCCTAAAAAGATGAATCCGGTTCTTTTCTTTCAGCAGCAAGACGCATGCCAGGCGCGATCACAGCCCCCCCCCGTCCCCAGGGGAGTGCTCCCCTCCGCAGGAATGCCGCGGCTGGGACAAGCGCCGGAAATGTAAATATTCTTTCACGCCTGCGGCGCCCGCCGATTTATAATAATAATCCAGGAGGACGGGAATGAGCTCATTAAAAGATAAGGTCGTCTTCATCACGGGCGCCAGCTCGGGAATCGGGCGGTCGTGCGCCCGGGCCTTCGCCGCCGCCAAAGCGAGGATCCTGGTCTGTGCCCGGCGGTCCGAGCGTCTGGACAAGCTGGCCGCCGAACTCGAGAAGGAATTCGGCGTACCCGTCAATCATTTTCCTCTGGATGTCCGGAGCCGGCCGGCCGTCGAGAAGGCCGTCGCCGCGCTTCCGGCGGAGTGGCAAAGAATCGAGGTCCTCGTCAACAATGCCGGCCTCAGCCGCGGCTTGGACAAACTCGATCAGGGCCTCCCGTCCGATTGGGAAGAGATGATCGATACCAACGTCAAGGGGCTCCTCTACGTCAGCCGGGCCGTCGTTCCCGGGATGGTCGAGCGAGGGCGCGGCCACGTCATCAACATTGGCTCGGTCGCGGGCTATGACGTCTATCCCGGCGGCAACGTCTACTGCGCGACCAAGTTCGCGGTCCGGGCGCTCAGCAGGGGACTCCGCCTGGACCTGAACGGCACGCCGATCCGGGTCAGCGAGGTCGCGCCGGGCATGGTCGAGACCGAGTTCAGCCTCGTCCGCTTTCACGGCGACGGGGAACGCGCGGACAAGGTCTACCAGGGTCTGGAACCGCTGACGCCCGACGACGTCGCCGAGGCCGTCGTCTGGTGCGCGACGCGCCCGGCCCGCGTCAACGTCAGCGAGCTCATCATTATGCCGACGGCCCAGGCCTCGGCGACGCTCGTTCACCGGAAATAAGGGCGGAATATCGAATTAGTGATTTTTAGCGGCATTCTTATGCGGGGGTGCGTCGAGGCGGCCACGTAGTTTGAGGTCATCGAAACATCCCGTGTCGTCGAACGATCCGACGCCGACCAGGCCGTGGCCAAGCGTTCGGTCGCGCGCGGTGAGGATCGGCGTCGCCATATCGTCCAGATAGGCGCGGATCTCCCCCGAGCGAGCGTCGCAGACGACCTTGAACTCGTGCCAAGCCGCGTCGGTCAGACGGAACGCGGACAGCCCGGCGGGCTCGGCGTTGATCTTGATCCGGTCCGCGCCGTTGACGAGTCCGATGATGTTGTGGACGTCGTCGCTCGTCCCGGCGAAATGGACATAACAAAAATGGGTTGGGTCCTGGAAGTGGAAGAAGATGCACATGTCCCGATATTTGTTGGCCGGGTCTGTGTAACAGCGCAGCCGCCCGCCGAATTCGAAAAACGCTACATCGTGGCCGGACCACAGCGACCAGGACGTCGGGGCGCGAATCTTCCCCTGCTCACCGGGCGCGGTCAACTCATAAGCCGAATTTCCGCCCTTTTCGACGACGCGCCAGTGGGATGGGTCGCTCGGACGCCATTCCGCGGCCGTCCCGTTCTCGAAGTCGCAAGCCGAAAGGAGAGGAAGATCCGAGGCCTTTTGTTGGCGGGCGAAAATTCCCAAGACTGTTCCCAATAAACACGCCAGCCCGATAATAAGGAGGGCGCTTTTCTTTCCTATTTTCATGGAATCCCCTTCCCGGCGCCTCGCGACCTTCGCCGCTGGGAGGGTGGCGCGCCTTTGCCGCCTCTCAACAGATTTCTCCGTCGCGATAGTCCGGACGCATCCAGGGCAGATGGCTCCCGGCGAAAACAGGCTCGAGCTTGACAGCGAGCTTCTTCATGTCCTCGGGAGCGAGCGGCCGGAAATTCCTGAGAAGCGCGGCATTTTTGCGGACGACCTCGACGCTGTCCGTCCCGACGACGGCGGAATGGACGCGGGGAAGACTGAGGGCGTAGCGCAATAAGTCCTCGGCGGCGATGTCCTTCACGGTCTCGCGCGGCCGGATGGACTTGATGATCATGACCCCCATGGCGCGGTCCGCGGCCGCGGGGATGGCGCCTCCCTCGAAGTCGCCCTTGCGCTCCTGGTAATGGTTGAGGGCGATCAGCATCGTGTCGAGGTCGAAGCGGCGGGCGGCCTCGGCCATCGCCGCGGCATCGAGGTGGCCGCTGAAGCCTATGAACTTCGCGACTTTTTGCTCTCGGATCTTTCGCAGGGCTTCGAGGGCGCCGCCCGGCGCGCCGATCGTATCCAGATCCTTGAGGGATTCGATGGCATGGATCTGGTAAATATCAAGATGATCGGTTTGCAGCCGCTTCAGGCTTTCCTCGAGCTGCCGCATGACCCCGTCGTAGGTCCGTTCCTCGAACTTCGTCGCCAGGAAAACTTCTTGGCGGCGGTCTTTCAGCACCATCCCCAGCCGCTCCTCGCTGACGATGTCCTTGTTGCGGTAATTGTTGGCCGTGTCCCAGTAATAGAATCCGTTGTCGAGCGCGGCGTGGAGGATTTCGAGGGCCCGGTCAAGGTTCTCGACGGCGCAGAAGCGGCTTCCCAATCCGATACCGATCCGGGGAACCACGGCGCCGGTCTTTCCCAGGACCGCGGTCGGGAGACCCTTAGCGTCGTATCCCTGTTTCGGTCCGCTCCCGACAAGGTCTCCGGCGGAAACGGACTTCACGGCCGCAGCGGTCGCGGCGATCGTTTTGAGAAAAGTGCGGCGCGGCATACGCGGACGGTTCATGGCTCTTCCCTCCTTGAATTCATGGACGCAGCAGGTTACAGATAAATCGATTTTAAAGTGAAACTGCTATGAAATCAATGTTTAGTCGCACCCTGTCGGCTCGAATTGACATCCATCGCTTCCCGATCTATCATCCATGCAGACCTTCATTTTCAATCCCCTTCGCGGGATCCCACGGACGTAAGTCCGTGGAGCTTCAGTAAATGAACGGAGGAAAAGGATGAGAGGGTCAATTTATTCCAACAGGGCTTTGTTCGGCTTCATCGCCGTTTTGGGCCTTGGCCAGTTGCTCGCGGCCGCGCCTTCGAAGATCACCGAGGTCAAAACCTACGGCAACTTCGAGACGGCGGGAATCATCATCAAAGTCGTGGGAATGGACTTCGACGAGTCGGCCAAGATCGAGTACAGGAAGTCGGGAGAGACGACCTACCGGGGGGGGCACGACTTTGTCCGGTACGACGGGAATCACATGGCGACGAGCCTATTCGGACTCGACTTGGCAAGCACTTATGAGCTCAAGGTAACCCTCGTCGATCCGGACGGCACGTCGGGCGCTAATCCCGTGGTTTCGTCGGTCAAGACCAAGAAGGAATACGCCCTGCCGAAGCCTCTCAGGGTCGTTAAAGTGTCGAATCAAACTCAACTCGATGCCGCGCTCAACAAGGCGAAACCGGGCGATGAAATCAGGCTCGCCGCCGGCACCTACGCCAAGGGCATGCACATTTACGGCGCTAAGTCCGGGACGGCGGCGAACCCCATCACGGTCACATCACAGGGCACCTCCAAGCCCCTGATCAAGGGAACAAACGACGGAGGGATCGAGCTCGAGGGCGTAAGCTACTACATTTTCAATAATCTGGAGGTCCACAACGAAGCGGGAAATGGAATCGGCATGAGAGGCTGCCATGACATGGTCGTGCGGAAATGCTACGTGCACGACAGCCAGCCCGGAGACTATACATGCAACATCTTCATCCAGCACGGCGAGGAGGCGTCGCCCGCCTACGCCGGGAATTATCTGATCATCGACAACAAGATCGGGGATGACAAACACGACACGGTGGACGAGAACCAGGGGCCGGGGCCGAGCAACGTCAATGTCCCGGGCCAGTCCTATTTCGGGATTTGCGTGGCCTACCAGCCGGGAGCCTTCCTCACGATTCGAGGGAACACGATTTACGGGACCGTGGATGGGATCCACTGCTGCGGGGATGAAGGGGGATCTCCCGTTCTGGGACCCGACGATGACAACTTGCTCGACACCTGGCGGGATCAGAACTTGGATCTCTACGACAACGTCATCTACGACTGCAAGGACGACGCGATCGAATGCGACGGGCACATGGTCAACGGCCGGATCTTCCGGAACCGGCTCGGCAAGTGCGAGAACGCCTTCAGTACGGCGCCCTTCTATCCGGGCCCGCTCTTCGTGCTCAGGAATTTCGCCCACGGATTCCATCAGGGCTGCTTCAAGCAGAACACGGGCGTCGAAGGCATCACCCGAAACGTCCTTATCTACCACAACACGTTCATGGAGAAAACGAGGGGCGCCACGGCGCATTGCGGCGACGAGTATTGCCTGTACCGGGGTGAGCCGGCGCTTCAGCAGAATTTCGTCTACAAGAACAATATTTTCTATGCCCGCGGCCGGGTCTACAACGGGGACATGTATACGGAAGACAATTACCATAAGAACGATGCTTTCGACTACAACCTGATGTACAGCACGCGTCAAACGG
The DNA here is from genome assembly GCA_963702005.1 of Candidatus Aminicenantota bacterium. GTDB lineage: Bacteria > Acidobacteriota > Aminicenantia > Aminicenantales > JAFGBC01 > JAFGBC01. The sequence continues at coordinate 623,383 of OY969696.1, forward strand.
ATAAGACGGTAGCTTACAAGTGGGTTTGCTCCTATGGCGATCCGCTCAACAACACCCGATATAATAACTTGTCGGCCTTCCGAGCGGCCGTCAAGCAGGAGAAGAACGGAAAATGGGGCGATCCGAAGCTCCTCACCAGCCTGCTTAAGGGATATCCCAAGAATTCCAAGCTCCTGGATCTCAGGCTCCAGTCGGGCTCGCCCGCGATCGATTCGGGGGTCCCGATACCCGGGATTAACGACGATTACGCGGGAAAGGCGCCCGACATCGGCGCCTGGGAATGGGGGACGTCCGGGGCCAAGCGAGGCGCCGATCCGGGCCGGCGAGCCCGCCCCCAGAGGGATTGAGGCCTAGTTCGGCCCCGGTCATCATCCAGGGCGGAAATATCGTCAAGGGAAAAATCTAACGGCGGCCGGAAGCGAGGCGGGCGGCCTCGGGGAGGCGGCGGAGGCGGGCCATGGCCCAGACGCCGACGGCCGGCCCGAGCGCCAGAAACGCGAAAGCATATCGCCAACCGATACGATTAACGAGCGCGGGGATCAGCCTAATCGTGACCATCGTCAGAAGGAATCCGAGGCTTGTCTGAATCGCCAGAGCCGTCCCCGTGTACTCGGGGCGGCAGAGCTCGCTAAGCCCCGCGGAAAACTGGGCTGAGTCGGCGACCACGGCGAAGCCCCAAACGAGACAAACGGCCGTCAGTACGGCCGGGCTTGCGCCGAATAGAAACCCGACCGCGATCGAGCAGGCGCCGCTCGTGATCAATGCCGCGATCGTCACGGCCGGGCGTCCGATCCTGTCGGCGAGTTTGCCCGCGATGATGCTGCCCAAACCTCCGGCTGCGATTACTGCAAACGCGGCGATGGCTGCGGCTTTGGCACCGACACCCGCCGCGGCGTAGCTTGCCGCGAGAAACGCGGGAACCCAGGTCCACATGGCGTAAAGCTCCCACATATGGCCGAGGTAGCCGAGGTTGACAAGGGCGGTGGCCCTCTCGCGCCAGATCCGTCCGGCGTATCTCCAGTTCAGGCGCGGAGACGGGCTTTTATAAGGACCCTCTTTGATCAGAAATTCCGCGATCAAGCTCGAGACGGCCGCCAGGCCGGCAGAAACCAAGAGAACGAGCCTCCAGTCCGAAGCGGAACCAAAGACGCGTATGAGATGAGGCGAGGCCGAGCCGATCGTCAGCGCGCCCACTAAGAGGCCGATTCCAAATCCGCGGTCATCCTTCGTCCAGGTCGCCATGATCTTCATGCCGACCGGATAGACTCCTGCCATGAAGACGCCGGTCAGGAACCTGAGAACCAGGGCGGGTGCAAGTCCCTCGACAAAGGCCGGCAGGGCGGCCGTGGCCAGCGCCCCCATCAGGGCCGAGACCGCGAACAAGCTGTGGGCCGGCATTCTATCGGGCAAGTTCAGGATGGAAGCGGCCAGGGTTCCGGCCACGAACCCGAGTTGGACGGACATGGTCAGCCAGGCACGTCCCGCTTCCGATAAACCCCAGGCGGCCGACAAGCTTGAGACGACCGCCGACGCTGAAAACCAGACCGCCATGGCCAGGAGCTCGGCCAGACAGAGCATGAATATCATGCGCGTTTTTCGTGCGCCGGCATCCCCGAACCGCGGCATTATTTGATAATCTTAACACGGATCTGGATCATTTTCCCGGTCGTCCCGCGCGGGGCACCGCGGATCCGGGCCCAGATCAGCGGCGTCCACACGACCGGGCCGATCGAGTTCGCCCTGGACAAGTTCAAAAAGGTCGGGCGGAAGCTGGGCGCAATCTGATACAATGAGCCCAAGACATCCATGGGCCAGCCGCGAACCGGGTTTTTCAAGAAATTCCTGACCTTTGTCCTCAACATCGGCGCCGACCCGTGGGACTCCGAGTATACGCGCCTCATCAAGCGGATCTGGTATGCGGCCTCGGCCGTGTCCCTGCCCGTGAGCCTCTTCTTCGCCGTCACCGACTTTGGGGCGGGGCGTGCGCTCGGAGGCGCCGGGTTCCTCTTTTCCTTTATTCTCTTCCTCGCGGTCCTCGTCGACGGCGCGAGATTCCCGGCCCATTTCGAGCGCAACGCCTTCTTCATCCTCGTCTATTTCGTCATCAGTCCGGCCGTCCTGACGGTCGTTTACGGCGGGGTCTGGCGCTCCCAGGGGGCCATCATGATCGGGCTTCTGGGCCCGCTCTTCGCCCTGATGTTCCCCAACCGGCGCCGGGCCCTCTTCCTCTTCGCGCTCTACGCCGCGCTGGTCATGGCTCTCGGGGCTTTCTTGATTTTCCCGGGAGACCGCGGGCTCAAACTGTTCGGGGTCGACCCCTTCGAGTTCTGGTTCGGATTCCTGATTCTGGTCGCCTTCGTCTTCGGGGCGATTTACTTCTTCGTCGTCCAGCGCGAAAGGGCTCACGTCCTGCTCGGGAAGGAGAAGGAGAAATCGGAGCGGCTCCTCCGAAGGATCGAGAGCGACCTGGCCCAGGCGGCCGAGATCCAGAAACGCCTACTTCCCTCCGACAATCCGCGCTTCGAGGGATATGAGGTCGCCGGGGCGAACGTCTCCTGCTACGAGGTGGGGGGCGATTATTACGATTTCGTTCCCATCGACGGCGAGCGGCTGGGTGTCGTCATCGCCGATGTCTCGGGGAAGGGAATCAGCGCCGCGCTCCTGATGGCCTCTCTCCGGGCGGCCCTCCTGGCCGAGGTGCAGCCGGGATTTGACATCGCGGCGATGGCCGGCCGGCTCAACGCGTTCGTCCATCGAAGCACGGACTCCAGGAGCTTCATCACCTTCTTCTTCGGCGAGCTCGACCGCCGGACGGGCGACCTGCGCTATATCAACGCCGGCCACAACCCTCCCTTCGTCGTCCGGACGTCCGGCGAAACGGCAACGCTGGGCGCGTCCGGATTTGCGCTGGGGATGTTTCCCGCCGCGAGCTACGTTCCGGGCTCGGTCCGGCTGGGCGCGGGCGACGTCGCCGTCCTGTTCACGGACGGCATCCCGGAGGCGCGGAACGCGGAGGGGCTCGAATACACGGACGAGAGGTTTCGGAGCCTAGTCGCCGGCCGGCGGGACCTCGCGGCCGCCGACCTGTGCCGGGTCGTCCTCGATGACGTCCGCGCCTTCGCCGCGTCCGGCCAGCCCTGCGACGATATGACCCTCGTCGTCGTCAAGAAGTAGAAGGCATTATTTCCGACTCGTACAAGCCCAGGCATTCATGCCGGGGAGTCGGGGGATTGACAATATTATCAGAATTCTGATAATCTGAAATTAGAAATCATGACAGAAGATAAGAAACCGAAAGAACTCAAGCCCTATCAAGCCGAGATCCGCCCGCGCGGTCAGCTCACGATCCCCAAGCAGGTTCGCGAAAAGGGAGCCCTTGACGCGGGCGATTCCGTGTCCATCCTGCCGGTCGGCGACTCGATTCTGGTCACTCCGCGGCGTCTGGAGCTGGAGGAGGCGCGCCGGGAGATCCGCAAGATCATGAAATCCTCGGGCGCGAGCCTTCGAGAAGCTGCTCGACGGGCTTGCTGTGGAACGAGAGGCGCTGGCCAGGGAAACCTATGGATCCAAAAAGACATAGGGTTTTCCTCGATTCGAACGTCATCCTGTCCGGCCTGTTTTTAGCGGTGGGGGCGCCCCGTCTGATTCTCGACCTATTGAGCCTGGACCTGCCCGTCCTGGCCGGACTGACGGGCCGCTTCAACCTGGTCGAAATCGAACGGAATATTCGGAAAAAAATGCCAAGCGCGCTTCCGGCCTACCGCCGGGTCCTGCCCAAGCTCAAACTCGAGATCGTTCCCCTGCCATCCCCGGCGGACCTTCGGCCTCTTTCCGGCGCCACCGATGACAAGGACCTCCCCGTCCTGGCCTCGGTTATTAACGGGAAGGCGAACCACTTCGTGACCGGCGATAAAAAGCTCGCTGCTTTGATCGGACGGAAAGGCGGATTTTCGTTTAAGACCTCCGGGCCGGCCGAATTCCTGGATAAGGTAATGCCCGAAATCCTGGGCGGAAAGCGGCGCGGATAGGAGTTCAGTTTTCGGCCTTCCGGTTTGATTTTTTATCTCATTAGCTCCTCACCAGCCTGCTCAAAGGCTATCCCAAGAATTCCAAGCTCCTGGACCTCAGGCTCCAATCGGGTTCGCCCGCGATCGATTCGGGCGTCCCGATACCCGGGATTAACGACTCCTACTCCGGCAAGGCCCCCGACATAGGCGCTTATGAATGGAGCTCGGCCGGAGCCCGCCGACACTGATCGATCGGGGCGTCGATCCTGGTCAGCAACGCCGCACCCGGCATGATTGAGACCGAGCTCAGGGTCCGATTTTAACGCTTATTCTAGAACGAAGATGTTGTGCTTGGCGGAGATCTCCTTGAGCTCCTTGGGCCAGACAGAAACGGTCACCTCACCCAAATGGGCTGTGCGCAGCAGGTACATGAAGGTCCGAGACTGCCCTATCCCGCCGCCGATGCTCAGGGGAATCTTGTCGTTCATGATCGCTTGGTGATAGGGAAGCTTGAGGTTTTCCATCAGATTCGACATCTTCAGCTGCTTCACCAGCGTCTCCTTGGTCACTCGAATTCCCATGGACGTCAGCTCGTGCCGCCGGCGGGTGACCGGGTTCCAAACCAGGATGTCACCGTTGAGCCCGTGCGTTGGCTTTCCGCTCATGCTCGACGTATCGGTGATCCAGTCGTCGTAGTCGGCGGCTCTCATCTCGTGCGGGTAGCCGTCCTCGAGCGGCATGCCGACTCCGATGATGAAGATGGCAGGATATTTCTGGACGACCAGAGTCTCGCGCTGTTTACGCGGCAAATCTGGATACATGCTCAGAATATCCTCCGCGTGCAGGAAGGTCAGTTCTTCAGGAAAGTCAGGATATTTCTTCGTTTTGAGCTTCGGGTGGAGTTCCTGAACGTACTTCCCGGCGCCCAGGATGACTTTCCAGATCTTATTGACGACGTCCTTGAGGAAATCCAGGTTACGCTCCTCCATGGTCATCACCCGCTCCCAGTCCCACTGGTCCACATAGGCGCTGTGATCGTGGTCGAGAAAGTAGTCCTTGCGCACTGCCCGCATATCCGTGCAGATGCCCTCGCCCGCCTTGCAGCCAAACTGGGCCAGGGCTGGCCTTTTCCATTTCGTCGCCGCCTGCACGATCTGGGCGTTAAGCCGTTTTTTAAGCCCGAGCCCGCAGGGAAATTCGATCGGCGTCCGCGAGCCGTCCCGGTCCAGCATGTCATTGATCCCGCTCTCTCGCTCGACGATCAGAGGGACTTGAACCATTGTCAGGTTCAGCTCCTTGCACAGGCTCTTTTCGATGTATTCTTTGACCGAAAAAAGGGCTTCCATGCGCTCGAGCGGCGGAAGAACCGCTTGATAGTCGTTGGGCAGGATTTTATCCACTTCCGGGTAGGTGCTGATCCCCGGGCCTGCCAAGTCTGCTTTCTTGTCTCCGGGCATTCTTTTACTCCTTATTCAAAAATTTATAATCCTAAGACTATTTTAAAAACTCGAAAAATGATCGCTATTATAAAAAACTTAAGCTTGGTCTGTCAACCTGCCGCATTGAATCACGTAAAATGTTACCGAAGGAAAGCCCGTTGAATCATATAAAATGTTACCCAAATCTCCTAAAGGATAGGGTGACATGGATAGGATGGACATGCGATCACGAGAACAGTATCTGAAAGCTCTCTTGGGACGGTATCTCAGGGCCCGAAAAAGGGGGAAGAGCGCGCTTTTAGACGAATACTGCCGCAATACGGGCCTGGCGCGCAAGTCTGTTCTGCGGAAGATGGCCAGCCTCCTTAAGGGGGACTCGCGGCCCCGGAAGGCGAGACGGCGGGTGTACGGAAGGCCTGTGCGGGTGGCCCTAGAGACGCTCTGGGAGATCTTCGATCGGCCTTGCGGCCAGAGGCTGAAGCCCTTGGTCGAGGAGGAGTTGGGTAGGCTTCGCGCTTTGGGTGAGCTTGAGGTCGATGAGAAGACCGCCCGGCAACTTCGGCGGGTCTCGCCGGCCACGATCGACCGCCTCCTGAAGTCGAGGAAGACCGAATGGATCGCCCAACGGCGCTACGGGCGGGTCGGGGGGAATCTCATCGCCAAGAAGATCCCGCTGAAAATGACCGATTGGGACCTCCACCAAGTCGGGTTCCTGGAGATGGACTTGGTTCTCCACTGCGGGGCTTCGACGGCCGGCGAGTATGCCCACAGCCTCTCCGCCCTGGAGATCGGCTCGACCTGGTGGGAGGGCGAGGCGGTAATGGGCCGCGCCCAGGGCCGGATTTTCGATGCTATCAAGAAGATCCGGGCCAGGACCCCCTTCACCTGGCGGGGGATCGACTCGGACAACGACAACGCCTTCATCAACGATCAGCTCTACCGGTACACCCAGGAGGAGGGACTGGCCTTCACCCGGTCCCGGCCCTATCGCAAGAACGACAACGCCTATATCGAACAGAAGAACTTCACCCATGTCCGCCGGCCGCTGGGCTACCTGCGCTATGACACCCCCGAAGAGCTGAACCTGATAAACGATCTATACAGAAACGAGCTGCGGCTCTTCAAGAACTTCTTCCAGCCGGTAATGAGACTCGAGCGCAAGGAACGGGTCGATGGGAAGACCCGCAGGCGCTATGCGAAGCCCCAGACGCCCTATCGGATCCTCCGGGAGTTGGGGCAACTCCCCCCGGAGGCCCTCAAAACCCTGGACGACCTCTATCGCAGTCTCAATCCCGCCGACTTGAAGCGTCGGATCGACCAGAAGCTGAAGAGACTTTTTACCCTGTATGAGAAGAAACGCAAGGGGCTTGTCCAGGTCGATCCTTACAAAAAACTCGATCCTTCTTCGGTATCATTTTCGGTGATGCAATGACTACCGTTTCGGTAACATGGTTATATGAGTTGACACGCCTGCGGGTGGCAACTACAGCTTGGAGCTCCATTTTGACATCTTAATTAATTTATTTATTGTAATTTATCTCGACCGGCGGCGCCAGTGGCGATCGTCTTCAAGAAATCCCGGCGCGGCATATTCGTTCGGCTCATGGCTTGTTCCTCCCGGAATTAACTCCCTCCGCGGGATTCCACTCCTTCTTCTCCGTTGCTCCCCGGGGCGGAATCTGCTAAAAGGTGCCTAAGACGTCAATGGGCCAGCCGAGATCCGGGCTTTCCCGGAGACTCCTGAACTCCGTCCTCAACATCGGCGCCGACCCGCAAGACTCCGAATACACCCGCCTCATCAAGCGGACCGAGGCGGCATCAACTTAGGATGAAACTATCAGCTGCCGGAAGGCGGTAATCTGCTGAGAAGCCGGATTCTTCAGAGCTCAAAATGCTCCCACTCGTACTTCACACGCTCCATGAGCTTCTTGAAGCGCGCCTCGCCGCGGATGTTGGCCAGGAAGGGGTCCTTTTCGGCGAGCAGGGGGTAATTGGACATACCGAGGTTCACATCCTGCTCCAGCCAGTCGATCGCCCGCTCCTTTTCGTCGATCAGGGCAAGACACTCGGTCTTCCAATAGGCGCTCTGAAAATCCCACGGTTTCCGGAGGCTGGGATTCGAGTCCAGCATGGCCAACGTCTCGGACCTTTTTCCTTCTAAGGCAAATTTAAAAGCCATGCCCAGGCTTGCGAAGAGGGTCCCCGGCTGTTCTCGAGCGACTTGTTCGAAGATCAAGCCGGCTTCCTCCTTCTTGTCCAGATAAGCAAGGCTCAGGCCATAGCTCCATTTCGTCAGCACATCTTCGGGGAACGAACGATGGAGCCGGCCCAGGACCTCAAGGGCCAAGGCGTACTCTCCTTCCCAGAGCCTGTTGAATCCGGAGTGAAAATGGGCCGCGGCATTGAGAGGATCGATCTTGATGGTCCTTTCCTCGAGCGGCATGACGTCGCGCTTTCGGCCCAGCGTTCCGAGGAGACAGCTGAAAAAGAACAGAGCATCGAAATCGTTGGGGGCCTTATCCAGGACGCGCTTGAAGCATCGGATCCCCTCTTTCGGCTGATGCCAGGCGATGAGCACGGCCCGGACAAAGCTGGCATTTGGGCAGTCCGGATCCAGGGCAAAGGCCTTTTGGACATACTCCTCGGCCTGCTTCCGGCAGGATTCCTCCTCCCTGATGCCGAGGTTGAAATATTGGAAATGGACATAGGCCATGCCCGCATAGAGAAGCGCGTTCTCCCCGACGATTTCGAGGCCGTTCCGGAGGTATCTCAGCGCGTTTTCCAGCCCCGCCTCCGTCCACTTGAGTATTTCCTGCCTGGCTTTGAGATAGAATTCGTAGGCCAGGGGGCTCGGGATCGGCCGCTCGATGAGGCGCTCGGCTTCTTCCGGCGTCAGCTTGAGTTTCAGGGCATCGACGATGGAGCGCGACACCTTCTCCTGGATATCGAACACGTCGTCCAGTGTGCCAGTGTATTTGTCTGCCCAAAGATGGGCGTCGTTGGCGGCATCGATGAGCTGGGCGGTGATGCGCAGGCTGTTGCCGGCTTTTCGGACGCTTCCCTCCAGAACGTATCGGACATGAACCTCCCGGGCTATGGCCGGGATATCCTTTTTCGTTCCCTTGAACATCATGGACGAGGTCCGGGAGATCACTCGAAGGGAATGGATCTTGGACAGGTCCGAGATGAGCTCCTCGGTCATGCCGTCGCAGAAGTAATCCTGCTCCGGGTCCGGGCTGATATTCCCGAACGGCAGGACGATGATCGATATCTCCGGCTGGGGAACGCTCCTGCCCGAAGTCCGGGCGGCCTTGAGGTCGGCGAGGATCTTGGCCATGTTCTGGTAGCGGAGGGATTTGTCCTTCTCGAGAGCCTTTTGCACGATCCGCTCGAGCAGAACGGGGATGTCCGGGCGGAGACGGGTCAAAGGCTCGGGCGCCTCGTGCAATATGGAATAAATCAGAGCCTGGTCGCTTCTCCTGCCGAACGGCATCCGGCCGGACAGCATCTCGTAGAGCGTCGCCCCGAACGACCAGATGTCCGTGCGCTGGTCTACCGCCTCGGCTCTGGCCTGCTCCGGAGACATGTAGGCGACCGTTCCCATGACCGCCATGCTTCTGGTGATGTCGGCGGCGCCCGTGAGCTTGGCCAGTCCGAAGTCCATGATCTTCGCCTGGCCCTTGTCCGTCAGCATGATGTTCGCCGGCTTGATGTCCCGGTGAATGATGCCTCGCTCGTGAGCTTCCTTGAGCCCCTCGGCAACCTGGCCTGCGATCTCCAGAGCTTCCTCTATGGCCAAAGGCTCGGCCGCGATCCTGTCCTTGAGGCTGCGGCCCCTGATGTAAGGCATGGCGATATACGTCTTGCCTTCGGCCTCGCCGATTTCGAAGACGGGACAGATATTCGGGTGATCCAGGGCCGCGGCAGCCTGGGCTTCCTGGATAAAACGAGTCTTGGCTTGGACGTCTTTGGTCAGTTCGGGCGGCAGGAACTTGAGGGCGACGGTCCGCTTGAGCTTGGTATCCTCGGCCTCGTAGACGACGCCCATGCCGCCCTCCCCGAGTTTGCCGAGAATCCGGTAATGAGAAATCGTGGCAATCATAGCCTTGGGAGCTTTCCTCCCGTCGGCGGCATTCATGGTTTCCCCTGCTTGGAAATTTGGCTTACTCGGGCCTAGGGTAACAACATTAGGGCGTCTCCGTCAATGGGGCGTTAGGAAGAAACCTCCCAATCTCCCTCGCCTCCCGGCAGCCCGGTCTTTGACATTTCGCGGCGCTTATTTATAATAAAGGTCCTAAGTCGGACCCTAATTTAATTTTTATTAAGCGTCCGACTTAGGACGAAAGGCATGTAAGTCGTTGATCTTCGGGATGGGTACGGACATCATCGAGGTCCAGCGGGTGGAGGAGAAGCTGGCCCGCACCCGGGGCCTCCGCGAGAAGGTTTTCAGCCCGCGCGAGATCGAATACTGCGAGTCCAAGCACCGGCCCGGCCTCCACTTCGCGGCCCGCTTCGCGGCCAAGGAGGCGTTCCTGAAGGCCATGGGCACGGGATGGAGCGGAGGGCACGCCTTCACCGAGATCGAGATCGTCGACAACGCCCTGGGCAAGCCGGAGCTGTTCGTCTACGGCAAGGTCAAGGACTTCTGCGAGGCTAACGGGATCGCCGGGATGGAGGTCTCGCTGTCCCATATCAAGGACCTGGCCCAGGCCGTCGTCGTCCTGGAACGGGGCCCGGCTCCTGAGCCGGACTCTTTTCAAAGGTAGAAATTCCGTCGAAAGAGGCTTTCATGTCGCACATCGGCTCCTATGACGATCGCCTGAAGAACTTCTCCTGGGACATCTCCGAGAAGGAGCTCGGCTACAAGCCGGGCGACGTCATCAACATCGCCTGGTACTGCACCGACCGCATCTGCCGGATGGGGAAAGGCAACAAGCTGGCCCTGATCTGGGAGGGGAGCACCGGGACGGAAAAGCGCTACACCTACAACGACATCCGCCTGGCCTCGAACACGATCGGGACGTACCTCCGCGGGCTCGGCCTCAAGCCGGGCGATCGGGTCTGCTTATTCATGGACAAGATCCCCGAGCTCTACCTGGGCTTCCTGGGCATCCTCAAGATGGGCGCGATCGCCCAGCCCCTCTTCTCGGCCTTCGGCGACGAGTCCCTGTTCGTCCGCCTCTCGAACGCCGAGACCTCGGCCGTCATCACCCAGAAGAAACACGCCCCCAAGGTCCGCAAGATCCTGGACAAGCTTCCCTACCTCAAGCACATCATCATCGTCGATCACGACGGCGCCGCCCCCCTTAAAGAACGCGAGGCCGTTTTTAGCCTCGAGAAGGCTAAGCCGGTCGACGTCTTCGAGATCCATCCGACCAAGGCCGAGTCGCCCTCCGTCCTCCACTACACGTCGGGCACGACCGGAATGCCCAAGGGCGTCCAGCATGTCCACTACTCGCTCATCGCCCAGTACCTGACCGGGAAGTGGGCCCTTGACCTCCGGGACGACGACATCTACTGGTGCACGGCCGACCCGGGCTGGGTGACCGGAACCTCCTACGGGATCATCGCGCCCTTCAGCCTGGGCGTCACCCAGTGCGTCCTCGACGCCGGGTTCCAAGCCGAGAGCTGGTACAAGTTCATCGAGAAGCGGCGGGTGTCGATGTGGTACTCGGCCCCGACCGCCATCCGCTCGCTCATGAAAGCGGGCGACGAAATCGTCAAGAAGCACGACCTGTCCTCCCTCCGCCACCTGGCCAGTGTCGGCGAGCCCCTCAACTCCGAGGCCGTCGTCTGGTCCCAGAAGGTCTTCGGCAAGCCCTTCTACGACACCTACTGGCAGACTGAAACGGGCTGCATCGTCATCAGCAATTACCCGGGCATGGAGGTCCGGCCCGGCTCGATGGGCAAGCCCTTCCCGGGGATCACAGGCGTCGTCCTCGACCCGGTCAAGAACGAGCCCTACCCGGCGCCGGGCAAGATCGGGCTGGTCGCCCTCAAGTTCGACTGGCCCTCCCGGATGCGGACCTACTGGAATAACGAGGAAGCCTTCCGCAAGAAATTCAGGGGCGGCTGGTACATCACCGGCGACCGGTCGCGCCTCGACAACGACGGCTACTTCTGGTTCGCGGGCCGGGACGACGACATCATCAACACGGCCGGACACCTGGTCAGCCCATTCGAGGTTGAGTCGGCCCTGCTCGAGCATCCGGCCGTGGCCGAGTCGGCCGTCGTCAGCAAGCCCGACCCGATCAACCTCGAGGTCGTCAAGGCCTTCGTCACCCTCAAGCCCGGCTTCGCGGCCAGCAAGGACCTCGACCTCGAGATCATGAACTTCATCCGCAAGAAGCTCTCGCCGCTGGCCATGCCCCAGGAGATCGAGTTCGTGGAGGGCCTGCCCAAGACGCGGAGCGGTAAAATCATGCGCCGGATCCTCCACGCCAAGGAGTGGGGCGAGGAAATCGGCGACACCTCGACCCTCGAGAACGACTGAAATATTAATTCGCCGATAAGGAGCTTTGCCATGGCCGATGCACTCAAGGACATCATTCTCGCCTACGTGACCAAGGAATACCTCGAGGACGACAGCGAGCCCCTCAACTACGAGACGCCCCTCATCTCGGGCGGGATCGTGGACTCGTTCTCGATGGTCTCCCTGAAGCGGTTCCTGGAGAACAAGTACAACATTTCGATCCCCGACGACAAGGCGACCCCGGAGGCCTTCGACTCGGTCGACAAGATCGCCGTCCTCGTCCGGGAATTCGTCAAGGAGTCTTAAGGATGGCATTCAGCGCTAAAATTCGCGAGAACTACCAGGCCCAGATCAAGGGCATCCGGGACGCCGGGATCTTCAAGCAGGAGCGGTTCATCCATTCCCCCCAGGCGGCCGACATCGAGGTCGAGTTTCCGGCCGGCGCGCCCCTCAAGAAGGTCATCAACATGTGCGCCAACAACTACCTCGGGCTGTCCAGCCACCCCGAGGTCCTCAAGGCCGCCCATGAGGGGCTGGACACGCGCGGCTACGGCATGTCCTCGGTCCGCTTTATCTGCGGGACCCAGGACATCCACCGCGAGCTCGAGAAGCGCCTGACCGAGTTCCTGGGGACCGAGGACACCCTCCTCTTCCCCTCCTGCATGGACGCCAACGCCGGCGTCTTCGAGGCGATCCTGACCAAGGACGACGTCATCATCTCGGACCGGCTCGTCCACGCCTCGCTCATCGACGGCATCCGGCTGTGCAGCGCGATGCAGGACTCGATCAAGCACTCCGACATGGCCCACCTCGAGGAGAAGCTCCAGCTCCACAAGGACAAGCGCTTCAAGCTCGTCGTCAGCGACGGCGTCTTCTCGATGGACGGCGACACGGCCAAGCTCGACGAGATGGTCGCCCTCTGCGAAAAATACGACGCCATGCTCCTCGTCGACGACTCGCACTCCTCGGGCTTCATCGGAAAAACGGGCCGCGGGACGCACGAGAAATGCGGCGTCGTGGGCAAGATCGACGTCATCACCACGACCTTCGGCAAGGCGCTCGGGGGCGCTTCGGGCGGCTGCGTCAGCGGGCGCCGCGAGCTCGTCGAGATGTGCCGTCAGCGGGCTCGGCCGTACCTCTTCTCGAACACGATCGCCCCGGTCGTCGTCGCCGGCGTCCTCAAGGTCATGGACATCATCTCCCGGTCGACCGAGCGGCGCGACAAGCTCGAGCGGAACGCGGCCTACTGGCGCAAGGGCCTGACCGAGGCCGGCTTCGTCCTCAAAGAAGGCGACACGCCGATCGTCCCGGTCATGCTCTTCAACGCCAAGCTGGCCCAGGACGTCTCGCGGGCGCTCTACGAGGAAGGGATCTACGCCATCGGGTTCTTCTTCCCGGTCGTGCCCCAGAGCCAGGCCCGGATCCGGACCCAGATCTCGGCCGGCCACGAAATCCACCATCTCGACAAGGCCCTGGACGCTTTCCGCAAGGTCGGAAAAAACTTCGACATCCTGGGCAAGACCAAGCAAGAGATCATCGCCAAGTACGGTATGTAAGGAATAAGGCTAAGGTCTTTCGAGGATAGATCCAAGGTGTCCGAGTACGATTTCGTCTACAAATCCTTCGAGGTCATGGCCCCTGAGGACTACGCCCGGGTCGGGTTCAAATCTGGCCTGGAGATCCACCAGCAGCTCCTGACCGCCAAGAAGCTTTTCTGCCGCTGCCCGGCCGGACGCTACTCCTCCAAATACGACGCCGAGATCCTCCGCCACATGAGGCCGACCCTGTCCGAATTGGGGGAGTACGACGGCACCGCCCTGATGGAGTTCAAGACCAAGAAGGAGATCATCTACCGGATCAACCGGGAAACGGTCTGCACCTACGAAATGGACGACACGCCGCCCTTCATGATCGATGAGGATGCCCTCGACATCGCGCTGGGGATCGGCCTCCTCTACAACTGCGTCATGGTCGATGAGCTCCACATCGCCCGCAAACAGTACCTGGACGGGTCGATCCCGACCGGCTTCCAGCGGACAACCATCGTCGGCGTCGACGGACATATCCCCTACGAAGGCCGCCAAATCCGGATCATCCAGCTCGGCCTCGAGGAGGACGCCTGCCGCGAGGTCAGTGACGTCGGCCACCGCCGGACCTACCTGACCGACCGGCTGGGAATGCCGCTGATCGAAACGGTGACCGCCCCCGACATGAAAACGCCCCACGAGGTGGCCGAGGTCGGGCAAATCCTGCGCCGGATCGTCCGGAGCACGGGCCGGGTCAGGACCGGGATGGGGGCCGCCCGCGAGGACGTCAATGTCAGCGTCACGGGAGGCACACGGGTCGAGATCAAGGGCGTCCCGCGCCTCCCCCGCATTCCTCTCCTGACTTACAACGAGGGCATGAGGCAATGGAACCTCCTCCGCCTTCGCGAGGAGCTCGGCCGGCGCGGCATCACGACCGAGAGCTTCGGGTCCGAGTACCAGGAGATCACCAGGGTTCTGCGCCGGACGGCCTATCTTCCGATCCGGTCCGCCCTCGACTCCGGACTCAGCGTTTACGGGGTGCGTCTGCGCGGATTCCGGGGGATTCTCCTCTGGCAAACCCAGACCAACACGGTCTTTTCCCAGGAGATCTCGGACCGCGTCCGGGTCATCGCCTGCCTGACGACCCTCCCCAACATCATCCATTCCGACAGCCCGGGCGAGACGCTGGCGAGCTCCGAGTGGCTGAGCGTCAAGAAAGCCCTCAACGCCCGCGACGAAGATACGCTCGTCCTGGTCTGGGGCCCGGCCGAGGACGCGCTGACCGGGGCCAAGGAGATCGTCATCCGGGCCAAGGAGGCGACGATCGGGATTCCATCCGAGACGCGCCAGGCCCTGGCCGACGGGACGAACGGGTTCGAGCGGATTCTGCCCGGACCGAACCGGATGTATCCGGACACGGACCTTCCGCCCAAGCCGGTGCCCGCCGAGCGGCTGGAGCGGATCCGGGCGGGGCTCCCGCCCCGAATCGTGGATCGGGAAATCCGCTATAAAGAGATTGGAGTCCCGGCCGACCTGCGCTCCGCGCTGGCCGTGTCGCCGTGGGCGGAGCTTTTCGAAAAGCTCATCGGCGAAAATAAGCTGCCGGCTTCGCTCGCGGCCGTCGTCCTCGTCCAGTATCCGAAGAGACTCAGGACGAAAGGGCTTCCGGCGGAGGGGCTGAGCGGGGACATGTTCCAATCCGCCTTCGCGGCGTTCAAGGACAGCCGCGTTTCCCGGGATGGCATTCTCGCGCTTCTGGAGGGCGCCCTCAGCGACGGAAAGAATATCGGCGAGCTCGTTCCTCCGCCTTTCGACAAAGCCGACTTCGAAAAACGTCTGGCCGGGATCCCCGGCGACGTCAAAGGACGCTGTTTCGCCGATGCCGAGAGCCGTTGGCGCTATGTCATGGGGCTGGTCATGAAGGACTGGCGCGGACGGCTCGAGGGACGGACGGCGGCCGAGGAAGTCCGGCGGCGCTTGGAGAGGGTCAAGGCATGAACGACGCCAACCTCTATAAAGGATACAAGGGCCGGGCCCTGGAGGTCCTCCAGAGCTTCCAGGCCCAGGTCTGGAGCGACGTCGTGATCAAGACCGATCGGGGCGAATACGTCGGCATCGTCCTGCCGCGCTCCGAGACGGCCGACCCCTTGCACGTCGTGCTCAAGCTCCGTTCGGGCTACAACATCGGAATCCTGGCCGAGAGCGTCCGCGAGGTCGAGATCCGGGGCCGCAAGGAAGCCCACTATAAGATCCCCGAGAAGGAATTTCCCTACGACCCGGCCAAGCCGAGGGTGAAGCTTCTGGGAACGGGCGGCACGATCGCCAGCCGGCTCGACTACCGGACGGGCGCCGTCATCCCGGCCTTCTCGCCGGGCGAGCTCTACGGCTCGGTCCCCGAGCTGGCCGACATCTGCAACCTCGAAACCGAGAAACTCTTCGGCGTCTTCAGCGAGAACATGGGACCCGAACAGTACATCGGGACGGCCGAGGCCATCGGCCGCGAGATCAAGAAGGGGGTCGACGGGATCGTCATCGGCCACGGCACCGACACCATGCACCACACCGTCGGCCATCCTGTCCTTCATGGTTCAGAATTCGCCGGTGCCGATCGTCATGGTCGGCTCCCAGCGTTCGAGCGACCGGCCTTCATCGGACGCCGCCCTCAACCTCATGCACAGCGTCAAGACGGCGGCCGAGAGCAACATCGCCGAGGTCATGGTCTGCATGTTCGGGCCGACCTCGGCCATCTACGGCCTCCTCCACCGCGGGACGCGCGTCCGCAAGATGCACTCGAGCTACCGCTCGACCTTCCGGACGATCGGGGATATTCCGCTGGCCATGGTCAGCCGGGAGAAGATCACGCCGCTGCGCCGCGACTACAAGCGTCGCCGGAACGACAAGAACGTCGTCATCAACACGGCCTTCGAGGAGAAGGTCGCCATCGTCTACTATTACCCCAACATGAAGCCGGACATCATCGACTCCCTGATCGACAACGGCTACCTGGGGATCATCATCGCCGGGACGGGGCTGGGGCATGTCAACAAGCCGCTCTACCCGTCGCTCAAGCGGGCCCAGGACAAGAAGATCGCGGTGTACATGACCGTCCAGACGCTTTGGGGCTACGTCCAGATGTACGTCTACGACACGGGGCGGGACATGATGGAGCTGGGCGTCGTGCCGGCGGCCAACATGTTGCCCGAAGTCGCCTACGTCAAGCTGGCCTGGGCGCTGGGCCAGACGACCGACCTGGACGAAGTCAAGCGGATCATGCTGACGCCGATCGCCGGCGAGACGACCGAGCGCGAGCCCTCGAACGGGTATTTGATTTTTCAGGGCGGCATCCCCGAAGTCGAAGAATTCATCTCAAAATATAGAAAATAAAATCGGGGATAAAATCGGGGTCGGACCAAGCTATCTGATTGATAATTCAGTATATAGAACTGTTTCTCGGGTAAAAATATGCCTTAGATTGTGTTTTTAGACCCCATAAATCAATTATTCGACGATTTGGCGGGATCCGGATCGATTTTCCATTTTAAGATCGGGGGCGCGAATGAAACAACGGCAGAGCAAACCGTATTCATTCCGCGAGATTGAACAACAGTCGGGCGGCGAATTTTCCATCCTCGTATTCTTTTGAATAAAATGCGGCGTGGAGGGCGCCCAGGGGCCGCACGGCGATCCCCAGCGTCCGGCCGTCAATCAAACGCTGGAGGACCGGTCTCGAAATCGTCAAGTAGGTTTTCGCGCCGTCGCCCTCGCTGACCGGCCAGTCGATGATCATCTGGGGGCAGACGGCGAGGTCGGGAAGCGCTCCCCGCAGTAAGTTATTCCAGGTAACGGCCTGCCGCCTCCAGCCGGGCTCCCCGCCCAGGATTTCTACGACGCGGATCAGCCCGAAATCCGGAATATCTTTCGAAGTTCGCTCGACCGAACGCGTCGTCAGCTCGAGCAGCCCGGAACCAGCCGCTTTCTTTCCGGCGAACGCGCTGAAGTCCCAGCGCAGGATGGCGGACAGGGTCCCGCCCACACTCACGAGAGCGATCTCCTTATCCCCCTCGAGGACTCGCCACCGGCCGAGGCAGACGTCCGGATTGCCGATGTCGACAATTCCGTCCTGGGCGACCGCGACTCCATGGGCGAACGTCTTCGGGTCCGCAACCGGAGGATGGTAGGGAATCGGCTCTCCCAGGTCGGGCCCGGCGACGGCGGGATCGACGACGTCGACCTTGAAATAATCCAAATCCACCCGATACTTACCCAGTCCCCAATCCATGAGGGCGAGCTGGCCGTTGACGGTGTCCCCCGGCTCAGCCGGGAAATTATGCGTCGTCATGCTTATAACCCGCCACTCGTTCGGCTCCGGGATATCGAATTCCATGAGATGAGTATGGAAATCGACGGTCCTCTGGGTGTTGAGATGAAGGTTGACCCGTCGCGGGGCGTGGCTCACTCTGATCCGGGCTTCAATGCGAAGCTCGTGGCCGAAATCCCTGAGCCGCGCCAGATCCATCCCATCCGAGACCTTGTGCTTGATCAGCGCCCACCAGACGCCGCGCCGGTCCTTGGTCGCGTCGACATAAATCGAGGCGAAGCCGTCCCCCTGCCGGAAGTCCATGACCGCATTTCCCTCTCCCGAGAAATAGGCCCAGCCCTTGATCCCGTCCGGATCCTTGGGAAGCTCCGGCCCGTTAAAATCGTCAAAGAAACCTGAGCCGGCGGGGCGAGACGGCCGGCGCATCCAATCCAGCAGTTCCCTGTGGTTGATGACCCTGACCTCGGGCTTCGACAGCGCATAGTCGAGGAAATCCCGCACGGCCGCGCGGCGTTCGAGGATGAGCGCGGCTTGGGCTGCCGTCATCCCCGCCCGCACCGTGTACAATTCGCTGTGGAGACCCACGGTCATCGGACAGCGGTTTCCCGAAAGATGCCGGTCCAGGGAGTATTTGAAGACGGACAGGAATTCGGTCGGCGTCAAATAGAACTCGTTCCAGAGATTCCAGTCCATGCCGGTGATCTCGCCGTTCTCCGGGATGAAGTAATCCTTGACCTTCTTGAGCCTGCCTCGCAACCCCGCCGTCACACCGTAGCGCGGGCAATCTCGGTCGGGCGGCACGATATAATCGTAGATGGGAATTTCCCACAGCCCGGGATGGGGTCCGATCGGAGGATTGTAGTCCGGAAGACCCTGGGACAGAAGGTAAGGCCAGCGGAAAATATCCCCATCCGCCCCCGCTCCCCGTCCCGGCCTAACAATCTCCTCGATGCTGGAGTCGTAAAGCAGCCCCTTCCGTTGGACGGCCGTCATTCCGTTGTCGGCGGGCTCGATGAAGGGCGCGCGGAAGCCGAGAAGGTCGGCCCGGGCGACGCCCAGCCCGGAGGCCGGATTGGGGAGATCGGGCGTTTCGGCGGCGTCCCAGGGCCGGGTCAAGATCTCGATGGATCGCTCGATCTCCGCTTCCCACTCGGCGACCCCGAAGTCCCGGCCGTGCGGATGGGAATGGGTATGGACGCCGATCTCATGTCCGCGTTCGATCGCCTCATGCCAAGCGCGTTTGATGTAGACTGGATTTTCCTTGGGGGCGGGGTCCCGGCCGGTCCCGGCCGAGCCGGATGTCTCGACGTTAAAAGTATTGACAAAGAAGGTGTAGTGAAGAGGCGTGCCATCGAAAGTTTGGGCGTCGCCGTTCCCCGCCGGATTTCGCCGGGCCGCGAACAACTCGGTCAGGAAATGGAGTCCGCCTTCGCTTCCCGACCCGGAGAGGCCAGAGAACCCGTTGTCGTCCGAGCTGAAGCAGACGAATTGAGGCATTGGCCTCGACGCCGGCCACTCCTCCACTCGCCCGCCGGGAGCGGAAAGGGCGGCTTCATGACGAGTTCGCGCGCAGGAGACTATAACAAAGATCAAACCAAGAAAAAGCGCGGCCCGTCCCGGCCCTCGAAGCGCAAGGCCGACCGGTTTCTTTTTCATTGAGCCCTCGTTTTCAGTCAGAGCTTGAGGATGACTTTATTGCGGGTCGCCAGCCAGGTCAGGAATAGGACAAAGGCTGTCATGAGCGCGGCGTTCGCCATGCCGGCGAGACCGCCCCGCTCGGCCAGCGGCCAGAAGACACGGCGGACATCCGTTTTTAGAAAGGACGAAGCGATATTCGTCAGGGCGTCGAGGATGCCAGGCAGGATGTAAGCCAGAAGCGGATTGCGGCCGATCGGCTGAAGGAATCCCGCCCAGCGCCGCAGCTTCAGGACGTCCATGACGACATAGAACCCGGCAAGGAGCAGGGCGCAGATGCCGGCCGTCGCCAAAGCCCAGGATTCGGTCGCCAGGATTTTACTGAACCCGTGGAGCGGGCGCAAAAGATACGCGGCCAGGACGAGACCCGCTCCGAATAAGACCATAGCCCGGATTCTTCGCGGATGCTCCCCTTCCGTATTTCCGGGATTCCCTGGCAGGAAGAGCGTCCCGATGAAAGCGCCGGCAAGGATGATGGCCGTGTGAGAACCGAAATTGGCACCGGCGTCTATGAAACCATTCCTTAGCCCGAGGACGATTAAAGCGCCATGGCGGGTGGCGATGAAGAAACCAACGGCGAGGCTCGTCATGCCCAGGAGCGCGGTCCTGTCCCCGCGGCTGAGGAGATAGAGAAGGCTGGCGGCCAGGTAGGTCCAGCCGATGATTCCCAGGATCCCCCACCAGGAATGCTGGAGCCAAACGACCGCGCCGGCCTCGGTCTGACCGCGGAAAACGACGAGGAGGATGGCGAGAACGACGGCCGAAGCCGCCTTGATCCCCAATTGCGCCGTCCGCCGCCGCTCGGAGGCGTCCTTGGGCGTCATCATCCACAGGCCGATGACGGCCATGTAGGCTAACAGGAACCAGGCGTCGCGGCTCAGTCCCGAGGCGGCGGCTGAAAAAGACTCCTCATTGACCTGGATGACGCCCAGGAAGATGAGGGCGGCCGCCCGGACGGCGATATGCTTGAGGAGGCGCCAGGTCGAGTCGCCCTCGGCCTTCCTCTTGGCGAGGGCGAGCGGGATCGAAACCCCGACGATGAACAGGAAGCCGGGGAAGACAACGTCGGTCAGAGTGAAGGCGTCCATCTCGGCTTTGGCGTGCCGGAAGATGAACGGGATCGCCGCCATGCCGGCGATGTAATTTACGAAGATCATGGTCAGGATGTCGAACCCGCGGAAGGCGTCCAGGCAAGCCAGACGCGAAGAGGCTTTCCCTTTCGAAGCGGCGGTCCCCGCGGCGTCCATAACGTGCTCCTGTCTTTACCCCGCAAATTATCAGCCGGGGTTCAATTTGTCAATCGGATTCCCACTTCTGGGTGAATGGCGACATAAAGGCGGCGAGGAGGCCGTCCTCTGCCCCCGACCCCCGGGAACCAGTCCCGTCGGTTCCCCCATCGGCTTGCGCCGCTGGGTCCCCCTCCGCTACGGGGGCTAAAGGACGGCCTCCTCTCCGCCCAACGGAGATTTGGCGGGATTCCCTCCCGGCCGGCAAATGCTGTACAATCCCGGCATGAACAGAATCTGCGTCTTCTGCGGGTCGAGTCCGGGAGCTAAGCCTGCGTACGCGGCGGCGGCCCGCGCCCTGGCCGAGGCGTTTCTCGCCCGCAAGCTTGGCCTCGTCTACGGCGGCGGCCGGGTCGGCCTCATGTACGAGGTCGCCCGGACCGTGTTCGAAGCGGGCGGTGAGGTCGTCGGCGTTATCCCGGCCGGCATGGTCGAGCGCGAGCTCGCCTACCGGGAGCTCCGCGACCTCAGGGTCGTCGCCTCCATGCACGAGCGGAAAGCCCTCATGGCCGACCTGGCCGACGGCTTCATCGCGCTTCCGGGCGGGCTGGGGACGATCGAGGAATTCTTCGAGGTCCTGACCTGGGCCCAGCTCGGGATCCACCGGAAGCCCTGCGGCATCCTCAACCCGGGCGGGTATTTCGGCCCGCTCGTCGCGTTCCTGGACAGCGCCGTCGAGGAGAAATTCGTCCAGCCCGAGCACCGGCGGATGATCATCGTCGAGGAGGATCCCAACCACCTCCTCGACCGGTTCGAGACCTATCGGCCGCCGGACGCGGACATGGCCCGCTGGGCCCTGGACATGACCAACCGATAGGCGGGAATTGTCTGCGGAAAAACGTCGTTGGCTAAGAAGCGGATCGGACTCATCGTCGCGGCCGGATGGGCCGCCCTGTGTCTCTCGGCCCAAGAGAAACCCAAACCTTCAGGAATCTTCAGCCTCTACGTCGAGAACGACGTCTTCGCCGGGACCGACCGCGGCTACACGAACGGCTTTCGCTTCGTGTGGGTCTCCCTCGACCTCAACGTTGAGCGGGACCAGGTCCGCCCGCCGCGCTGGCTGGACCGGCTCAGCCGGATGTTCCCCCTGGTCCAGCCGCCGGATGCGCGCCGCTTCATGTCGCTCTCCTTCGGGCAGAACATCTACACTCCGGACGACATCACTCGGAGCGACCTCATTCCCGATGACCGGCCCTATGCCGGGATCAGCTACGCCGCGCTCGGCTTCCACGCCCAGGACCGCTCCTCCATGGACACGGTCGAGCTCTACGCCGGGATTGTCGGGCCCAGCTCTTTGGCCGGATGGACCCAGCGCACTCTCCACAAGTTTTTCGGATGGACTTATCCCCAGGGCTGGGCCCGCCAGCTCCACGACGAGCCCGTCCTCGGACTCGTCTACGACCACAAGTGGAAGCTCGACATGACCCGTTCGCCGACGCCAAACCCCGCCTTTCAAGGCGGGGATGAGAAGCGAGGCTCAGGGTTAACCCCGAACAAGCCCCGGCATTCATGCCGGGGTGTCGAGGGGTTGACCCGAGAATCGCGCAGCCTCGGCTGGGACCTGATCGGCCACGGCGGCGCCGAGCTCTCCAACATGTGGACGGGACTCCGCAGCGGTATTGAGCTCCGAAGCGGCTGGAACCTTCCCAGGGATTTCGGGACATCCTTCATTCAGCCCGGGAGCGACAGCGCCTCGCTCTTCGAGGAGCGGGATATCCGTCTCAAGGGACGGGAACTCTTCGGCTTTCACCTGTTTCTGGCCTTGGAGGGGCAGTGGGTCGCCCGCAACCTGTTCCTCGACGGAAACACCTTTCGGTCCAGCCATCACGTCGAGAAGGAGCCGTTCCTGGCCGGCGCCGCGGCCGGGTTCGCCCTCCGCTATAAGCGCTTGAGGTTCAGCTTTTCCTATGTCGCCAAAACGAAGGAATTTACCACCCAGCGGAAAAAAAGCCTGTTCGGCTCGCTCAATATCTCATTCACGCTCAGGCATTGACGGAATAATTCTGGGGACACACGACTTAATTCCTGATCTTTCTTGAATTAAGTCGTGTGTCCCCAGAATTCTAACAGGACTTGAGATCGCGGACGACCTGGGCGGCCGCGCGCGAAAAGAGCGTGATGTCGGTCGCGACGCAGACCAAGTTGAATCCGGCGCGCAAGGCGCTCTCGGCGGAGGCCGTGTCCCCGGCGAAGATTCCGGCCGGGACTCCCTGCTCGCCGCAGGCTTTTCTGACCTTGGCGATCGCTTCCTGGACTTCGGGGTCGGCGACTTGGCCCGGCTTCTTGAGGCTGGCCGAGAGGTCGTAGGGCCCGACGAGGACGGCGTCGATGCCGGCGACGGCGATAATGTCCCCGATATTGCGGACGGCATCGATGTGCTCGACCTGGGCGATGAAGGAGGTATTTCTGTTCGCCTCGACCAGGTACTCTTCGATCTTCATCCCGAACCGCGAGGCCCGGGCGATGCTGATGCTGCGTTCGCCCTCGGGCGGGAACAGGCTCAGCCGGACGGCCCTCTCCGCCTCGGCGCGGGTATTGATGTGGGGAAAGATGAGTCCGGCGACGCCGGCGTCGAGGGCCTTCTTGATCCAGGTTTCTTCGTTGGCCGGAACCCGGACGACGCAGGGGCAGCGGTCGCCCACGGCCTGGGCGATTCGCTGGACGGCCAGCGAGTCGAGGAGGCCGTGCTCCATGTCCAGGAACAGCCAGTCGAACCCCGCGTCCGCGGCGATCTCGGCCAGCTCGGGTGCCGCCAGCGTCAGGAGCGTTCCGACGAGCCTTTCGCGGTCCAGGAGCTGCTGCTTGAAAAGAATGTGCATGCCGCCACCTCGCCGCTTCTTTATACCAAGACCCGCCGTAAAAGTAAAACGCTTAAGGGCTCGGGGCAGGCTTAGCCGATGGGGTTCGAAGGACGCGACGGCTCGGACCAGGCCATTCGAGGGCACGCGGCGATTTCCCCAGCGAGGAAATCTTGCTCGCTTCGAGCCTCCGCTCCCGCCTTCGCTTCGTTTGGCGGACCATGCCCGCTCCGGCTCTCAGACGACCCTCTTCATGGCCTGGTTCCGAGCCCTCCTCTGGAAATCATATAATTGGAAATGGCAAGTCCGGCTGTGGTATATAGGAATTCATGCCTAACGGAGGTGATGCCATGAGAAGAAAATTCGCGCTTGTGCTCTTGCTGACGGCCGCCTTAGCCCTCTCGCTGTCGGCGGCCTTCAAAAAAGAAGACGTCCAGGTCCACAATCTCGGCAACGGCCTCAAGATCCTCTTGGTCGAGGACCACAACGTCCCCAATATCGCGCTCTACACCTTCTTTCGGGTCGGCTCCCGGAACGAGCGTCCCGGGCTGACCGGCGTCTCCCATTTCATCGAGCACATGATGTTTAACGGCACCCCCAAGGTCGGGCCGGGCGAGTTCGACCGCCGCATGGAGTTCCGGGGCGGCTCGAACAACGCCTATACTGCCGACGATATGACGGCGTATACGGACTGGTTCCCGGCCGCCGCCCTGGAAGCGATGATCGAGATGGAGGCGGACCGGATCCAGGGCCTGGCCTTCGCGCCCGACGTCCTCGAATCCGAGCGCGGCGTCGTCGCCTCCGAGCGCCGGATGGGCGTCGAGAACAACAACGACGCGATCCTGGGCGAGAACGTCCGGGCCACGGCCATCATGGCCCATCCCTACCATTGGGACGTCATCGGCTGGATGAGCGACATCCTGAGCTGGCGGCGCGACGAGATCATGGCCTACTACCGGACCTTCTACGCGCCGAACAACGCCATCTTGATCGCCGTGGGCGATTTCGATCCGGTCCGTGCCCTCGCCCTCATCAAGAAATACTACGAGCCGATCCCGGCTTCGCCGCCGCCCCCTCCCGTCAGCACGGTCGAGCCGCCGCAGCAGGGTCTCAAGACCGTCGTCATCCGCAAGGAAGCCCAGACCCCTTCGTTCCAGGCCGTCTGGCACGCGCCGAGCGCCAAGGACCCCGATTTTCTCCCGCTGGCGATCCTGGCCAAGCCTCTCCTGGAGGGAAAGAGCAGCCGGCTCTATCGGCGTCTCGTCCGCGAAGAGCAGCTCGCCATCAACGTTAACGGAGGCATCGGGGAGACGATCGATCCCCTTCTGTTCATGATCGACGTCAAGCCCCGCCCCGGCGCCGACCTCGATAGAATCAACGGTGTCATCGAGGAGGAGCTGGCCAAGGTCAAGACGGAGGGGATCACCAAGGCGGAATACGACAAGGCCCTGAACATCATCCGGAACGACTTCTACATGGGGCTTCAAACGATCGCCGGCAAGGCCAACCAGCTCGGCACGGCCGAGGTCTTCTACGGCGATTTCGGCAAGCTCTTCACCGTCATGGATGACTACGCGGCCGTCAAGATCGAGAGGATCAAGGAGGTGGCCCTGAAGTATTTCAGCGAGAACAACAAAACGATCGGGAAGCTCATTCCCGAGGGAGGTGCCAAGTGAGAACGCTCCGGCCGAGAACGCTCGCGGCTGTCCTGATCGTCGCGCTGGTCGTTCCTTCCCTCCTGGCCGCGGCCGAGAAGCTGCCGTCGCCGGAAAAAATCGTCCTCAAAAACGGGCTTACGGTCTACTATCTCAAGAATGCCGACCTCCCCGTCGTCAGCTTCCGGATGTTTATCGTGGGCGCCGGGTCGGCCTATGAACCGGCCGCGCTCGAGGGCGGCGCCGGCCTCACGGCCGCCATGATGATGAAGGGCGCGGCGGACATGGACGCCGACGCGGTCGCCGAGGCCGTCGAATTCATGGGCGCGAGCCTCGATATCAGCGCGGCCGAGGAATACGCGCAGGTCAGCGGCGACAGCCTGGCCGAGCATTTCCCGCGGCTCATCGGGATCGCCGCCGACTGCCTGACGCGGCCGGCCTTCAAGGAGGGCGAATTCGCCAAGGAGCGGTCCAACCGGATCGACCGTCTCAAAGCGGCCAAGGACAATCCCGGGCAGGCCGTCCGCCTCTATTTCCAGAAGGCCTACTTCGGGTCCCACCCGATGGGCCGGCTCGCCTTGGGGACCGAAACGTCCCTCAAGGCGATGTCCGTCCAGGCCGTGAAGGACTTCTACGCCGCGCATATCCGTCCCGATCGCGCGGTCGCGGCGGTTGTCGGCGACATCGAAAAAGCCAAGCTCGCGGAGCTTCTGGAATCGACGCTCGGCCGCTGGACGAACCCGGCCGGGGCGGCTTCGTCCCTCGCCGTTCCCGCCCTCCCCAAGCCGAAGGGCGTCAAGCTCCTGCTCGTCGACAAGCCCGACGCCACCCAAGCCTATTTCGCGCTCGGCGCGCCGGGCTATCCGATGGGCGACGCCATAACGCCCCGGGCCGCGGTCATGAACACCCTGTGGGGAGGCCGGTTCACGTCCTGGCTCAACACCGAGCTGCGGATCAAGCGCGGCCTGACCTACGGCGCCTCGAGTTCTTTCCGGACCTGGCGGGCGGGAGGACTGTTCACGGCGACGTCCTACACGAAGAACGATAAGATCGGCGAAATGCTCGATATCACCTTCGACCTGCTCAAAAAGGGAGCGGCACAGGGGTTCGGCCCCGAGGAAATCGAGAGCAGCCGGAACTACATCCAAGGGCAGTTTCCGCCGACCCTGGAGACCAACGCCAGCAAGGCGACCGCCTACGTCCGTCTTGCTTTTTACGGACTCGGTTTCGATTACTACGATAAATATATCGAAGAGATCGGCAAGGTCTCGGCCGATGGGGCGAAGGCCGCGGCGGCCCGCCTCCTGCCGCGGTCGGATTACGTGCTCGTGGTGGTGGGCAAGGCGGACGACATCAGGCCCCTTTTGAAGAAATTCGGAACCTGGCAGGAGAAGAAGATCACCGATCTGGACTTTTAAATATTCGGGGTCAAACCTACACTTTGTCACAAAGTGCAATAGTGTAGGTTTGACCCCGTTTTGCGCTGTGATAGAATCAGGCCTGAATCGCGTCTGCGCGTTGAATTGGGGAGGTCTAGAATGAAAAACTCGATGTTCGGTATCGCAATCCTGGGCTTCGTTTTTATCGCGGCATTCTTCGGCCCGGCCGCGGCCCAGAAAATCGAGACGGTCAACGGCGTGACGGTCGTCTCGAACGGGATAAATCCGACGCCGCCCAAAGGACAATCGGCGGCGCTCAAGCTCGTCGAAGAGCAAACCTTCGGCCTCGGCCAGAATCCGGATGAATCCTTCTCCGAGGCGGACAATTTCGCGGTGGACGCCGCCGGGACGGTTTTCGGCCTGGACGGCAAGGACCACGGGATCAAAGTCTTCGACCGCTCGGGAAAATTCCTGCGCCGGATCAGCCGGCTCGGGCAGGGGCCCGGCGAGCTTCAATGGCCGGGCAATATCCTGCTCACGGACGACGACAAGTTGTTGATCAACGACCCCATCTACGGAAGGCTTTCGATCTTCAAGACCACGGGCGAGCACGTCGAGGATGTCCCGACCATCGGAAAACTGCGCTTCAACATCAGGTCGCTGGACGCCCGGGGGAACGTTTTGGGGACGGAAAATCGTGTCCTTCCCGACGATAAAACCATCCGTTACGAAATTAAAAAGTACGACTCCCGCCTCAAGCCCTTGTTCGCGATCGACGAGATCGAGTTCGACACGCCCAAAATCAACCTCTTGGCGCTTGGGGTCAGCTGCCGGTTCGGCCGGTCCGGCAATATCTTCTACGGCCGCAACAGCGCTTATGAAATCAAGGTCCTCACTCCCGAGGGCAGGCATTTCAAGACGATCCGCAAGGATTATCGCCCGGAAAAACTCACCCCGCAGGATATCAACGAGATGCTGGAGAAGATGTCGGGCGGCCCCGGCGGGAAACCGGACAAAGACCAGTTCAGTTTCCCCGAGACCTATCCTCCCCTTCAAGATTTCATCCTCGACGACCAGGACCGGCTCTACGTCCGCACCTACGCCAAGGGGGAGGCCAAGGGCGAGTGGGTGGTGGATGTCTTCGATCCCGAGGGTCGGTTCGTCGCGCAATTCGTTACTAAGGCGGAGCTCAAGTTCGTCAGGGACGGAAAAGCCTACGGGATCGAGGAAACGGACGACGGCTTCACCGTCATCAAGAGATACGCCCTCGTCTCAAAATAGACGACATCGGCCCCGAGTCTCCGGTCAAGTCCGCGGCAGTTTAAGGTTCAGCCACCGCTCTAACGTCGCGTAGCACAACTCCCGCTGCTCGGGCGTGAAGTCGCGGATGCCCGCTCCGTGGTGGCCGCCCTTGACGACGATCTTGACCGCGTTCGTCCGCCCTATCAAAGGCACCGAGGTCGCGGCCCAGGTGTCGAGCTCGCCGTAGATATAGAGGACGTTCGCCGCCTCGTACTGCAGGAAGCGATAGACGAAATCCATCGTGGCGGGATTGAAAACGATTTCGACGCCCTTGGGGCAGAGGACGCGGTTGGTCGGGTTTTTCAGGGTTTTCATGACGTCCTTGAAATCGGCGATGTCGTAGTTGTAATAGCCGATTTCCGTGAACGCCTGGTACATAAAAGGCTCGAAAGCCTGTTGTCCCAGATCCGTGTAGTAGAAAAACGTATTGGCCTTTTTATAGTGCTCGAACAGCGTCGCGGCCGGCGCGTCGGGCGGAGGGATCTCGGAAGATTTAAGGGAACCTGTCTGCCAGAAGCCGAAGGAGTATTCGAGGATTCCGTATTCGTAGGCCTCCGATAATCCCAGGCCGATCGTCCACTTCATTTTTTCTGCCCATTCCTTGACCAGGGGCAGCAACTCGTCTTCCCGCTTGAACAGGGCCCTCTGGTAATCCCTGATGCGCGCCCGGGTCGCCTCGTCGCCCGCCGTCTCGAGAAACCGATAAAGCCGCGGGTCCTCCTGGGCGATATTGATGGGGGCGGAGTTAGGGACGGTCGCGTCGACGTCGTCGGGGTAGAAACACTTATAGAACAGGGCCGTCTGCCCGCCTTTGCTGACGCCCGTGCTGACCCATTTTCCGGAATACAGAGTCTTCAAGGCCGAGACGATCGCGTGGAGATCGTCGGCGGACTGCTTGACGGTCAGGAAGGCCCACTTTTTTTCGGGAGGGACGGACTTCCCGAAAAACCGGTGCTCGACGTTGATCTGGTTGGCGCCGAGGAGGCGGGTTAGCTCCCCGGCCCTGTTTCCGTAGGCCGCGTAGCCCTCCGTCACGAGGACGACGGGCTTGTCGTAGCCGGCGTGGGAGACGAACAAGCGCTGACGGAATTTATCGGCCCCCGGATTTTGATGATCAAGCGGCTGCTCGACCATGACTTCATAGGCTTCCTTGAACTGCTTGCCGTCGAAACGCGCCTCCTGGGCCTCGACGACTCCGGGGAGAGATCGGATTTTTCGCAGGAGCTCCGAATCCGGCTTGACGTCCTGGGAGCGAGCCGGGACGAGGAGCAGAAGAATGCCGACGAGGACGGGAACGATGGATCTGATAACGCGCATAATGCACCTCTCATGCCTGGAGCGAATCGAGCCGACAATGAAAGAAAATAGCGCCTTCTCGGGAGCCGTGTCAACCCTTCGACACCCATACTAAGCCGTTTTCGGCTTAGTATGAGTGCTGCAAGACTGCTCCCCGGCCGAAGCTCCAGGGACTACTGCTCATTGGAGCGCCAGTACTCATGAACCGTTTCCGGTTCGTGAGTACATGAATGCCGGCACTCATACTAAGCCTGAAACGTCTTAGTGTGAGTACTGCAAGGCTGGGCTTGTTCGGGATTAACCCTGAGCCGCGCTTCTCGTCCCCGCCTTTCAGGGCGGCACACACGAACCGTTCCCGGTTCGTGAGTACTGCAAGGCTGGGTAGCGTCGGCGAACGGGTCAAATTCCTTTCCCCCGATATTGGCATCTTCGTCATAATGAGTCAATATATGAATAATAATGATGTATTGAGTGAATCAAGAGAGCGACATGAAATCGATCAGCGTTCACGGCATCGACCGAGAAACGGAAAAAGCGATCAGGGAGCGAGCTAAAGCCCGGGGCACGAGCGTCAATAAAGCCGTGAAGGAATTGATCGCGGCGTCCCTCGGCATCGGCGACCGGAGAAAGGACAAGGACAACCGGGACGAGTTCGCCGACCTTTGCGGCGTATGGACGGTCGAGGAGGCGGAACTCTTCCTCGGGGGCATCGCCGACCTCGAAACCGCCGATCCGAAGGACTGGCGGTGAAGAAAGTCCTTCTCGACACGAGCGCCTATGCCCGTTTTCTCGCGGGCGACCAGAAGGTCCTGGACCGGCTCGCCAAGGCCGATCGCGTCTATATGTCGGTCTTTGTCCTGGGCGAGCTATTGGCCGGATTCCGCGCCGGCGCCAAGGAGCGGCATAACCGGCGGATCCTCGAGCGTTTCCTTTCGAAGCCCAGCGTCTCCGTGCTCGAGGCGACGACGGAAACAGCCGAATATTTCGGGATGATCAAGGCCGTCCTCCGCCATGCCGGCCGGCCGCTTCCCATCAACGCTGTTTGGATCGCGGCCCACGCGCTTGATGCCGGAGCCGTCCTCGTGACCTACGATTCCCACTTCCGCGCCGTCCCGGGTCTCCGGATTTGGGAAGAGTTCGGCGAGCCCGCGCCCTAGCGCCGAGCGGAAGAAGCCCGGCGGCCGGGTCGCGGCTTGGATGATTTGGACGCCCTGCGCGCCTCGTTCTCCGTGATCCGCGCTTTGACGATCTTCGTCACGAGCGCCGCGGGAAGGGGCCGGTCGGCCGGGAATCGGATCGTGCCCTTCGACGTGTCATAGGGCTTGAGCTCTTTCCTGTGCGCGTTCATGACGGACACGCTCATGGGGAAGAAACTGCAATGGTTCTTGAAGGCGGCGAAACCCACGAGCAACCCCCCCAGCTTGAAGGACGGCATCCCCCAGCTGATACCCTCGGTGGCTTTGGGCGCGGCGGCCCGGATCTGTTTTCGGAGCCGCTCGAGCGCGGCCCGCATGTCCGCCGGCAGCGCCGCGAGGTATCCGTCCATGTCCTTGGCGGGACCGCTTCTCGTCGCGCTTTGTTTCGACGTCGTTTGCTTCATCGTTTCCTCATTCCGAAACGAGGATAATCGCGTGCGCACGCCGCGTCAAGAGTGCTTTCAGTTGAGCGCTTCGATCGCCTTGAGTTTGCCGGCCAGGCGCTTGGCGCTGACCGGGACGGCCGTCTTGAGCTCCGGCGCGAAAAGCGCCACTTTGAATTCTTCGACCAGCCAGCGGAATTCCTCGACGGCCGTTTTCTTCTCCGGCGGATCGCCGGGCTTGAGTTCTTTGAGGAGTTTGTCCAGCGCCGCCAGGAAGGGAGCGGCCTGGTCGGCTTTGCTCCGGTCCTTCTCGGGGCCGTGGACGGCCCTCTCGGCCCGGACGGCAAGGGCTTCGAGGTAGCGCGGCAGGTGCTCGAGGCGGTCGAGATCGTATAGGTCGAGGAAGTGCGGCGGCAGGAGGGCATCCGCTTCGGCTCGGATCCCGGCCAGGATGGATTTAAGGACGGGGCCGGGGCGGCCCGAAGCTTCGGCCTTGGTCAGGGCGCGGCGGACTTTCTGGCGCGCCTCGAGTATCTCGAGCGTACGCTCACGGAGAATATGGCCTTTTTCGAATAATCCTTTGACCACGGTCCCGGCGTAGGCCTTGAGCTCGTCCCCGCTCCGGATGTTCTTCCGGAAAACCTCGGCGCTCAATCTCTCGGCCATCCTCCTCTCGATGGCCGCCTTGCCCTCGAAGGGAAGATAGGCGGTCTTGGGCTCTTCGGGAAGGACGAGCGTGCGCTTGACGAACTCTAGGTCCTTTACGAACTTGGGCAGAAGCAGGGCTTCGATTCCCTTGAGGTGCGAATCGAGCGCCTCCTGCCGCGATCGGAACAGGCGGACGTTGACACCGGCGCTAACAATCTCGAGCCCCGGATAGGCGGTCGTGAAATGACCGGCCATGACGGTCTCGGGAAGCTCGCCGATGTCCAAAGTTGTGATCCCCCTCTTCTCCCACGTCGCCTTCGCACGCTTCCAATCCTCCGAGTCCTCGGGAAGCACGACGCCCCGTCCCGCTTTACGCAGCGCCTCGATGTCGCGCGAGGCCGCGATCTCCTTTCCCTCATGATCGGTCACGGCGACCCGGACCCTGAGATGGTCGGGAACTTCGGCCTTGGCCCATTCGGCGGCCGGGATATCGACTCTGAATTTCTCCTTGACGAACTTGGCGAGAGTATCATAAAGCGAGGGGCCCGTGACCGTCATCTCCCGGACGATGACCTCGGCCTTCTCGGGCGCGGGTACGAGGAGCTTCCTGTAGCGCTTGGGAAGCCCCTTGATGAGGGCCGTGACCCTCTCCTTGTACTGGCCGGGGACTCCCCAGCTGAGTTGTTCGGCCGGGAGGCCGGCGATGAGTCCGGCCGGGATCTTGAGCGTGACGCCGTCGTCCTTCTCGCCGGGCGCGAACCGGTAGCTCGCCTTGAGCCGCTTCCCCTCGAGCGTCAGCTCGTCCGGGAACTGCCGCAGCTCCCCTTCGTCGGGGCGGGCGCGGATGAGGTCCTTCTCGCTCATCCTGAGAAATGCGTCGCCGCCCGACTTCCTGACGCGCTGGATCAATCCGCACAGATCGAAGACGCCGGCCAGCCGGTTCTCGTAGAACGCGGCCTGATCCTCCTCGTCGGCCAGGATGTCCCGGCGCCGCATCTTCTCCTCCATGTCGGCGACCTTGCGGACAAGCTCCAGGTTGTGGCGGAGGAAGGCGGGCGGCTCCTTGACCCGTCCCGCGACGAGCGCCTCCCGGACGAAAATAGTCTGGGCCTCGTCGGGATTGACGGGTCCGTAAGCGACGTCGCGGCCCGAAACGATTTCCAGCCCGAAGAGCGAGACCTTCTCGGTCGCCCGGACCTCGCCCCGCTCCTCGTCCCAGCGCGGGTCGAGGTGCGCATAGCGGCAGAGGTCTCCACCCAGCCTCTCGAGCCAATCCGGGTCGATCTTGGCGCACATCCGGGCGAACAGGCGTGAGGTCCGGACGATCTCCGCGGCCACGATCCAGGGCTTGGCCTTGCCGAAGAGCGCCGACCCGGGAAAGACCATGATCTCCCGGTTCTTGGCCGCCGTGTAAAAGCTCTTTTCCTTGTGGACGCCGAATTGGGAGAGAAATCCGCTCAGGATGGAGCGGTGGATCCGTCCGTAGAGGTCGGGCGTCAGCTCGGCCCGCCGGCGCCGTCCGGCCGGGATGCGCAGCTCCTCGACGATGGCCAGGATCTGGTCGTGGACGAAGATCCACTCCCGCATCCGGGTGAAGGACAGAAAATGCTCATGACAGAATTTTTTGAGCTTGGCCCAAGACGGCCGCTTCTCGGAGCCTTCGTGGAAGCGGTCCCAGATCGCAAGGAGCGTCAGGAAATCGGAATCGGGATGGCGGAAGACGAGCTGGGCGGCATCGGCGGCATCAACCTGGTCGGGCGGACGCTCGCGCGGGTCGCGAATGCTGAGGGCGGCGGCGATGACGGCCGTCTCGGCGAGGCACCCTTCCTCGGACGCCTCGAGGAGCATCCGGCTGATCCGGGGGTCGAGGGGCATCCGGGCCATGCGGCGTCCGAGGTCGGTCAGGCGGACTTCGCGCGCCTCCCCGGTCGTGGCGCCCAGCTCGGCCAGCTCCTCGTAGCCGTCCTTGACGGCCTTGGCCTGGGGCCGGTCCACGAAGGGAAAGTCCAGGGGGTGGCCGAGCCGGAGGTCGATCATGCGCAGGATGACCTCGGCCAGGTTGGAGCGGAGGATTTCGGGCGGCGTGAAGCGGGGCCGCGCCTCGTAGTCGTCCAGGGAATAGAGCCGGATGCAGTGCCCGGCCGCGACCCGGCCGCAGCGGCCCTTGCGCTGGTCGGCGCTCGAGCGCGAGACGGGGCTGATCGGGAGGCTGTTGATCCGGGTCCCTGGTTGGTATTGGGCGATCCGGGCCAGGCCGGTGTCGATGACGAAGCGGATGCCCGGGATGGTCAGCGATGTCTCGGCGACGTTAGTGGCGACGACGATCTTGGGCCCGGTCACGGAATAGACGCGTCCCTGTTGGGCGGCCGGGAGTCGCGCATAGAGGGGGAGGACGGTCATGCCCGGGGTGCGCTTTCCCTCCAGCCGTTCGCATGTCTCGAGAATGTCCTGCTCGGTCGGCATGAAGATGAGGATATCGCCTGCAAGGCGTCGCGACTTGAGCCGCTCGACGGCTTTGACGGCTAGGTCAACGTAATCGCTCTCGTCGATGCCGGGCAAGGCCTCGGCCGGCAGATACTCGACCTCGACCGGGTAGAGGCGGCCGCCGATCTCGATGACCGGCGCCCCGGGGAAAGCGCGGCTGAAGGTCTCGACGTCGAGGGTGGCCGAGGTGATGATGAGACGGAGGTCGCGACGGCGCGGGAGGAGCGTTCGGGCGATGCCGAGCAGGAAGTCGATGTTGAGGCTCCGCTCGTGGGCCTCGTCGATGATGAGCGTTCCGTAGGCCGCGAGGCTCGGGTCGGACTGCGTTTCGGCCAGGAGCATCCCGTCCGTCATGATCTTGATCAGGGTTCGGGGCGAGGTCTTGTCCTGGAAGCGGATCTTGTAGCCGACCGTTGAGCCTAAGGACTCGCCCATCTCCTCTGCTATCCGGTAAGCGATCGTGACGGCCGCGATACGGCGCGGCTGGGTGCAGCCGACGAGCCCGACCTCTGCGCGCCCGGCCTCGATACACATTTTCGGGATCTGCGTGCTCTTCCCGCAACCCGTCTCCCCGCAGATAATGACGACGCGGTTGTGTTTGATGGCCCGGACGATCTCCCCCCGATGAGCCGTGATCGGCAGCTCCTTCGGGTAGCGGAGGACTGGCGTCCGCGTCGTTTCCATGCTCTATATTTTATCAAATTACTTGAGCATTTTATTTATAAACTCCGTCTCCGCCTCAATTCAGGTTCTTGACAATCGCTGCTGCCTAACGAGCGCTTGCCGTAGATCTGCCTTTGCTTCGCTTTGGTGGGCCGCGAAAGCGCGACGCTGGGCGCTAACCTGCAAGTGCTTGTAAGGAAGCCAAGTTAGACAATTCCTTGGACATGACTCTCCCGCTGCCTCCGGGATATAATAACAAGACGATTTCCAGAGAGGTCGAATGAAAGTCTTCGCCAACCTCTTTTCCCGCGCATCGCCACAAGCGGGACAAAATAACACCCAGGCCACTCCGGATGCTTATTGGAGCCTTGCAACAGAGCAACTCCTTTCCGCGCTGAAGACTACCGATAACGGCCTCCAGCCAACGGATATTGAGCAGCGTCTGAAGCAATACGGGCTGAATTTAATTAAAGCAAAGCCGAAGACGGCCGCGTTGTGGCTTTTCCTGAACCAGTTTAGAAGCCCGCTCGTTCTCATCCTCATCTTCGCCGCGGCTATCTCTATCATTCTAGGCGAATGGGTGGATGCTAGCATCGTGCTGGCCGTGGTGTTCGGCAGCACCGTGCTCGGCTTCGTACAGGAATACCATGCCAGCAACGCCGTCGAGAAACTGAGGTCACAGGTCACGATCAAATCCAGTGTCCTCCGTGGAGGTCAGCCGCAGCTGCTGCCCTCCGAACAAGTCGTGCCGGGCGATGTCGTGCTGCTCTCCGCGGGCAGCCTGATCCCCGCCGACGGCGTCGTACTGGCGGCCAATGACTTCTTTGTCAACCAGGCCGTGCTGACCGGCGAAACCTTCCCGACGGAAAAGCTTCCGGGGACCGTCGCTGCCAAGGCCGGCCTGGCGGAACGTACCAACTGCGTCTTCATGGGCACCAGCGCCAGCAGCGGAACCGCCCGGGTGTTGATTGTGCACACCGGCAAGGCCACGGTGTTCGGCCAGATCGCGCAGCGGCTGAACCTGCGGCCGTCCGAGACCGAGTTCGAACGCGGCATTCGTCGCTTCGGCAACCTGCTCACGCAAGTCATGCTGGTGATGGTGATCATCGTCCTGACGGCCAACCTCTTCCTCGCCAAGCCGCTAATGGACTCGCTCCTCTTCGCCCTCGCGCTGGCGGTGGGCCTGACGCCCGAACTCTTGCCCGCCATCATCAGCATCACGCTCTCCCACGGCGCCCAGCGAATGGCCAAACGCGGCGTGATCGTGCGCCGCCTGAACTCCATCGAGAACTTCGGCAGCATGGACGTGCTGTGCACCGATAAGACCGGCACGCTCACCGAAGGCGTCGTCCGGCTCGACGGCGCGCTCGATCCGCAGGGGCAGCCCTCCCAGCCCGTTCTGCGCTACGCCTATCTCAACGCGCACTTCCAGACCGGATTGAATAATCCCCTGGATGAGGCGATTCAAGCTAGCGCGCAGCAGGCGAAGCTGGATATCAGCGCCGAACACAAGGTGGACGAGATACCCTATGATTTTGTACGGAAATGCTTGAGTGTCGTCACCGCCGATCCCCGGGGCGAGAGGACCCTCATCACCAAGGGCGCTTTGGACAACGTTCTGAGCATCTGTAACAGCGTACAATCCGGGGAGGGCGCGCATCCGCTGGACGCGGCCAGACGGGCGGAAATTGAGCGGCGGTACAGCGAATGGAGCGCCCAAGGCTTCCGCGTGCTCGGGCTGGCGACGAAGGCGGTAGGCGAGCGGCCTGGAGCTTATACGCGCGCCGATGAAAACGCACTCGCCTTCGCCGGCTTTCTGCTCTTTTTCGATCCGCCCAAGGCCGATGTACGGCAAGTCATCGTCGACCTGGCGAAGCGCGGCGTGCAACTGAAGATCATCACCGGCGACAACCGGAAGGTGGCGCGCCACATCGCGGAGGCGGTGAACTTGCCGGTCCTGGGTGTGCTGACCGGCGGCGAGCTGGCCGACCTGCGCGACGAGGCTCTGTGGCATCTGGCCGAACGCACCACGTTCTTCGCGGAAGTGGATCCCAACCAGAAGGAGCGCATCATCCTTGCGCTGCGCAAGACCGGGCACGTGGTTGGCTATATGGGCGACGGCATCAACGATGCGCCGGCCTTGCACGCCGCGGACGTAGGCCTTTCGGTGGACAGCGCGGTGGATGTCGCCAAGGATGCCGCCGACTTTGTCCTGCTTAAAACGGATTTGGGCATCCTGCGCGAGGGCATCGATGAAGGCCGCCGGACGTTCGCCAACACGCTCAAGTACATCCTCACGACCATCAGCGCCAACTTCGGCAACATGTTCAGCATGGGCGGGGCTTCGCTGCTCCTGCCATTTCTGCCCCTGCTCGCCCCGCAAATCCTGCTCAACAACTTCCTTTCCGATATTCCGGCCACAACCA
Source organism: Candidatus Aminicenantota bacterium (assembly GCA_963702005.1). GTDB lineage: Bacteria > Acidobacteriota > Aminicenantia > Aminicenantales > JAFGBC01 > JAFGBC01. The sequence goes on from OY969696.1 coordinate 660,356, forward strand.
TCGCCCGCGATAATGTGGACCCGGAATGGGTCGAGAAGCCGCGCCGCTGGAATACCAGGTTCATCCGCGACTATATGGTGATCTTCGGCCTGGTCAGTTCGATCTTCGACTTCCTGGCTTTCGGGACGCTGTTGTTTCTATTCCGCGCCGCGCCTGCGGAGTTCCGCACGGGCTGGTTCATCGAGTCGCTGTTGACGGAGCTGGTCATCGCGCTCGTCGTGCGAACGCGCCATCCCTTCTTCCGCAGTCGGCCGGCGACACTCTTGCTGGCGAGTACGTTGGTCATCATCGGCATTACACTCGTGCTCCCGTATCTGCCGTACATTTCGGTGTTCGGATTCATCCCCTTGCCCGCACCGGTCATGGCGACGATGATCGGATTAACGGCGCTCTATGTCCTGGCCGCTGAGTTGACCAAGAAGGTTTTCTACTCTCGGGCGCGGAAAGCTAGTTGGCAGCCGTAAGGACATCGATAAGCGTTTCTTAATGAGTGAAACCGTAAGGACATCGATAACTGATCGGCCTTCAAGCGATCGGATCGACGACTTTACCGACGAACGGAAAAGGAAACGTCTTGATAACCTTCCCCTCGTACTTGACGAAGACTCTGCGATGGTACGTCGAGAGTGTGGCCACGACGTACTGTCGTTCCAGTCTACGGAGGATGAAATACGCGGCGCCGTTGAATTCGATGCAACCGTGGGCATCCACCTTGCGGACGAACGAGACGCAGCCCTTGGCGATCGGCAGATCGAGGTGTCCCCGGGAATCGAGATGCTGATCGAGATTGAAGGCGGATGGGAGATGACGAAGTGCGGACCAGAGCCGGTCGCGGAGTTGGCCGGGAAAGCGGGTGCCGTGATCGGTTGCCCGGAGGCTTCGATTCGGCTTCTCGAAGTGGTAGTAGCGGAGGAATCGTTCGCTCGTGCGGCGCAAGGACCGAAGATCCGGACAGGGATGACGGAGCACCCGCGCCTGCCAGACCGCATTGAAGCTTTCGATAGCGGCGTTGCGGCCGGGTTCTTTCGGGGGAATGAAGCGAAGCTGGATGCCCAACAAAAGATGGAGCCGGATGAGCTGAGAGAGACTGTAGCGATACCGTCCCCCTCCCGTCGCGGCCATCTCGTTGTCCATCTGGGAGATTCGGGGAAGCCCCATAACTTGCCAGGAATCAACCAGATGACGGCAGAGCGAGATCGTTCTCTTGTCGCGGACCTGGCTGGCCGCAGTGGTCTGTCCGGCGGCGTCGATGGTGTGGATGGAGTAGAAGCGGGTGACTCCCGCAGGACCGCGGAGATGACGGGGCCCGACCAGGTCGGTTTGCTGAAGGTCGCCCATCTTACGGGCCGGGACGTAGGGATAGGGAGGCCCGTTGGAGGAGCGTTTGGCCTTGGCCTTTTTCGTTCGTCCGGCGCGGGCCAGGATCTTCTCGATGGTCGAGATGGCGGGAAGCTGGCGGACGCCCCGTCGCTGAAGCTCGAAATGGATCGTTTCGGCGCCGATGCCGGCAAAAGCGGCGCGACGGGTCTTGTGGGCCGCCAGTTCGTCGCGCAGGACCAGGATTTTCCGGACCAAGGGCTCCCGCGTTTGATGGGGGATATGTCTCGGTACCCGACTTTGGTCGCGAAGCCCATCAAGCCCGAATTTTCGATGGCGATTGAGCCATTTGGAGAGCCAAAAGCCGCTCCGATGGACGGTGCGGAGGATTTCGTTAAACCCAATCCCATCATAGTAATTTTCAATGGCTTTCTTCCGAGTCTCATATTCGCTCTTGATGCTCACCGCAAAGATCTCCTTCCCACTGGAATGGGAAAGAGTTTAAGCGATGAGCAAATCGCTTATCGATGTCCTTACGGTTATTCACTTAGCGATGTCCTTACGGGAACCCCCTAGTGCTTAGGTCAGGTCCAGGCAGAGCGCGATCAAGCGCTGTTGGTAAGGTCCAAGCGGCGTGGGAGATCAGCCCCACGACCATGGCTCTGAGGTTAGCAAGCGCGGGGGCCACGGCACCGATGGCTATCGGATCCTGGATAGCCGAAAAGTCACGGCTCCGTGGGGACAGGTGATATCGAGGCCTTCTTGATTCTCTCCCCCAAGTTTTTCGGTGACCATCATGGCCGTCTTCGTCGCGCTCAGGGCGGTAAAGGCCTGGCAGCAGATCCCTTTTGGTCCGGGCGTCCTGGCGTCGAGAACATAGACTTCTCCTTGCTCGGTTTTAGCCAGTCCCGGGCATACCTTGGTTTCTGTATTGACGGCGACGGCCCGGCAGCGGATTTGATGCGGAATCATGAGGCAGCTCCTTTTATCTTGTTTTTCTCTTGGGCGCAGGCTTCTTTTGGCACTCTTTCAGCAACTTGGTGGGACAATTGAGAGTCCCATCCGCGGCCCTGGGAGACTTGCCCTCTCCCTCGAAAATACCGGCTAGGGTTATTCCCTGGCGCTTCATGGCTTCGGCGGAAAACCCGTAGTGCATCCAGACGCCGCGCTTCTCGGCCTTGACCAAGCCTGCCTCCTTGAGCAGGCGGAGGTGCTGGGAAACCGTCGGCTGCGTCATCTTGAGCCTGGCGGCGATGGTGTTGACGCATTGGGGGTGTTCCTTGAGAAGGCGCAGGACTTTGAGTCGGGACTCAGAGGCGAGGGCCTTGAAGATTTTGACTTGCTCTCGTTCTTCCACTTGTCCTCCTTTGGAAAAGGCGTTTCCTTGGATTGGTAATTAAGCGTATTAATATATAGCAATATTCTTATATATTGTCAAGCCTATTCTGAATTTTAGGATTGATGGAAACAGAACGGTCCGTCGCCTCAGAGGACGACGGCCCCGGACAAGACGTCCTTGGCGCCGCTGAGAATGTCAACGGCCTCGATGATGACGAAGTGATCGCCGGCTTGCAGCTTCTGGAGGTTGAGCGAGATGTGGATCTTCTCCTGGACAAGCTCTAAGGTCTTCATCTCTTCGAAAACCTTAGTCGATTTATCGTCGAAAATCGTGATCTTAACCGCGGCTCGGCCCAGGTCCTTCCCGTTCTTGGAGATCCGGATATAGTTCCCGATAGTAAAGGCGATGGTCTTGGGCCGGTATTCGAGGCCGGAGATCGCGATGGCCGGAGGCTTAACGCCGACGAATTTCTTCAGGGAGACGACGTCGACCCCCTCCCGGCGGACCCGGACCTCGATCGTCCGTTCTTTCTCTCCCCCTTTATCTTGGGGCTGGTAGACAAGCAGATAGTACTTGTCTTCCTTGACGGCCGCCTCCTTCAGCGTCTCCAGGACCATGTTGGAAAACGCGGTCAGGCCGCCCGTCGACCGGCTGATCCGGCGCAGGACATCTTCATAGTCCCCGTTGACGTCCCGGAGTTCCAAATCCTGAGACCAGTTGGACGCCGGTCGAGACAGAGACTTCATGAGGAGGAGGTGGAAGGTGATGTTGGCCTCGGCGAAGAGCGCGCGGATTTGATCAGCGGGAAGGAGGGTCGTTATGTCGAACGAGCGTTGAAGTTCATCCAGCTGGGTCTGGGCAATTCTGGCCCGGGTTTGAGGAAGGGGCTCGACCTGGAGGCCGAGAAAGTTCCTGATTTCCGTGTCCAGCCGGCCCTGAGACCTGAGCCTTGGGAAAAGGTCGCGCTGCTGGAAACAGATGGCCCATTTCTCGCCGTCCCAGCGTTCAAGCTTTCGAATGACGGCCCGGTACAGATCCAGGTTGACGTCCAGGAGTCGCCTCCTGTAATCTCCCCAGGTTCTTTTATACTCTTCGCAGAATTGACTGATGGCTTGGAATAAGTCTTGCGTCGGGTAATCGGTCACTTCGTTTCCCGACAGGGCGGCCACCAGATTTTCCGCTCTCCCCTCCAGAGAATGGAACGACCTCGAGATTTCAAACCCCGAAATCTTCTTATACTTGATTAGGGAGTCCTTGATCCTGGAAACGAGGGCGTCGATGTTCTGACCCGGTTGGGTGTCGAAAACTTTGTCTTCGACCAAGACGATCATCCGGTCGTTGGGCGTAAAAATGGTTTTAAAAAAGTAATCGATCGCCTCCCCGACTTGATCCGTGTAATCGAAGACGTTGAAGATGAGGACAAAGTTTCTGGGCCGGGGCGTCCCGGGGAGCAGTCCGGGGAACGCGACCGCGGCCGGAGCAATCGTCCTCGAGACGGCCTCGAATCCCGTGATTTCCTGTTTGAGGCCGTTTTCATAGACTTCAAAATCCTCCTTGGTCAGGCCGGCGATAAAGCCTTTGCTGTCAAACACCCGGACCGGGACTTCGACCGCGGTGACCACGACCGATTCCCTGGGTTTGTTTTGAGGACTGAGGACACCGACGGAAACAAGGAGGACGATCAATGCCGACAGGCGAATCTTTTTCATGCGACCCCCTGGGCGTTGCCATCCCTTTCTTCCATCTGCATATTTTATGCCAGATATGCGCCCTGATGATAATCTTACAAGGGCGGAACTCTGTCACTGAGTATAGACACCCGTCCACTTTTCATCCTCTCGTGCCGTCTGGCGATTTCTTCCGATGGGCTCCCGCGTCGATTCCATACGCTCCATTTTATCAAATTAATGAGTCCTTTTATTCTTAAACTACATTGACGCTGCTTATTTGCGAAACTGGCTATCTTTAAGATGTTGACTTTTCTATGTTACGGCCTTAATCTTCAATGGAAAGGGTTGGTTTTGTTTAGTTACTTTGTTTTTCAATCGGATCGTGATGCTTTTGGAGTCTCTAAAAACTCCCATTCAAGATCTCCCGATGATTGAAAGGTCATGATTTATAATAAAAATGTCGTTTGCGTGGAAATGAAAGGCATTGACGATAATAGAAACCTAAAAGGAAATAAATGGGTAGGATACCATTAGATCATTTTAGAGATACTGAAAAGCTAGCTAAAGCGCTAAATAAGCCAGATATCTATGAGTGGCTTGTTACAACTGGCTACTTCCCAGAGTCATATGTATTGCCTCCATGCTTTCAAGTGATAGACCATCCTGCATATGGGAAGAGATATTTCTCTCATTCAATGAGAAATTTTAAGCCTAAATTAGCTGAGTATCATCAAGTTAGTTTCCCGAAAACAGAGTTAATTGATAGAACTTTTGCATTGATTGATCCAGAGCTTCATTTGGATATCGCATATGCGATAACGAAAAACTGGAATAAAATTATCGATTGTATTTTCCACAAAAACAACAAAGTGTGTTCATACAGTTTTCCTATTCCGCTTAATTCGGCGACTCCAGGGAAGATCGGAGGCTTACGGAGTGGCCGGATGATCTATGAATATATTGAAATGGCTGAAAACGATATTGCTAAAATAGCATATAATTATAAATACCTAATAAAGACAGACATTACCAACTTTTACCCCTCAATTTACACTCACAGTATTTCTTGGGCTATACATGGGAAGGCTACTATACGTAAACTCTCCAACCGATATAATTACTCATATATTGGAAACCGCCTGGATAAATTGTTCCAAAACTCTAATGATGGGTGCACCATTGGAATCCCGATTGGTCCCGCAGTTTCAGATCTAATAGCAGAAGTAATATTAGCCGGAGTAGATAGACAATTATCAAAATTAATTGATGATGATGCAGTCGTTGTTAGATTCAAAGACGACTATCGTATTCTCGTAAAAAGTGAATCTAAAGGCAAGGATTTAATTAAATCCCTCCAGGCTAATCTAAAAGAGTTTAAGCTTGATCTTAACAACGAAAAAACAAAGTACTATGAGTTGCCAGATGGGTTGTTTCGTAATTGGGTATCTCAGTATCATGCTGCGAATCCGAGACCGAAAGCCTATTATAGTTTCAGAAGATTTAAAGAAGTCTATTTATCAGTAATAAACATAGACAGACAGAATCCATCTACTGGTGTGATAGACAGGTTTCTAGCGGACATAGTGACAAAAGAATACCTGCTTCGTTTTAATTTGAACTCGAGGACTTTGCCTAAAATTATTAGTCTCCTTCTGATGTTGGCTGACTTAAGAATCAAAGCATTTCCAAAAGTGTTAGCAATTATTGAATCTATACTAAAGTCACCTTTTGGTAAAGCGCATTCTGATAATATCGTTAGATACCTCGATAATTTACTGCAAACACTTTCCGAGCATGAATTGAATAATAGATACCTTATCAGTTGGATATGTTATTTCTTTAAGGCCAATAAATTAGATAAGAAAATGGCCCACAAGTATAAGTTCAAAGATCCTATCATCCGTTCTATTTACACCAGTCGCTCAGCAATTTTCAAAGATAGTATTGATTTTAAGCTCTTTTTGGGGGCTAAATCAGTGGCGAAAAAAGTAAATTTATTGGCACATCTCGATGCATTTAAGCCGCAATAGGGTGTTTATCAAATTCATAGGCTCGGGAAACAGAAGGCGTCGCTATTTATTAGCTGGCAGCCGTAAGGACATCGATAAGCGTTTCTTAATGAGTGAAACCGTAAGGACATCGATAACTGATCGGCCTTCAAGCGATCGGATCGACGACTTTACCGACGAACGGAAAAGGAAACGTCTTGATAACCTTCCCCTCGTACTTGACGAAGACTCTGCGATGGTACGTCGAGAGTGTGGCCACGACGTACTGTCGTTCCAGTCTACGGAGGATGAAATACGCGGCGCCGTTGAATTCGATGCAACCGTGGGCATCCACCTTGCGGACGAACGAGACGCAGCCCTTGGCGATCGGCAGATCGAGGTGTCCCCGGGAATCGAGATGCTGATCGAGATTGAAGGCGGATGGGAGATGACGAAGTGCGGACCAGAGCCGGTCGCGGAGTTGGCCGGGAAAGCGGGTGCCGTGATCGGTTGCCCGGAGGCTTCGATTCGGCTTCTCGAAGTGGTAGTAGCGGAGGAATCGTTCGCTCGTGCGGCGCAAGGACCGAAGATCCGGACAGGGATGACGGAGCACCCGCGCCTGCCAGACCGCATTGAAGCTTTCGATAGCGGCGTTGCGGCCGGGTTCTTTCGGGGGAATGAAGCGAAGCTGGATGCCCAACAAAAGATGGAGCCGGATGAGCTGAGAGAGACTGTAGCGATACCGTCCCCCTCCCGTCGCGGCCATCTCGTTGTCCATCTGGGAGATTCGGGGAAGCCCCATAACTTGCCAGGAATCAACCAGATGACGGCAGAGCGAGATCGTTCTCTTGTCGCGGACCTGGCTGGCCGCAGTGGTCTGTCCGGCGGCGTCGATGGTGTGGATGGAGTAGAAGCGGGTGACTCCCGCAGGACCGCGGAGATGACGGGGCCCGACCAGGTCGGTTTGCTGAAGGTCGCCCATCTTACGGGCCGGGACGTAGGGATAGGGAGGCCCGTTGGAGGAGCGTTTGGCCTTGGCCTTTTTCGTTCGTCCGGCGCGGGCCAGGATCTTCTCGATGGTCGAGATGGCGGGAAGCTGGCGGACGCCCCGTCGCTGAAGCTCGAAATGGATCGTTTCGGCGCCGATGCCGGCAAAAGCGGCGCGACGGGTCTTGTGGGCCGCCAGTTCGTCGCGCAGGACCAGGATTTTCCGGACCAAGGGCTCCCGCGTTTGATGGGGGATATGTCTCGGTACCCGACTTTGGTCGCGAAGCCCATCAAGCCCGAATTTTCGATGGCGATTGAGCCATTTGGAGAGCCAAAAGCCGCTCCGATGGACGGTGCGGAGGATTTCGTTAAACCCAATCCCATCATAGTAATTTTCAATGGCTTTCTTCCGAGTCTCATATTCGCTCTTGATGCTCACCGCAAAGATCTCCTTCCCACTGGAATGGGAAAGAGTTTAAGCGATGAGCAAATCGCTTATCGATGTCCTTACGGTTATTCACTTAGCGATGTCCTTACGGGAACCCATTAGCTCTATTTCTTGAGTACGTTTATGAATTCTGCTTGCGCTACCCTGTTTATGTCCTTACTTAATAAGAGAGGATGAAAATGCAAGAAAGTCATTCAAAATATTCATCGATCGATCTATGTATTCCTATATACCTCAATTCAAACATAGTACTTGATCTCTTGGCCATATTCGAGGACGGTTTCTCAAATGTCACAGAAATTAAAACGTCGATAACAGATGTAAAAGAGAAGAGAAGCGGACTTGAGGCTAAGGTCGGGGCTACCAACTTATTTGCTCTACTTGGAATTTCAGGTGGTGGGAATCTGAGTACCAGAAGCGCAGATAGTGGAGGGCTTACGGCGAGGACTGAGAAGATCCATACGCCAACTTCATTATTCAACAAATTGAGATCATTGTTAATTCAGGGCGGTTTGCTTAAAACTCTTGCCGAAAATGGTTCGAACCTATCAAGCATTAAAAGTGGAGACTTTTTGGAAACTAATACGATTCTCAATAAAAACCCGATAATAGACACGTTCCAAGGATTATTGCAGTTCATGACATTCTCTTTGCCATTTTTAGATGATAACAAGGCCAATAATTCTGATATCGGTGGGAGGAAATCTTTAAAACAATCCCTCCAACCTAAAATTGATAACCAAAAAATAATCACTCAGATGAAAGGATTAGTAGAAGCTCTTTCAAGCGGAGCCACCATTGATCTTATTGGGAAAACCGTTCCATTATCAGATACGACATTGGTACTTTCTTCACAAATTAGATTCTTCTTAAATGAATCCTATGATGAAATTCTTGATGGAGAATACAGAGTGCTTGCTAAAGTTGTGAGGACAATGCTAAGAGATACGTCGGAATCCATAAACTTACTTCGAAAAACAACCTTTAGTAGAATTCAAGATAGCCTATTTCATAAGATGATGTCAGGTCTCAATGAAATTGAACAAAAGGGATTGAAACCAGTTCAGCTAGTGACTGAGATAAATGGACCCGCTATTCATCTGCTGCCCATTGCTATATATGTATGATCCAAGGTGCAAACATATTTATCTTAGATTATCGGTGCAGCTGGGCGGTGAAGGTTCTATCGCTTCCGGAGGCGGGTTAAAATGACCGGGCGGCCGTTGCCCTCAAGAATTTCGGCATCGACGCCGTAGGTCGTTTTAATGTTGGCAGCGTTAAGGGTATCCCGAACGGAACCGGCGGCTACGACTTTTCCTTTACGGAGAAGAACGATGGAATCGGCCGAGGCCGAAGCGACATTGGGATCGTGGGTGGTGAAGACGATGGTCTTTCCTTTGTCCCGAAGGGATTCGATCGTCCAGCATATCCTCTGAGTGTTGGCCAAATCGAGGTGGGACATGGGCTCGTCGAGGAGGAAGATCAGCGGATCCTGTGCTAGTACCCGGGCCAGCGAGGCGAGTTGTTTCTCTCCAGCACTAAGCGTCGGAAGCGCCCGGCTCCGGAGCTTCCGGATTCCCGCGGCTTCCATGGCCGCCTCGGCGGCGCGCCTGTCCTCGGCGCCCGGCGTCTCCAGAAATCCGAGATAGGGCGCGCGTCCAAGAAGGACATACTCTAGGACGCTGAGCTCGAACCCGGCCGGCTCCTCCTGTGGGACGAAGCCGATGACGCGGCTCATCTCGCGCCTGGAGAGGTCTGTTCCGGCCCGGCCGTCGAGCTCGATCCGGCCAACCCTCGGTCGGAGCCAACCTAGAATCAGATTGAGGAGTGTCGTCTTTCCAGACCCGTTGGGGCCGAGCAGGGCGCAGATGGTCCCGGCGCCGATGTCGAGCGAGAGGTCGCGGAGGACCTCGGGCCCGGACTCCGAATAGGCGAAGGACAAATCCCGGATCGAGATCATAGCTCCGCCGCTCATGACTTGAGCCTCAGCTTGCGCGCCGAGAGAAGCGCGATGAAGACGGCCGTCCCGAAGAACGAGGTCAGGATGCCGAGCGGGATCTCGCCGGACAGGGCGGCCCGGGCCAGGTCGTCGCAGACGAGGACGAATATCCCCCCGATGAGCATCGAGGCCGGGAGCATCCTTTGGGCGTCCGATCCGACCAGCCGCCGGGCGATGTGGGGGACGATGAGGCCGACCCAACTCACTTGGCCGGCTTTGGAGACGAGGACGGCCGTCGCGGCGACGGCTGCCGCCAGCAGGACGAGCCGTTCGCGACCCGGCGCCAGGCCCAGCGAAAAAGCCGTCTCGTCTCGCATCGAAAGAAGGTTCAAGCGCCAGCGCATAAGAATCATGATCGCGAGCGCCAGCGCCGCGACCGGGAGAACCTGCCAGAGGTCGGGCCAGGTGACGGACCACAGCCCGCCCAGCATCCAGAAGGTGATGTCGGGGAGTTGTTTGTGGGGATCGGCCAGGTACTTAAGGACGCCGGTGCCCGCCGAGTAGAGAGCGGCGATCGAGATTCCGGCCAGGACGAGGCGGAAAACCCAGTCCCCCCAACGGATGCGCCGGGCGATGAAATAGCTTGCGGCCAGGCCGAGGAAGGCGAATGCGGCAGCAGATGCTTGGACACCCAGGGCCGTCCCGCCAAAGTAGACGAATCCCAACGCCGCTCCGAAGGCGGCGCCCTGCGAGACGCCCAGGAAGCCCGAATCGACCAAGGGATTCCGGAAGATCATCTGAAAGACGGCTCCCGCGGCCGAGAGCACGGCGCCGAGGAGAAAAGCCATCAGGATCCGGGGCAGCCGGAGATGAACGACCAGGCTCCGGGCCAGCTCGTTATCGGTCAGGGCCGAGAGGGGAGTCAGGAAGGGCTTGGGATAGCGGCCGATGAGAGCAGAAAGGATGAGACAGACGAGGACGGCCGCGGCGATCGTCCACAGGCGCCGGCCGGTGCGCTTTTCGTTTATGCTCTCTCCGTCCATGTCCTCAGCGGAAATCGGTCTTGACCATCGGAAGGATTTTTGTCTTGATCGTATCGCGGCTAAGGCCGTAGAGCCCTTCGTAGAAACGATAAACCTCATCCTCGATGCTGTAATCCTTGAGCCGGTCGGGATGAAGGGTCGCCGCCATCCAGGTCAGGCCCAGGATCCAGCGGACGTCGGGGACGTCCCAGCCGTAGAAGTCTTGGGGGAAGTAGATGACCTTGCCCTCCTTGACCGCGCGGATGTTCTTCCACTGAGGGTCGGCGGAGAGCCAGTTCATGAAGTCCGTGGCGCTCGTCGAGTACCAAACGATGATGATCAGGCGGTCGGGGTCCCAGGCCGCGATCTGCTCGAGGTTGACGACGGCCCAGCCGCCCGCCTGCTCGGCGGCGCTGAGCCAGACCGGGCGGCCGCCGCCGGCCTCGACCTGGTAGGTCTGCATCCAGGCGCGGGCCGGGACGCGGACGGCGTACTTGCCGCTCCGGATATTTCCCATGACCACGAGGACGGAGGGTTTCTCCTCGTCGCGGAGGCCGGAGAGGGCCTTTTCGACGCGGGCGACATCCTGCTTGTAGAAGGCGATGATCTGGTCGGCGCGCTTCGGATTTCCCAGGATTGCGCCCAGGTTAGCGATGTCCCGGTAATACTCGTCGGGGGTCTCAAGGCTCAGGAAGGCCGCCTGGATTCCGACCTTGAATAGGGCCTCGGCGAGCGGTTCGGGGTGGGAGCCCTTCATCAGCACGAGGTCCGGGTGGAGGGTCGCGATGGATTCGGGGCCGGGGTTGGGGAGGAGCGGGATCTTCTTGTCGATGTCGGGCGCGACCGCGGACAGGAAGTCGCTGGAGGTGCGGCCGCGCTGTTCCATGCCGACCAAGCGGCCGGGCCCTTCAGGGAACATGTAAAGGAGGTGAAGGAGATACTGCGGGCCGTGTCCGACGACGGCCAGGCGTTGGGGGATCTTATCGAGGCTGATTGGCTGGCCGGCCGCGTCCGTGAACTGGATGGAAGATTGGGCGAATGCGGCAGAAATGGCGATCGCGAGGAGCGCGGGGATGACGAGTTTTAGCGAGGTGCGCATGGCAGGCTCTCCTTTCCAAGCACGGGCGGCCGGGGCGTTTCCGCCTCGACCTCGGCCGGTCCGGGTCGGGGCCGGCGCAGCGACGGCTGGCCGTGGAGGGCGTGGGGCCGACTCTTTAGGCCGGGCCGTTCGGAGATTCGATCGAGCCGCCATTATAGCATAATTCTGGGGACACACGACTTAATTCAGCTGTGGAATTCTGGGGACATGCTCTAGAATTCTCTTGAATTCTGGTGCGTGTCCCCAGAATTCTCCTATATTGACATGAGTCCGTACCGATGATAAAAAAATGACGGAATTCGGGGGACACGATACCGAATTAAGAAATTCGGTTCATGTCCCCAGAATTCCTGTAGAATTAAGTCGTGTGTCCCCAGAATTCCCGGAAAGGAGCTCCGATGGCGCTCAAAGATAAAAAGATACCCGCCGGACGGCCGGTCGATACCGCCTTGGCCGAGGCGATCCGGGGCCGGCTGATAGACGGAACGGTCGGCTGCGCCGCTGCGTTCACCCTGGCAAAAGAAAAGGGCATCGCGCCGCTGTCCGTAGGCGAAGCGGCCGATTCGCTCGGCATCCACCTCAGCCATTGCCAATTGGGGCTTTTCGGATTCCCCGGACACGCTAAGGTCTGGGACAGCCCGGGATGGAAGGAAGCGAACGCGCCGGCGGGCATCGAAGAAGCTGTCCGCTCCGCCCTCGATCCGGACGGGAGCCTCTCCTGCGCCGCCGCCTGGACCGTCGCCGACCGCTTCCATGTCGCCCGGGCGCAGGTCGACCGTTTCGCCAGCCGCCTGAAGATCAAGATCAAGCGCTGTCAGCTCGGCGCGTTTTAGTCCGGCCGCCGTTTTCTCGGCCCAGGGGCGAAAGAACGTCCGGAGGCCGAGTCTAAGGAAAGGTCTAAGGAAAGTACTTGCCTTCGGTTTGTTCTCTGTTTATAATGAGCCCGCCTTGAGAAAGCAGGCGATCCCCCTTGGAGCCTGAAGGGGAATCGCCTAGGAACTTCCATCGGACAAGGGTCGAGGGAGGGAGTCTTGGAGGTTCCGATGAAGTGGAGCGGGCAGAAGATCGCAAAGCGGTTTTTCCCTGGATCTGTCTTTCTGGCCGCTATATCGGTCTGTGCCCCGCTCTTGGAAGCGGCCAAACCCATCGCCCAATACATCAACCGCGTCTGGCGTACGGAGAACGGCCTTCCCCAGTCCTCCGTCCAGGCGATCCTTCAGGCCCGGAGCGGCCACATCTGGCTGGGGACTCAAGAAGGCCTGGTCCGCTTCAACGGGACCGATTTTACCGTCTTCGATAAAAAGAGCAATTCCGAGTTTCGCAACAACGATATCCGCGTCCTCCACGAGGGCCGGGATCGAATGTGGATCGGAACGGCCAACGGACTCCTGAGCTATAAGAACGGCCGCTTTCAGACTCATTTTACCAACCGGCCCGCCGGCGATTTTATCTCCGGACTCTTTGAGGACTCCCAGGGGACTCTTTGGGTCGGCACTTATGGAGGGCTGTGCCGATTGAAGGAGGGCCGGTTCGAATTCACTACGACCCTGGAAGGCCTTGCCTCGAACGTCGTGACTGCGGTCTGTACGGACCGGGAAGGCGCCGTCTGGATCGGGACGGCCAACGGCTTGGACCGGATGAAGGACGGCCGGATTTCGGTCTACACCCGGGAAAACGGTCTGCCCCATGACTTCATCACGAGCGTTCTGGAAACCAGGGACGGAAGCCTATGGGTCGGAACGCGGGGCGGCCTGGTCCGCTTCCAGGACGGGCGTTTCCGCGTCTACACGACCAAGGACGGCCTGACGAGCGATACGATCATTTCTCTCTATGAGGACCGGGAAGGCTGCCTTTGGATCGGGGCCGAGCGGAAAGGGCTCAACCGGTTCGGGGACGGCGTTTTTTCCAGCTTCACGATGAGGGACGGCCTCTCGGACGACTATGTCCTGTCCATCTGTCAGGACCGGGAGGGCATCATCTGGGTCGGGACCTATGCCGGCGGCCTGAACCGGCTTTGGGAGGGGAAGTTCACGACCTATGCCATGCGGGAGGGTCTTCCTTCCAATGAAGTCCGGACCATCTTGGAAGGGTGCGACGGATCCGTTTGGATCGGAACCCGTGAAGGCGGGCTGGCCTGCCTCCGGGGGGGCGAGATGAAGACCTACTCCATGAAGGACGGGCTTCCCGACAACACGGTCCGGGCGCTGTTTGAAGACAAGGACGGCCGGCTCTGGATCGGGACCAATAACGGCCTGTCCTGTTACCGGGACGGCCGGTTCGTCAACTTTTCCCGCAAGGATGGGCTGGCCCACGATTTCGTCCGATGTATCGTGCAGGACCAGGCCGGCCGGCTTTGGGTCGGCACGACGGGGGGAGGCCTGCACCTGTTCGACCGGAATCGCCTGATCTGTTATTTGGACAAAGGCATCCCGGATACCGTTATCCGCTCCTTGACGGTTGCGCGGGACGGAAGCCTGTGGATCGGAACGAACGACGGGCTGTGCCATTGGCAGAACGGGAAGTATGCCCGGTTTTCCTCCGCGGACGGTCTCTCGGCCGATCCGATCTACGCCATCCACGAAGATTCCGAGGGGACGTTCTGGATCGGGACCTACGGCGGCGGGCTGTTCCGCTTCAAGAACGGACGTTTCACTCATTATACGATCCGGCAGGGCCTCTTCAACGACGTCGTCTTCCAAATCCTGGAGGACGGCCGGGGGGACCTCTGGATGAGCTGCAATGTCGGCATCTATCGCGTCAAGAAGCGGGATCTGGATGACTACGCGGCCGGGAAGATCGAGGCCATCAGCTGCGTCTCCTATGGAATGCCGGACGGGCTGCGGAGCGCCGAGTGCAACGGCAACGCCCAACCTTCGGGATGGAAAACCCGCGACGGACGGCTGTGGTTCCCCACGATCGAAGGCGTTGTCGTTATCGATCCGGACCGGATCGAACAGAATAAACAGGCTCCTCTCGTTTCCATCGATCAAGTCCTCATCAACGCGGTCGATTGCTGCCCGGCCCTGAAAGCCGATGCGCCTCCGGGCGGCGGCTCGCTCGAATTCCATTTCGCCGGGCTGAGCTTCATTGCGCCGGAGAGGGTGAGGTTCAAGTATAAGCTGGAGGGGCATGACGACGAATGGATTGAGGCCGGGATCCGGCATAACGCCTTCTACACCAATATCCCGCCCGGCCGCTATCGCTTCCGCGTCATCGCCTGCAACAACGACAATATGTGGAACAGCGAGGGAGCCTCATTTGAATTCCGGCTGAGGCCCCATTTCTACCAGACGAAATGGTTTTACGCCCTGACGGTCCTGGCCCTGATGGCGGTCGGCCTCGGGCTCTATCAGTTGCGCGTCAGGCAGTTCAAAGCCCGGGAGAGAGAGCTGGCGGGTTTGGTTGCCGAGAAGACCAAGGACCTGGCCGAGGCCAATCAAAAACTCGGGGCGGCCAACAAGGAGTTGGAACGATTGGCCAACATAGACGGGCTGACCGGCGTCTTCAACCGGCGGTTCTTCATGGACGTCCTGGAGGTCGAATGGCGCCGCGCCGAACGCCAGGGGATCTGGCTGTCCCTGCTTATGGCCGACGTGGACCACTTCAAGGCCTACAACGACAATTACGGCCACCAGGCCGGAGACCAATGTCTGAAGATTATCGCCCGCATGATGAAAAAAACCGTGACCCGGGCGGGAGATCTTATGGGTCGGTACGGCGGGGAAGAGTTCATCGTCGTGTTGCCCGCGACCGACCTCCAGGGCGCGGGGACGGTGGCCGAACGGCTGCGAAGCCAAGTCAAGACGCTCGGGATTAAACACGAGTTTTCGCAAGTGTCCGATCGCGTCACCGTGAGTCTCGGCGTGGCCACGATGCGGCCGAAGCGTGGACAGTCCATGAACGCACTGGTCAAAGCATCGGACGAAGCCCTTTATAAAGCGAAGAGAGCAGGCCGCAACCGCTGGGCGTCCTGACCTCAACGGGGCCGAGGCCACCAGAGCCGAACTTTCCGGTCAACCGGGGTGGGCCTTGAGTCCCGGCTCCATTCCCTCTATACTTCACAGAGAGCCATGGGACGGCTTCGTTTGATGTCGGGACGGGCCGGGGGCGGGAAGCGAAGCCTTTTTTCGAAGCGGGTGGTCGAGACGATCCGGAGGATTCCCCGCCGGAAGGTCGCGACCTACGGACAGATCGCGGCCCTGGCCGGGAACGCGCGGGCGGCCCGCGGTGTCGCCTGGATTCTCCATTCCTCCTCGGACGCCGAGAGGATGCCCTGGCACCGGGTCATCGGAGGCCGGGGCAGGATCTCGCTCGGGCGGGGACGGGGATTCGAAGAGCAGCGGAGGCGGCTCGCCGCCGAGGGCGTCGCCGTCGACCGCGCCGGCCGGATCGACCTCGAAGTTTTTCAATGGGAGCCGCGGGGTAAGCTTCCCGCCGCGTTCAAGACCTTCGAGCGTTCTTTTCGCTGATTTAAACATGAATTCCAGGGACACTGAATTCCAGGGACACGATCGAATTCTAGGGACATGATCGAATTCTAGGGACACGATCGAATTCTAGGGACATGCTCTAGAATTCTCTTGAATTCTGGTGCGTGTCCCTAGAATTCATGTCTTCTCAGCAAACCATCCCTCAATTGCACTTCTTCTCCTTCGACGGACCGAGAAAGACGGGCGGCCGCGGAATGGCAGCGCCCCACCCGAGCGGAGCAGGCGCAGGGTCAGGAAATAAGTTTTATCCTTGAAGAAAAATCCGACGAAGCCGAAAACGTTCAAATCGATAGTCTCTCTGCAGATGCTCTTGACCGCTGGGTCCGCTTTCGGATCCAGGTCGTAGACTTCGGCCTTGAACGTGTAGACGTTCTCCTTGAAGCTGACCTTGTCCGGGAAGAGGACGACGAGAAAGTCCCGTCCGTTGACGCGAAGGGCGTGGGCGATCCTCGAGTTCGGGATCTCTTCCCCGGGCCAATGAACGTCCATCTCGGTCTCGCCCGCCATCCTGACCTTGTTCAGGTTGAACAATTGTCCGAGCTTGGCCTCCGAGAAGGATTCGTCGAGCGTCCCTTTGGCGAAAACGATTCCGACCTCGCCTTCCTTGGGTGTCGGGTAGAAATTCCGGCCCTCATCCGATGCGTAGAGCGTGAACTTGAGGTCCAGACTCAGGCTTGCGTATTGTCCATAAAGGGGAATCCCCGTTACGATCGCTGCCGCCAGAGCCGCCAGGATCAGGAGTTTCTTATTCATCGCCGGCCTCCTTATACACTTCCTATACAATCGAGGCGGCCGTTTATTCCCTAATTGGTGACAGACATCTATTTTCCGAATTAAGAAATAATTTTGTTATCAAACTGCAACGTGACGGAGGTTACCCTGCTAAATTAATAAAAAAGGGAATTAGATGTCTGTCACCAATTTAATCTCACCAATTTAATCTGCATGCCGGGGAGCAGCCTTGCAGCACTCATACTAAGCCGGAAACGGCTTAGTATGAGTGTCGAGGGGTTGACAGAGCCGCATGTCCTCGTCTACCATCTCCTCAGACAGGAGGATCCGCCGCCATGGACCCGACAACGAGCTTCAGCTCGCTGGCCAAGATGATCGATCATTCCCTGCTCCATCCCACCCTGACCGATCAGGCCGTCGCGGCCGGCTGCGAGCTGGCCCGGCGCTATGACGTGGCGACGGCCTGCGTCAAGCCCTGCTCGGTCGGGCTGGCCAAGGACGCTTTGGCCGGATCCGGGGTCGGCGTCGGGACGGTCGTCGGATTCCCGCACGGAAGTCCAACGAGCGCCGTCAAGCTGCGCGAGGCCGAGCAGGGTTTGGCCGACGGCGCTGTCGAATTCGACATGGTCGTCAATATCGGAAAAGTCCTGGGCGGAGACTGGGGCTACGTCGCCTCCGAGATCTGGAAGGTCAATGCGGCCGTCGCGGCCGGCGGGGGGCTCCTTAAGGTCATCTTCGAGACCGACTATCTCGATGATGCGGCCATCATCAAGCTCTGCGAGATCTGCGCGGCCGCGGCCGTCGCCTTCGTCAAGACCTCGACCGGCTTCGGGTTTGTGCGCCAGCCGAACGGGATGTATTCCTACCGGGGAGCGACCGACCACCACCTGACGCTGATGAGGGCCAACTGCCCGGAGACGGTCCGGATCAAGGCCGCGGGCGGCCTGCGGACGCTCGACGATCTGCTCCGGGTCCGCGCCCTGGGCGTGGCCCGGATCGGCGCGACGGCCACCGAGGCGATCCTGGAGGAGGCCCTGCGGCGCGGCTACCGCTGACCGGGAGGGCGGAGGAAAACGGCTTGCAAACGGACGGTAAGTTTTCGATAATGGGAGGGACTTAAGGGACATGCCAGGAACAGCCATTCTCATCGGCTCAGTCATCGGTCTCATCGTTCTCGCCCTGATCCTGGCCGGGATCATCCGCCGCGGCCTGCGCCTCAGGGCCGCCCTTCTCGAAGAAGCCGCCACGGCTCGGCGCGAGGTCGGGGAGCTGCAGGGAAAAATCGTCGAGGCCGCCAAGAAACTGGAGGATCTGTCCCGGATTGATCTCCTGACCGGCCTCCCCAACCGCCGCGAAATGCTGGAAAAGCTCGAGGAGGAGAAGGTCCGTTTCGAGCGAAGCCGCCGTCCGTTCGCCCTGATCATGGCCGACCTGGACCGCTTCAAGATTATCAACGACACCCACGGACACGACAGCGGCGATTATCTCCTCAAGGGGTGCGCCTCGCTTCTCCGCGCCTCCCTGCGCAAGCAAGACCGGGTCAGCCGCTGGGGCGCCGATGAATTCCTGCTTCTCCTGCCCGGGACGGACATCGGCGGCGGCCGGACCATCGTCGAGATGATCCGTAAGCGGGTCGGGGAAACATCTTTCAGCTATGGCGGCAAGGCCCTTAAAACCGGACTCTCGATGGGGCTATCCGTCTACCGGGGCGGCCTGTCGATCGACGACACGATCCGGGAAGCCGGCGACGCCCTCGAGGCGGACAAGAAAAAAGGGCGGCACCCGAAAGCGTGACCGCGCCGCCGGGCGCGTTCAGCGGATATAGCCGAGCGCCCGCAGCCTGGCCTTGAGCTCCTCGTCTAGGTCGGCCCGTACCGAACGGCCCTTTTTCGCGGGCGCCAAATACCTCTCCCTGAGGGCGGCCAGGCGTCGGACGATGTCCGGCCGGCGGTCGGTCAGGCTCGTCTTTTCGCCCGGGTCGTGGGCCAGGTTGTAGAGTTCGACGGGCGGGACCGCGCGCGGCGGGAAGGTTAAAAAAGCCAGGTCGTCGGCCGTGTAGGGCGCGTTCCAGATAGCCTTCCATTCCCCCTCGACGACGCAGGACTTGGCCGAGTTGTGCGTCCCGCCCATATTCCCGACGAGGTCGGCCCAGGCGGGACGGTCCGCGGCTTCCCGTTCGCGCAAGATGGGGAGCAGGCTCCGGCCGTCGACGGCCCCGGTCGCGCGCTTGAGGCCCAGCTCCTCGAGCACGGTCGGGAAGACATCGACGAGGCTGACGACGCCGGGGTATCGCAGCCCGCGCGGGTGGGAGCCGGGGAGCTTGATGATGAGCGGGACCCGCAGGGATTCCTCATAAAGCTGGTTGGTATGCATCCAGCTGCCGTGCTCGTAGAACTCCTCGCCGTGGTCGCTGAGAAGGATGAGGAGCGTCCGGTCGTAGAGCCCGAGCGACTTGAGTTTGGCCACGAGCGGCCCGATCAAGGCCTCGTCCGTGTAGCGGATCTCGCCGTCATAGAGCGCGACCGCGTTCCGCCGTTCCGCGTCGGGCAGCGGCCGGAACACGGCGCAATTCCCGCCCAGATACTCCCTGATGTTGAGATCGGTCCAGCGCGCGTCCCGGTCCAAGTACTCCCGATTGTACGGGGCGGGGGGCCGGTAGGGCGGATGGATCTGGTAGGTGTGGAGGAAGAGGAAGAAAGGCCGGTTGGCGTGGCCGTCGAGCCAACCCAGCGCAGCTCGGGCCACGAGCTCGGCCGAGTTCGTATTGTCGATGTCCCCCTCGGACTCGGAGTAGAAATCAAACCCCTTGGCCAGGCCGAACTTGGCGTTGAGGAAGCCGCCGCCCGTGATGGCCCAGGTCAGGTAGCCGCGGCCGGCCAGGATCTCGGCCAGTGTCGTCAGGTCGGGGCTCATTTTTTGCTCGCTGGACAGGACGCCGTGGCTCGGAGCGAGGAGCCCGGTCATGATCGAGACGTGGGAGGTCAGGGTCCAGGGCGCCGGCGCATAGGTCCGCAGGAAGGCGGCGCAGTCGGCGGCCAGCGCGTCGATGGCCGGAGACAGCGGCCGGCCGTAGCCGTAGCAGCCGAGGTGATCGGCCCGAAGCGTGTCCAACGAGATCAGGATGACGTTGACGGCGTCGGTCCGGGGGCGATAGAGGATCGGGTGGATCCAGAAGGAAAAAGATTTCTCGGGCCCGCGCGTCCTCAGCAAGAGACGTGTGCGTTCCCCACGCTCGGGCAGGACGACCCGGCAATAGTCGAAGACGAGACGGGATTCCTCACCCGGCGGGGGGACGGCCAGATTCTTGGCGAAGATCTCCTTTTCCCGGCCGTCCCGCTCCAGGCCGATGATGAAGGCGACCTCCTCGCCGCCGACCGCCGCCCCGACCGCGGCCTTTCGCAGACGCTCGGAGTTGGCGTCGCGCTTGATCGCGACCCCGAATTCCAGGACGTCGCCGGCCGCCCAGGGCCGGTCGAAGACGTAAGCACTCGGCGCGGGGGCGAACAGGATGGCGAAGGTCGATCCGCCGTAGCGTATCTTCCGGCCGAGCTCGAAGGGGTCGGGTCCGGAGGGAGTCGGGCCGAGAGGCTCGGAGTTGACCGGATAGAGAAGCTCCGTGGCTTCCGGCGTCGAGGCGGGAACGGATCCCAGAAACGGGCTCTGGACGATTTTCGCGGCGCCGAGTCCGTCGATGAGCCGGAAGAGGCCCGACTCCGCTGAGGGCGGATGGCCGCAGCGAGCCAGGACAAGGGCGCAGAGAAACAAGGCCGCGGCTCCCGCGCCGATGATAATATTTCTTCGCCGCTCTTTCTTCATGATGACGACTTGTCCACGGCCGATTCCATTATACCAGCCCCCGGCTCTCCGGCGGATATTTTGCGGAGCCAGATGTCATAGCGGCCGACTCCGCGGCGGCGGACGTAGCGGTATTGCTTAAGGACCGCGACGACTTCGGCCTTCCATTTGATGGACCGGTCGAAACAGACCGCGGCGTACGAGCCCTTCGCGACCTCCTCCCGAAAAAGCCGGAAGGCCTCGGGGGGATTGCTCACACCGCTGATGAATCCCACCAGCACATTTCGGCGTTCCATCTCGCCGGGGCCGTAGATCCTGGCGATCCCGGCCGCGAAATAGCCCCGGACCAGAAGCGGAAAGATCTGAGGCTGAACGGTCCCCGCCCAGAGGTTGACCTCGTTCGGGGCGAGGATGGACGAGCGGCCGGGGACGGACCTGGCGATTTGGGCGGCCGCCGCGTAGGGCGGCTGGACCTTCAAGGAGGGAACGCCGAGCCGGTTTCCGTCGGCGGGCCGGAGGACGTTCTCGGGAAAGACGGCCAGGAAGACAAGCAGAAGTCCGAAGGCCGATCCCCAGCCGGCTTTGCGCGGCAGCGGCGGCGACCATTCGAGGGGCGACGACAGGACAAGGGCCATGAAGATCGGGATCGGGAAGGCCCAGAAGACGCGCCAATAAACATCCTCCGCGATGGGAAACCAACGGAGGTTGAAATCGAGGAGAAGCGGATTCAAGAAGATGCCGAGGAACAAGACCGGGAAGACGACGGCCAGACGGCGGGCCAAGGGCGTCCTGACGACGAGCCACGCCGTCAGAATCATGACGGCCGCCGCGGCCAGGCCCGCGCCGCTTCCCAGGACTTCCCGCGCGATCGCCGCCGCGAAGCCGAGCCGGTCGGGGTGGAACGGAAGCGGACGCGCCAGACCCGGCTCCCGGGCGAGCATGCCGCGGAGGACAAAGGCGGCCGCGGCGATATAGAAGCAGGATAGACAGCCCAAAGCCAGCCGGCGGAGGCCGGCCCGGTCCTTGGGCGGGCGTCCCGCGAGCAAGGCCGCCCCGACGATAAAAGGCGTCAGAGGTAGAGAAGATGAGGTCAAGCCCAGGCCGCAGACCTGGGCGGAAGCCAGCAGCAGCCAATCCGCCGCGCGTCCGCTCCGCGCGAAGCGGAGGGCGAAATAGATGATCAAGGGAACGATGACCGTGACGTAGATCGCCTTTCCTTGGAACAGGCGGACGAAACCGAAATTTCCGTAGGCGCGATGGGTTTGGCCGAGAGAGACAAGGACGACGAACAGCGCCGCCAGCGTCCAGCCGGGATTCTTGACGCGGAGGAATCGGAGGAGCAGCGTGTTCCCCGCCGCGAACAGAAGCGCCGCCAGGCCGCTGAAGATGAGATGAATGACGGCCATGGCGGGTATCCCCGTCAAACTGGAAACGGCTCCTGCCAATACCTCAAAAGCCTGAAACTTGTTGAGGCTGGAAAGGGGAATGTCCTTCAGGTCGTAGAGGGTGCACCGGGCGAGAAGGGGCTGCGTAGGATTTTCAGCGGCGCCCACGGCCATGTTCACGTAGAACGCGTCGTCGATGTCGGGACGATGGGAAGCCAGGGTTACGGCGAGAGCGGCCAGCGCAATGACCGCAACTCCCCAGGTTGCCGCCTTGGACGGCCGGGCCCGCTCGCCGCTTTCAGGGGACGGATCGGACTCTCGAAATTTGCCATGGAACGCGGCGTAGAGAATCATGAGCGCGGCCAGCAGCGGGCCGGCGCAGATGAGGAGGGTTCTGAGACTCGCCCCAGTCAGGACCGCGACATTCGCGGAGACCGTCCAGAGCGCGAAGCCCAGACAGGCGAGCTGGACGGCGTCCTCGAGCCGCGGCCGAAACAGAAAACGCCGGGCGGCGGACGTCATTCGGGCTTATCATCCTCGCCCGTGGGCGTCTTGCCTTCGAGCTCGAGAAGGGCCAGTCGCTGGATGAGCTTTTTATTTTCCTCCTTGAGCCGGGAAATGACGACGGAGTACTGGATGAGGATCAGGAAGACGGCCATTAAAAGCAGGAGGAGGAAGGCGATGGGCGGAGAGTAGATGCCGAGCAGGCGGGAGATGACGTCAAGGGCGTGGCGCCAGAGAGAGATGCCGAGGAAGACGAGCCCGAAGAAGATCCACAGGATGGAATATTCCTCGCGGATTCTCTTTTTACGGACGAGCTCGATCACCAAGACGAGGAAAAAGAAGCTGCCGGCGACGGCGAGGTATTGAATTCGGGAAGGCTGGATATCGGTCATGATGTCCTCATTCTTTGATCCTGGGCCGCAGGGCCGCCATCAGGACGGCCAGCGCGACCTTGACCATGTAGAAAGCGCTCGTCCAGCCCGCGATCGACGACCGCCCCCCGCTCCGCTCCTTCATGGCGACCGGGACCTCGACGATCCGGAAGCCGTTCCGGCTCAAGAGGACGACGCTCTCCGGCTCGGGGTAATCCGTCGGATAGTTCTCGGCCAGGAAGGCGAAGGCTCTCCGGCCGTAGGCGCGGAAGCCCGAGGTGTTGTCGGTGATGCGGCGTCCGGTCAGGATGAAATTGAGCGTTCCGAAAAAACGGATGCCCAGGCGGCGCAGGGCCGAGGGCCGATAACCGGCGCGGCTTCGGGCGAAGCGGGAGCCGATGACCGCGTCGGCCCGTCCTTCCCGGATCGGGGCGAGGAGCGTCCGGACTTCGGAGGCCAGGTGCTGACCGTCGGCGTCGAACTGGAGGGCGACTTCGTAGCCGCGGTCGCGGGCGTAGAGGAAGCCGGTCTGGACGGCCCCGCCGATTCCGAGGTTGGAGGAGAGCCGGGCCACGACCGCGCATCCGGTCGCGCCGGCCCGCCGCGCCGTATCGTCCTGGGAAGCGTCGTCGACGACGAGGATGTCCCAGGCGGGGTCCTCGCGCTTGAGCGATTCGATGACGGAGACGATGGTCTCGGCTTCGTTCAGGGCGGGGATGATCAGGAGGACTTTGAGCTGCGGCCGCGACTCGGAAGCAGGCTCCCCTTTCATGGCGCGTTCAATATAGTCCAGCCCGCGCGGACCTGTCAAGGAATCCGATGCGGGCCGGAATCCTACGCTTCCGGTTTTCGTGCCATGATCACCGCGGCGGCCGGGAGACGAAGGAAGTCGTTTTCATAAGCCGCCAGCGGAGAATAGAGAAGGGTGATCACTCCGGCCAAAACGCGCGGGATATGGGCGGCGAGCGTCGATTCGCCGTAGGCATGGGTGGCCGTGGCCTTCGGGATCACGGAAAGCCCGAAGTGGCCGGCGCAGTTGATCGCCGTAGAGGGATGGATCGATATCTCGGCAAAACCGCATTCGGCGAAGGCCCGCCTGGCTCCTTCCTGACTCGGAATGCCGATATGGCGGGGCGCCTCACAGTACACGCACCAGCGGCGGCCGAGCATCCGGCTCTGGAAAGAATCCGAAAACGGGACTTCGGCCGCGATCCAGCCGCCGGGTTTGAGGATCCGCCGAATCTCCTTCAGGACGGGTTTCACATCCAGCAGGTGCTCGAGCACCCAGCCGATGGTGACGATATGGAAGGAATCCGCCGGATAGGAGACCGAGTCCAGGGTGCCGACGTCCGCGGCGAAGCCGAGGCGCTCGCGCACGTACCGTACCGGCCCGGGCTGGATATCCAGGCCGCGCACCTGATAGCCGGCCTTGGCGAAACGGACCAGCCGATCCCCGGTCCCGCAGCCGATGTCGAGCAGGACTCCGGACCTGACCCCGGTCGCCCGGCGCAGGGCGGCCACCTCGTTTCTGTGCTGAAGGGAATAGAAGGTCCGCCCTTCCAGGGCCGCCAACAGCTTTTTCAGCTTGCTGTTCGTCTCAAAGTCGGGCCGAAAACTGTAGACGGGCGGGTAGAGACCGGCGATCGTTTCCTGCTTCGGCATCGGCGACAGGATGGCCGAGCCGCAGGTCCGGCAGGTCAGGAACGACCAGGTGCCCGGAACAAACCCCAGCCGATCTTTGATGTCCGCAATCCAGGGGGAAAGCTTCTCGGAGCCGCAGAAAAGACAGGCGGTCGGGGCGAACCACGGGCCGGCTTCTTCATGTTGAATTCTCATCGGCTTGATACCTCAGCTCGAACGCGTTTCGGCGCGGGCCGGGCCCGCCGCTCGTCCCAGCACCTCCCGGTAGGTGCTCCGGAACCGGTCGATGGTCTCCTCCCAGTGAAAGGTCTTGGGGGGGAGGTAATCCATTTTTCCTTGATAGGCGCGCCAGCAGGCTTCGGCCAGCAACTCGGCGGATCCGGGCTTGACCATGATGTGGCTGCCGAAAATGACCTCGGGTATGGAGCCGGCCTCGGTGGCCACGACCTTTTTCCCAAGGCTGCAGGCTTCCAGAACGGCGAAGCCGAAACCCTCGGACAACGAGGGGACGACGACGCAATCGGCCGCCGCCAGCCACTCGACGATCCGGTCATGGGGCAGACTGGGGAGCAGCCGCACGGAATCCGGCGGAAGTCCGCTCAGCGTCCGTTGAATCCGGCGCCAGATCCGCGTATCGCTTCGGGTCAGAATCAGGACATAGCGGGCCCGGGGGATCTTGCGGATGAGGAGGGGGATGGCCTCGACAAAATACTCCATCCCCTTCGTCAGGCCGGCCCGGCCGTAGGCCAGGAAAACGAAGTCGGGGCCGGCCAGGCCCAGCTGCTTTCGGGCGCCGTCGCGATCGACCTTCGCCTGAAGCAGCTCCGGGTCCTGCCCGCCGTAGATGATCTCGAGCTTCGAATCCTCGATCCCGAACGACTTCAGACCGCGCCGGGTGTAGCGGGAGATGGCCACGAATTTATCAAACGGGAGAAGGGTCATAACCTTCTCAGTCCACCGATAGAAGGCCGATTTGATCCAGTTCGATTCGAAGCGCTTCCAGAGCGCTCCCATGAATTCATAGACGAGGAAGACGCATTTCTTCCTGAGCAGGGCCGCGGCGACGAAGGCCGGGATCGCTCCGCCGTAGGATGCGGCTTGGATGATGTCGCAGTCCTTCCCCTGGGCGATGACATGGGGAATGGCCAGCAGGGCGTAAAACGACCGCTGGGCCCAAGCGGGCTTGCCGATCCGGAGTATCCGTAAGTTCTCTTTCTCTTCGATTCGAGGCGCGGCGGGAGCCGTCCTCATGGTCACGACCACGCAGCGGTCGCCACGGCTCGCCAGCCCCTCGGCCAGCTTTTGGACATACAGCTCCCCTCCGCCGACATGCGGAGGATAATAGTCGACGACAAAGCAGATCCGCATCGGCGGGCGAATCACGGAGTCTCGGAATCAGGGATGGGCATTCCCTTTTTGGGCTCCGCCGGAAATCGCCGCGCCGGGCGCCGAACCTCCCTTTCTGGCCATGACAAAATTATAGGGTCGGCCGCGCGGAGATGTCAACGACCGCCCTGAACGGCCCGGCTCAGGACGAAGCGAGGGCAATCAGGGCCCGCATCAGCCGAAAGCCCTCGACGAAATCGGAGGCGGTGAAAGAGACGGAACGGCCCCCCGTCCTCTTGACGTTGGGAACGAACAGGGGAATCTCGGCCTGGCTGCTGGTGTGGAATTCGAGGTCGAAGGTGTACGGGGCGTTCAGCTTGAACGGCGCCGGCCGCGGCCGTTTCAGGTAGGCCTCCTTGGCCCCTTCCCGAAGACGTCTCAGGGCTTCCGCCCGGGGCAGCATCCGGGCCGCGGTCCGCCCGAGGCCGCTCTTGACGGCCACCGTGACCGGGCCATCCCCCAGGATGGCCCTCGCCTGCGCGCACGTCTCCTCGTCTCCGCTGATCATAATGACGGGCACGTTGTAAGCGCCCGCGACGGCCGCGTTGATCCCGAGCTCCGGCATCTCGCGGCCGTTGATCTTGATCGCCCAGACGGCGGAGCTCGAGATGGTGTGGTCGAGAACGGCCGACGCCGTCCCGGCCCGGGCATGGTAGCCGATGAACAGGACGGCCTCGCAATCGGCGTCCACGCCCTCCATCATGGACAGGGGCTTGGGCGATCCGCTGATAAGGGCGGCGTCCGGGTCGAGGTCCGAGGGGAGAATGTTCCGCTGGCTTCCGTGGGAATCGTTGACGACGATTTCGCCCGCCCCGGCCTCGCGCAGGCCGGCGATTGCGGCGTTGGCGTCCTCGGCCATCCACTTGCGGGCCGCGTCGTAGTCGTGGCCGTCGGCCGAGGTCTGCTCCCCGTGGACGACCCCCCAGATGCCTTCCATATCGACGGAGATCAAGACTTTGTGTCCGGTCTTCACTTGAGCGCCGAGATAGACGATCAAGGCCACGCCCGCGGCAAGCAGAGCTAAGTATCTTTTCATGGCTAACCTCGGATCCTTGGAATTCATTCCTATTATAAGCGCTCCCGCCGTAGAGGTCCAATTCTACGACTGAGCCTGTCCTATCTGATTGACCCGTTCGCCGACGCCAAGCCCCGCCTTTCAAGGCGGGGATGAGAGCGAGGCTCAGGGTTAATCATGAACAAGCCCCGGCCTTCAGGTCGGGGAGTCGATGATTTGACAGCGGTTCCGCTCCTTGGATATAAGCAAGGGAGGGACGCCGGCAAGAAACGGCCATGAAGCGCGCGGGTCTTTTTTTATGGTGGAAGGAAGCGGGAGTCCAATCCAGGCGCAGCCTGGTCGCCGCCGCCCTGGGCTGGATGCTCGACGCCTTCGACGTCATGCTCTACGCGATGATCCTCTCGACCTTGATGCGGGAGCTGGGGATGGGCAAGGGCGCGGCCGGTCTCCTCGGCTCGTTGACGCTGGTCGCTTCCGCCTTCGGCGGGATGATCTTCGGCGTCGTCGCCGACCGCTTCGGGCGGCTTCGGGCCCTGATGGGGAGCATCCTCATTTACTCGGTGTTCACCGCGGCCTGCGGTCTTTCGACCGGAATCGTGATGCTGGCCGTTTTCCGCGTCCTTCTCGGGCTGGGCATGGGCGGGGAGTGGGCCAGCGGGGCGGCCCTGGTCGCCGAGACCTGGCCGGCCGAGCACCGGGGCAAGGCGCTGGGGTTCGTCCAGAGCTTCTGGGCGGTCGGCTACGCCGCGGCGGCGGCCGTCTCGGCCCTCGTCCTGCCGATCTGGGGATGGCGAGCCGTGTTCTTCATCGGCGTCCTCCCGGCGTTCTTCACTTTTTGGGTTCGGCGCCGCGTCGAGGAGCCGGACATTTGGCGGAAACGCGGCTCGGGCGCCGCGGACGGACCGTCCGGATTCCGGGCCCTGTTCGTGCCGGACCGGCTCAAAACGACGCTCCTGGTGACCCTGATGAACGCCTTCAGC
The DNA here is from genome assembly GCA_963702005.1 of Candidatus Aminicenantota bacterium. GTDB lineage: Bacteria > Acidobacteriota > Aminicenantia > Aminicenantales > JAFGBC01 > JAFGBC01. The sequence continues at coordinate 688,464 of OY969696.1, forward strand.
CTGTTCGCCTGGTGGGGTTTCAACCTCTGGATCCCGGCCTTCCTGTCCCTGTCCCGGGAGCAAGGGGGTGTCGGCCTGACCACGCGCGCGATGTCGGGGCTGGTCATCTTCATGCAGGTCGGGATGTGGCTCGGCTACGTCAGCTTCGGCTACATCAGCGACGCGCTGGGCCGTAAAAAAACCTACATCGGGTACCTCGTCGCCGCTTCGCTCCTCGTCTCCCTCTATGCGACCACGCGCGCCCCGCTCCTCCTCCTCGCGTTAGGGCCCGTCGTAGCCTTCTTCGGGTCCGGCTACTTCAGCGGTTTCGGGGCGCTGACGGCTGAACTCTACCCGACTTCGATCCGGGCCACCGCCCAGGGCTTTACCTACAACTTCGGGCGGATCGTGAGCGCGGCGGCGCCCTTCACGGTCGGGACGCTCGCCCAGGCCAGGGGCTTCGGGACGGCCTTCCCCCTGATCTCGGTCGCCTTCCTGGCCGCGGCCCTGACCTGGATCTGGATCCCCGAGACGCGCGGCAAAAAGCTGGACTGAAATCCCTACTTGAGCTCGGCCCCGGTCAGGGGATCGCGCAGGTTGAGCCGGTGAACCTTGCCCAGCTTGTCGAGCGGCCCGGGCCACTTGTCGCCGCCCGCGTTGCAGGGCTCCCAGTCCCCGACGATCATGATCGCCGCCCGATCCGGGTGGATGTACTTTTGGGCGACCGCCTGGACTTGGGCCTTGCTGACCGCTTTGACCTTATCCCGGTAGGTCTTGAAATAGTCCCTGGGCTTGCCGGTCATCTCCAGATTGGCGAAGCTGGCCATGGTCGCCTGGGCGGATTGGAAGTTGTCGGCGAAGCTCTCCAGATAGTAGTTGACGGCCGTCTCCATCTCGGCGTCGCTCACGGGCGCCGTCCGGATGCGGTTGAGCTCGTTGAGGATGAGGGAGATCGCGTAGCCGACCGTGGATGACTTGGTCTGGACGTAGCCGGAAAACGTCCCCGGGAAACCCCAGCGGTAGGCGAAGCGGCTGCCCTGGTTGTAGGAGAGGCCCTCATCGGAACGGACCTTGGTCGTGATCCGGGAGGTGAAGCTCCCGCCGCCCAGGATGAAGTTCATGACCTGGACCGCGAAATAGTCGGGGTTGGTGTCCTCGATGCCCAGGTGGCCGAGGCTGATGTAGCCCTGGTTGATCTGCTTCTGGATGAAGTAAACGCCCGGCTCGGTCTGGGGGAAGGATTTGGCGAAGGCCGGGATCTGAAGGCCGCGGTTGTTCCAGGCGCCGGCCAGGAGGTTGATCTTGGCCTTGAGATCGGCCTTGGCGAAGTCGCCCGACACGGCCAGGATGATGTTCTTGGGGAAGAAATATTTGGAATGGAAGGCCTTCAAATCCGCGGGTGTCATCCCGTCGTAGGTCGCTTTGCTCGGCTGCCAGGTCAAGGGGTGATCGCCGTAGAGGAGCGCCTCGTATTCGCGGCTCAGGATCTGGGCGGGCTGGTCGTTGGCCTGGCGGAGCTGATCGATCAACCGGGCTTTGGCCAGCTTGACCGCGTCCTCGCGGAACTCGGGGTTGCGCAGGACGTCGAAGAAGATGGCCAGCCCCTCGTCCAGATCCTTGCTCAGGACGGACATGGCCAGCTGGGAGGTCCGCTCCCCGGTCATGAAGGCGAGCGTCGCGCCCAGGAAATCGACCCGGTCTTCGATCGCCGAGCCGTCGCGGGTCTTGGTCCCGCCCTTGATGAGCGTCTGGCCCATCAAGCCGGCCAGGCCGGTCTTGTCCTTGGGAGCGTAGATCTCGCCGAAGTTGACGAGGGCCGTAATGCTGACCAGGGGGAGGCCGCGGTCTTCCTGGATGTAAGCCCGCAGGCCGCCGGCGAGCTCGGTCCGGAAGGCCTTGGGATCGGGCGGATCGTACTTGAGGCCCGGGTACTTGAGGTCGGACGGCTTCGTCGCTTGCGCCAAACCCAGGGCCGCGAAGAGAACCGCGATGGCCAGAATCGTTGTCAGCGTCTTTTTCATGGTCGTCCTCCTTACCGCCCCATCTTCCTGCGATAGACGGCCGTCAGGCTGTTGTCCTTGACGAAATACGCGGCGGCGACGCGCTTGATGTCGTCATTAGTGACCTTCTTGAGGGCGTCGAGGTCGTCCAGGACCGATCGCCAGCCCCGGTTGAGCTCGGCCCGCCCGATCCGGGAGGCCAATCCCATCGTGCTCTGGAGGCTGCGCAGGAAGTTGGCTTCGCCCCGGTTCTTGGCCTTCTGGATCTCCTCGTCGGTCGCGCCCTCCTTTTTGATCTTCTCAATCTCCGCCCAGATCTCGCGCTCCAAGTCCTCGGGCTGGACGTTCTTGTCGATGCGCGGCATGGCGCTGAACTGGAAAGCGCCGACGTACCATTGGGAGCGGCTCGAGGCGGAAGCGCTGACGGCCAGCTCCTTGTCCCGGACCAGGAGCTTGTAGAGCCGGCCCGTCCCGCCCCCGAAGCCGCCGCCGAAGCGGAATCCGCCGCCGCCCGTGCCCAGCACGTCGGCCAGGAGCGCCAGCGGCGCCGCGTCGGGCTGTCCTTCCTGCGGGATGTGGAACATGATCTGGAGGCTGGTCGGAGCCGGGCCTTCGCCGACCATCCGCTTCTCGCTGTACTGGGCCGGTTCATAAGTCCGGACCGGCTCGACGTCGGGCCCCTTGGGGATGCGGCCGAAGTACTGTTCGGCCAGGGCGATGATGTGGGCCGGGTCGAAGTCGCCCACGTAAATGGCCACGGCGTTGTTGGGGATGTAGGAGGCGTTGTGGAATTCGATCAGATCCCGTTTGGTCATCTTGCGCAGGTCGTCCATCCAGCCGACGACGTCCCAGTGGTAGGGCGAGGCGGCGTAGAAGGCGGCGTTGACCTGCTCGTTGAAGAGATACCCCGGCCGGTTTTCGCTCAACCGGCGCTCCTCCATGACGACGTCCTTTTCAGAATAGAACTCGCGGAAGTAGGCGTTGGCCATCCGGTCCGACTCGAGCAGCATCTGGAGCTCGACCTTGTTCGAGGGCAGGGTCACGTAATAGCCCGTGTTCTCGTTCCCGGTCGAGGCGTTGAGGCCGGTCCCGCCGTTCTTCATATAGTAAGTCCACAGATCGTCCTTGATGATGTACGCCTTCTCGGCCTTGACAAGCTCGTCGACCTCCGCCTGCCAGCGGGCGACCTGGGCCTTGTCGCCGCCGTCGGCATTCCAGTACTTTTCCCGGTAGATCTTGTCCATGAGGTCGTCGATCCGGCGGTCGATCTCGGAGTCTTTGGCGAAATCGGTGACGCCCATGATCCGCGTCCCTTTGAACATCATGTGCTCGTGGACGTGGGCGATCCCGGTGATGCCGGGCCGCTCGTTGATCGAGCCGACCTTGTAGTAAACGTGACAGACGACGCGGGGCACGCCCGGCCGGGGGATCATCAGGATCTTCATCCCGTTCCCGAGGACGTGCTCCTTGACGTCGAGCGTCAGGGAACCGGCCGCGGCCGCTCCCGCCAGCGCCAAGAGAGCCAAGGCGACCATCCAGGTCCGTCTCATGGTTGTGAGCCTCCTGTCCGAAGATCGAAAGAAACTACGATAGCACTAGGCCCCGGAGAGGTCAAACGGTTGATATAACTTGGTCATGTTTTGGGCCGTCGTCGAGGCCGTCTGAAAGCCCCCGTAGCGGAGGGGGACCCGGCGCTTTTGCCGCCGGGGGAACCGACGGGACTGGTTCCCGGGGGTCGGGGGCTAAGGACGGCTTCGGCGACGGCCCTTATTGTCGGTTGATTCAGAACGAGACACGGACGCCCGCGGTCAGGGACCGGCCCGGCGCGCCGTAGCCGAAGACGGTCTGATAAGTCTCGTCGAGGAGATTCTCGACGGCCAGGTGGACTTCGAAGCCGGGACTGAGGTCGAAGGCGACCAGGGCGCCCAGGAGCGTGTAGCCGGAAAGGGACACGGGAACCGCGGTCCAGGATGTGGCGTCGATGTCCCGCCTCGGGCCGACATGTTCGAACGCGATCCGGAAAGAGGTGGCCGCGAACAGGCGCCCCTCGGCGGAAGCCGTGAATTTGTCCTTGGGCCGGCGGAGGAGCGGAATCCCTCCGCTGAGGTCGCGGGCGTTCTGATGGGTCCAGGCGGTCCGGAAGGTCAAGTCCGCCGTGGGCCGGCCGACGGCGGCGAATTCGACGCCGCGCGAGCGGGCCCGTCCGATATTGATGTAGCCGCTCAGGAAATCGAAGGAGATGAGGTCGGAGAACGAGTTTGAGAAGTAGGTTGCCTCGACCTCGAACCGGCCGGCCCCGAATATCTGAACGATTCCGCAATCCCAGCCTTGGCTCCTTTCGGGCTTGAGGGCCGTATTCCCGATCGGCCCCCAGGCCGTGGGCGGGGCGTAAAGCTGGTAAAGGGAAGGCGATTTGAATCCCGTACCGAAAGACGCCTTAAGCCGCGTCCCCCAGCTCGAGATGAGAATTGATGGGGCGACCCGGACGGTCAGGGCCGATCCCGACCGGCTGTGGCGGTCCCAGCGGAGGCCGGCCGAAGCGAAGAAGCGGCCCGCCAAGCTGACCTGGTCCAGGGCATAGAGCCCGACGGTCGTCGCCTTCGTCCTGGGGAAATCGCTCCGGTAGGGTCCCCAGATCCCCTCGGATTCGTAGGACGATTCGGCCGTTTCCTCCTCGAGCTCGGCGCCGAAAGTCAGGGTGTCGGCGGGATGGAGGTACAGGAGGTTTTGCCAGTCGAGCTTGAGAAGACGGCCCTGGAAGCGGCCCGCCTCGGAATCCCAGGGATGCTCGGGATCGACCTGATTTGTGTTCCGGCGGTCCGACTCGACCAGGGCGACGCCCCATCTCTGTTCCCAGCGGTCGAGGACGAGCGTCCGGAAGCGGCCGTGAACGAACAGCGAGCGGTAGTTCTGGACGCTGTTGGGGTCGTCCCCGTAGGGGCCGCCGAAGTTGTCGAGCTCGCTGCGGGCCGAAACGGTCCGGAAGGAAAAATCGAGGTCGGACCGGCCGGAGAGGGCAAGCCCGGCCCGCCCCGAAACGGAATAATTCCGGTAGCCGTCCCGCTCGCCGTTTCCGGGGAGGCGCGCGTCGGCGGCTGAAATCCCTCTCGTCCCAAACGAAGACGCGGCAAGGGAGAAGTCCAGGGCACGGGCCGAGCCCGAGACTCCGAATGTTGAAGCCAGGGTTCGGAATGAGCCGGCCTGGGCGGACAGAAACGCCTTGGGCTTGCCCTGACCCTTCCGGGTCACGATGTTGACGATCCCCCCGATCGCGTCCGAGCCGTAGAGAGTGCCCTGGGGGCCGCGCAGGACCTCGATCTGCTCCACGTTCGCCGTCGAGAGATGGGCCAGGTCGAAGGATCGTGATGGAGTCACCGGGTCGTTGAGCTCGACGCCGTCGAGAAGGACGAGGGTGTGCTCGGAATTCGCTCCGCGCAGGAACAGGGAAGCGGCCCCTCCCCGGCCGCCGTTCTGGATGGAGGCGGTTCCCAGGACTTCTTCCAGGACTTCGAGCACCGTCGTCTTTTTCATCCGGGCCAGGTCGTCCGCCGTGATGACGGTGACGGCGCCGGCCAGCTCCTTGAGCGGCGTCTCGATCCGGCCGGCCTGGACGATGATTTCATGCCGTTGGACGGGGATGACGGTCTTTTCGGCTTGGCCGCCGGTCCCGGGCGGAAGGGCGGTCTGAAGCAGAACGAGCAGGCAGAATCCGATGGATGGAAACATCGACTTTTTCTCCTCGGCCCCCGCTCAAAAAAAATACGTCCTGTCTTCCTCCCGAAGACGGGTGCGCGAGGCTTAAGGGAGGTCTCCTGACTCCCGGATCATTCTCCTCCCAGGCCTTCCTCGCCCCTTGGCGAGTGGCATCCTCTGGGATTCGTCCCCGGTTACAGTAGCGGGGGCTGTGTCCGCATCTCACGGACTTCCCTCGCCGTTAAACCCGTCCTTAAGATAGCACGACCCGGGCCGATGTCAAGTAGATTTGGGGTCAATAGATTTGGGGTCAAACCTACACTTTATCACTTAGTGCAAAATTCAAATTTGCCCTTTTTGCCAAAGTGTAGGTTTGACCCCAAAGAGAAATAGGCCGCCCGTCTTTCGCGAGAAAGACAAAGCAGCCTATTCGAGGGAATGGATGAGTAGATAAGCGGGATGTATTGAGAAACTCCCGGCAAAGAGGAGGGGAAAAAAGGAGGTTTGGCCTTTGTTTCTCATTCCATGAATATATACGCCGACCCTGCCGGAAAAGTTGCAGGGGAATAGAAAATTCGACGCTTGAATCTTTTAGGCTTTCTCTCCCCGCCCTTGCTAACTTTAATATTATACCACAACTTGATCCTAATGCAAAGGTTTTTTTGCTAAAATCGAAAAAATATTTCCCCGGGACCTTAGGGAACGGCTTTGGATGGTTTCTTGACGTCTGGAAGCCGGTTTTAGGGCCGAAACTGCCGGAATCGAGGGGTTTAAGCCCGCGTTTTTGACGAAAGCGGCCTCTATCCCTTAAAATAGGGTGCGGAATGAAGCCAAATGACCCTGAATCTCGGTGGGGGAGGACACCATGAATAAAGCGGAATTCCGGCGCTACGGACATCAGTTTGTGGACTGGGTTGCCGATTATATGGAGGACGCCCGCGGCCGCCGGATCGTTCCGGACCTCAAGCCGGGGGAGATCCGATCCGCTCTGCCTCCCAATCCGCCCCTTAAACCCGAGTCGATGGATGACCTATTCAAGGACTTCAAAGAAATGATCCTGCCCGGGATGACCCATTGGCAGCATCCAGGCTGGTACGCCTATTTTCCGGCCAACAACAGTCCCGAGTCCGTCTTGGGCGAGATCCTGACGGCCGGATTGGGCGCCCAATGCATGAGCTGGCAGACCTCGCCCGCCGCGACCGAGCTCGAGGACCTGGTCATGGACTGGTTGAGACAGATGCTCGGGCTGCCGGCCGGGATGAGCGGCGTCATCCAGGACACGGCCTCGACGGCGACGCTCTGCGCCCTCCTTTCCGCCCGGGAGCGGGCGACCGATTACGAGTCGAACGACTACGGGCTGCGCCGGCCCTTGACCGTCTACGTGTCGAGCGAGACCCACTCGAGCATCGAGAAAGGCGTCAAGATCGCCGGCTACGGACGGGAGTATCTCCGGCGCATCGAGACCGACGGGGCCTACGCCATGATTCCGGAGAAGCTCGAAGCGGCCGTCCGCGGGGACAAGGAGCGGGGATTCCAGCCGGGCTGTGTTGTCGCGACGCTCGGGACGACGTCGTCGACGGCCGTCGACCCGCTCCGGCCGATCGGGGAAATCGCCGCCCGCCACGGGATGTGGCTCCACGTCGACGCGGCCTACGCCGGTACGGCGGCCCTCTGTCCCGAAAACCGCGGGATGTTGGACGGGGCCGAATACATGGACTCTTTCGTCTTCAACCCCCACAAGTGGATGCTGACGAACTTCGACTGCTCGGCTTACTTCGTCAAAGATCCCGGCGCGCTCATCCGGACTTTCGAGATCCACCCCGAGTACCTCAAGACGGGTGTCGACCCCTTCGTCAAGAACTACCGAGATTGGGGGATCCAGCTCGGCCGGCGCTTCCGGGCCCTCAAGCTCTGGTTCGTCATCCGCTCCTATGGGGTCGAGGGGCTCCAGGCTTTCGTCCGGGAGCACCAGCGCTTGGCCCGGCTGTTCAAGGACTGGGTCGAGGCGGACCGACGCTTCGAGCTCATGGCGCCGGTGCCCTTCGGGCTCGTCTGCTTCCGCCTCAACGACGGGAGGAGCGAGGGCGCGCTCAACGACCTCAACAAGAGGTTCCTGGAATGGATCAACGCGGCGGGAGGGCTTTTCATGACCCACACGACCCTCAACGGAAAGTACACGCTGCGGCTGGTCATCGGCGCCCGAGCGACGACCGAGGCCGACGTCAGGGCCGCCTGGGAGGTCATCCGTTCCGCGGCGGCCGAAGTCCTCTAGTCGGCCGATTCCGGCTATCGCCTCCCAAGCAAGGGCTGAACGGCATAGCCGAGATTTCCGGCCGGGTCGGCGAAACGGACGTAGTAGCCCCAGCCGCCCGCGCCCTGGAGGACTTTGATCAGGACCTTGTTCCAGCCCTTGCGGAGCCGGACCTTGACCGTGTCCTGGTCGGGGTAGGCGCCGCGGAGAGCCGGATTGGAATGGACGAGGGCGTCGTTGATCCAGACGCGGACGCCGTCGTCGCTCCCGAGAAGGAGCGCGGCGTCCCGGTCATCCGGCGATTGGACGTAAGCGAGCCCGTAGGCGACGGCGTATTCGTTGGGAGTGACGAACTCGGTCAGGGGGACATATCCGGATTCATCGGCCTTGATCCGGCGCCAGCCCACCTTGGCTCCGTCCTTCCCTTGATAGGTCTTGTCGAGAGCCGTCTCGGTCTCGGGAGGATAGGCGACGGTCAGCGAATCCATGTCGGGGGCGTCGAACGGGCCGATCAAGTTCCACTCCGTGATGAAGCGGCGCGCCGACGGCGTCAGGCCGAACCCGACGAAAGCCATGTCCATGCCGGCGGATTTGTCCGCCTTGCTCATGACCCTGAGGCTGATCGTGTTCGTCCCTTCGTCCAGAAGGACGGCCTTGAAACTCAAGCGAAGGAGCTTTTTCTCCGCGGCGAATCCGTCTAAGACGGCTTCTCCGAGGGGGACTTTTTTGGTGAGAGAGACGACCTCTACGGCTTTGATGATTCCCATCGCCGGGCCCGCCAGGAAATAGAGGTCCGCGTCGTAGCGATCGGCAACCGCTACCGGGAAGCTGAGATCGGCCGGCGAGCCCGCCGCCGCCCCTTCCGTCATCAGGACCGGGTAGCGGGATCCGTCCGGGCCGTAATAGGAGGAGAGCGTTTGGACAAGCTTGGCCGCCGCGAAGCGAACCTTGGATTCCTTATCCTCGAACGCCGATCGGCCCGTCTCTTGGACTTCGTTCCACTTGGGCGCGACGAAATTTTCTGGGGGCTCGAAGGCGAAGGGCAGCCTTTCTCGGACCGGAGGCAAGGCCGGGAAAGGCCGATGGGGCTCCGTCTGGTACCAAAAAGCGACCGAAGAGTAATTGTCCGAACCGTTATTGGCATGTCCGTGCTCGATCGTGACCCGGATCGATTTTGTGAACGGAATCGGGTCCGGGATATGGAAGCGGTAGACCGTGGCCTTGGACCCGACCTGAAAATCGTCTTCCTGCAGGGGGCAGCCGTAGAAGAGATTCCCGCCCTCTCTCATCCCCCAGGCGTCCGAGAAATAATCCTCGGAGCCCGTGCCGTGGAGAGAAGGCTTCTCCTCGCCGTCGATGAAGATCATATCGTCGCCCTCGCCCCACCAGCCCATGGCCCGCTGGAGGACGCTCAATGCGCAGCCGACGTAATGGCCGCGGCCGACAGCGTCGAGGAGAAGATAGTTCCCGCCGCTCCCGCACGGCGTTTCCTGCCGGTATTGAGCGTGGAAGGTTGGCGTGTCGGCGGGCGGCGCGGGGAGCACCCGGTAGTCGATGTAGTAATAGAAAGCCGGGATAGCCTCGGAGCCTTCGTTGCTGGCCGTGATCCGGGCCGACCTCTGAAACGGCATGAACCAGTAGCAGTTCCTGGCCCGGCCTTCCGACGAGCAGGCGATCGGGAGCGAGCTCAAGTTGCGGTTGAGGCCGTGGCCGACGCCGAAGAAATCGCCGATCGGGGCCTCGACGGACGGGACCGACTCCCCGTCCCAGAACATACGGAGGACGATCTTCCGGCCGTAAAAGGACTCGGCGGCGATCGTGACCCAGATGTGGTGGACGGCTCCCGGCCCTTTAAGGTCGGCCAGGACGGCGGTCGCGCCGGGCTCGATGGTCAGGGAGTCCTTATTCCCGCCCGTCCGGTCGTAGGACGAGACTCGCTTCGAGACGTAATCCTGGGGCCGGCCCAGCTTGTCGAGGAGATCCTGGCCGGAGGATACGGCGGCGAATGAAGTCAGGGCCAAGCCCGCGATCAGAGAGACAACTTTGCTTTTCGGTTTCATGGCCACCTCCCTCCTGGCCGGGTCCCTAAGCACGGATGAGAGTCAGCCACTTCTCGTAGGCCATGTTCCGGCCGCCCACGATATCTTTGAAGGCCTTGGTCAACTCGAGAGTCAACCGGCCCGGACGGCCGTTGCCGATCGGGGCGTCCTTGACGGTCTGGCCCGGGTCCGAGGCATCCCGGAAGCGGACGATCGGGATAACCTCGACGGCCGTGCCCGTGAAGAAGGCTTCGTCGGCCGCGAAGAACTCGTCCTTGCCGATCGGGCCGACCCGGGTCTTGTGGCCCAAATCGCGGGCGACCTCGAGGATGCTCGTCCGGGTGATCCCCTCCAAGACGGATTCGGTTTTATCGTTTGTCTTGAGGACGCCGTCCTTGACAATGAAGATGTTCTCGCCGGGGCCCTCGGCGATCCGGCCCTCCAGGTTGAGGAAGACGGCCTCGTCGCAACCCTGGGCCCTCGCCTCCAGTCCGCAGATCGTGGATTGGACGTAGACGCCGCCCAGCTTGGCCGTCATCTGGAGCTGGCTGTAGTGGATGCGCCGCCAGGGCAGGATATAGACGCAGACGCCCTGGTCGGCTTTTTCGCCCAAATAGGTGGCCCATTCCCAGCAGCCGATGGTGAGCTCGACCGGCGAGGCCTTGGGGACGAGGCCGAGGTTGCCGTACGAAAAGAATAAGAGGGGCCGGATGTAGGCGGCCTCGAGCCCGTTTTCGATCATCGTCAGCTTGATGGCGGCGATGACTTCGTCTTTCGTATGGGGAACGTCCATCCTGAGCACCGAGGCCGAATGGAAAAGGCGGTCGATATGCTCGGGCAGACGGAAGACGGCCGGACCCCGCGCCGTGTTGTAGGCCCGGATCCCCTCGAAGACCGAAGTCCCGTAGTGGAGGCCGTGGAGCATGGGGTGGAGGACGGCCCGGGACCAGTCGAAGAGCTGTCCTTTGTACCAATAGAGCTTCGCCTTCGGAAAATGCGTGTTAGGAAACATAGCGGACTCCTTGTAGGACATTTGCGACGTGCAGATATCCCCCTTGCCGGCTCTCGAAGAGCCAAGACCGGATCGCCGTCTTTTTGAAAAAGAAGACCGACCTCTGTATTGAAATTGTCTTATATCATATCTAAAAAATAATGAAAAGAGATCAAGACGCCTTTAATGACGTCTTAGCGGCCTTCGAAGTAATGGCGGCCCTTATGGGCGACCGGCCGGGCGAGGCCTTTCCGGAGAAGGAAGGCGAGCCGCGCCTGGACCTCCTGGGCCGGTCGGCCCAGGGACAGGGCCAGGTCCTTGAGAGTGACCGGCCTTCGCTTGAGGACGGCCAGGACGTCCTCGGCGCGGAGACGTGAGGCGTTCGTCCGGCCCTGCTTCCGGAAGTCGGCGATGATTTCAGCATGGGCGCCGAGAATCCGCTTGGCGCGTTCGAGATCGGCGCGACTGAGAGGGCGGGCGCGTCTTTCGGCGGGAGGGCGAACGACCGTATTGAGCTGGACTCGGTCCGGGCTCAAGGCTTCGATGAGAGGTCTGAGGCGGCGAAGGTGGGCGGGGCTGTCGTTGACGCCCTTGATGAGCATGACCTCGAGCCAGATCCGGCCCGGGAATTCCTTCCTGAATACATTGAGGCCCCGAATGATCCGGGCAAACCCGACCGAGGGATGAGGACGGTTGACCCTGTCCAGCACGGCTTGATCCGCGGCGTCGAGGGTCGGGATGACGATATCGGCTTCGGCCAGGCCGAGGCGGACGGCCTTCCTGTAGAGCAGGGAGCCGTTGGTCAGGACCGCGACCGGTACGCCGGCCATTTTTTTTATCCTCCGGATGAGCCCCCCCAGGGACCTGTAGAGCGTCGGCTCGCCCGTTCCGGACAGGGTGATACAATCGATCTTTTTCCCGGAGCGGAGGGCTTCGCGGACCTGGTCGAGGACGTCGACGACGGGGAAGAAATCCCGGCGCCGGGCGGTCTTGTGGGTCGTACGACCGACCTGACAGTAGACGCAGTCGAAAGTACAATATTTAAGGGGAACGAGGTCGATGCCGAGCGAATAGCCGAGCCGCCGGGACGGGACGGGACCGTAGACGTATTGGGGGCTGTCGGGCTGGAGGGCGGGGAGCGTCATCGGCCTTGATGGACCCGGATGAACCTTAGGATCGATCTGTCGTAAGTCTTTTCCACGGCGTCCGGGAAAAAGCAGGCGGGGAGTTCGCCCTGATTTTTATGATAGACGAGGCATTCGCAACACAAGCCTTTTCGGGAGCAAGGTTCATAACTGCAATTGCAGCGCGAAAGGTTCTTTGGTTTGAGGCATTCCGACATGGCATCCTCGCCGAAGTATTATACAACTTCTCTTCGTTTGTGTCCGGGCCGGGTTTTCGATAAGATAGCCCTGTTCCAAGGAGTTGACGCCATGTCCCGATACACGGAGAAAGAAGCCAAGGCCGGGCTCGGGGCGAAACTGCCGGCGCTCGAGACCTTTCCCAACCAGTTCTCCGGCTACGAAATCCTGATCGAGATCCCCGAGTTCACCTCGGTCTGCCCCAAGACGGGCCTCCCCGACTTCGGGACGATTTCGATCCGCTATATTCCGCGGGCGCGCGTCCTCGAGCTCAAATCCCTCAAGGAGTACATTCTGGCCTATCGGACTCTCGGCATCTTCTACGAGAACGTCGTCAATCGCGTCCTCGAGGACGTCGTCAAAGCCAGCCGGCCCGTTCGGGCTCGCGTCACGGGCGCCTTCAGGCCCCGGGGCGGGATCCAATCGACCGTGGTCGCGACGTTTCCTCGCTCCAAGGATTTCTCCGACTGATGCGGACGGGCCTCCCCTCCCACCCCCCCGGTCCGGGCCGAACGGCGAGCGTCGGATTCGGGACGACGGACCTGTTCATGATCCTGACCGTCCTCGTCTGGGGGATCAACCTCTCCCTCATCAAGATCTCCCTCAAGGAGCTTCGTCCCCACGCCTTCAACGGGGTCCGGCTGTCCGTCTCCGCGCTCCTGTTTGGAATCGTTCTGCTGACCGGCCGCGGGAAGGCCCCGGCCTTGGGAAGGGACATTTGGAAGGTTCTCGGGCTCGCCGTCCTGGGCTGGACTCTCTACCAATGGCTCTTCATCCAGGGGATCGAGCATACGGCGGCTTCGACGACCTCCCTGATCCTGGCCATGTCCCCGGTTTTCGTGGCCGTTCTCAGCACCCTCCTCGGCTATGAGAAAATCCACTGGGCCGCCTGGCTGGGCATCGCCATCTCGTTCTTCGGCTTCTACGCGGTCATCACCGGTCCCCTCTTGTCGTTCCGGCTCTCGGCCGGGGCGCTCCGGGGTGATCTGCTCCTCCTGGCCGCGAACATTTGTTGGGCCCTCTACACCGTCTTGTCTAAAAGTCTTCTGGAACGGATTCCTCCGCTGCGGCTGGCCGCCCTGACGGCTATCCCGGGGACGATTCTCTATCTTCCTCTGGCAGCCCGGGACATGGCCGCGCAACGTTATGCCGGCGTATCCTGGGGGGCCTGGGGAGCGCTCATGTTCTCGGCCACGCTCGCCATCTTCGCCGGCTATATTATCTGGTATGCCTCGATCAGGCGAGTCGGAAACGCCAAAACCGCCATCTATTCGACGCTCAACCCGATTTTCGCCGTGCTGTTCGCGGCGCTGTTCCTGTCCGAGACGATCACAGCCGTTCAAGTCGGCGGGGCCGCCGTCATCCTGGCCGGCGTCTACCTGACCCGCTCCGGCTACCGGCTGTTCAGGTGAGGGGCGGCTCTACCTTAATTTATAGATCTTGTGGAGCTGGAGAGTCAGCCGGACGTTGGGGAGGTTGGCTTTCAGGGAGCGCCTGAGAAGGCGAAGGGCCTTGTCGCGGCTGTCCTTCCGGTTCGATTCCGGCTGAAGCAGGATGGGGGTTCCGGCCGGGAACTCCCCGCGCAGCCTCTCCACGACGGCGTAGGTCAATTCTCGGCTGACGACGAGCTTGATTTCCTGCGCCCGGCGGCGCCAGCGGGGATGATAAGAATAGGATCCCGGCTTGGGCGAGAGCGTGATCCAGTCGAAGGAGACGGGCTGGAAAAGAGTCCCGTTCGTCTCGACCTGGACCTTAAACCCGCGGGCCCGGAGGCCGGAGACGAGCCCGCTCAAGTTCTGGAGGAGAGGCTCGCCGCCGGTCAGGCAGACCCAGCTGGCGGGGAAGCCGCACCGGAGAGCCGTCAGGCGGCGGATGAGGTGGGCCGTCGTTGCGTCCCGGCCGCCGCTCCAGGCCCGCTTGGTGTCGCAGAATGGGCAGCGGAGGTTGCAGCCGGCCAGCCTGATGAAGAGCGTCGGCTCGCCCTGGCGGAGCCCTTCGCCCTGGACCGAGGCGAAAACCTCAGCGATCTTCACGGTACGTGGCCGACGCCTCGTCTGATTCCCAGACCGTGATGGCCGCGACCGGATAGCGTGTCTTGAGCTCGCGGTAGAAATGACGGGCCAGGTTCTCGGCCGAGGGATTGAAGGGGAGGACGTCGTTGAGGAGCGTATGGTCGGGCAGGATCGCGGCCAGGCTCGCTTTGATCTCAATGAAGTCGATCCCGATGCCCGTAGCGTCGAGCTCCCGGACCTCGACCTGAACCTCGACCTGAAAGGTGTGGCCGTGGACCTTCTCGCACTTGCCCTTGTAGTCCTTCAAGAAGTGGGCGGCCTGGAACTTGTCCCGCACGCTGAGAAGCCAGCTCATAGGCGGCCCTCCTTTGCGAGTCTTGCGATAAGCGGGTCGGGACGGCCGACCTCCCGCCAGGCCCGCTGCCGCAGCAGGCAGGATGAGCAGCGGCGGCAGGGGATCTCGCCGCCGGCGTAACAGGAAACGGACCGCGCGTAGTCGGCCCGGAGCGAGAGACCTCGGCGGATGATCTCGGACTTTTTCATCTCCGCGAACGGCGCCAGGATTCGGATCCGGCCACAGCCCGAGACGGGCTTGGTCCCGGACCGGACGGCCTTTTCCATGGCCTTGACGAAGGCGGGGCGCGTGTCGGGATAGTGGGGCGAATCGATGACGTTGAACCCGCAGACGATGTCCCGGATGCCGCGGGCTTCGGCTAGGGCGGCGGCGACGGCCAGGAAGATCCCGTTGCGGAAGGGGACGTAGGTCGCCGGAACCCCGGGTCCGATCTCCTCGACCCGGCGGGGACGGGGGAGCGGGATGGAAAAGTCGGTCAGGGCCGAATCCCCGATTCGATCCAGCCGGATCGGAAAAATCTCGTGCCCGATCCCGAGCTTGCGGGCCGTCGCGCGGGCCATCCGGATTTCAACCCGGTGGCGCTGCCCGTAGTCGAACGTCAAGGCCCGGACGGAATCGTAGCGATTCCGGGCCCAGTACAGGGCCGTCGTCGAATCGATGCCGCCCGAAAAGAGGACTAAGGCTTGTTTCACGCCGTTCGCTCCCGGCCCGATGATAAGGAATCGGCCGCTTTTTTTCAACCCCCTTCCCGGGAAAATCCCGTCGCGCGGCTCCATTTTCATTCTTGTTTCATTCTTGACATTATTCCGTGGCCGGATATATGATTATCGCGGAATTGAGAGCCCTGCAAAGAACATTTTGGTGGATAGATGATCAATATCGCCGGGTTGGGGTTAACGAGAATTTTAAGGAGGGTGAATGACGGGAGAGTCTGCTAGCTTTCTGTGTCCAAGGTCGGGGTGAATCTCCAACGGATTCATCCCGGGGGAGAGGGATCAAGAGTATTCGGAATGCGGAGTCTAAACGAATGAAAAACAGGTCATTATGTTTCGCTCTCATCATTTGTTTCTTAACCGTCGGAACCGCGTTCGCTCAGCTCACGCCGGAAGGGAAGATCATAGGAAAGGTTGTTGACAACCAAGGGAGTTCTCTTCCCGGCGTGGCCGTTGAAGCGATCAGCCCCAAGCTGGTCGGAAAGGCCGCCACGATTACCGATGCCAACGGGACCTTCCGTTTGATGGCCCTTCCGACCGGGGTTTACCAGGTCACCTTTTCGCTGCCCGGGTTCAAAACGCTGGTCAGAGAGGATATCTATCTGGAGTTATCCCAGACGCTGACCCTGAATGTCACCCTGGAGATGTCCGCCCTGGCGGAGACGATCACGGTCGTCGGCCAGGCCCCCCTGATCGACGTCAAGAGCACGGTCAAGGGGCAGGTCATGACCAAGGAAACCTTTATGTCGCTTCCCCGAGGGAGGGCCTTCGATTCTCTCATCAGCCTTATTCCCGGCGTTCAGAATGAGGACATCACCGCCGGCATCTCGGTCGACGGCGCCTCGGGCGCCGAGAACGTGTTCTTCGTCGACGGCGCGGATATGACGGACTTTCACCTGGGCATCAAGGGCCAGAACATGGTTCTCGAGCTGCTGGATGAGGTCAAGGTCACGGCTTCAGGCTACAACGCCGAATTCGGCGGCTCGATGGGCGGCGTCGTCAACGTCATCACCCGCTCCGGCGGCAACGATTATCACGGCGACGTCATGCTCTTCTACGAGAACAACCGCACCTACATGCAGGGGAAGGCGCGGGACTACCTCAGGCAGAACCCCGACAACGATACGCTCTTCGAGTACGTGAACGACGACACGCTCTATTTCAACGGCGGGAAGGACCGGGACCGCTACAACCGGTACGAAGGGGTCGTGAGCCTGGGCGGCTACATCATCAAGAACAAGCTGTGGTTCTTCGGCTCCCTGAACCCGGTCTACAACCAGACCGCGGCCCAGCGGGACTTCAATTATCGGGAGGGGCCGTTCGCCACGTTCAAGAACAAGAACACCGATTATAACGGCTCCATCCGGCTGTCGGCGGCCCCGACGACTGGGCTCCGGCTGTCGGCGAGCTACGTCAACAATTTCACCAAGTACCGGGGCGCCCTCCCCAGCATCCTCGGCTATGACGACTCGTCCTACGAATGGCTGAAAGAGGGCTACGACTATCCCAACTGGACGGCGGCGGTAACGGCGGATTATTCCATCGGCAACAACCTTCTCATCAGCTACCGGGGCGGCTGGCACGAGCAGAATACGAACAACCAACAAATCCGCCCGCCCGACAGCACAACCTATAACTTCAACACCTCGAATACGGCCTACGCGGACGATCCGTTCTTCCTGGCCCATCCGGACTTGATCCATTCCTCGGGTTGGACCTCGGCCGGGACCTTCCGCGAGACCAAGAAATACCTGCAGGAAAAGATCAGCAACAACCTGGACGCGACCTACTATCTCAATGCGATGGGGGAACACGCCCTCAAGGCCGGCTTCGGCTATGCCTATCTCCACGAGGATGTCTTTGAAGCCGCTACGCACCCCAGAGTTTACCTGGCTTTCGGAAGGACCTTCCAGGGCCTGGGCGATCCCGTCGGCGTCGGCGCCGACCCGAGCAGTCCCTATTACGGCGCCTACGGATATTATTATATCCGGGGCTCCTTCACCCAGCCCGTCAACGGGGGCGCCTGGAACATCCACGCCAACAACTTCTCGGCCTATCTCCAGGATTCCTGGACCATCAAAAACAGGCTGACCGTCAACTTCGGCCTCCGGTCCGAGAGCCAGTACATCCCGTCCATGACCACCGACACCTCCTATACGAGCTTCACGGACAAGCCCGTCAAGTTCAATATGGGCCAGATGCTGGCTCCCCGGGTGGGCCTGGTCTATGACGTGTTCGGGGATTCCAGCCTGAAGGTTTTCGGCAGCTTCGGCATCTATTACGACGTCATGAAGCTCTACATGGCCGAGCTGACCTTCGGCGGCTGGAAGCGCAATCAGGATTACTACGCCCTCATGGACCCGGATTGGAGGAAAATCGCGGCGAGCGGCGTGTTCGGCGATCGGGCCAGCCAGGCGGCTGGCGGCACCTACGCCGGGACCATCGATTTCCTGCCGCCGTCGTTCGACCGGGTCGATCCCGACCTTAAGCCGACCGCGCAGCGGGAGATCTCGTTCGGCGCCGAGAAGAAGCTATCCGAGAACCTGTCCTTGTCCGTCCGCCTGGTCAATAAGCACCTGATCCGGACGATCGAGGACGTCGGCGTCTTCGAGTGGGTCACCGATCCCGCGACGGGCAGCCGGACCCTGCAGGAGCTCTTCTACATCACGAATCCCGGTTTCGGTTATTCCCGGCCGGTCTCCCAGGGCGGAAAGTTCACCGACGAATACTGGCCGTGCCCCAAGGCGACCCGCGAGTACTACGGCTTGAACGTCACGCTCGAGAAGCGGTTCAGCGATAACTGGCAGGGCGGGATCAACTATACCCTGAGCCGGATCGCGGGAAATTATTCCGGCCTGGCCAGCGCCGACGAACCCGACAACGGCGTCGGCCGCCTCGGCCCGAACGTCGAACAGTACTACGACGATTGGTTCATCATGTACGACGCCAAGGGGAAGGTTCTGGACGGCCCGTTGCCCCAGGACCGAACCCATTACATTAAGGCGTATGGGACCTATTCGTTCCCGTTCGGGCTGACCGTGGGCGTGACCGCCTACGGCCGCAGCGGCCTGCCGTTAACGACCAAGCTCTGGCTCAACGATCGGTACATCTATCCCGAGAACCGGGCCGATCTGGGCCGGCTGCCCTTCACTTTCTGGGCCGACCTCTACCTGGACTACTCATTCAAGTTCGGCGACAAATACCGGGCGTCCATCAACCTCCAGGTCAACAACATGACCAACACCCAAACCGTCCAGAGGCAGATTCAGGAGATCAACCTGTACGGCATCTGGGCCGATTACTCGCAGATCCTCGATGGAACGCTGGCTCGCGACTATAAACAGATGGTCGCGGAGGCGGACGATACGCACCCCGCCTTCAACAAGTGGGTGAGCCGGTTCGGCCCCTGGTCCGCGCGCCTGGGCCTCAAGTTTTCGTTCTGATCGAGGCGCTCGGCACGCAACGTTTCATAAGAGCCCGTCCTTCGTCTCCGAAGGACGGGCTCTTTTCCTGAAGCTCCACCGACTCACGTCCGTGGGGTCTCCCCTTTACAGGCGTTGGAGCGCGCCTATGGAGCCGTTGATACGGCTCCATGAGTACTGCGAAACCGCACTCATGGAAGCCATGAGTAGTGCAAGGCTGCTGCCAGCCCCCGAAAGGGATTGACAGGGGGGGGAAGGGCCCGCTATTCTTGGGGCGGCTTAAAGACCCATGAGTCGAAGAAGTTCCCGAAGAAAGAGGGCTCGGGCGTCAGGCCGGACCGGATCGAACGCTCCCGCGGCTGAAAAAAAGAGCGAGTTTCACGAGGCCCAAAGTCCGAAATCCGGCAGTCGTCGAGGATTGATCGGGGGCATCGCCGGGAGCGCCGCGGCGGCGGGCCTCCTCCTTTATTTTTTAGTTATCGGCCCCGGCCGGAATCGGATCCGGCTACCGGGCGCGCCTTCTCCGAACGTCCTACTCATCACCCTCGACACCACCAGGGCCGACCATCTGGGCTGTTACGGCTATCGGTCGGCCAAGACTCCCTCTCTGGACGGCCTGGCCCGGGATGGGATCAGGTTTTCCCGGGTCTATTGTCCCGCGCCCCTGACGCTGCCCTCTCATTGTTCGATCATGACCGGGCTTTATCCTCTCAAGCACGGCGTTCGCAATAACGGTCATGATCTGCCTTCGGGAATCAAGACGCTGGCGAACATCTTGAAAGGGCACGGCTACGCCACCGCGGCTTTTGTCTCTTCGTTCTCGGTGGATTCCCGGTTCGGGCTCAACCGGGGCTTCGACGTCTATGACGACCAGTTCCAGTCGGAGCTTCCGATCAAATCCCAGAACGCGGAGCGCCCGGCCGAGGGAACGTTCGCCCGGTTTTCCCGCTGGCTGGACAAGAATTCCGGCGCCAAGTTTTTCTGCTGGGTCCACTATTATGACCCGCACCTGCCTTATGACCCTCCTTCGCCCTACCGGGAAGAGTTCGGCGGCCGTCCCTACGACGGAGAGATCGCCTACATGGATCATTATATAGGCGCCCTGCTGGAGGGGTTGAAGGACAAGGGAATTCTGGGGAATACGCTCGTCGTCGTCGCCGGCGACCACGGAGAAGGGTTCGGGAACAAGGTCGAGATCGGCCACGGCCTATTCCTCTATGAGGAGACCCTCCGGGTCCCGCTCATCTTCTATCATCCCGGGATCTTCCGTCGTCCTCGCGTCGTGGAAGGTTCGGTCCGGCTGGTCGACGCGGCTCCGACCATTCTGGAGATCCTCGGCTTGAACGGTGAAGCCGCGGACATGCAGGGGCAAAGCCTGATCGCCCGGATCGGAAGCCGGAGCCGGGATGGCCTCGACAGCCTGGTCGAATCGTTCTACCCCCGGGAAAATTTCGGCTGGTCGGAACTCGTCGGACTGGTCTCGGGCTCTTGGAAATTCATCCAGTCCCCGCGGCCCGAGCTCTACGATCTGGGGAATGACCCCGAAGAAAGGAAGAATCTGGCCGATGTCGAGGCCGACCGGGCCCGCGCCTTGAAGGCCAAGCTGGAACAAGGGCTTCTCGGCTTGAGCCCCGGACGTCCGGCGGCCGGCGAAGGAACCGCGGCCCGGCCGGAAGACATGGACAAACTCAGGTCCCTCGGCTACGTGAATTTCGCCCCGGCCCGGCCGGGTTCGATTTATCCCGACCCGAAAGACAAGCTCGACCTCCTCAAGCTGATCCAGCAGGCCCAGGCGTATGAGTTCGAGGACAAGTACGCCGAGGCCGAGCAAGTCGATCTCCGGATCCTGGCCGGCATCCCGGATTCCCCCGCGAGCTATATCAACCTGGCCATCGCCCAGGCGAGGCAACATAAGTTCGACCAGGCGGTCGATACGCTGAAAAAGGGCACGGCCCGTATCCCGGATTCCAAGATCCTCCTCTCCCGCCTGGGGCACACCTATCTCGTCGCCGGAAAACTCCAGGACGCCTCTGAGACGATGAAGCTGACCCTGGCTCTGAACCCCCGAAACGTCGACGCCCTGACCATCTCTGCCGGCATCCTGGACACGTGGGGCCGGAAGGACCAGGCCCGCACGTATTATGAGCGGGCCCTGGCCGTCGAACCGGGGAGCCGGTACCTCCGGATGAGCTATGCGGGCAATCTGGCCTCCAGCGGCCGGCTGCGGGAAGCGATCGAGGTCTATAAAAAACTGATCGAAGATTTTCCCGAAGAACAGGCCTTCTATCAGTACGCGGGCATCGCTTATTCCTACCTGGGCGAATACGAGCCGGCCATTCAGTTCCTCGAACGGGCCGTTGCTATCGGCCCGACGCCGGTCGGATTTTTCAACCTGGCCGTGTCCTGCGAAAAGAGCGGCCGCCTCCAGGACGCGATAAAATATCTCGGGCTTTACCTGGAGAATTCGGGGGGGAGAGCGAAATCAATATCCGAAGGGCCCGGGCGGAGCTCGAACGTCTGGAAAAACAACAGCCTCCCCGCTGATCGGTCTTCGCTAAGAATCGGCCGGAGGGGTTGACTTGCGGGGCGGGCGGGTGTTATCTTGGCCTCCCGATCCAGAGTCTGGATGCCATGCCGTATCAAGATCATGCCGAAAGCCAGGGCGGCGAAGTCCTGTTCCGCGACGATCAAAGCGATGCGCTCGGACTGACCGAAGAGATCCGGCCCTCGCGCAGGGGCGGCCGCCACGCCGCGCTTCTCGATACCGGCCGCCTAGGGCTCGTCGAGCTCGATTGGCTGGCCAAGGAAGGGCTGAGTCTTTACACGTCGGACGAAGCCGGGCGGTCCGCTCCCGACCTCATTCGGATCGGAGAAGAGATCCGCAAAGCGGGCGGCGGCATGTTTTACTTCCATAACGGGGCCTGGGATGGAGACGCCAGCCCGGCCCGACCTTCATTCGCGGATCTCGTTGACATGGGGCGAAGCGGGATCGATATCCATGTCTCCAACCGCGAAAGGGACCGCGATCCGGTCCGCCTCTGCGAGCTCGCCCGGGCTTGCCGGGAGGGCCGAGCTTGGTTCGTCTATTATCACGCGGGGCGACTCAGCCCTTGGATTGAGGACCTGGCTCGTTGCGGCGCTTGGATCCATCTGACCGAGGATAGTCTGTCGGCGGATGGGGATGTCCTTATCGTCAAGGACGCCGCGGCTGCGGCCCGCCGCCGGGGATTCAACATCATCCTTCATCTGGCCTCGGTCCGGAACGTCTCCTGGATCAAGGATCTCCTCAAGGCGGGCGTCCTGGTCCTCATGGAGACCGCGCCGAGCGATTATCGGTCTCCCCTCCGGGAGCTCGAAGCCGAGTCTAAAAAAACGCGGCTCGAGCGCAGGATGTATTATCTCAATTCGACCTTCCTTCCTTAATTCCCCCCTGTTTCCCGTAATCATGTTCTTGAGAATCTGCAGACATGATTACGGCAGCCGAATTCGCGTTTCGTTATTCTGCGCCGCCCGTGTTCGGCTGTGCCGAGTAAGCGGAGCTCAGTAGAGTCGGACGTATCGCTCATGTCGCGACGCTCTTACCTGAAGGAATGAAGCGCTTCGTTCGCCCTATTCATGGGGGGATTTGGAGGCTTAACCACTAACTATTGGGTCAAATAAAAAAAAAGTAAAAAAAGTATTGACATTTACCGAAAATTGTTTAAATATACGTAAGTGAAAGACATAATTCAAACATGGAGTACGACCAAGAGATTGAATACGGCGCAGAAACAGACGCCGAATTATTAGCGTAACCGAGAAACGACAAAATGAGGATTGCTTTAATATTTAGCTCCAAAAAAGGTATGGCCGCTTCCCTCCACCGCGTCCTCCCCGAGGAGAAGCGCGAGGACGAGGACGAGCCCCCACCCGATCTCTACGCCGAGTGCGATTCCGACGAAACCATCTCGGCGGTGCGGGGAGCCCTCGAGGAAAGATACGAGGTCGTTTCCATCGAGTCCGACGACCGCGCCTTTGAGCGTCTGAAAAAGGCGAAGCCCGACCTCGTCTTCAACATCGCCGAGCGATTGTTCGGGCCCAACCGGGAATCCCATATTCCGATTCTCTGCGAGATTCTCGACATCCCCTATACCGGCTCCGACCCGCTCACCTTGGGGATCTGCCTCGACAAGTCTCGGGCCAAGGAGATCCTCTCCTTCCACGGCATTCTCAACCCGCCTTTTTGGACCGTCTCTTCTTATCTCGAACTGCCCCGATCGGTCGCCCTGCCGGCCGTCGTCAAGCCCCTGTTCGAGGGCTCGAGCAAGGGGATCAAGGACAACTGCCTGGTCCGGACGCGGCGCGACCTCATCCTCCGCGTCCGGGAAGTGACCGGCCTTTACCGTCAACCGGTCATCGTCGAGAAGTTCCTGGGCGGACGGGAGTTCACCGTGGGCGTCTTGGGGAACCCGCCCGGGATCGAGATCCTGCCCATCGTCGAGATCGACCACAGTCAGCTCCCGGACGGGGCCGCCCCGATCTATTCCTACGAAGCCAAGTGGGTTTGGGACCGGCCCGAAAATCCGCTCCGGATTTTCCGCTGTCCCGCCGACCTTTCCGAACGGCTCCAGGACGAGATCGAGGATCTCGTCCGGCGGACCTGCGACGTCCTCCGTGTCCGCGACTGGTGCCGGATCGATGTCCGGCTCGACGAACGGGATCGCCCCCAGATTCTCGAGGTCAATCCTTTGCCCGGGATCCTTCCCAACCCGGAGGATAATTCCTGCATGCCCAAGGCTGCCCGGACGGCCGGTTACAGCTATACGGGGCTCGTCCATCGCGTCGTCGAAGAGGCCTTGTCGCGCCACGGTCTGGACGCGCCCAAACCGCGTATCGTTCAGCGGACGCCGGGCCGCCTCTGGCACGAGGCGCGGGCGGCCGGAGAGTGACCGATGATGACCCGGAACCTCCTGGTCGGCATCGCTTTCAACGCCTACGAGCCGCCCTCGACGCGCGCTAAAGAGGAACGGATGTCGGAGGAATCCGTCGAGCAGATGGCCTTCGAGGTCTTGGAGGCCGTCACCGAGCTTGGCTACTCGGCGGTCGTCCTTCCCCTTCAGCGCAGCTTCCTGCGCTTCCTGGACCGGATGAAGAGACTCAACTTCGACGTCCTCATCAACCTCTGCGAAGGATTCCGCGGCCGTCCCCAGCTCGAAGCCAACGTCGCGGCCGCCCTCGAGCTCCTGGAAACTCCCTTCACCGGCAACTCGTCGCGGACGCTGGCCCTCTGCCAGGACAAATACAATACCAAGGCCATCCTCAACGCTCAGGGCTTGCCCACGGCCAAGGCCCGTTTGATGACCGCGGCCGAGGAAATCAACGACCTCCGCTTCCCGCTCTTCGTCAAGCCCAACGCCGAAGACGCCAGCTTGGGCATCCATTCCGATTCGGTCGTCGGCGACCAGGAAAGCCTCTTCCGGCAGGTCGACCACCTGCTCCGGACCTACCAGCAGCCGGTTCTGGTCGAAGAGTACATCGACGGCCGGGAATTCAACGTCGCCGTCTTCGACAATCACGAGATCCAGGCCCTGCCCGTTTCAGAGATCGATTTTTCGGGGATGCCGGCCTCGGCCCCCCGCATCTGCAGCTACGAAGCCAAGTGGTTCGAGGACCACGAGTTCTACACGCATACCGTTCCGATCTGCCCCGCCAAGATCGAAGAACAAACCCGGGCCAAGCTCCAGGCGACGGCCCTGGCCGCCTTCCATGCGACCGGCTGCCGCGACTACGCCCGGGTCGACTTCCGGATGGACAGGGAAGGGGCCCTGGCTATTCTCGAGGTCAATCCCAACCCCGATATCTCGCTCAACGCGGGCTATGCTCGGGCCCTCAAGGCGTTCGGGATCGACTACAAGATGTTCTGGCATCAGCTCATCGAAAACGCCTTGCAGAGGAAACGGGCTTCTTGATCAGGCCCCTGACCCAGGGCGACCGGGCGACCATCCTCCATCTTCTCCGGGACACGGGCATGTTCACGGACGCCGAGATCGTGGTCGCCGAGGAGCAGATCGATATCGTCCTGAACCAGCCCGGCCAGAAGGACTACGACATCGTCGTTGTCCAGGACGAGGCCGCGGCGGTCGCCGGATTCCTGTCCTGGGGATCGACCCCCTTGACCGAGGGCGCCTACGACCTGTACTGGATGGCCGTCGCGCCGGACAAGCAGGGTCGCGGCTACGGCAAACGGCTCGTCCGCTGGCTCGAGGACCGGGTCAAGTCCGAGAAGGGGCGGCTCATCATCATCGAGACCTCGTCCCTGCCGAAGTACAAACCGACCCGCGAATTTTATCTCGGGCTCGGCTACAAAGAGGCGGCGCGCATCCCCGACTTCTACAAGCCGGGCGACGCCCGCGTCATCTATACGAAGTATTTGTAAAAGACCGGGGTCAAACCTACACTTTGTCACAAAGTGCAACTTAAGGAAGAAAAGGCGGTTTTATTTCGTCAGATTCTTTGTGATTTCTTCAACAGCCTGACGGAGAACGTTGTTCTCACGAATGAGTGTTTTCATTCGGATTGAAATTTTCGCGATGCCGGATTGGCTGAGGTTGAAATAGTCGGCCACGTCCTTGAGTGAATACCCCGCTTTCTTGCCTGCAATCCATATGACCGCATCTCTATTGAATTTGTTGTTCCGTCCCAAGACTCGATCCGATTCCGATTGAATCCGGTTCAGCGGGGGCTTTTCTATCAAACTCCGCAAAGCCGGAAGCTCCCGGTCTTTATGACGATCTGGATTTATCCGGCTCGTGATTTTCTCGACAAACTCAGGGCACCCCAGGATGGCCGTGCGTATGAAGTCCTGGCGGAGAGATTCGGGATTTCGGCCGGCTTGGCTCAGGACGAAAGAAGCGTAGAGGCGTCTGGCTTGGGTTCTGTCTTGGCTGAATAGCCCGAGAACGAACTCGATTTTCAGCCAGGGAGGTGGTTTTCGAAGTCCGACATAGTCTCTATAGCTCGACCAGCAATATTGATCCGGCAGCTCCGCTATATCGGCGCGGACGGGATTTAAATGAATATAACTGGTAAGCAGTTGGGCGTAGGATTCCGCTTCGATCAAGATGCTTTTAAAACGGCCCTGGAAGAGGTGACCCACTCGTTTCTGCCTCTTGTTGAGATAAATGGAATAAGCGGAATTGATAAACTGCATGATTTGCGAGAGGTTGCCTCTGGGCGTCTCGATCATGAAATGAAAATGATTCTCCATGAGGCAATAGGCGTGGAACTGTGCGGCATGCGTCTCGTAAGCCTCTTCAAGGAAATCCAGGAAGCGCAAATAATTCAAATTGTTGAAAAAGATCGGTTGTTTCTGATTCCCCCTGGAGGTTACATGATAAAAAGCGCCTTCGTATTCAATCCTGAACTGTCGTGCCACATGAATAGAGACTTGAGTCCCCGTCGATCTTTCTCACGATCGGATCTACGCTTGAATTACACTTTATGACAAAGTGTAGGTTTGACCCCGGTCGACGTCTTTAGACAAAATCCCGGCTTTTTAAGGTCTTTATTTATGAAGAGAGCGCGTTCCGCTCGGTGTATCATAAAGACGGCTTTGAGGCCGGACGTAAAAGTGGATTTAGGAAGGATCTACGACCGGTTCGGGGAGAGGATGTTCCATTATCTGTCTGTCAAGCTCGGCTCGGCCCAGGACGCCGAGGACGTCCTCCAAGAGGTCTTTTATCGCTTGCTGAAGAATCCCTTAAGGCTCCGGCTCGTGCGCGATCAGGCCGCCTACATCTTCCGGACGGCCCGCAACGAGGCCCTTAGGTTCTTGGGCGGGAAAATCCGCGATCGGAAGATCTCCAGCCGGGCGCTCGAGCTCCAGGGCGTCATTAGGGAGTCCCTGACCGGGGTCGGCCGGGACGAGGAAGACAGCGCGGCCCGCGCTTTAGCGGGAATCCCCGAGGAACAGCGTGAGGTCATCATCCTCAAGATTTTCGAGGAGTTGACCTTCAAAGAGATCGCTTCCGTTTGCGGCATTTCCATCAATACGGCGGCCAGCCGTTACCGGTACGGATTGGAGAAGCTCCGCGAGATCCTGGAGGAGAGACGATGAACGATGTTCGTAAGACCGAGGAATTTCTGGAAAGGTTCCAGCGGAAGCCCGCGCCTCCCGGCCTGCGGGCGAAGCTCCTGGAGAGGGCCGGGCAGAGGAGGAGGGATTCAAGGCTGCTTGGTCCGGCGGGCTGGGGAGTGCTCGGCGCGAGCCTCGTCCTGTTAACGCTGGCCTGGGCTTGCGACGGCTTACTATCTAAGCCCCTGGATCGACGGGTGTCGTCTGCTCTGGGCCGGTCCGGTTCCGAGCGGAATCCGGAAGAACAAGCCTGGAGTGAGCTAGAGAATGAGGTCCGTTTATCGAACGCCGACCTTAAAATGTCTCCTTGGCTGGTCCGTCCGCCTGACGGCGAGAACAGCGTCGATCGGGAAACGATTCTTCTGCTCAAAACGATGAAGGAGGATTTTGATGAGCTCTAAAACAGTGAGAATTCTGGCTCGGATCGGGGTTGGGGCGCTGGCCCTTCTCGCCGTCGGCCTCGCCCTTCGCGCCGTCCTTAATTATTCCTACGGAAAGAAGCTGGAGTCTTTGCTTGCGGAGATGAAAGCGTCCGGGGCGCCCATGACGCCTAAGGACGTAGAGCCGACCTGCCCGGCCGGGGATAACGGCGCCCCTCTCTGGAATGCGGCCTCGGCCCTGCTGAATCTGGAGAACGAGGATAGAAGCCTCCTGGCCAACGGCTTCCTGGCTCTGAGATCTCGAAACGTGCCGGGTAACGATCTCAGGAGTTCCCTGGAATCGATCATCGCCAAGAATCAAAAAGCCATTCAGATGCTGTTGGAGGCGTCCCGGAAGCCTTGCTTCAAAGACGAGGAAAAATGGCTGGATCCCAACAGGGACGGCTTCGCCGCCCGCTTGGTCAAAATCATCGGCGCCTCGAGGCTTTTGGCGCTGGACTCCGTTCTTAAGGCGGAGCAAGGCCGTAGCGAGGAGGCCGTCGCCGAGTGCCTGGCCGGCTTTCGCCTGATGAGAAGCGGCTTGGAGGACGCCTTCATGATCAACGACCTCGTTTTGGTGGCCTGTGCCAAGCAGCTCGTTCTTGCCCTGCAGGTCATCGCTTCGGGTCGGGAGCTTCCCGCTCCCCTTCTGTCACAGATCATCGCCGAACTCGACGGCTCGGTATGGCATGACGGCATGATCCGGGCTTTGCGTATCGAACGCTTATTAATCCAGGACCACGGTCTTCGGGCGATTCGGGGGGAGGAGAAAAGCTCTTGGTCATGGCTTCTCCGGCCCATCATAAAATCCGAAATTATCTGGATGTCGTCTGTTTGGGACCGGATTATCCGGGACGCGCAGCGCCCTTATTATGAGAGCGATGGGCTGCGTCCTGCCATGGAGGATATCGAGAAGGACACTCCTTGGTATTTTCGGATGGCCGGGCTCCTCATCCCGAATGCGGCGTCCTTTGTTTTAAAAGAAGCAACCCTCGAAGCCCTTCTGGATGTAACCCGCCTGGGGATCGCCTGCAAGATCTACAAGGCCAAACACGGCGTTTTCCCGGATTCGTTGACTCAGCTCGTCCCCGCCGTCCTGCCGGACCTCCCCGTAGATCCGTTCAGCGGGAAACCCTTCGTTTATAAAAAATCCGACTCCGGCTTCATCCTCTACAGCCTGGGGTCGAATAAAAAGGATGACGGCGGACGGGAAACCTGGGACATCACCCAATTAGTTATGGACAAGGATGACGACTGGGCTTGGCGCGAAACGGCCCGCTGAGCCGGACCCCTCCTTGAATTGCACGAAAGCTTTACAGGCTGCCCCGTGGCTTGCCACGGGGTGGAATGTATGCCTTGCCGAGGGGGTGATAAGGGGGACCGGAAAGTCCCCCTTATCCACAAAGGCCCTTGCTCGGGAGTGTGGTAAAGTATATGGGTGACGCTGAAACGGACGAGTCATTCGGTCTACGACACGTCCTACCATCTGGTCTGGTGTCCGAAGTACCGGAAGAAGATTTTCGAGCGGGTGGAAGTCCGGGAACGAGCGAAACAGATCGTGGGAGAGATTTGCGAATCGTACGATATTGAAATCATCGAGATGGAAATTACCGAAGATCATATTCATTTGCTAGTATCATTTCCGCCATCGCGATCGATCGGGGAGGTCGTCAGGATCATAAAGAGCATGAGTGGGAGGGGGTTGTTTCGCGAGTTTGCGGGCTTGAAAAAGAAGCTGTGGGGCGGGGAAGTGTGGGAGGACGGATATTTCGCAAGGACGGTCGGAGACCGGATGACGAGGGATGTGATCGCGAAGTACATCGTCAGTCACCGAGAACTGGAGCAAGGGCCTGCGCAGCTGGCCTTGAAGCTGCGCTCCTAATGCCCCGCGGCTTGCCGCGGGGATCTTTACTTTGTGACAAAGTGTAGGTTTGACCCCGAGCAGGATCAGCGGAACAGGCCGGCCAGGTAGGGGCCGAGGCCGGTCTGCGTCGCGATCTTGAGCGCTTCCTCGGGCGGAACCGGACTTTTCCGGCGCAACGACTCGAGGATGCGGATGATGGAGTAAGCGACTTCGGCCGTCTGTCCCGCTTCTTTCCTCTTCGTCTTGAGATAGCCGATGGCGTCGAACAAGACGGCGTTGGCCTCCCCGTAGCCGACGGGCTTCCGGCGGCCGTAAAGGCGGACCCATTGGGGTTGGCTCAAAACGTCGTTGACGTGCATCAGGATGAGCGAGGTCGCCCGGCCGATCAGCTTGAGGTTGCTCGGGCTGACGTTGACCATCGTGTTCCCGATGACCCTGCCCAGCCGGGCCATGACGGCCGTCGAGTGGGCGTTGAGGAGCATTTTGAGCCCGACCTGCTCCCCGAGCCGGAGCGGGTCATCCTCGGTCTCGGCCGCGATCTGAACGAAAGGCGAGGACTTGGACAAAAGGCCCTTCTGGACCAGGGCCTCGCGGAGCCCGGCCGCACCTTGAACGGATCCGCCGGCCAGGATGAGGGCCGTCCCGGCGTCCTTTTTCGCGAAGAGTCCGAGGAACGCGCGGGAAGGAGACGTTTCATTCTTCAACTCCTCGACCTCCGGTCCGAGAGCGATGGCAACCCCAAGGTCGTCCCGGCCGGGCCCCCGCTTGACGATGTTCGGCTCGGCGAATGAGAAGTCGTATTGGTACTGCTGATCGTCGCCGGCCCGCTTCAGGCTTTCCAGCGCGGCCGTCCGCAGGTAAGGATCCTCGATCTCCTCCTCGAACGGCTTTTGATAGAGGCCGGCCGAGAGTCCTCGAAATGGCCTCCCTAAAAATGCCCTCCAAGCGGCCCCCAGATCCGGCGCCGGAGTCCAGACCTGGATCCAGCATTTCCGCTTCGGCTCGTAGACGGTATCAAGGGGATAGAGCCGGAAGGTCGGGCTTCGTTCCGTGCCGTCTATGAAGACGGTGATCAGGCCGTCTGCGGCGAAATAAGTCGAGAAGCGGCCGGCGGCGTAGGCGTCGGATTCGCGCAACGTGAGGTCCGCCAGCGCCGGGATGCTCGATTGGACCGCCTCGTGGAGAGGGGCGAACCTCAGGAGCCTGTCGCTGAGTGGCGTCTCGTCCAAGGCAAAGCCGAGCCTCGCCATCTCCTTGGGCGCCAGGACCGTCCTCAGAGCCCTGTCCAGGGCGGTTTCCAGGACCGTCCCGATGACCCAGGTTTCGATCGTCGTGGCCTGCATTCGGGTCGAGCCCGTGATGGCCTGGGGGCCGGTCGTCAGGTTGATCTTGGTGATGCCCGGGTCCTGGAGGACTTTCCGGCTCCGTTCGAGAGGGAGGAGCTTATCGTCGGGGTTGTTGTAGATGAAGTACAGGCTGAACCGGCTTTCGCCGGCGTCGACGGCTCCCGGCGCCGTCCAGTCTCCGCGCGCGGCCAGGATGGTCCCGATGACCGACGAGGTCTCCCCGCCCTCCGTGACGCAGATGACGACATCGCCTTTTTTGATCCCTCGGTCCCGGAGCTGGAGCCGGCCGATGAGTTGAAGATCTTCGAAGCCTTCGAGAGAGCTGATCAGGGCCCGGTCGCCGCCCGTCATCTCTCCGATCAGGCGCCCCTCGGCATCCCCGCCGAAGCGGGCTCCGAGCTTGGCCCCGACCTTGGTTTCGGCCGCGGCCTTCCTCCAGAACGGCCTCCACAGGCCGCTTTCCATCTGCTTGGCCAGCCGGCCCGTGGCGCCGCAGCCGTAGATGTAGACGGAGCGGCCTTGGAGGAGGGCTCCCTCGACGGCCCGGGCCATCTGCTCGAGCCCGGCCGGGTCGGCGGCGAGGCTGTCGAGCTTGTCGACGATGTCCTGGTCGACCGAGACGATCATCCGGAGTCCGGCCGCCGCGTCCTTTCCGACCCGCTCGCTCAGGTTCCACGTCTTAGGATGCCGCTGCTCGGTCAGAAGGTCGTGGAGCTGGAATTGGGTTTTGTTCTGGACGTAGTCGATCGATTCGGCCGAGGCCTCGATGCCCAGGAATTTGAGGAGGCTCGTCTCGACCGAAGGCGGAGCCGTCTGTTCCTGGCCTCGCCCGGCCGCCAGGAAACCCGGCCGGCCCGGAGCGCAGACGAAGAGGGCGAGAATCAGCAACGAACCCAGGATGCGGGCGGTCCGGACGGCGCCCTCCTCATCCGTACTGATGCTGGTCATCGAGGATGTCTCCTTCGCGCCAGGACTTGGCCCAGTCCTCGACCTTGGAGACGAGGAAGCGTCCGTCGGCCGTGGAGCAGACCACTCGGATCAGGCCCGCGTTGATGAGCATTTTCTTGCAGATGAAGCAGGGGAAGGCGTCGATGACCGCCCCGCTCTCCGGGACGGTCCCGAAAATATACATGTCGCCGCCCAGGAGGCTCACGCCGGCCCGGGCCGCGTTGATGATGGCGTTCTGCTCGGCGTGGACGCTCCGGCACAGCTCGTAGCGCTGGCCGTGGGGAATGCCGAGCTTATCGCGAAGGCAGGAGCCGTGCTCGAGACTGTCGCGGGTTTTGCGGGGAGCCCCGGCGTAGCCGGTCGAGACGATCTGGTCGTCGCGGACGATCAGGGCGCCGATCGAACGCCGGTAGCAGGTGCTGCGGCGGGCGACCTCCCGGGCGATCCCGAGATAGTACTCGTCCTTGGAGATCCGTGGAGCCGTCATGCGAACACCTCCAGCTTGCGATATAGGTTCTCGAGCGTGCCGTCGTTGATGACGAGGGCATCGGCGAGCTCCCGGCAGCGCCGGAGTTGCTGGCCGGTCGGCGAGCCCTCCATCTCCTCACGCTCTTTGGCGATGAACTCGTCCAAGGTCCGGGCCGATTCGTCCCGCCCCCGCTTCCGGACGCGCTCGTAGCGGACCTTGACCGGCGCGTCAACGGCCAGGAGGCGGAAGTCCGGCCGGGTTCGGAAAAAGGCGATCTCATCGGGATTCCTGATGCTGTCGATGACCGATCGCCCCGCGAGGACGGCCATGATCCGGCGGGCCAGGACGTCGGCGCCCTGGGAGGCTCGAAGGGCGTTCCCGATCCGGATGAGGTTGTCCCTGGTGACGGCTTCGCCCCGGGCCGAGAGCTCGGCGCGGAGGACGTCGGACAGGGAGTGGTAGGCGAAACCCTTCCGGATGAAATAGGCGGCGACCTCGCCCTTGCCGGCTCCGTTGGTTCCGGTCAGGCCGATCAGACGAACGTCCGGCTTGTCGATCATGGATTCATCGGCGATGTTTTATCCGGCCGGGTCGCTCCCGGTCGCGCCCTTGCCGGCTTTGCGCGCCCGGCGCTCCTTCCGTTCTTTTCCGAACAGGAAGGCGATTAGAATGCCCAGGGCGTAGAGGATCAGCATGGGGAGGGCGAGAATCGTCTGGTTGACCGGATCGGGAGTCGGCGTGATGACGGCGGCGATGATGAAGACGGCCAAGATCGCATACTGGAAATTCTTGAGCATCCAGCGCGACGTCACGATCCCCATTCGCGACAGGAAGAAGATCAGGGTCGGCGTCTCGAAGACCGCCCCGATGCCCAGCAGGAGTTTGATGATCAGGCCGAAATATTCGTCCACCTTGATGACGGCCTGAAAATCCCGGCCCATCTGGAGGAAAAAGCGGCAGGCGTAGGGGAAGACGATGAAATAGCCGAACAGAGCTCCCAGCAGGAAGAACGCCGTCGTGAACAGGACGAACGGCAAGACGTATTTCTTTTCTTTTTGGTAAAGGCCGGGGGCGATGAAGTACCAGAGCTGGAGGAAGACGACGGGCGCAGCCAGGAATGCCGCCGTCAGGAAGGCGACCTTCATGTAAAGGACGAACGGCGCCGTCAGGGCCGTGAAGGCCAGCTTCTGTCCGGGGGGCAGATATTTGGTGACCGGCCGGGCCAGGATGGTGAAGATGTCCTTGGCGAAGATCGCGCTGGGGATGACGGCGATGACGATCGCGATGAGCGCGTAAAAAATTCTTTTGCGGAGATCCTCGAGGTGCTCGAGGAAGGTCATCTCGTCAGGAGGTTTTTTGGCCTTCCCCATCCGCCTGATCGTCCTTCTTAGGGGAGTCTCCGACGGGGCGTGGGGAATCCTCCCCGGCGAGGGCCGTCGGGATGCTCTTAATGTCCTGGAAATCCTTGCGGAGGTCGTCCGCGACGCCCTTGATCTCCGAGGCTTGAATCTCGTCCTCGATCCGCCCCCGGATCTCCTCCGAGGTTTTCTTGAACTCTCTCATGGCTTTGCCCAAGGATTTCCCGACTTCGGGGAGCTTCTTCGGTCCGAAGACAAGCAGGGCGACGGCCAGGATGATTAAAAGTTCCGGAATACCGATGCTGCCGAACATGTTTCGCTCTCGTGACAACAGCCACTATAAACCCTCGTTTTCCCGAAGTCAATACGGGCGGCCGCCGGCGACTTTACAAGGCGCGGCCCCTTTGGTAAGATGTTCATTCAACGGCGACCCATGACAAAGAAACTCGCGCTGACGGCGGTCCTGCTCGCCTCCTTCCTCCACCTGGCGGCCGGGGGGAAGGGCGATTGGACCGCGGCCGTCGATAAGGCGGAATCGATCGCCGCCCTCGTCGAGAAGAACTATGTCCAGCCTCTGGAGCCCCAAAAGCTGGCCTTCGCCTCGATCCGGGGCGCCCTGGAAACCCTGGACCCCCACTCCTATTTTGTGGACCCGGAGATGCGTTCCCGGATGACGGAGGAATACACCGGGAAGTTCTACGGGCTGGGGATCCAGATCACAAAGCAGGAGGACCGGCTGGTCGTCATCGCCTGCATCGAGGGGACCCCGGCCTCGCGGCTGGGCATCCAGCCGGGGGACGTCATCGCCACCATCGACGGCGAAAGCACCAAGCCATTGACCAGCTTCGACGCCATGCAGAAGCTGCGCGGTCTCAAGGGGACCAAGGTCACCATCACGATCGTCCGCGAAGGCTTCGCCGAGCCGTTCGAGCTCACCGTCATCCGCGAGGAGATCCCCCTTCGCAGCGTCTCCTACGCCTTCCTGCTCGACGAAAAGGTCGGCTATATCTACCTCAGGTCGTTCAGCGAAACGACGGTCCCCGAGGTCGAGGCCAAGATAAGCGAGCTCCTGGCTCAGGGCATGGAGAGCCTCATCCTGGATCTTCGCTGGGACCAGGGCGGCCCCTTTTTCCCGTCCCTGGAGCTGGCCGACGAGTTCTTGCCGAAAGGTTCGCTGATCGTGTCCATCCGGGGCCGCAACAAGGGCTACGACCGCGAGTTCCGGGCCCTCCGGGACGGCCAGCATGAACGGCTTCCGCTGGTCGTCCTGGTCAATCAAATCAGCGCCAGCGCTTCGGAAATCGTGGCCGGGGCGATCATGGACAACGACCGCGGCCTTATCGTCGGCGAGGACTCTTGGGGCAAGGGGCTTGTCCAGACCGTTTTCATGCTCGGGCCGAACAGGGACATGGCCGTCGCCCTGACCACGGCGAAATATTACACGCCGAGCGGCCGCTCAATCCAGCGGGACTACAGCCGGATCGAGGACTACTACATGAACACGGGAGTTCCCGTCGAATCGCGCGAGGTTCGCTTCACGTCGCGGGGCCGCAAGGTCCTCGGCCAGGGCGGCATCACGCCCGACTATAAAGTCCCGCTGACCCTGAAGGCCTTGACAGCGGAGTTGACCTTCCGCGGGGCCTTTTTCAGCTACGGCCGCAAGTTCGTCGCCCACCAGACCCCCCTGTCCAAATCTTACATCCTTCCCCAAGATAAGGGGACGCCCGAGGAGGCGGCCGGCCGGACGATCGTTCTGGACAAGTCCTTCACGGCCGGACCCGAGGTCGTCAACGATTTCAAGGACTATCTCCAGTCCCTGAAGATCGAATACAGCCCCGAGAGGTTCGCCGAGGCCGAGGACGAAATAAAAAAGGAGATCGAGCGCGAGGTCGTGTCCTCTGCCTGGAACCTCGAGGAGGGGATGCGGGTTTACCGGCGGAAGGACCCCGTCGTCCAAAAGGCCATCGCGGCTATGCCCGAAGCCGCCGGGTTCCTCCGCTGAACCGGGACCGAGGGGGCCGGGATGCTCGACCGTTCGGAGCCGTTTTGGACATGGAGGCCGAGATGAAAATCGTCCTGGCATCGGATCATGCCGGGTATGACTTGAAGATGGGAATCGCGGACTTCCTGGCCGGGCGGGAGATCGAGATCCTCGACGTCGGCTGCGGGCCGGGGGAGTCCGTCGACTACGTCGATTTCGGGGCCAAGGCTGCGGCTAGTCTCGCTCGGGGGGAGCAGAACCTGGCGATCCTCTTCTGCGGGACGGGTATGGGCATGGCCGTCGTCGCCAATAAGTTCAAGGGCGTCCGGGCGACCCCGTGCTGGAGCGTCTATACGGCCGAGATGAGCCGGAAGCACAACGACGCCAATTGCCTGACGATGGGCGGGCGCGTCCTGAGCCTTGAAGAAGCCAAGGCCATCGTCACCACCTGGCTGAGGACGGCTTTCGAGGGTGGGCGCCACGGCCGGCGGGTCGATAAAATCCGCCTCCTGGAAAGCGGAAACTTCAAATGATCCGAGACGCGTCCGCCGCGGAGCAGGGCAGGGAGGCAGACATGGCGGCGCTGCGCGCAAAGATGGAGACGCTGGTCGGCAGGATCGAAGACAACAACGTCTGGCGTCAGGCGGATTCTTTCAACCTCATTCCGTCCGAGTCAACTCCGTCCCTTCTCGTCAAAATGTGCGAAATTTCTGACCCGTCGGGCCGCTACGCCGAGCACAGGACCATGAAGGGCGAAGAGGTCTATTTCTATCAAGGCACCGACTTCATCCGGGACGTCGAGGTCGAGGCGCAGAAAGAGCTGGCGGCCTTCTTCGGCTGCCGGGACCTCGAACTCCGGCCCATCTCAGGCCAGATGGCCAACGAGGTCGTCTTCAAGGGGCTGGTCCGGTTCCTCAACCGGAACAAGCCCCCCGGGTCCCAGCCCCGCAAGCTGCGGCTCGTCCTCAACAACGATCTCAACAAAGGCGGCCACCTGAGCGCCCAGCCGATGGGCGCCCTGTTCAATTACGTCGAGGAAGATCCCGGGACGGGCAAGGAGCGGGTCATCCATTTCCCCGTCTTGAAGGATAATCCCTACAAGGTCGATGGCGCGGCCCTCGCCGAGCTCTTGGAGGGTCCGAGGCCGGAGCTCATCGTATTCGGGAAGAGCATGTTCATCTATGCCGAGCCGGTCCGGCTCGTGGCCGAGATCGTCAAGAGCTGGACCGAGCGTCCCCTCCTCATGTTCGACATGGCCCACGTCCTGGGTCTGTATGGCGCATTCCAGACGCCCCTGGCCGAGGGCGCCGACATCGTGACCGGGAGCACCCACAAGACGTTCTTCGGTCCCCAGCGGGGGGTCATCGCCGGCAGCTTCCCCAAGGAGAGCCCCCTCCATTCGTTCTGGCTGGACGTCAAAGGCCGCGCCTTCCCCGGCTCGACCTCGAACCACCATCTGG
The DNA here is from genome assembly GCA_963702005.1 of Candidatus Aminicenantota bacterium. Lineage (GTDB taxonomy): Bacteria > Acidobacteriota > Aminicenantia > Aminicenantales > JAFGBC01 > JAFGBC01. The sequence goes on from OY969696.1 coordinate 725,238, forward strand.
GCACGCTGCTCGGTCTGCTGGCCGCCGCCTACGAGATGAACGCCTTCAAATCCGAGTTCGCGGAGAAGGTCCGGGCCAACGCCAAAGCCTTCGCCCGCGCCCTTAAAGACGAGGGCGTCCCGGTCGAAGGCGACCCGGCGGACGGCTACACGGAGACGCACCAGGTCCTCATCCGGGTCAAGGCCTTCGGGTCCGGCCAGGTGATCGCCCGCCGGCTCGAGGAGAACAATATCCTGACCAACTACCAGGCCCTCCCGGACGACGAGACCTTTTTGGCCTCGAGCGGCATCCGGCTCGGCGTTCAGGAAATGACGCGGTTCGGGATGGAGGCCGAGGATTTCGATACGCTGGCGGGATTGATGGCGGACTGCATCGTTCGCGATAAAAGCGTCAAAAACGAGGTCCGGGCCTTCCGCCGGAACTTTCTGGAGATGCGATACTGTCTTCCCGAGCGGGAAGCGGCCGGCTTAGCCGCCCGCGTTCTCCGCAGCGTATTCCCCCAGGGCGGCGTCGTGGAGGCCCTGATCGACGGGCTCCGCAAGGCCGGCCGTTGAGGGGCGGGAGGGCGGCGGACTCGAACAAGGGAGGACGAGGATGAGAGTCTTGATCATAGGCTCCGGGGGCCGGGAGCACGCCCTAGCCTGGAAGATCAGCCAGAGCCCGCTCCTCAAGAAGCTCTTTTGCGCCCCGGGCAATCCCGGGACGGCCCAAGTCGCCGAGAACGTCCCCATCCGCGAAACGGATCTTCCCGGCCTGGCCGAATTCGCCAGCCGGGAGAGGATCGACCTAACGGTCGTGGGTCCCGAGCTGCCCTTGACGATGGGAATCGCGGACGAGTTCGAGTCTCAGGGGCTGCGGATCTTCGGCCCGTCCAAGAAGGCGGCCGAGCTCGAGGGGAGCAAGATCTTCGCCAAGCAGTTCATGGAGCGGCACCGGATCCCGACGGCCCGCTTCAAGATCGCCGAGACGGACGACCAGGCCATGAAGATCCTCAACTCGGGCGCGTTCAGCTTTCCCCTCGTCATCAAGGCGGACGGTCTGGCCGGCGGCAAGGGCGCCGTCGTCTGTCCGAACATGAAGAAGGCCGAGGAGACGATCCAGTCGATCATGGTCAAGAAGCAGTTCGGCGAGGAGAACACCCGGGTCGTCATCGAGGAGTTCCTGCGCGGCCGCGAAGCTTCCTTCATCGTCATCTCCGACGGGACCCAGGTCCAGCCCCTCGTCACGGCCATGGACCACAAGGCCGCGTACGAGGGTGACCGGGGCCCGAACACGGGCGGGATGGGCGCCGTCTCGCCGTCGCCCTTCATCACCAAGGAGCTCTTCATGCAGGTGGCGAGTTCCATCATCTTCCCGACCATCACCCGGATGCTCGAGGAGGGCCGGCGCTTGCGGGGCGTCCTCTACGCCGGCCTGATGCTGACCGACCAGGGACCCAAAGTCCTCGAGTTCAACTGCCGGTTCGGAGATCCGGAAACCCAGGCCCAGCTCCTCAGGATGGAAAGCGACTTCCTGGAAATCCTCCTTTCGGCCGTGTTCGAGAACGTCCTGAGCCGCAAAGTCCGCTGGAGCGCCAAGGTATCCGGTTGCGTCGTCCTGGCCTCGGGCGGCTATCCCCTCCGCTACGAGACGGGAAAGCCGATCGAGGGCCTTGAGCAAGCCGAAGCCATCCCCGGCGTCACCGTCTTTCATGCCGGGACCCGGATGGAAAACCGAGCGCTGCTGACGAACGGAGGCCGGGTCCTCAACGTCTGCGCGCTCGACACGAACCTGGCCGGGGCCATGGACAAAGCCTACGAGGCCGCTTCGGCCGTCCGCTTCGAAGCCATGCATTATCGCCGCGATATCGGCTGCGAACGGGAGGAGGCGGAATGAAGGTCGTCATTTTTCTGGGCAGCGAATCCGATTTCGACGTCATCCAGGAAGCCCTGGAGGTCCTCAAGGAGTTCGGCGTCCCCTTCCGGCTCGAAGTCAGCTCGGCCCACCGCAGCCCGGAGCGGACCTTGCGCCTTGTCCGGGAGACGGAGGCGGCCGGGGCCGAGGTCTACATCGCCGTGGCCGGGAAGGCGGCTCATCTGGCCGGCGCCGTGGCCGCCCAAACCGTCCGCCCCGTCATCGGCGTGCCCGTCGACAGCGCCGCCCTGAGCGGTCTCGACGCCCTCCTCTCGACCGTCCAGATGCCGAAGGGCATCCCGGTCGCGACGATGGGGCTCGGCAAAATGGGCGGCACGAACGCCGCGCTGCTGGCGATCGCCATCCTGAGCCTGAGCGATCCCGGCTTGAAGGACAAGCTCCTCGCCTACCGGGCCCGGATGGCCGCCCAGGTCGAAGCGGGCTCGGCCAAGCTCCGGCGGAAGTTATGACCCGTTCGCCGATACTAACCCCCGCTTTTCAAAGCGGGGATGAGAAGCGAGGCTCAGGGTTAACCCCCTACAAGACCGGGCAATCATGTCGGGGAGTTGAGGGGTTGACCTCCGTCCTCATTCACAACTTCGGCTGCCGGGTCAATCAAGCCGAGGCCTTCGGCTGGGCGGAAGAGCTCCAGAGCCGCGGGCTGAGACTTGAAAAGGACATAGCCCGGAGCGACCTCGTCGTCGTCAACACCTGCACCCTGACGAATCGGGCCGAGAGCGATGTCCGCCGCTACCTGCGCCGGGTGACGCGACTCAACCCGTCCGCCCGCCTCGTCCTGACCGGTTGTTCGGTCGCGTTGGACCGTGCGCGCTTCGAAGGGGGACCGCAGGTCTGGCTGGTCGTTCCCAACGAGGACAAGGCGCATCTCGCGGACCGGGTCCTGGCTTTGGTCGGCGCGGCCCCGGCGCGGCCGATCGAGCCTTTCCGGTCACGCGCCCTGATCAAGATCCAGGACGGCTGTGATTTTCGTTGCGCCTTCTGCATCATCCCGGCCGTCCGGGGCGGAGGACGGAGCCTCGCGGCCGCCGAAATCCTGTCCAAGGTCCGGGGTTTCGCGGAGCGGGGCTTCGCCGAGGTCGTCCTTTCCGGAGTTCAGCTGGGCTCGTACGGGACCGACCTCGTCCCGCGAACGTCCCTCCTCGAACTCCTGGAGACGTTGGAGAAGGCGGCGGGCGGAATCCGCCTCCGGCTGAGTTCGCTCGATCCAAGGTTCATGACGGCCGGGCTCCTGGATTTCTTCGCGGCGAGCAGGGCCGTCTGTCCCCATTTCCATCTTTCCCTCCAGTCCGGCTCGGACACGGTCCTGGAGAGGATGGGCCGGCGGATCGGCGCCACCCGTTATTGCGAAATCCTGACGCGGCTGGCGGAGGGCGTGCCGGGCGCGGCGCTGGGCGCGGACATCATCGTAGGGTTTCCGGGCGAGACCGAGGAAGAATTCGATCGGACCCGCCGCTTCGTCGAGGCCTCGCCGCTGACATACCTCCATGTCTTTTCTTATTCGCCGCGGGCCGGGACGCCGGCCGCCGTCCTCCCCCAGTTGGATGCGAAGGTCAAGAAGCGGCGTTCGGCTTCCCTGCGAGCCCTTGCCAAGGACAAGAATCTCGCTTTCCGTCGAACGTTTGTAGGGCGGGAATCCGAGGCCGTCGTCATCAAGCGCGGCGGCGCCCTGGGCGAAGTCCTCACTCCGAATTACATCAAGGTTCTCGTCGCTGGCGGACTCCCCCAAGCCGGGGCCTGTGTCCGGGTCCGGATCAGCCGCGCAACTCCCGCCGTGACCGAGGGACGCGTTTGCCCGCCCTGACCAAGATCCATCGTCTTCCCGCGGCGGTCGCTCAGAAGATCGCGGCCGGTGAAGTCATCGAGCGGCCCGCGTCGGTCGTCAAGGAGCTCGTCGAGAACGCTCTCGACGCCGGCGCCCGCGAAATCCGGATCGAGCTCCAGGACGGCGGGAAGTCCATGATCCGTGTCCAGGACGACGGGCAGGGGATGGGGCGCGAAGACGCCCTTCTCTGCTGCGAACGGCACGCCACCAGCAAGCTCGCCGACGAAGAGGACCTGGCCCGGATCGCGACCCTGGGATTCCGGGGCGAAGCGCTGGCCAGCATCGCGGCCGTGGCCGGGGTCGTTCTCAAGACGTCGGACGATACGGGCCGTCCCGGAACGGCCGTCGAGCAGGAAGCCGGCGAACAAATAAGCGTTTCCGACATTCCCTTTCCGCGGGGGACCAGCGTCGAGGTCAGGGACCTTTTCTTCAACCTGCCGGCCCGCCGCAAGTTCCTCCGGTCCGGATCGTCCGAACTGACGGTCATCGCCAAACAGATGACGCTCGTCGCTCTCGGCCGTCCCGGCGTCCGCTTCCATGTTCTCCACGGCAAGCGGGAGGTCCTGAACGCTCCGGCCGTGGCCGGCCTACGAGAGCGGGTGTTCCAGCTCTTCGGGAAGACCGTTCTCGACCGGCTCGCCGAAGTCAACTTTGAGGAGGGAGGCTGCCGGCTCAGCGGGCTCGCTTCGCGCCCGCCCCAAGGCAAGGCGGACCGGGCTCACCAGTTTTTCTTCGTGAACGGCCGGCCGGTCCGCGACCGCCTCCTCCAGGCGGCCCTCAACCAAGGATACCGGGGGCTCCTGGAAAAAGATTCTTACCCCGAGGCCTTTTTATTCTTGACGCTTCCCTTCGAGGAGGTGGACGTCAACGTTCATCCGGCCAAATCCGAGGTCCGTTTCAAGGACTCCCAGAGGGTTTTCGCCGCGGTCGTTCGGGGGCTCGAGACGTCGCTCCGGCGAGGTCCCAGGATCAAGGAAATGATCCCGGAGCGGGCCGGAACGCTTAGGGTCGAGGAAAGCCGCCAGGACTCTCTGTTCGGAGCCCCCGAGCCCGGCCCGTCCGGGTCCGAAAGGCCGCTCTTTCCCCAAGTTCTAGGACAGTTCCTGACGACCTACATAGTCGCGGCGGCCGAGGAAGGCGTCTATATTATCGATCAGCACAACGCCCATGAGCGGATCCTGTTCGACCGCTTCAAGGAGGCCAAAGGCCGCGGCCGTCTGCCCCGGAAAACGGCTCTCCTCCCGGTTCTTGTCGAGCTTTCCCCCGCTCAGATCTTGAGCCTGGAAGCGGAAAGAGAATCCCTGGACGAAACGGGCTTTCGGGTCGAGGAGATGGGAGGACGAACCGTCGTCCTCAAGGAATACCCCGACCTGTTCGGTCCCGACGGGGCCAGAGAGGCCTTCTTGGCCGTCCTCGAGGAGATGGGAAAGGACCAAACCGGGGACCGGCTGGATCGGATCCTAAGGACATTGGCCTGTAAATCGGCCATCAAGGCCGGAGAGCCGCTTCTTCGGGAGAAGATGGAGTATCTCGTAGCTGAACTTTTCCGGCTTGAAGACAGGGCGCTCTGTCCCCACGGCCGCCCGATCATGATCTTGATCGAAAGAGGCCAGGTCGAAAAGGGCCTCAAGAGACACCCAAATTGACACCCCCCGGCCGTTTTGTTAAGATGGGCTGGCTCGCGAGACAGGGTCGGCCGGATCCGGGTCGTTTCTCGAAATGCCATCGCCTCCGCCGCGGGACCGGGGAGTAGCGCAGCCTGGTTAGCGCGCCTGCCTTGGGAGCAGGAGGTCGTCGGTTCAAATCCGATCTCCCCGATTGTACTTCAAGGCAGGCGGCCGGGCGATCACGCGCCGAACGGCCGCGAGCTGGTCTGGCCTTAAGCGCCTGTAGCTCAGGTGGATAGAGCAACTGCCTTCTAAGCAGTGGGTCGGGAGTTCGAGTCTCTCCAGGCGCGTTCTCCCTCCTTCTTATAAGTGACAATAATTGCCCAGAGAGTGCGTGCCCGAGGATTCTATATAGCCTTTGAAGGTGAGGCGCTTCACCAAAAATTCACCTTGCCAATCCCCCTGAGGGGTGATTGACGCCTGCCAAGGGCTGGGATAGGTTTGAAAAGCGTCAGACAATTTTTGGCTTGGATGAAGCAGGCATCGAGAAAAGAGCCAGAGAAGACCGTCTTGTTAGTAGAGGCGAAAAGCTTGACGAAAATTGTCAGGGTAAGTCCTAAGCGACGGAGTCGAGATGGCGTCTAACTTAGGGGAACTCCTGCTCCGCGAAAAGGCGATCACGGCCGAACAGCTCAGGTCCGCCCTCGAACACGAACGAAAACACAGCCTTCCGCTCGGGACATCCCTGGTCAGCCTCGGCTTAATCTCCGAAGAGGAGATCGCTCAAGCCCTGAGCCGGCAGCTCGGCTACCCGTTCATCGACCTCGACCAGTTCGAGGTCTATCCCGACGTCATCAACCTCATTCCCGTCGAGATCGCCAAGAAATACATGATCATGCCGATCCACCGGATCCGTTCCTTCCTGACCCTGGCCATGGTCGACCCGACCGACCTCGAGATCACCGAGGACATCCGGTTCCGGACCGGGCTCAGCATCCAGCCGGTCATCGCCTCGGAGTCGGGGGTCCTGAGCGCCATCAACAAGTATTACGGGACGTCGAGCGACATCCGGGTCAAGAAGATCATCGACGACATCGAGCTGGCCCAGGATACGACCGTCAACATCATCGAGGAGGAGAAGGAAGACTACACGATCGAGGAGCTCGTCCACTCGACCGAAGAGGCCCCGATCATTACCCTCGTCAACACGATCTTCATCGACGCCATCAAGAAGGGGGCCAGCGACGTTCACTTCGAGCCCTACGAGAAGACCTTCCGGATCCGCTACCGGATCGACGGCACCCTCTACGAAGTCCAGAGCCTCCCGCTCAAGTTCAAGAACCCGGTCGTGTCCCGGGTCAAGATCTTATCCAACATGGACATCGCCGAGAAGCGGCTCCCCCAGGACGGCCGGATCCGGATGCGGGCCAAGCTCGAGAACGGCGGCCGCAAGGAAGTCGACCTCCGCGTCTCGGCCCTGCCGACCATGTTCGGCGAGAAGGTCGTCGCCCGTATTTTGGATAGGGAGATGCTCAAGCTCGACCTGACCGAGCTCGGGTTCGAGCCGGAGTCCCTCGAGGTTTTCCAGGAGGGCATCCGCCGGCCCTGGGGTATCATCCTGGTCACCGGGCCGACCGGGAGCGGCAAAACGAACACCCTTTACTCGGCCATCCAGAACCTCAATACGGTCGAGAAAAATATCCTGACGGCCGAGGACCCGGTCGAGTTCTACTTGTCCGGGATCAACCAGGTCAACATCAAGGAAGAGATCAAGCTCGATTTTCCGACCTGCCTCCGCTCCTTCCTCCGTCAGGACCCGGACATCATGCTCGTGGGCGAGATGCGCGACCACGAGACGGTGGACGTCGCCATCAAGGCCGCGTTGACCGGCCACCTCGTCTTCTCGACCGTCCACACCAACGATGCCGCGAGCACGGTCACCCGTCTCGTCAACATGGGGATCGAGCCCTTCCTGGTCGCCGATTCGGTCTTCCTGATCGTCGCCCAGAGGCTGGTCCGGCGCCTGTGCAAGAAGTGCGCCATCGACCACAGGATGCCGCCCCATGCGCTCGAGGAGACGGGGTTCACTTCGGAGGAGGCGAGCCGGGCCCGGGTCTTCAAGCCCAAGGGCTGCGAGGGCTGCAATAACACCGGCTACAAAGGCCGAATCGCGCTTTACGAAGTCCTGCGAGTCACCGACGATATCAAGGACATGATCCTCAACCGGGCGCAGTCCAAGGACATCAAGAGAAAGGCCATTGAGCAGGGGATGCTGACCCTGCGCCGGAGCGGCATCATCAAGATCCTGAACGGCATCACCTCCATGGAGGAGGTCTTGCGGGAGACGATCCGAGACTAGGAGGCGGCCGATGGCCATTCCGATCCAAGAGTTGCTCAAGATTTGCGTCGACGAAGATTCCAGCGACCTCCACATCACCACCTACGTCCCGCCCCGCATCCGGGTCCACGGCACCCTCCGCTCGATCGAGCATCCGCCCCTGACGCCGGCCGAGACGAAGCAGCTCGTCTACAGCATCCTGTCCGACAAGCAGAAGAAGACCTTCGAAGAAAAGCTCGAGCTCGATTTCTCGTTCGGAATCAAGGACCTGGGCCGATTCCGGGTCAACGTCTTCATGCAGAAGGGCTCGGTGGCGGCCGCCTTCCGCCGCTTCCTGCCGACGATGTGGAGCTTCTCGCAGCTCGGCATTCCCCAGCGGATCGCCCAGCTGTGCTACCTCCCACGCGGCCTCATCCTGGTCACCGGCCCGACCGGCTGCGGGAAGTCGACCTCGCTCGCCTGCATGATCGACCACATCAACCACGAGCGGCCCGTCCACATCGTCACGATCGAGGACCCGATCGAATATTATTTTTCGCCCAAGAAGGCCATCATCAACCAGCGGGAGCTCCTGGTCGACACCCTGTCCTACGCGAACGCGCTGCGCTCCGTCCTCCGCGAAGATCCCGACGTCGTCCTGGTCGGCGAGATGCGGGATTTGGAAACGGTCGAGGCGACCCTCCGGGTCGCCGAGACGGGCCACTTGACCTTCTCGACCCTTCACACCAACTCAGCCTCGGAGACGATCTCGCGGATCGTCGACATCTTCCCCAGCCAGTACCAGAGCCAGGTCCGGATCATGCTGTCCATGACCCTCGAGGCCGTCTTGACCCAAGCCCTCCTCCCCCGGGCCGACGGGAAGGGGCGGGCCTTGACCATGGAGATCCTCATCCCCAACCCGGCCATCCGGAACCTGATCCGGGAGAATAAAATCCACCAGATCTATTCGGCCATGCAGATGGGCCAAGAGAAGTTCGGGATGCAGACCTTTAATCAATCCCTGGCCAACCTCTACACCAAGGGGATCATCACCCTGGACACGGCCATGAGCGTCACCTCCTTCCCCGAGGAGCTGACGGATATCCTCCAGCGCCGGGAGGGCCTCAAGGCCGGATCGGGCGGCGCGACGGCGGGGACCGGCCGAAAGTAACGAGAGGCGAAAAAGGGGACAACCATGCCACTCTACAGCTGGAAAGGCACGAACAGGTACGGGGACGAAGTCCAGGGCGAGCGAATGGCGGCTACCCAGGATGAACTCCTCAGGACGCTCCAGAAAGAGCAGATCACGGTCTCGAACGTCACCATTAAAAGGCGGGGCTTCTCGATCCCCTTTATTAAGCGGGAGAGGGTCAAGCTCAAGGAGTTGGCCATCTACAGCCGCCAGCTCTCGGTCCTGATCGACGCCGAGCTCCCCCTCATCCAGAGCCTCAACATCCTGACCGAGCAGACCCGAAACAAGTATTTCAAGGGGATCATCGCCCAGGTCCGGGAGGACGTCGAGGCCGGCTCTTCCTTGAACCAAGCCAAGCGCAAGCATCCCAAAGCCTTCGACGACCTCTACTGCAACCTGATCGCTTCGGGCGAACAGAGCGGCTCCCTCGACATCATGCTCCGCCGGCTCTCGGAATTCATCGAGAAGATCGTCCGCCTCCGGTCCAAGGTCCGCCAGGCCATGATCTACCCCGCCGCCATCATCACTTTCGCGATCGTGGTTGCCATCTTCCTCCTCTGGAAGGTCATCCCCATCTTCGCCTCCATCTTCCAGGAGCTCGGGGCGTCCCTTCCCTTCCTGACCGTCATCGTCATGAAGCTGAGCAATTTTACCCAGAACTATATCGTTTTCATCTTTCTGGGGCTGATCGGCCTCGTCTTCTCATTCCGTTATTTTCGGAACTCGCCCCGGGGCCGGGTCATCGTCGACCGGACCCTCCTCCGCATCCCCCTCGTCGGCAAGATCCTGGAGAAGGTCGCCGTGTCGCGGATTACCCGGACGTTGTCGACCCTCCTCTCGGGCGGCGTCTCCATGCTCGAGAGTCTCCGGATCACCTCGAGCACGGCCGGGAACGTCATCCTCGAGGGCTGGGTCATGGAATCCCGCCGCCTGGTCGCCGAGGGCAAGAGCCTGACCGACGGCCTCCGCGAGGCCGGGGCCTTCCCGTTCATGATGACCCAGATGGTCAGCGTCGGCGAAGCGACCGGAACCCTGGACGAGATGCTCAGCAAGCTGGCCGATTTCTACGACGAGGAAGTGGACACTTCGGTCGCCTCGATGCTGTCGATCCTTGAGCCCGTCATGCTCATTCTCGTCGGCGGACTCGTCGGGTCGCTGGTCATATCCATGTACCTCCCCATCTTCAGCCTCCTCCAGCAGTTCTAAGCCCGGCCGGAGCCCGGCGCCATGAAGATAGACAGGAAGAGCATTCTTTGGCTCATCATTCTCCGTCTCGTCATCATGGTGACCCTTCTGCTTTCGACGATCATCATCCAGTCGGCCGCCCCCTTCTTCATGCCGATCATTCCTTTTTACATCCTCGTCCTCGCCTCGCTCCTCATGTCGGCGGGCTATTTCTTCCTTTACCGCGTCTCGCGGAACACGACCTTTCAAGCCTATCTTCAGATCATCCTGGACCTCTTCCTGATCACGGGCCTCGTCTACATCTCGGGCGGATTGTCCGGGTCGTTCTACTTCCTGTACGTTTTTGTCATCCTGGCCGGCGGGGTCATCCTGCCCAAACGGGCGGCCTACCTGGTCGCCGCCCTGGCCGGGATTTGGTTCGGGATGATGGTCGACGGCATCTACTACGGCCTCATCCCGAGCTTGAACCCCGATCAGGGCGGGAAAATCGCGCCCGGTTATGTCCTGTTCACGGTGTTGATGGCCTGGGCCGTCTTCTTCGTCGTCGCCTTCCTGATCGACCACCTGATGCGGAAGCTCCGCCTGGCCGGGGAGAATCTTCGCCTGGCCCAGAAAGAGCTCGAGATCAAAGAACGCTTGGCCGCCGCCGGACAGCACGCGGCCACCCTGGCCCATGAGATTCGCAACCCTCTGGCCGCCATCGCCGGCTCGGTCCAGTTCCTGAGGGGGGAGCTCAGTCTCAACCGGGAACAGGGGCGCCTCATGGACATCGTCCTCAACGAGTCGAACCGGGTCTCGCAGACGATCGAGCAATTCTTGACCCTAGCCTCTCCTGAGCGAGTCGCCTTCACGGTCCTGAACCTTTCCGAGCTTTTCCAGGAGACGCTGACCATCCTCCGGGCGGGCGGCGAGTTGGACGGCGGGATCCGGATCGAAGGGAACTTCACGGAGGGCGGCGTCTATTACTATGGAAACAGCAACCAGTTCAAGCAGATTTTATGGAATCTGACCAAGAACGCCGTCAAGGCCATGCCCCAGGGCGGAAGCCTGACGATCGACTTCCTGCGCCCCCGGGAGACCGAGCTCCAGATTCGGTTCTCCGACACGGGGCGAGGCATGACCGACCAGGAACGGGCCCGCATGTTCCTGCCCTTCCAGTCCGGGTTCGATACGGGCTGGGGCTTGGGCATGGCCCTCGTCCGGCGGATCGTCGAAGACTATGAGGGGACGATCGACGTCGTCTCGAGTCCCGGCCGGGGGACCGTCATCTCGATCATCCTGCCCGTCCGGGGGAGAGCGGCCCGCGAGGCGGCCGCTTCCTGAGGATGCCATGGAAACGATCATCATCCTCGACGACGAGAAGAGCATCGTCGAGCTGTTGACCATGGTCTTCGGCAAGGAGGGCTACGCCGTCAAGTCCTTCGTCCCCTCGGCCCGGGTCATGGACAGCCTCGAGAAGGAGGATTTCGACCTCCTCATCACCGACATCCGGATGCCCCAGATCAGCGGGATGAAGATCCTCAAACACATGCGGGCGGCCAAGCCGGATGTCCCGGTCATCGTCATCACGGCCTACGGCAGCATCCCCCAGGCCGTCGAGGCCCTCAAGGAAGGAGCCCTCGACTACGTCGTCAAGCCCTTCAATATGGATGAGCTCAAGATCATCGTCCAGAACGGCCTCGAAAAAAAGCGGCTCAAGGATGAGAACGTCCTCCTCAAGAAAGACCTCCAGGAAATCTACAGCTTCGAGCAGATGATCGGGAAGAGCAAGGTCATGAAGGAGATCTACACGCTCATCGAGAAGATCGCGACGACGGACTCGACCGTCCTCATCTCGGGCGAGAGCGGGACGGGCAAGGAACTGGCCGCCCGGGCCCTTCACTTCCAGAGTCGGCGCCGCAACGGCTCGTTCGTCTCCTTGAACTGCGCGGCCCTTCCCGAGAACCTCCTCGAATCGGAGCTGTTCGGCCATATCCGGGGGGCCTTCACCGGAGCGGTCGTCGACAAGCGCGGCATGTTCGAGGTCGCCCAACGGGGGACTTTGTTCCTGGACGAGATCGGGGAAACGACGCCCTGGACGCAGGTCAAGATCCTGCGGGCCCTCCAGGACCGGAAGATCCGCCGCGTCGGCGGGACCGAGGAGATCCCGATCGACGTCCGGATCATCTGCGCCACCAACCTGGACCTCAAAAAAAGAATCGAGGAGGGCAAGTTCCGGGAGGAGCTCTTCTACCGGATCAACGTCATCTCGTTCGAGATGCCCGCCCTGCGCCGGAGGATCGAGGACATCCCCCTCCTCGTCTCCCACTTCCTCCAGAAGTATTGCCAGCGGATGAACAGGCGCATGAAGCGGGTCGCGCCCGAGGTCATCGGCTTATTCGAGGCCTACGGCTGGCCCGGCAACGTCCGGGAGCTTGAAAACGCCGTCGAGAGGATCGTGGCCATCGAGGATCGGGAGACGATCACCCCGACCTGTCTGTCGCCCGAGATCCTCCATCCCGGCCAGCCGGCCGAAGCGCCGACCGGGCTCGAGGCCGGCTTCAACTTGACGGCCCACATCGACGAGATCTCCAAGAGGTACCTCCTCCAGGCCCTCCAGGCGGCAGGATCCAACTTGAAAAAGGCGGCCGACCTGCTCGGCCTCAGCTACCGCTCCCTCCGCTACCTGATCGACAAATACGGCCTCAAAGACCATCCGGAAGAGCCCCAGGCGGGGAAGACCGCGGAGGGGGCCAGATGACCAAATATCGGCACGTTGAGACATTTATTGTCACAATGCAGAAGGGAAGAAGGATTCCGAAGTTTTTAAAATTAGATTTATCAACGAGTTACGTTATATTGCTTTTGGCACGGGGATTGCATAAAATAGGTGCGTCTGCACTGATTCTAAATAGTATCCTTGCTCGATGAGAAGTCAGCAAGGAAAAGGAGGTTTCAATGTTTAAGCGGATGAGAGGATTCACCCTCATCGAGCTGCTGATCGTCGTCGCGATCATCGGGATTCTGGCCGCTCTCCTTATCCCCAACGCCATCACGGCCATCCAGAAGGCCAAGCAGAAGAGCACCATGAAGGACATCAACACGATGTCGACCGGATGCGCCGACTACATCACGGACCATGGCTCTTGGGATGCCTTCACCCAGGACGGGCAGCTGACGGCCAACAACGAGTGGTTGCAAGCCATCGCGCCCTTCTACGTCAAGATCCTTCCCGTGGGCGACGGCTGGGGCAACGGGTTCTATGTCTATGTCGGCCAGACCGCTGTCCAGGGCAACGGCGCCATCACCAGCCTGAACTCCGGGGACGTGGGCGAGGATGACTTCGTCTGCGCTTCGGCCGGCCGCGACAAGACGCTCGAGGGCTTTGCTTTCGATGAGACCAATCCCGAGAGCGGTTTCTACGAAGTCAACAGCCTCGCCGATTTCCAGAACGACCTGGTTCAGTGGAGCGGCTCTTGGGTTCGTTGCCCCAGAATCGCTCGGGCCATCGCGGGCACCTGATCCTGAACTGATCGCAGTCTGAAGACAGGCCAAACGGAAGGGGCGAACCGCCCAGGGCGGTTCGCCCCTATTTTTTTACCCCGATCTTAATCTCGGCTTAGAATCCCCGCTCGGGGAGGATATCGTAATACTTCTTAGGGTTGTATCCGCTGTCCATCATCCTGCGCCGGATCCGGTCGGCCTCTTTACGGAAGCCGAGCTTGAAGTAGCAGGACAGAAGCCGGTTGAGAAGCGTATCCCGCCAGAGGGGGTCCGTTTCGACCTGAAGGGCCGCCTCGTAGGAATAGGCGGCCCTTCGGTAATCGAGCCCCTTCATATAGGCGAGGCCGCGCTCGATGAGATGGGGGACGTCCCAGGCCGTCCAGTCCGCGGAACGAGCCACCTCGTCGAGAAAAGACTGGAAGTCTTTAGAGTAGAGCTTAAACAGATCTTGGGGGCGACCGACGAGCCGGACCCGGCCCCGTCGGTCCGGATTGAAGATCAAGGGCGGGCCGGCCGATACGGCTGAGCCGCTTCGCTCCAGGGGGATTAGCAGGCCGCGCTCCAGAGTTCCTAGATAGATGAAGAAGCGGCGGTCCGGGTGGCAATCCAGGAGACGGACGTTGTCGGCGCCCTGGTCTCGGGCGTAAATAATGTCGGCTTTAAGGTCGGGATCATTGAAGAGAAACCCCGAGCTCCAAACTCCGGCCGGATAGAACCGGCTCGGCGAACGGAGGATGCGCATGAATACGACGGCCCGCCCAAGGGAAAGCGAGCGGAGGGTGCGGCCGATGGCCGGGGACGTGCCGGCCAGGTCGTGACCGATCGTGTCCAGGGGATAGCCCGAATCTTTGGGCCATATCCAGCGTGGGAAACGGACGAAGAAACCGTGGCCGATGAAGAGAATGAGGAGGCCGGCCGTCAGGGCTTGGACCGCCCGGGGCTTGAGCCCCCCTCCCGAGCGGAGGAAGCGCTGGAATTCGAGAACGCCGCGCGCGCTGAGGAGAACGAGAAGGACGACGGTCTCGAACATGAGCCTGGGCCCGAGGGCGATAAGCGTTCCCCAGAAGAAGAAAAGGCCGACGAGCATCGAGAGAATCCCCGAGGCCAGGAGCAGGTCTTTGCGTCGCTCCTCGGCGGGGCGCTTGAGAACGACCAAGGGGAGAAGCGCCCACAGGGACGAGAGGGGCCATCCGAACAAGTCCCGGTTGAGCGCCTTGAGATAGGCGAAGATATTGTCCCAGCCCTGCAGCATGGTGAAGGCAGTGCCGGCCAAGCCCGTGTTTCCGAAGCCGGGAAGGATCTTGTCGCCGAATACGACCGAATATCCCATCCTGAACGGAGAACCGTTGGTGATCTGATTGTAGGCGCCCAGGACGGCGATGAAGAAGGCCGCCCCGCCGGCGGCGGCCAGGATATTTCCCGCTCGCGACTTCAGCTCGGGCAGGGTCTTCCAGGCGTAGCTGAGAAGAAAAAGGAAGCCCGAAAATGAGGGCATTGTAAGGACGAATCATGATCATGAAGCCGAGACCGACTCCGGCCAGGAGCCCGTTGAGGAGGGTCGGCTTTGAAAGCGAGCGGATGAAAAAGACAAGGAACAGGGACGCGAAAAAGAGGCTGCTGGTGTGGTTCATGAAGCTCGAGGACATCAGCAGAAACCAGATCGAGGCTGCGCCCAGGACGGCCGCCAGGGTTCCGGTTCGGCGGTCATAAAGCTCTACGCCCAACGCGTAGAAAAGGAGGATGGTAAGGGCCGCCAGCAGGGGGTTGACTATCCAGGGCGCGCCCAGGATGATGCCGATGGCCAGCAGGAGGGGATAGCCCGGCGTGTACATGCTGTACCAGCGGCCGTTGTTGATCGTGTGCGGGAAGGCAAAAAAATCCCTGGCGCAGGGCGATGGGGCGTAGAGGCGGCCCGACGCGAACAGACGGGCCTGGAACAGATAATCGATCTCGTCGTGGATACGGGGCGTGTGTTCGAAAACGACCCAGGAGAAGACGTTGCTGAAAATGAGCACGAAGGCGGCGGCCGCCAGGACCGGCCAAGGGATCTTATTCCATCCGTGAACCATCGGTCCCTTTATAGTTCAAATCCGTATCCGTTTCAATCCCCTTCGCGGGATCCCACGGACGTAAGTCCGTGGAGCTTCAGGCCGGAGTCGCCGGCGCGGTCATTTGTGCTATAATCAAAAACCGGACCCGATGAGAACGATCGTTTGTCTTGGCGTCTATGTGCTGGCCGTCCTGATCATCATTCCCTTTCTCCTCGTTTGCTTTGTCTTCGGGCTGCGGGAGCCGGTCGCGGCGGCCGGGAAGGCGGCCCTCAAGCTGGGGCGGCCCATCCTCGGCCTCAAGCTCAAGGTCGCGGGCCTGCAACGCCTCGACCCGGGGACGCCCTACGTTTACATGGCCAATCACCTGAGCTTACTGGACGGGCCGATCCTGTTCGCCGTCATCCCCCGCCTGGTCCGGGTCATCCTCAAGAAGGAAGTCTTCCGGATTCCGGTCATCGGCCAGGGCATGCGCTTCGTCGATTTCGTGCCCGTCGACCGTAAGGGCTTCAAGGCCGGGAAGAAGAGCATTGAAAGGGCCGTCCGGCTCATGGCTGAGCGGAGATATTCTTTCCTCGTCTTTCCGGAGGGGACGCGGAGCCGGGACGGGCGCCTCCAGGCCTTCAAACGGGGGGGATTTTTCCTGGCGCTGGCTGGCGGCGCCCCGATCGTCCCCATCACCATTCGGGGCAGCTACGAGCTCATGCCCCGCGGCCGATTCTTCGTCAAGAAGGGCCCCGTCGGGGTCGAATTCCATGAACCCGTACCGGTCGCAGGATACGGGCCGGAAACCCTGTCCGCCCTCGTGGACAGGATTAGGGACATCATCCGATCAGAGGGAGGGGAGGATTAGCGATGAACTACATGGCGGCGATCGAAAACCTGGGCCTGGTCGCTCAGGGCTTTTTCGAGACCAAGCAGGGACCGTTTGAAAAGGTCGTCGACGTCTGCGTCCGGAGTCTGCTGGCCGGGGGGAAGATCCTTCTGTTCGGGAACGGCGGGAGCGCCGCCGAGGCCCAGCATTTCGCGGCCGAGCTCGTCAACAAATTCTACCGGATCCGCTCCGCCCTGCCCGCCCTGGCCTTGACGACGGACGGCTCGATTTTGACCTCGATCGCCAACGACAGCTCCTACGACAAAGTTTTCAGCCGCCAGGTCGAGGCCCTGGGGATGCCCGGGGATGTCGCCATCGGCCTTTCGACGAGCGGGACGTCGGCCAATGTCGTGGAGGGGCTGCGCACGGCCAAGGCGAGGGGCCTGGTGACCGTGGCCTTGACCGGGAAGGGCGGCGCCGAGATGGCCGAGCTCGCCGACCATCTCCTCGACGTGCCCAGTAAAACGACTCCCCGCATCCAGGAGGTTCATCTGATCATCCTGCACCTTCTGGCCGAGCTGCTCGAGGAGAGACTTTCGAGTTGAGATAGGCGGGAGGGCCGGCTCACCCGTTCGCCGACGCTACCCCGCCATGAAAGGCGGGGACGAGAAGCGTGGCTCAGGGTTAAACCTGATCAAGCCCAGCCTTGCAGTACACACGAACCGGGAACGGTTCGTGGGTGCCGGCATTCAGCACTCATAAGCCGTAAACGGCTTATGAGTACAGTCGCTCCAATGCCTGTAATGCGCGGTTCCCACAGAATTGAGTCCATGGAGCTCCGGGCCGGCGAGCAGCCTTGCAGCACTCATGACCCATAAACGGGCCATGAGTACTGCGAAACGCCTGCACTCATGACCCATAAACGGGCCATGAGTACTGCGAAACGCCTGCACTCATGGCTTCCATGAGTGTCGAGGGTTTGACTTTCCGGAGGTCACGATCTCCTTGATTTTATCGGCGCCGGCGACCCCGCTGTTGAGCCAGATACAAACGGTTTTTTCCAGAAGCTTCCGGAAGAACGCCCTGTGCGCTTCCAGCCTGTCGGGCGTCCCCGGAAGAAGGTGGGGGTTGAAGAAAGGCTGGTTCCTGGACGGCGTCAGGTGTTTCCCCGCTCCCGAGGTCTCGCCGGTTTCAAGGATGCGGAGGGCCTCTTCGGCCGGAAGCGTGACGGCCTCGGGCGAGAAGGCGTCTCGGCGCAGGATGAACAGCCAGCGGAGGGTGGTTCGTTTGGCGTAGGCCGCGCTACCGCCCAGCCAATGGGGGTCGAGGAGGGCGTGGGCGTCTTTGGAGGCTTTGTAGCAGAACCCCGTCCCCCGGTCGAGCCGGCATTCCTGGAGCCGCTGGCAGTCCGCGTCCTGACAGTCCTCCTTGCGGATGATCACGTTCTCGCACTTGGAATTGTCGAAGAGGGAGGCGAGCCGGGGGAAAGCCTCGACAGCCGCGGTCGGGAGATAGAGCTTGCGCTCGACGTTGTCCGATTGGGGTTCGCCGTCGCTCATCCGGACGAAGGCGAGGTCGGTCGCGTGGAGCCGGAAGCGGGGGTCTCCGAGGAGTCCGAAGAAAAGCTCGGTCTTGGCGGTCCCCTTGGGGCCGATCAGGATGAGCCCCTTCCCCCCGCAATCGGCCGCCATGCCGCGGACGGACTGCGCGCCCGACAGCCGTTCCGCGATGTCGGCGACCAGGCCGAGGGCCAGGCTCCGGAGCGGACCGTAGCCGTCGCTGTTGACGAGGACGCCCGTCTGAGTTTCGGCGTTGGTGAAGGCGCGCGGCTCCCGGCCCGGAATCCCGTCGACGGCATAGATGACGGCGTGGGGTTTCACGTCGGCGTCCAGCTGGGCCGGCGACCAGTTGTCCATCCAGAAGTCGTAGAGATGGGCGACGTTGGTCCGGAGCCGAACGATCAGGCCGTTGATGTTCGCGTTCCACTCGAAATCGCGGCCGGGACCGAGCCGGCTCTCCGCCTCGGCGACCAGGCCTTCGCGGACCGGAAGCGGAACGGCCGCTTCGACGGGGACGGGCTTCCGGACCCGGGTCAGGACGTTGTCGAGGGCGATCCGCTTGACCTTCTTGGCCGCCCTGAGCCTGGACATGGCTTCGACGATGCGGTCCATGCCCTTCTCCAGGTTCTCCATGGACGTCGCGTAGGAGAAGCGGATGTAGTCATCCGCCCCGAAGGCGTCGCCCGGGATAAGGGCGACCCGGGCCTGCTTGAGGAGATAGTACGACAGCCCGTACGAGTTCCGGATCGCCAAGCCGTCGCATTCCTTGTCGTAGTAGGCCGAGACGTTGGGAAACAGGTAGAACGCGCCCTGGGGCTTGAAGCAGGAGACCTGGGGGACGGCCTGAAGGCGCATCAGGCAGTAATTCCGGCGACGCTGGAATTCGGCGACCATCCGCGAGACCTCATGCTGAGGTCCGGCCAAGGCTTCCACGCTCGCCTTTTGGGAAATCGAGCAGGCGTTGGACGTGCTGTGGCTTTGGATCTTGGCCATTCCGGCGATGACGTCGGCGGGTCCGGCCGCGTAGCCGATCCGCCAGCCCGTCATCGAATAAGCCTTTGAGACGCCGTTGATCAGGATCGTCTTTTTCTTGACGGCCTCGCCCAGGGCGGCGAAGCTCGTGAACTTGAATTCGTCGTAGACGAGGGCGGCATAGATCTCGTCGGCGATGACATAGATGTCCTCGTCCTTGATGACCGCGGCCAGGGCCTCGAGCTCCTCCCGGCTGTAAGCGGCGCCGGTCGGGTTCGAGGGGTTATTGAGGAGGAGGGCCTTGGTCGCCGGCGTGATGGCGGCCTTGAGCTCCTCGGCGGTCAGCCGGAATCCGTTCTCCTCGCGAGTCGGGACGATGACCGGCTTCCCCAGGGCCAGGGCGACGGATTCGGGATAGGTCACCCAGTAGGGCGCCGGGATGATGACTTCGTCGCCTTCATTGACGAGAGCCTGGATAAGATGGTAGAGGGAGCTTTTTGCGCCGGAGGACACGATGACCTGATTCATCTCGTATCCGAGCCCGCAGTCCTCCTTGAGCCGGGCCAGGACGGCCTTCTTGAGGGCCGGAATCCCCTCGTTCTCGGTGTACTTGGTGAAGTTCTGCTCGATGGCCTTGATGCCGGCCGCCTTGACGTTGGCCGGGGTCGGGAAGTCGGGTTCGCCCAGGCTCAGGTCGACGACGTCGATGCCCTCGGCCTTCATGGCCATGGCCTTGGCCGAGATCTTCAGGGTCGGGGATGATCCGATCTTGCTGGCCTTGTCGGAGATCATGGCAGACTATTCCGTCGGAGTCCGGGCCCTCAGCCGGCTTTCTCGCCTTTCTTAGGCTCGGGCGTGAGCTTGTCCTTGAGGAACTTCTGGAAGTCGACCCCGGTCAGGGTTTTGACGACCTCGGGCATTTGGGCCAGGATCTGGCCGACCTGGGCCGTCAGCTTGGTCGTGCCTAATTCTTTGTCTCCGCCGACGATAACGATCTTGTCGACCTTGGACAGGGGCTCGGCGATGGACTTGGCGAGCTGGGGCAGGACGCGGAGGTACATTTCGAGCAGGGCCGCATCGTTGTATTGCTTCCAGGCCTTGGACTTCTCGACCATGGCCTCGGCTTCGGCCAGGCCCTTCTGGCGGATCTTATCGGCCTCGATCCCGCCCTCGAGCCGCAGGGCCTCGGCCTTGCCGCGGGCTTCGGCCTGGATCCGGAACTCCTCGGCCTCGGCCTCGGCCCGGATCTGGTACTTGCGGGCGTCGGCCGTCCGGATGACGCTCGCTTCGAGTTCCTTCTCCTTGCGGCTGATCTCGAGGGTTTCGATCTGGATGGCCTGCTCCTTCTCGATGATCAGGACCTTGGCCTCCTCCTTCTTGATCTCCTGGTTGAGCCGATGGCGCTCGAGCTCGTAGGCGAAGTCGGCCTGGGCCTTTTTCTGGTTGACGGCGGTTTGGGACTCGGCTTTCTTGGCCTCGTTCTCCCACTGGGCCTTGGCGATATGGGCGTCGGACTGGAGGCGGGCGACCTCGGCTTCCTTACGGGCCTGGCTGGACCGGATGACGGCCTCTTTCTCCGTCTCGGCCTCGGCGACCGCGGCGTCGCGCTTGGCGGCCGAGATGAGGGGCCGGGATAGGGAGTCGATATAACCCTGGGTGTCGCTGATCCCCATCAGGGAGAAGGACATCAGGGTCAGGCCCATCCGGGACAGGTCGTGAAGGGCGGCCTGGATGACGCGGTTTGCAAACTCTTGCCGTCCCCGATAGATTTCTTCGACGCTCATCGTCCCGATGACCTCGCGCATCTTGCCCTCGAGGATCGCCATCGAGATGTGACGGATGCCGTCTTTGCCCAGGCCGAGAAACTGTTCGGCGGCCAGGCGAATGCCCTGGTCCGAGGAGTCGACCTTGAGCTGGGCAACCCCTTCGGCCATGACCGGGACGCCGCCGTGGGTCAGGACCTCGGGCGTCTTGATCGTGAGGGGGATGACCTCCAGGGGCAGGACGTTGACGATCTCCAATAAGGGCCAGACAAAAGTCCCTCCGCCCAGCCGGCAACGGTAGCCGACCTTGCGCTTGGCGCCGTCCGGTCCGACGACCGTCCGTTTCCGGCCGCCCGAGACGATCAGGGCCTCGTTGGGGCCGACCTTCCGGTACTGTTTGGACATGACGAGGGCGATCAGGATCAGGACGACGAGTATGATACCGGCGATGATAAGCTTGGCTACGATGGTCATGACAACCTCCTAAACGCGTCTCCCCGTGACGAGAAGAAACCTAATCTATTCTAAACCTGCCCCGTTCGTCAAGCGACCGGCCCGGACGGCCCCGCCTCATCCGTAGGCCATGAACAGGATGCTTTTCTTCTTGAGGATCTCCCGCTGGGCCTGGATGAGCTTGGCGATCCCATCGTCGGCCAGCTTGAGAAGGTTTCCCAGCTCCTTGCGGGTGAAGGGGTTCCGCTCGGCGCCGGCTTGGATCTCCACGAGCTGGCCCCGATCGGTCTCGACGACGTTCATGTCCAAGTCGGCCCGGGAATCCTCGCCGTAGTCCAGGTCGAGGAGGGTCTGGCCGGCCACGATCCCGACGCTGACCCCGGCGACCAGGTGGCGGAGGGGCATCTGGTCGATGACCTTGTCGTCCATCATCTTCTTAAGGGCCAGGGCCAGGGCGACGCAGCCGGCCGTGACCGAAGCCGTCCGGGTCCCGCCGTCGGCCTGGATGACGTCGCAGTCGACGATGATCGTCCGTTCCCCCAGGACGGAAAGCTCCGTGACCGATCTCAGGACCCGCCCGATCAGGCGCTGAATCTCCTGGCTGCGTCCCGACATCCGCCCCTGGTTCCGCTCCCGCTGGGTTCGTTTTTCGGTCGAGCGGGGAAGCATGGAGTACTCGGCCGTGACCCAGCCCTGTCCGCTGCCCTTGAGGAAGGGCGGGACCTTATCGTCGACCGAAGCGGCGGCCACGACCCTCGTCTTCCCGACCTCGATATAAGCCGACCCCTCGGCAAAGTCGAGGTAGTCCGTCTTGATCCTGAAAAGCCGGAGCTCGTCGTCGGCCCGGTTGTTGAGTCTCATGACCGTCCTTCCTTCGCGCCGTCAGGGCGCTCCGGCCGGCCGCGACTTCCAGCGATTGTGAAACCAGAGCCACTGGGCCGGCCGCTCGCTTATCTCGGCCTCGATAATCTTAGTGCAGAGCTGGGTTATTTTCAACACGTCCCGGTCGAAGTCGCCCTCGGAACGGACCCGGACCGGAGGATGGATCTTCAGGCGGTAGCCGCGCGGCGGGTCGGACGCGCAGAAGACGGGGAGGAGGGGGGCGCGGGTCCTGAGATGGAGGGCGGCCAGGGCCGGGGTCGTGGCGGCGGCCTTGCCGAAGAAGTCAACGAACACGGCCTGGCTGCGGAGGACGTTCTGGTCGATGAGAATGGCCACCATCTCGTTTCGACGTAGGGCCTGGAGGATCGGCCGCGACGCCCATGTCTTGTAGATAACCTCGGCGCCGAGCGCGGCGCGGACGGCGGCCAACTCCTTTTCCAAGAGCGCGTTATCGAGTGCGCGGGCCACGACCTTGAGCCGTCCCCGCCGAGAGATCGAGGCGGCTCCGACCTCCCAATTTCCGAAATGGGCCGTGAAGAGTAAAACCCCTTTCCCTTCCCCGAGGGCGGCATCGAGATGCTCGGCGCCCTCGACCGAAATGCGCTTGGCGACTTCGTCGGGTCCGAGCTCGGCCAGCTTGAGGATGTCGAACAGGATCGCGCCGAAATGCCGGAAGGAAGCGCGGGCGATCCGGTCGCGCTCGGGGACGGCCAGATCTCGGCCGAAGGCCGTCCGGAGGTTGTCCTTGGCGAGCCGGCGATGCCGGGCGTCCAGGCCGTAGGCCAGCAGGCCGAGGCCGCGGCCAAGAGCCAAGCAGATCGGCCTGGGCAGGATACGGATGAGGCCCCTCAAGGCCCTGAAGGCTAATAACTCGAACGGGCTTCGCTTTTGGGCCATGATTCAGGTCCGCGGAAAGAAGGGCTTCAAGGCCGTCTTGACCCGCTCGAAAAATCCGCTCTCGAGCTCGATCCTGATCTTGAGGGCGAAGACGGGAAGCCCCGCCAGGAGTTCGCCCGGGGGATCAAGCTTGACGGCGTCTTTTTCGGTCGTGACCGCAAGTTCCGCCCCCGATTCTTCGTACGCAGCGCGGAGGTTCTTTCGGCCGGGCGGCGGATAGCTGAAATGGTCGGGAAAGGCGAGGCGGCGCCGGATGAGGGCCCCCGATTGCTCCAAAAGCTCGAAGAACCGCTCCGGCCCGGCAATACCGCAGAAGGCCAATACCTTTTTCCCGTTAAGCCGGTTCGCCGGGAGCGTTTCCTTCCCGTCCAAGCTCACGAGCCCGTCGGGACGGACCCGATAGGGCAGAACCTTTTCCGGCGCCAAGAGTTCGTCGGCTTTGCCGAGCCGGAGGCGGTTTCGGACGAGGACCAGATCGGCTCTTTTCAGGGAGGAGAGAGGTTCCCGGAGGATCGGGGACCCCGCCGGGTTGACCAGGACGATATCCAGATCGCGGTGAAGGCGGCGGTGCTGGAAGCCGTCGTCGAGAACCGCGACCTGAAATCCCATTTCTCGAGCCTTCCGGCAGGAGTCGAGGCGGCGCTTGCCGACGAAGACCCCCGCTGCGGGAAGCTTGCGGGCGACCAGGGCGGGTTCGTCGCCGCCCTCCCGCCAGCCGGCCGGGAGTCCCTTGCCGGCCGACACGACCCCCCCAGGTCCTTCCCAGCGGCCTTTATACCCCCTGGAGATAAGCGCGGGCCTTAGGCCGAGGCCGAGGAGCCAGGACAGCAGCTCTATGGCCAGGGGTGTCTTTTCCGTTCCTCCGAACGAGATATTTCCGACGCTGATAACGGGAATGGAGGACCGGGCCGGCCGCCTGATGCCCCAGGCGTAGAGCCTGTTCTTGATCCGGCAGCCAGTCTGGTGAAGGAAGGAAAAGAGACCCCGAAGAACGACCATTCAGAGGGGACTATACATCATTCCCCTCCCTGATTCAACCGATCCCGGCCCTTTACATCTCGCTTGTATTTTCCTATAATACGTCGGTAGTTTTTCGTTGAACGAGGAGGAACTATGAGGAGTAAGGCACTTATCGCGCTTCTCGCCGTCGGGATGGCGCTCACCTTCATCTCGTGCCAGAAAAAGGCCAAGGTCGAGGGCGTCGATCTGGCCGTCAGCTTCGCCGATCAGCCCCTGACCGACAACCTGATGACGAACGTCACCTACGCCTGGAAGACGGCCGCGGGCTTCAAGAAGATGTCCCAGGACTTCATGGTTTTCGTCCACTTTTGGCACAACAACAACCTTCTGGTCCAAGACGATTATAGCCTTGAGGTTCCGACGACCAAATGGGAGCCCGGGAAGGAATACAAGACGACCCGGCGGATCTACATCCCCCGCTTCATAGACGAATTCGATCCCCAGTTCAAAGGCCAGGAAAACTTGGTTCTGGCCGTAGGCCTCTATAATCCCTATGACCGGACCGGCAAGTCCGAGCTCGAAGTCTACCGCAAGAAGCTCGATGTCCTACCGCCCCCCGTCGACACGCCCGAAATCATCTACGAGGACGGCTGGTACGACAAGGAGACCAACGCCGAAGCCGCCCTCAAGGAATGGCGCTGGACCGGCAAGGAAGCCAAGTGCCTGATCGATAATCCTCACCGCGACGCCCTTCTCGTCATCCAGGGCGGGGTCAACCTCGAGGCCGTGCCGGGCCAAAAGATCATCTTCAAGATCAACGACACGGTCCTTGATGAGTTCGCCCCTTCCTCGAGCGCCTTCGACAAGACCTACCGGATTAAAAAGGAAGCGCTCGGCGACAAAGACGACTTCGTCCTGACCATAGGCGTCGATAAAACCTTCGTCCCCGGAAAAATCTTTCCCCAAGCGGGAGATCAGAGGGAATTGGGCGCCCAGGTCTCTTTCATCTATTTCCGCTGAGCTGAATCGACTTTTAAGGCCGGCCTCCCGCCCGGAGCGGGAGCCGGCTTTTTTTTATCTCAGGCAAGACAAGACAAGATGAATGGAAAACAAGTCGGCGATAAAGGGCGAATAAGCTTAAAAACCTTGAAGGTCAGCGGATTCAGAGAGGCGGCGCGTTCTCTTTCCCGACCCGGGCGATATAGTCGTCGAGCTCTTTTTTAACGGCGTTTTCTTCCCCCCGGGCCTTTTCCATCTTGTCGAAGGTCAGGGCGATCTCCTGTTGGATCGTATCCCGGGGCGTCATATCATCGAGGCTGTAAAATTGCTGCCAGAGGGCGGCTATTTTCAGCTCCAAGAGGTCGGCGTATTCCTTAGCCTGGGCGTATCTGGCCTCGAGGTTGGTCCGATAGCCGTCCGCCATCCCGGGAATCGCGCCCGGTTCCGAATCCAAGGGAGGCCCGTTAAGAGCCTGCTCGGCCTCTCCCTGGCGATATTCCGTGGACTGCTCCCCTTCAGGGGCGGATTGGCCCGCCGTTTCCGTCTGGGGCGGGGCCGGCGGAGTTTCCAACCCGGCCTTCTTCTTATTTTTGCCCAAGTCGGCATTCGTTATGGCGACGGGCCGTTTTCCCTTGAGGCCGTCGCGACGTTCCTTCTCCTTCTTGGAGAGCTCGGACAGGCTTTGGGCGGCAAGGATCGAAACAAGGAATAGGGGCAGGATCAGCATAATAAACGCTTTTTTCATTCCCATATCGCCTATAGAAATTATAGGCATGCCTCCGGTCTTTGTCAATCCGCCCCGCGAATTCGGGGGACACACGACTTAATTCCGGACTCCTTCTTTATCGACAATAGCAGCTTGAGAATTAAGTCGTGTGTCCCCCGAATTTTCATGGGTGCGGATGGAGACGGACCGGCCGTCAGCCGTGATCTCGACGGCGCCGTCAAGGTCGGTCCGGTACAAGCGCACGCTGGCGTTTCTATACCTGGCCAAGACGTCCTCATTGGGCAGGCCGTAGCGGTTGCCGCTCCCTACCGACAGGACTGCGATTTGGGGCCGGACCGCCTCTAAAAAAAGCGGGGAGCTCGAGGACCGGCTTCCATGGTGGGGGATCTTTAGAACCAGGCTGGCCAGATCGGGAAAGGCCTTGACGATGCCTTCCTCGGCCGCCGTGCCGACGTCGGCTGCCAGCAGGCAGGAAAAACCGGTCATTTTAAGCCTTAGGACCATGGATAGGTCGTTGTCAGCCGGAGCCGTTTCAGGAAGCGGCTCCGCCGGATGAAGGACTTCGACCAGGACGGCCCCTTCTCGAAGAGTCTTCCCCCTCGACCAAACGGTCTGCACGGTTCCGGGCGAGAGAAGCCGTTTGAATTCCGCGTAGGAAGGATCGCCGGCCGACCGGACCGCTTCATGGAACTCCTTGACCTTGAAGTTGCGGACCACGGCTTTGAGTCCTTCCAGGTGATCGGGATGGGCGTGGGTCAGGACAACATGGTCGAGGGTCTTGATCCCCTTCCTCCACAGGAAGGGCGAGACGATCCGCTCTCCGATGTCGAATCCGTCCCCCGGGATGCCCCCTCCGTCCACGAGCATCTTCCTGCGGCCGGGGAATTCGACCAGGATGGAGTCGCCCTGGCCGACGTCGAGGAAGGTGATCCGCAGCCCGGGCGAGTAAGCCGGCGGGAACGGATAGGTGACGATGAGGATGAAAAAAACCGCGAACCCGGTTAAAATCGCGGCCTTGGCCCTCTTGCTTTTCAGGGGCGCCAGGAGGGCCAGAAGCAGGAGGTAATAGGCGATGATGAGAAGGGGATGGGGCGCGGGGATGCGGTAGGACATGAAATGGACCGGGTCGAGGAGGCCGGCGATCCAAACGAACCCTTTCAAGCCGAACCGGAGGGCGGCGGCCAGCCACCCGGCCAGCGCAGTTGAGACAAAGGCCGTCAGGAAAAAGACGTAACCGGCCGCCATCAGTGCGGCGACCAGGGGGATGGCCGGCAGGTTGAGGAGGAAAGATGAGAACGTGACTCGGTTGAACGATGCCGCGATGACGGGAAGGACTCCGAGCTGGGCCGCCGTCGTCAGGGCCGTCATTTCCCCGAGTTTGAATGGGAGACGAGGCATCCGCTTGAGGAGAGGCTTGTAGAATAAAAGAATGCCTAAGGTGGCGAGATAGGTCAGCTGAAACCCGGCGTCGAAGACCTGGAAGGGATTGAAGAGGAGGATGGCCAGGGCGCTGGCCGCGATCGTGTTGAGGAGGTGGACGTCCTTCCAGAGGAGCTTCCCGATGAAGAAGGCGGCGGCCATGACCGTGGCCCTGACGACCGATGCGTTTCCTTCGACGAGAAGGGCATAGCCGGCCAGAATCACGGTCAGGATTAGGTAGGAGGGGCGGGGAGAGACGCGAATGAGGCGGAGCAGGAAAAAGAGCAGGACCGCGATAATCCCGATATGGGCGCCCGAGATGGCCAGGAGATGGTAGAGCCCGGAGCGCTGGAGGACGAGGTTGACGGATTCGTCGAGACGTCCCCTCTCGCCGATGAGCAACGCCTCGAGAACGCCCCCTTCGGTCGAGAGGCCGGGCGGAGGGCCTTCGCCGAAATGCGCCTCGACCTTGCGTTGGAGGGCTTGCCGGGCCGATGAGATGGGCCCGAAGAAAAACGCCCAGGGTCCGGTCCCGATCTTCTTGACGAGAAGAGGGCTCTTGGAGAAGGCCGAGGCGTGGATCTTCCGGTTGCGCAGGATCCGGAGGTAGGGAGGAACCCTGAAGTTTCGGTCGGACGATGATACGCCGAGCTGGGCCGAAACCATGATGCGATCGCCGGTCCGGAGGGGAGGGAGCGGGTTCTCGGCCGAGAACGGAACGGTAACCCTCAAGGTTCCGCTGACGGCCGACTTGTCCGTCCCGGCCACGACCTCATCGACCTTGAGGTATAGCGTATCTTTGTCCTTGCCCCTTCCCGGCGATTGGGTCAAGGTTCCGTAGAAATCCGCAAACGCCGCGAGACGCAGCCGGTGCAGGCCGTTTTCCTCGTAGTTGCGCTCCTGCCAGACGAAGAGCAGCCCGCCCAGGACGAGCGAAGCGGCCCAGATCATCCCCAGGCAGGCCTTGTCCTTCTTTCGCCAAGAAAAAATCCAGGCCGCGGCCAGGGAAACGCCCAGGGCGCCGGCCCAAGCTTGGAGGGGAAGAGGAACGGATGAGGCCGTCACGATTCCGAGAACGACGGCCGCCGCGACGAAGAGAAGGGGGAAAGCCATGCGCTAAGAGCCGATTTTGGAAGGGGCGGGCTCGACCCTGCTTTGGAGCTCGAGGCCGTCGAGAACGAGATGGCAGAGGAGCTTGATGGCCAGGGGGAGACTACGTTCGTCGGGGTTGAACAAGGCGCTGTTGAGAGGGGCCGCGCTCGAGAGTCGCGGATTCCGGACGCCGAGGAGGAAGAAGAAGCCGGGAGCCTTCTGGGTGTAGAAGCCGAAATCGTCCGAGATCGTCTGGGGGATGAGCGGAAGGACGTTGTCCTGTCCTTGGAGATCGACCAGGGTCGGCAGGAGGCTTCGAACGAGGTCGGCCAGGTTGACGACGGGAGGGATCACCGGCTTGATATCGAAGGCATAATCCGCGCCGAAGGGAGTCACGACGCCCCTGACGATGCTTTCGATCAGGCGGGGCATCCGGCGCCGGTTGGCCTCGCTCAGGGTTCGGACCGTGCCCTCCAGCACCGCCTTGTCGGCGACCATCCCGGCGCTCGTCCCGCCTTCGATAAGGCCGACCGTCAGGACGATTGGGTCCTGAGGATCGGCCGTCCGGCTGGCGATGGACTGGAGGGCGACGACGATTTGGGCGGCCAGGACGATCGCGTCGATCCCTTCATAGGGGCGGGCGCCGTGGGCCGTCCGGCCCTTGACGGTGATTTGGAACCAGTCGGCGCCGGCCAGGACGGGGCCGCTCGAGACGAAGACTTGTCCGAGCTGCTCGGGCCAGACATGAAAGCCGACGATGGCCCTGACGGTCGGGTTTTCGAGAACGCCCTCGGCGATCATGGCCGCCGCCCCCGATTCGCCCCCGTCCGTTCCTCCCTCAGAGGCCGGCTGGAAGATGAACTTGACGTTTCCCGGAATGATATCCTTAAGGCCGGCCAGGACCATGGCCGTCCCCAGGACGGCCGAGATATGGATATCGTGGCCGCAGGCGTGCATGATGCCGGGATTCAGGGATTTATAAGGAAGGTCATTGGCCTCCTGGATGGGGAGGGCGTCCAGGTCGGCCCGCAGGGCAAGCGTGCTCCCGTGGTCGCGGCCCCGGAGAAGGGCGACGACGCCGGTCTTGGCGACGCCGGTCTTGACTTCGAGGCCGAGCGAGACGAGCTTGGCCGCGACGAGCTTGGCCGTCTCGACTTCCTCCCCGGCCAGCTCGGGATTCATATGAATGAAGCGGCGGATCTTGATGATTTCGGCCCGGCCTCGCTCGACGGCCTCGTCGATCCGCTGGGCGGTCGGCTTGTCGACGGCCCGGGCCGGTCCGGCCGCGAGGGCGCACACGGCCAGGGCCGATAGCATGGACGGAAGAATCGCCGCCGCTTTCCCATTCCCTCTCATAGACGCCTCTTGCGCCGCCCGGTGGCCCGGGCGGAATCCGAAACCGAAGCCGGACGCGCCGGCGCTATTTGGGCTCGTCCTTGGCGGGGCCCGGGGTCTTGGTCATCTCGTCGCGCTTTTTCTCGATGAAATCGCGGATGGCCTCGACGCCGTCCTGGGTCTTTTCCTTCACATACTGGACGCCCTTCTCGGCCTCCCGGGCGATCTTCTCGTAGTTCTCCTTGGCCTTTTCGCCGGTCTTGACGGCTTGCTCCTTGAGCTTCTTCCGGGTCTCCTTGCCGCTGGCGGGGGCGAACAGGACGCCGAGCACGAAGCCGGCGGCGGCCCCGATCAGGAACGAAACGGCGACTTCAAGGGCGCCCGACCCTTTGTGATCGTCTGCCATTTCACTTCTCCTTTCGCTTCTTGAATTGCTGCCACCCCATGCGAAGGAGCGGGAAGAGGAACGGCCACCACTTCGAGGAGGGGCGGATGACTTTGGTCGTCACGAACAGGGCGATCTCCGAAGCGGACTCCGTCATCTTCCGGGTGGCTTGGATGGTCCCGGCCAGGTCCTCGACGGCCAGGTTGACCTTGCGCTCGGTCTCCTGGAGGTTCCGGAGGAGGGCCGTCGCCTCGGCCATGGCTTTTTGGGCCTCCCGGGCCGTCCGGCTGAGCTGGAGGAAGAGCCGGGCCAGGAAGGCGAGGGCCACGACGGCCGCGACGGTCAAGACCAGCCACAGGGCCTGGCTGAGGGTGATCTGCATGGTAACCTCAAAAATAGACCAAAAAGGGGGGCTTTGTCAATCGACGTCAGACGGCAGGCTCGGAAGGGACCGGTGTTTTTTTGCCGGGCGGCCAGAGCACCTTGTTGAGGCCGGTCAGGCCGAAGGCGGCCTCCATCCGTTCCAGGAGGTTGGGGTATAGGCCCTCGGCTCCGGCCTTGACCGCGTCCTCCCACTCGGCGAGGAGCTCGGAAACCTCGAAGTCGTGCCCCTTGCGGCCGAGATGCTGGAGGCCCCGCAGGGCCTGCCAGTGGGTGATCATGATAAGGGCCAGGGCGCCGAAGAAGACGTTGGGGCCGGGGAGAAGCGTGGCCAGGCCGCTCAAGGGGAGGAGCAGGGTTTCTCCGACGAGGAGCAGGATATGGCGGGTCCGCTGCTTCTGGAGGAACAGGAAGAAGCGGAAGCGGACCTTCTTATCCTCGGTCCGGGCGGAGACGAGGATGCGGACCGAAGGACCCTCGAGCCGGGCGACCCGGGCCAGGGCCTGCTCCTGACGCAGGGAGCGCTGAGGGAGGAGGAGAAGCTTGGCTTTGGCTTTGTCCCAAAGCCTTCGCCAGCGGGTGGTACGGACTTCGATCGGCCGAACGGGCTCGGTCGAGAAGAAGCTGTACTTATGGCCGGCGTCTCGGACGAAGAAGAATGTCATGCATTCTCTGGTACGCGCCGCCGCCGCGAAAGTTGGCCGGCTCAGAAGCTCCGCGCGCAGATCCCGCCGCCCGCGGTCCCGACGTAGATCTTGCGGGCGGCGCCGTCGACCTGGATCGAGTTCACGCTCTTGACCGGCAGGTCGCCGGAGAGGTCCGTCCAGGTCGCCCCCTTGTCGGCGCTGTGCCAGAGGCCGTTCCAGTTCCCGACAAAAAGCTCGTTCGGATTGAGCTTGTTGACGGCCAGGCAATCGCCGGAATAGGGCGCGTTGGCGAGCTTGGTCCAGGAGCCGCCGCCGTCCGTGGAGGCGAAAATGCCTTCCCACCCGGTCGCGGCATAGACCGTGGCGGGAGAGCCGCCGGACACGGCCAGGGCGTCGATCGGGCACCCGGTCGAGGGCGGGCTCAACGAGGTCCAGTTGGCCCCGCCGTCCGTGCTTTTATGCAGGACCGGCGAGCCGGAGGAGGTCGTGCCGGCGACATAGATCGTCCGGGTATTGGAGGGGTCGAACGCGGCGGCGCAAGCCTGGCTGTTTTCATCGGTCCGAATCCGGACCTGGGTCCAAGTCAGGCCGCCGTCGGTCGAGATGAAAACGCCCATGTAATTTTTGCCGCCGACCACGATGTATCCCGCCGCCAGGACGCGGTTGGGAACGGCCGGGTCGACGACCAGGATCAGCCCCTGGCAGCCGGCGCCGGGAAGAAGCTGTTGAAAGTTGGCGCCTCCGTCTACAGACCTGTAGACGCGGGGGGTGCTTCAGCCGTAGGTCGAGAGATAAACCCGGTTCGGGTCCGCGCTGGGGACGGCCAGGTCGGCGATGTTGTCGCTCCCCAGGAAATCGGGGAGCTTCGTCCAGCTCGCGCAGGCGTTCGCGCTCTTGAAAACCCCGACCGACGTCGCCGCCGCGTACGCCGTGGCCGGAGCGATCGCCGAGGACGAAGAGCCGGGCATCCGGAACCCCCCGATGTTCGTCGCCAGGATCCCCGCCTGGGACGGCAGGAAGGTTTTCCCGGCGCTGGTGCTTTTAAAGACCCCCGCCGTCGCGGAGACGTGAACCGTGCTTCCCGAGATCAAGACCTTCGACGCGAGTCCGGCGAAGCCGGTCCCGCATTTGGTCCAATCCGTTCCGCCGTTCGTGCTCTTCCAGACTTCCTTGGACCCGCCGCCGTACACGATGCTGGGATGGACCTTGTTCGAAGGCCAGGGACTCCAGGTAAGCGATATAAGACGGGCTGTTCTGCTTCTTCCAAGTGGTCCCGGAGTTGGCCGATATCGCCACCCCCGCTACCGTGTTTTGGTAGGACACCAAGATCCGGGAGGGATTCGAGGGGTCGATGGCGACCGTGTAAGCATAGTTGACTATGGTGTGGAGATCGTTCATGAATGCGGGCGTGACGTTCTTCCAGGCCCCCCCGCCGTTCGTGGAGCGGAAGACGCGGGCGCGATAATTCGAGCCGTCGTAGAAGTACCCGCAGAAGAAAATGGTGGACGGATTCTTGGGGGAGATGGCGATATCGCGGCCGTAGGCGTAGCTCGACGTCGCCTCCATCGTCTTATGGCTCCAGGTTTGGCCGCCGTTCGTCGTCATGAAGACGGCGAGGCATGTCTTCCAACTGGACGTGTCATAGGTATAACTCCCCGCGACGAAAATGACCTTGGGATTTTGGGGGTTGATGGCGATCCTCCCGGAATAGCCCTGCCGGTATTGGCCGAACGGAAGCTTCGTGAAGGTCGACCCTTGATCGACCGATTTATAAAGTCCGTCCGAGGCCAGGATATAGATCGTCCGCGGATTTTTAGGGTCCAGGACGAAATCGTAAGCGTAATCGCCGAGGATGGACTTGAGGGTCCAGCTCTTGCCGTTGTTGACGGACCGGTACACCAGCCCGCGCTCGGACACCGCATAAAGCTCGGAGGGCGATTTGAGGTTGCGGGCGATGCCCATGATGTTGCCGCCGGTGGGGCCGAGCTGGGTCCAGACCGCCGCTTGATCCACAGGGCGGGCGGCGCGCATGCCGGGGCCGCCGATGAGAAGGGCGCCAAGGATTGCCCAGATATAAACGGCCGGTCTTTTCATTCTCCCTCCTCCGGAAAAATCCGCATTTTCCCTTCTCGGCCATTATAGCGGGGGGTGTCCCGGCGGTCAACAGAGGTTGAGGCTCGGCGTCCGAGCCGCTGGGAGGCGACTGGTCGTCACCCCGGCGCCGGCCCGCTCCCTAAAACGTCCGCTTCCAGATGCCTCCACCTTGGGTCCCGACGTAGAGGGTGTGGTTCGTCGCGTTGAAAACGAGCTGATTTACGTACGGAACGGGCAGTCCCTGGCTGACGTCGGTCCAGGTCAGGCCCCGGTTCTGGCTGTAAAAAACGTTCTGGTTGTTTCCGACGAACACTTGGTTGGGATTGTTCTTGTTGACGGCCACGGCCCGGAAACCGTAGCTGTATGTTGTGAAGGTGCACTTGGTCCAGGAGGTCCCGCCGTTCGCACTCCGCCAGAGCTCACTGTTGGTCCCGACATAGACGATATTCGAGTCCTGGGGATCGACGGCGATCGCCTGGGGCGGGTATTGAATCCCGTTCGTGATCGCGGTCCAGTTGACCCCCCCATCCGCGCTCCTATACACGAGAGCGCTAGAGTTGGAGGTATATCCGCCGACGTAGAGGATGTTCGCGTCGCCCGGCGCGACCGCCACCACGGTCGATTGGCTGCCCTCTTGGGTGCTGATCCGGATGGGCGTCCAGTTCGTCCCCCCGTCCTTGGAGACGACGATTCCCATCGACGTGACGCTCCCTTGTTTGACTGATCCGGTAATGATAAGTTGGCTGAAGTTCTGGGGATTCGCGTAGAGGCTTCCGTATCGGCACTCGTAGAGATCGTAAATCTGTTGGAACGTCCGTCCTCCGTCTACAGACCTGTAGACGAATTCGCCCTGCGGTCAGCCGCTGGGCTTGACATAGATGGTATTGGGATTCGTGGGGTGAACGACGATGCTGGCGACGAGCGTGCTGCCCACGAATGTTCCGCAGGTCGTCCAGGCCGATCCCCCATTGGCCGTCTTAAAGAGGGCATATCCCGTGATCCCGGCGTAGATGGTGCTCGGCGAAGAAGGCGAGACGCCTAAAGCCGCGATGTTCGAGCCGCGGATGCCGGCGTGGCTGGGATTCCAGGTGGAGCCGCCGTTCTTGCTCAGGAAAATCCCAACCTGGCTTGCCAGGTGGACATTGGACCCGGCGGCCAGGATTATGCGGCTCTCTCCATGGATGCCGTCGCTGTAAGCTTTCCAGGTGATCCCGCCGTCCGTGCTCTTGAGGACGCTGTAGACGTAATCGAGCTCGCCTCCGGCATAAAGGATCTTGGAGTTGGCGGAATCGGCCGTGATGGAGTACACATACGTGATCCCTGGAGTCTGTTGGGCCTTCCAGCTTCCGCCGGCGTTCGTCGTCCGGGCGATGCCGTTGTTGTGGGCCACCCAGGCTTTTTTCGGGTCGTGGGCGTCTACATAGATGGCGTTACAGGCGGGATAGGTTCCGTCGAAAATCGCGGCGCCGCCGACGCTCGTCCAGGTGCTTCCTCCGTTCTTCGAAACGTAGGCGCGGCCGGTATCGACGCTGTTCTTATAGTCGTAGCCGCATAGATAAATGTAATTGGGGTTGGCCTTGGCAAAAACGACGTCATATCCATAGCCGGAATCGGCCGAGTTCGGGAACCTCTTGACGGTCCAAGACGCGCCGCCGTTCGTCGTTTTAGCGACGGCGATATCGCTTTTGTAGTTCACGTTGTCATACCGGTATGACCCGGCGATCATAATGATCTGGGGATTGGCCGGGTGGACGGCGATCCGGCCGTACCAGCCGGTAAATCCGGCCGGGAATGCGCGAACCGTGAAATTTTTGCCCTTGTCCGTGCTCTTGTGAAGATAGCCGTAGCTGAGGACGTAGATCGTGCTCGGGGTCTTGGGATCGACAGCGAGGTCGTAGATCGCCTGGGAGACGATGGATTGGCGCGTCCAGCTCGCGCCGCTGTTCGTGGATCTCCAAACCTGACTCGGCCAGCTCGAGCTCGCGGCATAGAGCTCGGCCGCCGACTTGGGATTCCGGGCCAGGCCGCGGATATCCCCTCCGTAGGGGCCGACCGGGGTCCAGGAACCGGCCCGGTCGGGCCGCTCGATCGGGGCGGAGCCGCGCCCGAAGAGGAAGACGGCGCACAGGACCGCCAGGATGATGACGACGGCTTTTTTCATAGGCCCTCCTCCGGGGTTCGAGCTCGTTGCATCCGTGACCGGATTATAGGCAATTTCCCGCCCGGCGGTCAATACAAAGGGTTGAAGGGGGGCTGCTTAAAACGTCCGCTTCCAGATGCCTCCACCTTGGGTCCCGACGTAGAGGGTGTGGTTCGTCGCGTTGAAAACGAGCTGGGCTACGTACGGAACGGGCAATCCCTGGCTGACGTCGGTCCAGGTCAGGCCTCGGTTCTGGCTGTAGAAAACGCCCTGGCTGGACCCGACAAACACCTCGTTGGGGTTGTTGTTGTTGACGGCCACAGCATCGAAATTGTAGGCGTTGGTCGGGAACGTGCATTTCGTCCATGAGGCCCCGCCGTTCGAACTCCGCCAAACTTCCCAAAAGGTCCCAACATAGACGATGTTCGGATCCTGGGGATCGATGGCGATAGATTGGGGCACGTATTGGATTCCGTTCGTGACGGAGGTCCAGTCAACCCCTCCGTTCACGCTCTTATAGACAAGCCCGGTATAGGTAGCGCTCTGGCCGCCGACATAGAGGAGGTTAGCGTTGCTGGGCGCGACCGCCGCGACGTTCGATTGGCTGCCGTCCTGGCTGCAGATTTTGACCGGCGTCCAACTCGACCCCCCGTTCGTCGAGAACACGATTCCCATCGAGGTTACGCCCCCCTGCTTGACCGAGCCCGTGATCAGGAGGAAGTTGATGTTCTGGGGGTTCGCGTAAAGGTTTCCGTACCGGCATTCGTAGAGATCGTAAATCTGCTCGAATTTCCGTCCTCCGTCTACAGACCTGTAGACGAATTCGCCCTGGGGTCAGCCGCTGGGCTTGACGTAGATGGTGTTCGGGTTCGAGGGATGGACGACCACGCTGGCGACGAGATCGCTGCCGTAGAATTCGGTACAGGGCGTCCAGGCGGAACCCCCGTTGACCGTCTTGAGCAGAGCGTAGCCTTGGATTCCGGTGTAAATCGTGTTCGGCGAGGAAGGGGCGATGGCGAAGGCTTTGATATTTGCCGCCCGGATTCCGTTGTGGCCGGGGTTCCAGGTCGTGCCGCCGTTCTTGCTCAAGAAGATTCCCGCTTGCGTCGCCTGGTGGACCTTGGAGCCGGCGGCCAATATTTGGCGACATTCTCCGTAGAGGCCGGTGCTCGAAGCCTTCCAGGCATTACCCCCGTCGGTGCTCTTGAGGCTGCTGTAGACCAAATTGTACTTGCCGCCCGCGTAGAGGATATTCGGGTTGGAGGAATCGGCCGCGATGGCCGTAACATGCGTGATCTGGGGCGTCTGCTGGGCCTTCCAGCTCCCGCCGGCGTTCGTGGTCCGGGCGATGCCGCTGTCATGGCCCACCCAGGCTTTTTTCGGGTCGCGGGGATCGACGTGAATGGAGTAGCAGGCAGGGTAGCTGTTGTTGAAGACGGCCGACGAGCCGACGCTCGCCCAGGTGCTCCCGCCGTTCTTGGAAACGAAGACCCGCGCGGCTGTGACGCTGTTTTTCTGATCATACCCACAGAGATAAATGTAATTGGGGTTGCTTTTGGCGAATACGATGCCGCGGCCATAACCATAGTCGGTCAGATTGGAAAGTCTTTTGAGCGTCCAGGTCGCGCCGCCGTTCGTCGTCTTGGCGACGGCGATTTCGGAATGCCAATCGGCGGTGTTGTAATAATAAGACCCGACGACCATGATAATCTTGGGATTAGCCGGGTGGACGGCGATCCGGCCGTTGTAGGACTGGAAATCGTCCGGGAACCGATGGTTCGAGAAGGTCTTGCCTTTATCCGTGCTCGTGTAGAGATAACTTTCGCTGAGGAGGTAAATCGTGCTCGGGGTCTTGGGGTCGATGGCGAGGTCGTAAATCCATTGCATGACGATCGATTGGCGCGTCCAGCTGGCGCCGCTGTTCGTGGATCTCCAAATCTGGCTCGGAGAACTCGAGCTCACGGCGTAGAGTTCGGCCGCCGACTTGGGATTCCGGGCCAGGCCTTGGATATCCCCTCCGTAGGGGCCGAGCGGGGTCCAGGAACCAGCCCGGTCGGGCCTGTCCGCCGGGCCGGGGCTGCGCCCGAATAGAAAGACGGCGCACAGGACCGCCAGGATGATGACGACGGCTTTTTTCATGGGCCCTCCTCCGGGGTTCGAGCTCGTTGCATCCGCGACGGGATTATAGGCAATTTCCCGGCCGGCGGTCAAGAAACCGCGGTAAAAAGGCCATCCTCAGAACTTCCTCCACCAGATCCCCGCCCCCTCGGTCGCGGCAAAAACTCTCCGGCCGGCCGCGGAATCGGCGTCAGCGCCGATTAAAAATCCCTCCGCAGAATGCCGCCCCCCGATGTTCCGACGTAGACCTGGCGGGCGGCGCCGTCGATCTCTATCGATGTCACGCCCCTGACGGGAAGACCCTCCGAAATGTCCGTCCAGGTTGCTCCTTTGTCGTTGCTGTAGGAAAAGAAGCTCCAGTTCCCCGCGAATATTTCGTTTGGGTTGGACTCATTGATGGCGATGCAATTGCATCCCCAGGGGCCGTTCTCGAGCTTGGTCCAGGTGTCCCCGCCGTTCGTGGAGACGAAAATACCCGCCCAGGAGGTTCCCAGATAGATCGTGCCCGAGACGCTCGGATCTACGGCGATGGCCTCGATCCTGGCTGAGGACGAGGGAGGAGTCAGCTCGGTCCAGCTCGCGCCCCCGTCCGTGCTCTTGTGCAGGGCCGGGGCATAGGAGGATTTATAGCCGGCGACATAGATCGTATTCCTGTTCGAAGGGTCGAACGCCGCGACTTCCAGGCAGCTGCCCGTATCGTTCCTGATCTTGATTTGTTTCCAATCGGATCCGCCGTCCGTCGACAGGAAAATCCCCATTACATATTGACTGCCGCTGACGACATATCCTCCCGCTATGATGTGCTTCGGATCCGCGGGATCGGTCAGGAGGATGAGTCCTTGGCAGCCGGCTCCGGGCAGAAGTTGCTTAAAGCTTTTGCCTCCGTCTACGGAACTGTAGACGCGGGGGTTGCTTCAGCCGTAGGTCGAGAGGTAGACCCTGTTCGGGTCCGCGTTCGGAACGGCGAGATGAGCGATGCTGTCGCTTCCCGCGAAATTGCCGAGCTTCGCCCAGCTCCTGAAGCCGTTCTCGGTTCTAAAGATGCCGTAATTGGTGACCGCGGCATAGGCTGTGTTTGCGGAGGCGGCGCTCGCCGATGAGCGGGGATATTGGAAATCCGCTATTTCGGCGGCTTGAATTCCCGCGTGGGAGGCTTTAAAAGAGCGGCCCGCGTTCGTGCTCTTGAAGACGCCCGCCGTGGACGTGACCTGAAGCGTATTCCCCGAGGCAATGATCCTCGATACGGTGCCGCAGAGGACGTTCGAGAATGGCGTCCAATGATGTCCGCCGTCCTTGCTTTGATAGATCGTTTTATAGGCTCCTCCGTAGAGGACATTGGGATTGGTTTTGTCGAGGGAAAGGGACTGGATATTATAAAGGCTCTGAGGATTCGTCTGGTTCTGCCAACTGACCCCGGCGTCGGCCGTAAAGGCCACTCCGCCATAATACGGGACGAACAATCTCGCGGCGTTCGAGGGGTCGACGGCGACGGCGTAGGCCTGGCCGTAAAATCCCGAGCCCGCGTTCATGAAGGCGGGAGTGATGTCCTTC
This sequence comes from Candidatus Aminicenantota bacterium, assembly GCA_963702005.1. GTDB lineage: Bacteria > Acidobacteriota > Aminicenantia > Aminicenantales > JAFGBC01 > JAFGBC01. Next base: position 763,994 of record OY969696.1, read on the forward strand.
CAGGTCCCGCCCGTATTCGTGGAGCGGTAGATGCGGGCGATGCAGCCCGTGCCGGCCCAATAATAGCCGCAGAAATAGACCGTGGACGGAGCCTGGGCGGGAATGACGATGTCGCGCGCGCAGCCCGAATCCGAAGTCGTGTCCATCGTCTTCTGGGTCCAGCTTTTGCCTCCGTTCGTCGATTTGAAGACGGCCAGGCACGATTTGTTGGCGCTTGAATTGGTGGTATAGCTTCCCGAAACGAAGACGATATTCGGATTTTGGGGGTGGACCGCGATTCGGCCCAGAAAGGCGTATCGATGGCCGCCGAGCGGGAATTTCGTGAATGTTGTTCCTCTATCGGCGGACTTATAGAACGCTTCCGAGGATAGGACATAGACTGTCCGCGGATTCTTCGGGTCCAGCGCTATATCGGAAGCATCGATGTCGAGGTGGGACTGGCGTGTCCAACTCCCGCAGCCGTCGGCTGACCGGAAGACTTGCCCCTGCTTGGTTAGGACGTATAGTTCGCTCGGAGATTTCGGGTGGCGCGCGATGGAGATGATATTTCCGCCGTTCGGCCCGAGTCCGGTCCAGACCGAAGCGGCCTCCGGAGACGACGATGGAGAGGGCTCCGGTCCGCGAAGGCGGCCGTAGAGCACGGCGGCGCAGAAGACGGCTAAGATGACCCCCATGGCTTTTTTCATGGACCCTCCGTCGGAAGCCGCGTTCCTTTTATCCTGGCTGAATTATAGGGAATTCTCCGCCCGGCGGTCAAGAAACCGCGGAAAAAAGCCGTTCTCTCCTCTTGACAAGCCGCGGGGGTTTCAATAACTTAGGTAAAGCCATGAGAACCAAGACAGTCCTATCCACCCTGTTCTTTTTCGCGGTTTTCTGCCTTTTGTCCTCGGCCCTCGCCTCGGCCCAGCTCGAAGTCCCCAAGGTCGTGACCGCGCGGGCCGTCTTGTCCAAGAGCGCAGTCCACGCCGGTGAGACGGTCAAAATCGCCGTCGTCCTCAAGATCGAGAAGGGCTGGCACATCAACTCGGATGATCCCGGCGACGAGTTCCTGTTCCCCTCGTCCCTCGCCCTTGACGAGGTCGCCGGCTTCGAGGTCAAGGCTTTGGCCTTCCCCAAGCCCAAGCAGGCCAAGTTCGAGTACTCCGACTTCGAGCTCCGCGTCTACGAAGACGAGGCCGTCGTGGGGGCGCTCCTCCAGGTCGCGGAGAGCGTTAAAGCCGGCGCCTACAGCCTGACGGGAGTGTTCAAGTACCAGGCCTGCAACAATACGTCGTGCATTATGCCCCAGGACCTCCGCCTCGAGATCCCGGTCGAGGTCGTGGCGGCGGGCGTCGAGACCAAGGACGTCGAGCCCGACCTCTTCGCCAAGATCGAATTCAAGGACAAAAGCTGAGGCGCGGGCCGCGATCGGAGGCTCGGTCGGCTCCGAACGGAGACGCATGAAAGAATCTCTTTTTCGGCTGATCCCATCTGTGGACGCCCTCCTCAATCATCCGGAGGCGCGCCGGCTCGCCGAGGCGTACGGGCGGCCCTTGGCCTTGGACGCCGTCCGCGACGAGCTCGAGGCGGTCCGGGCCGAAATCCAAACGGCCGGCGCCGCATCATCCTTGGCCGAGAAAGACCTTGCCCCGGAGGCCTTGCTCGACCGAGTCCGGGCGCGGCTCGAGCGGAAGCTCGCCCCCTCGCTGGGACGCACGATCAACGCGACCGGGATCGTCATCCATACCGGGCTGGGGCGGGCCGTCCTGGCTCCCGAGGCGCGGGAGGCCCTGGCGCGCGTGTCCCAAGGATACTCGCAGCTCGCCGTGGATCTTGAGACAGGTCAGCGCGGCCATCGCGACGTCCATTACGCCTCCCTTCTCCGCGAGCTGACCGGCGCCGAGGCCGGTTTCGCCGTCAACAACAACGCCGCGGCGACCGTCCTCCTTCTCAACACCCTGGCCAAAGGCAAGGAGGTCATCCTCTCGCGCGGCCAGCTTGTCGAGATCGGGGGTTCGTTCCGGATGCCCGACGTCATGGAGACGTCGGGGGCCGTCCTGCGCGAGGTCGGGACGACCAACAAGACCCATCTCCGCGACTACGAGGCGGCGATCTCGGACCGGACCGGCATCCTCCTTCGCGTCCACCACTCGAACTACCGGATCATGGGCTTCGCCGAGGAGCCGGGGATCGAGGAGCTGGTCGAGCTCGGCCGCAAGCACGGCCTCCCCGTCGTCGACGATATCGGAAGCGGGGCGCTGGTTGACCTCAAAGATTACGACCTCGAGACCGAGCCACTCGTCCAGCGGAGCGTCCGGGCCGGCGCCGACGCCGTCTGCTTCTCGGGCGACAAGCTCATCGGCGGGCCCCAGTCGGGGATCATCGTCGGCAGGGCCAAGGTCGTCGGGCGCGTCAAGAAAAACCCGCTGGCCCGCGCTTTCCGGATCGGGAAGCTGACCGCGGCCGCCCTCGAAGCGACCCTCAAGCTCTTCCTGGACCCGGACCGGCTGAGGGACCGGCATCCCGTCTACCGGATGCTGGGGCTGGACGCGAAGGAGATCGAACGGCGGGCGCGCGCCGCGTCGGATACGCTGGCGCTCGGCCTGGCCGGGCGGGCCCGCGTTTCGGTCGTAGAGGACCGGTCCCAGGTCGGAAGCGGCTCGGTCCCGGTTGAGACCCTCCCGACCTTCGTCCTCAAAATCGAATCCGCGTCTCTTCCGGCCGAGGAGCTGGCCCGCCGGCTGCGGCGCGGCGCCCCGCCCGTCTTCGGCCGCGTCCACAAGGACGCGCTCCTTCTCGACTTTCGGACCGTCTTCCCCGAAGAGGACGGCATCGTCATCGACGCCGTCCGGGCGGCCGTCGAACCTTAAGGGAGAGAACCGGCCATGGTCGACCTCGAAAAGCGCCGCCGGATCATGGGGCGCTCCATCAAGCTCGGGCACTGCATCTGCAACCCCAAGGACCCCTGTCCCTGCGACCTGTTCAAGCGGAAGAACGTCTGCCTCTGCGCGGGCGAGCGCGAAGAGGAGGCGGCCGAGGACGTCGCCCTGACCAAGCTCGTCGAGAACGCGGGCTGCGCCTCCAAGGTCTCCCAGGAATTTCTCAAACAGGCCCTCGAGGGGCTGCCCGCCGTCTTCGACCCGCGGGTGCTCGTCAGCTCCTCGACTTGCGACGACGCCGGGATCTTCAAGCTCAACAATACGACCGCGCTCGTCCAGACGGTCGACGTCTTCTCGCCCTGCGTCGACGACCCCTACGTCTTCGGCCAGATCGCCGCGGCCAACTCCGTGAGCGACGTCTATGCCATGGGCGGAAAACCCCTGACGGCCCTGTCCATTATCGGATTCCCCTCGGACCGGCTCTCGCCCCGGATCATGAACAAGATGCTCCAGGGCGGAATCGACAAGCTCGGCGAGGCCGGGGTCCCCGTCCTAGGCGGCCACAGCATCAAGGACGCCGAAGTCAAATTTGGGTTCGCCGTCACCGGGGTCGTCCGGCCCGATCGCATCCTGACCAACGACAAGGCCCGGCCCGGGAACGTCCTTGTCCTGACCAAGCCGATCGGGACGGGGCTGGCCTGCTTCGCCCAACAGCTCGGGAAGGCGGACGCGGCGCTCCTCGAGGCGACCGCCCGCTCCATGACCGAGCTCAACGGCCCCGCCGCCGAGGAGGCCGTCAGAGCCGGCGTGCGGGCCGCGACCGACGTGACCGGATTCGGTCTCCTCGGCCACTTGGCCGAGATGGCTGTCCAGAGCCGGGTCACGGCCGAAATCTGGGCCGAGGAAGTGCCCCTGTTCAAGGGCGTCCTCGACCTCGCCCGCAAGGGGGTCGTCTCGGGCGCCGTCGAGCGGAACCGGGAATACGCGATGCGCTTCGTGACCAAGGCCCCGGACGTCGGCGAAGAGTGGGAGGCGGTCCTCCTCGATCCCCAGACCTCGGGCGGTCTTCTTCTTGCCGTTTCCCGGGCGCGCGCGGCCGGGCTCCTCAAGAGGCTCGCGGCGCGGGGGATCGCGTCGGCGCGGATCATCGGGCGCATCGCAGAGTCGTCCGAGGGAGCGATCCGTGTCCGACTCCGGCCGGAGGGTTCTTAAGGGGAGAGGTCATGGCCGGGCTCGACAAAGACCACGTCATCTTCGGCACGGCCGGCCACATCGACCACGGCAAGAGCTCGCTGGTCAAGGCCCTGACCGGGACCGATCCCGACACGCTTCCTGAAGAAGAAGCTCCGGGGGATGACGATCGAGCTCGGGTTCGTATTCCTGGACCTCCCCGACTACGAGAAGCAGATCGTCTTCATCGACGTCCCCGGCCACGAGCGGTTCGTCAAGACGATGGCGGCCGGGGCCTCGAACATCGACGCCGCCCTCCTGGTCATCGCCGCCGACGAGGGCGTATCGGTCCAAACCCGCGAGCACTTCGACATCCTCCGTCTCCTCGACGTCCCGCTCGGGATGGTCGTCCTGACCAAGGCCGACCTGGTCGACGCGGACCGGATGGCCGAAGTCCGCGGCGACGTCGTCCGTTTCGTCGCGGGCTCCTTCCTCGAGGGCGCTCCCCTTCTGGCCGTCTCGTCCGTGACCGGCGCCGGGATCCCCGAGCTCAAAGCGGCCCTGGTTGAGATGGGGCGGAAAGTGCGGCGGCGGAGCGACACGGGCTTCTTCCGGATGCCGGTCGACCGCGTCTTCACCATCCAGGGCTTCGGCACGGTCGTGGCGGGAACGGTCCTGGGCGGCGCGGTCGGCGTCGGCGACCGGATCGAGGTTTTTCCCGATCGGCTTCCGGCCCGGGTCCGGGGCGTTCAAGTCCACGGCCGCGGCGCCGAGCGGAGCGGGATCGGGACACGGACGGCCCTCAACCTGATGGACGTCAAGAAGGAGGATCTGCGGCGGGGACAATGCGTCGCCGCGGCCGGCAGCCTGACGCCGACCAACCGGCTCGACACGGAGCTTCTCTTGCTGGCCGACGCCGGCAAGGAGCTCAAGCACCGCGAGCGGGTCCGCCTCCACGTCGGGACGGACGAGGTCATCGCCCGAGTCGTCCTTCTCGACCGGGCCGCGGTCCAGCCGGGCGAGAAGGGCTTTGTCCAGTTCGTCCTAGAGGCGCCGACCGTGGCGCTTCCCGGCGACCGGTTCGTCATCCGGACCTTCTCGCCGCTGATGACGATCGGAGGAGGCCGGGTCCTCGACCCGACGCCGGGCCGGCACAAACGGTTCGACGATCAGGTCATCCAGGGGTTGGGCCGGCTCGAAGGGAGCCTCGACGAGGTCGTCGAACAGCTTTTAGTCAAGGCCCGTTTCGCGCCCCAATCTCTGAGCGAGCTGGAGTTGAGCCTGGGCGGCCGCGCCAAGGAGGTCAAGGAATCCGTCGCCGCGCTCGTCGCGGCGGGGAAGACCGTCGCCGTCCCGTTCGAGAAGGAGGAGCGCTACCTTCACGCCGGCGCCGCGGCCGAGCTCGCCGGGAGGCTCGTCGGACTCGTCAAGGACTACTTCGAGAAGTTCCCCCACAAGCTGTCGATGCCCCTCGGCGACCTCCGCTCCCAGTTCCTGAAGCTGAGCGAGGCGGCCGTCTTCCGGAAACTCCTGGAGGAGCGGGCGGCCCAAGGCGCCTTGGACGCCCAGGGGACCGAGGTCCGCCTCCCCGAGCGCGGCGTTCGGATGACGGCCCGCGAGCAGGAACTGGCCCGCCGGATCGAGGAGGCCTATCTCAAGGCCGGCTACGACAGTCCGCTCGATGACGAGCTGTGCCGGACGTTGGGCGCCGAGCCGCCCCTGTTCGAGAAGGTCCTGTTCAGCCTCTACGACCAGAAAAAGCTGATCCGTCTCAACCCCAAGGTCACCTACCACGTCGATACGGTCGCCAGCATGAAGGCGCTCGTCCAGGAGCACCTCAAACGGAAAGGGGGCATCACGATCGCGGAGCTCCGGGATACGATCAAGCTTTCGCGCAAGTACGCGCAGGCCGTCCTCGAGTATTTCGACCGGGTCGGGTTGACCCGGCGCGTCGAGGACCGCCATGTGCTAAAATAGACGACGACCCGCGGGAGGGTATAGGTTCCGGTGGGCCTTCTGGACTTCAAATCCAGCACGGGGCCGTGAAACGTCCCGGGTGGGTTCAACTCCCACACCTTCCCGCCACAGCCTCTCTCAGGGGGTAGGGGGGAGCTCATCCGGCCAGAAAACGGGCCGGGGACAGGGCCGTGTCGGGGAAGCTCTTGAGGAGGGCCTTGTCCGTCGTGACCAGGCGGACGTCCAGTCCCCGGGCGAGCGCGACGAACTCGCAGTCGTAGGCGGAGCATTCCGATCCGGCCGCCAGGCTCAACACGTCGAAGGAATCCACGGCGAACTCGTTGCCCTTCATCAGGGACTCAGCTTCCTTCATAATCCGGGCCGCGTCATCCAGCCCGAAGAATCTCTTTCCGAGGCAGGCGGCCAGGACGCTCCGGAATTCGCTCCGCCATAGAGGGGGAGCCGCCCAGATCGGATCCTTGCGCAAAACCTTTTCGGCCGCGCCGCTGTGCTCCCCTTTGATGAACAGATAGGCGACCAGGTTCGTGTCGACGGCGATCACGGGCGCCCCCGTCGCTTGGCCCGGTCGATAAAGTCTTGGTCCAGGACGCGGCCGGCGGTTTTATTCCTAAGGACCCGTGCTCTGGCCAGGACATCGTCCGGCTCCAGGCGGCGGGCGGTCAAGGTCTCCTCGAAGATCGAGAGGATTTCGCCGTTGATGCTCCGGCGGTTCCGACCCGCCCGGGCCCTGATCTTGTCGAACAGCTCCTGGGGGATATTCTTGACGGTGAAGTTCGCTGGCATCGCTCCGGACCGTTGGTTGTAATCTGGTTCCATTATGGTTCTTTCAAGACTAAAAGTCAATACGGATCTCCAGCGGTTGTCGATCTCCGGGAGATGTCCTCTTCAGGAATGACGCTTCGAGTCAGGGGGCCGTCTCGCCGCCAAGGTAGCTTCCGACGATCTCCCGCCCCGCCCGCATCAGCTCGTGGATCCAGGAGTAGGCGAAGCGGCCGCCGCGGCCGGCGAGCCTCAGGTTGCCGAACCGCCCCAAGTAGGAGAGGACGGTCTCGACGTTCTTCGCGCTCTCCCTCTCCAGGATGGGATAGGCATGAGAGAGCCGGCTGACCTCGGCGTCGATCGGATCGCCGCTTCCGAGCCAGCCGATATTGCGGAGGAGCGACGCCGTGCGCTCGACCAGGGACCCGTCCCCTGAATTCCAAATTTCGTCCCCCCGCTGGCAGGGGATCTCGGCGACGAGCGAAGTCCTGCCGGCGGGCGCCATGCGCGCGCTCCGGTTCTTCGGTTCATAGACCCGCGTGAACGGGAATTCTTTGTCCGGGAAATAAACGGTCGCCGCCTTCGTCACGGAATCGCAGCCGAGAAACAGGGCGACCAGGACGAGATCCCTGAAGCGCAAGAGAGAGGCGCTCCGCAGGACTCCGTCGGGCGGCCGGGGCGCCATCATCCGGATGAATTCGGGGAGCGGGAGGGAGCTTATAAACTCGTCGGCTTGGACGGTTGCGCCGCCCCCGGTTTCGACGGCCATAATCCGTACGCCGTCGTGGATGACCCGCGTCACGGGAGCGTTTGTCCGGATTCGCTCCTTTCCGCAGAATTCGACCAGACGCTCGGCGAGGGCGCCGATACCCGGACGCGGATAATAAAAAGAGCCGTCGACGTGCTTGGTGCCCGCCTTCCGGCCCAGGAAGGCCTCGATCAGGACGGTGCCAAGGGTCAGCCCGTTCATGCGCCGGCCGGAGACCTCGGGAGACAGCTGCCGGCAGGGGACGCCCCAAAGCTTCTCGGAATAATTCAACAGGAAGCGCTCGCTGATCGTGTCGCCGTACTTGTTCCGGGCGAACGACTCGAAGTCGTCGCTCCGCCGGGCGGCTTTGAGCCGGCCGGACATGACCTGGACCCCGGATGAAAGGAAGGCCGCGGGACCCAGGCTCCTCATCAAGTTGAGCGGCAGGAAGGGGAAGTCGATCAGGATCCCCCGCCGGTAGATCTTGCTGGGGACGTGGATCATTTCCAGCTCTCCGTCAAGCAGGGATCGAATCTCCGCCGTCGCTACGGGGTCCTTGTCGTGAATGCGGTGCGCCCCCGTGTCGTACAGGAATTCCGTATGCTTCAGGGTCCGGGCGTTTCCCCCGCAGCGATCGCGGGCTTCGAGGACGATGAAGGGCAGTCCATTCTTCCTGGCGTAAAAGGCCGCCGACAGTCCGGCGACTCCGCCGCCCAAGATGGCGATCAGCCCCGGCCTTTGTCTCCGTCCGTCCTGCATTGTCGCCCCGCAGCTCCCTTGCTTGGGACGCCTTGCGCTCGTTCGTTTGACAATAGATGATAGACGGCCCGCGGCGAGTTGTCAAACGCGTCCCGGACTCAGCTTATCGTATGGTCACGGTCGCGGGCGGGCCCTCGCGGCCCGTTTCCGGATCGACCGCGACAAGCCGGTACGTGTAGGCCTTGGTCTTGTCCACGCCGCGCTCCCGATACTCGAATGTCGCCGCGTCGAGCGAAGCGACGAGGCGCGGCGTCGTCCCCTCGACCAGGTAGAGCCGGTAGGTCAGCCCGGCGTCGTTGGCAGGATTCCGCCGCCAGTTCAGGACGTTGACGTACTCGACGAAGAGGAGCGAGCGGTTTTCTTTCTTCGTGCCTTTGAAGTCGAGCGGTTCGTAGATGGTCCGCTGGAATTCGGCCCGGACGGCCAGGTCGCGGTCGACGGTGACGGTCAAGGGATTCGTCGTCCCCGATGCGTCTCCGCTCCAACCCATGAAATGATAGTTCGAGGCCGCCGTCGCCGTGATGGTCACTTGACTTCCCGGGCTATGTTTATAGGTTCCGGGAGCGGGCGTCGTCGTGCCGCCCGAGGTCGCGCTGATGACGAGGGCGTACTGGCCGCCCGGCCGGATTTGGCAGAGGCCTCCGCCCGGGGTCGCGGCGACGAGCGTGCCGGTCCCCTTGACGAAGTCGAGGGCGCTGACCGTTTTCACGATCAGGCCCAGGCTGTAATCGGACCAGGAACTCCCGAAATCCACGCTCTTCCGGACGCCGGCCCAGCCGCCCGCGTAAACCTGGTTGGGGAGGGCCGGATTGACCGCGATGGCCGTCGTCGAGGCGGTCAGGCAATGGGTCCAGGTCGCGCCGGAGTCCTCGCTGCGGAAGACGCCGTCGTCGGACGCGGCGTAAATACGGAAGGGCGAGACGGGATCGAGGACGAGGGCGGTGATGGGAGCCGAAAATACGTTGGTCCCCAGCCCCGTCCAGGTTTCGCCTCCGTCCGATGTCCGGCAAACCGAGCCCAGGCTGTTCTGAGTGCCTCCGACATAGATGATCTGCTCGTTCGTAGGATGCACCGCGATGGCGCAGACCATCCCGGGATCGGGCAGGAGCTTGGACGCCCAATTGGCCCCTCCATCCGTCGAGATATACAAGGTGACATTGCTGCCCGGCGGACTGCCTCCCGCGTAAAGATGATCGAAGTTCTGGGAATGAACGACCAGAACATCGAGCTGGCCCTGCTGCAACAGGCTCGTCCAGCTGTTGCCTCCATCTACAGACCTGTAGATGTAGTCTCCGGACCCTCAGCCCTGGCCGGGCGCGATCATATAAACGGTCCGGGGGTTGCCGGGATCGACGGCCGCGATATAACCCTGATCGTCGCAGCTGTAAAAATAGGGGAGGAGGGACCAGGTCCGGCCGAAGCTGTCGCTCCGATAGAATCCGCAGTTGGAAACATTGGCATAAAGGACGTTGGGGTAAGAGGCCGGTACATAGAAGGACGGGACCCGGCAGGCCCGAACCCCGGTTTGACTGGCCGCCCAGGTCGCGCCCGCGTCCGTGCTGCGGTAGACTCCGGCGTCCGAGCCGAAGAAAACCGAGCTTCCCGCCACGGCCATGCGGCGGCAGTCGCCGAGAAGACCCGTTTCGGCGGACGTCCAGTCGATGCCGCCGTCCGTGCTCTTGTAGACCCTTTTCTGATAGCCGGCATAGAGGACGGAGGAATTCGCCGGGTCGATGGCCAGCCCGTAAGCGCAGCTGGTGTTGGCGCTGCTCTGCCAGGTCTGTCCCGAGTCCGAGGAGCGATAGACGCCCCCTTCGGTCGCGGCGAAGACCCGGGAGGGATTGTTCGGATCCGTTGCCAGGTCGTAGATCTGGGTTGAGAGCCCGCCCGTGATGTCTTGCCAGGAATCGCCGCCGTTCGTCGTCCGGTAGACGAAGAATTTAGCCGTCGTGGCGGTCCGGTAAATCCCGCTGACATAAATGACGGCCGGATTCCCGAAATTGACGCAGAGGCTGTGGCTCTCGGCGAGATCCGCGCCGGGCGAGATTCGCTTGGACGTCCAGGTTTGGCCGCCGTCCGTCGTGCGGGCTAATCCGACCGAGGCCGTCTCGGACGTTATCTGGCCGAGGATGAACAGGCTGTCGGGATCGCTGGGATGGGCGGCCAGCCGTTCGAAGCTGGTGAAGCCGCGCGGATTCGTGAGCTGCGTCCAGGACGAGCCGCCGTTTCGGGATTTGAAAAGGGAGAGCCAGCTCATGGCATAGAGGCCGCCGCTTCCCGGAGGGCCGAAGGCGAGGTCCGTGATGGGATCATTGAATAACCCGATCCTCTTCCAGGTTTTGCCTTCGTTCGCGCTCCGGTAGACCTGGGCCGGCGTCGAATCGAAGACGGCCATGAGATCGTTGGCGTTCGCGGGATTCACGGCCAGGTCGCGCAGGCCGCCGCCGTCGGGACCGATCGATTTCCAAGCGGGGTTGTCCGCCCCGGCCGGCCGCGGCCGGGTTGGAGCGGCGGGAGGGCCGAGGATGAGCGCGGCTATCAGGATCGAGAATCCAATTCCTTTTTTCATAAAAACACCCTCCGCCTGGAATCAGCAGGGTCCGAATCTGATTCCCGATTATTTTATATAGGAGGGCGGTCGGGGAGTCAACCTTTCGACACCCATAGCCGTTTCCGGCTTAGTATGAGTGCTGCAAGGCTGCTCCCCGGCCCCGGATTGATTTGTGGAAGCTTTTCTGGTAAACAAGGGAGACAGGAACCGACATCGCGGGAAGGAGGTAGGGCTCATGCAGGCTTGGAAGCGCCGATTCCCGGCGGCCCTCATCAAGATCCTGATCCTCGGCGCGCTCGCCTTTCTTTCGGTCAAGCCGGCCGCCGCCCAGAATCCGATCGACTTTACCCTCAAGGACGCGGACGGCAATGACGTCCACCTCCGCGACTTCCTGGGCAATAAGGTCGTCCTGGTCGATTTCTGGGCGACCTGGTGCGTCCCCTGCGTCAAGGAGCTGTCCCACTTCCAGCGCTTCTACGAGTCCTATAAGGACAAGGGTTTGGTCGTCCTGGCCATTTCCGAGGACGGCCCCGAGACCGTGGCCATGGTCAAGCCCTTCCAGCGGCGCTACAAGTACACCTTCACCATCCTCCTCGACTCCGAATCCAAGGTCCTGGCCCTCTACAACCCGAGGGTCGTCTTGCCCTACACGCTCCTCATCGGCCGCGACGGCCGGATCGCCAAGATCCACCAGGGCTACAGCCTGGGCGACGAGAAAATGCTCGAGCAGGAGATCGTCGAGCTTCTCGAGCCCAAGGCGGAAGTCAAGGCGAGCCGGATGTCGCTGAGCGCCAGCGAATCCTTCCTGTACCGCCATTTCACCGACAAGGATTATGTCGACGACTCGCGCGAGGGCCGGCCCAACCAAATCCTCAACAAGTTCGACCTGACCCTTAACGCGGGCGATCTCCTGGTCGGGATCAGGGCCGACGCGAACCTCGACTTCTCGCCGATGCGGCACGATTACAGCCTGGCCAAGCGGTTCGTCGAGTTCAACAAATGGAACTTCAGCCTGCGGGCCGGGGATTTCTATTACTCGGTGGGGCGGGGGCTCGCCTTCAGCCTGCTCAAGATCTTCGAGAAGGAGGGCCTCGAGTACATCATCGACACGACCATCGAGGGCGGGAAGCTCAGCTACGGCGGGAACAAGTTCGAAGCCTGGGGGGGCTGGGTCGAACGCGAGCGGACGTCGCGGGAGGCGCCGATCGTCCGGGACCTGGTCGGGGGGCTGAGCGTCGGGACCCGCGTCTTGAGCTTCGCCGACGTCAACCTCAACGTCGTCGGGGCGCGGCTCGAGCCGGGCTCCGCGTTGGGGAGCCGGAACGTCTCCATGGAAACCCTGACCTTCTCGGCGGCCAAGATCGGCAATTTCGCCAAGTTCTACGGCGAGGGCCTCCTCATCCAGAAGGAAAAATTCTATGTCCCGAACACGATCTACGGCCACGGCGTTTATCTCGAGTCGGGGCTGTTCTTCGGGAACCTGACTCTTTTATTCGAGTTCAAGGATTACCAGGACCTCGACTTCGAATACAACCGGCCGCCCCTGCTTGAGAGCGAGCAGCTGGCCGTCGTCGCCAACCAGTTCGTGACCTCGGCCAAGGACTCGACCGGCGCCGCGATCCGGGCCGATTGGTATTTCCCGGGGGCCTCGACCCTTCTCTTTGCCAAGGGCAGCTGGATCGACGACCTGCCCGGCCACTTTCCGCGGACGATCACCCATTTTTTCGGGGGCGTCGAGAAGAAGTTCAAGGAGACGGGCTGGCTGACCCTGATCGGCGGCTACCGAAACGAGCAGGCGAGCTCCCTGGTTTTTTACTATACGGCGGGCCGGACCTTCCATTGGCAGGGGAATCTCAGCTATCCCCTGACCAGGCGTCTGAGCCTCGAGCTCGACATCGAGGCCAAGGACTTCGACGGAACGGTCCCCTTCGGAGGGAGGTTTACCGATTATTTCGAACGGCGCTCGTACCTGTCCTTGAGCTACTCCCCCCGTCTCATCCTGACCGTCCTCTACGACCGGACGGACGACCCCGAGATCCTGGCCGTCAAGAACAAGAAGGATTGGTGGGGGACGCAGCTCGAGATCAAACTATCCCACGCCAAGTCGATCCGGATCTTCTACGGGTCCAACAAGGGGGGCGTCAAGTGCGCGGGCGGCGTCTGCAAATTCTTCCCGCCCTTCGAAGGGTTGAGGATCGACGGCGTCCTTAGGTTCTGAAGCCGGGAACGGGCCGGACGTTATCGCCTATCCGTTCCAGGGGGGATTTGAAAAAGTGACAAAGTGTAGGTTTGACCCTCACAAGTATTTTTGGATGATGTTATCGACCTCGGCTTTGATGTAACCCTCCCGCTTGTAGCGGATGGTCCGGTTCCGGTCCATGATGTGGGGGAGGGGGATCGAATTCCGCCGGAATTGATCATAGATGGCGTGGCTGTTGTCGTCCAGGACCGGGAAGGTCAGTTTATAAGTCTCGGACCAGGTCTTGGCGCTCCCCTCGATGACGCATAGGATGTACATGAATCCCTTGCCCTTGAGGCTCTGATAGAAGGACTCGGCCGTTTCGGCCTTCTCCCGGCAGGGGCCGCACCAGTCGGCCGAGAAATCGAGCAGGATGACCTTGCCGTGGTAGGCCGAGAGAGTCACGTCGGCGCCGTTCTGGTCCTTGGCAGTGAAATCGAGGGCGATAGACCCTTCCTCGGTCCCGTAGGTCGCGGCCGAGGCCGTGAAGGCCAGGTCGCTCCGCGAAGCCGACCCGACCTCATAGTCGGAGGGGCTGAAGGCGTAGCCGAGCCGCGAAGGCGTGATGATGTACCCTCCGCCGGGAAGATCGCTGAAGCTGAACCGTCCGTCGCTTCCCGTCGTCGTGGACTTAGAGGCGTCCCAGGACAAGTAGACGTCGATACCGGGAAGGGCCTGGCCGCCCTGGCTGACGGGGCCGCTGAAGCTCAGCAGGGACCCCTCGGGCCCGGTCGTCGTGGAAGTCTTGCAGGCCCCCAAGGCCAGGAGCCCGATCGCGAGGGCGAGAATGGCGACCCGGTTCGTCCCGTTCATGATGACTCTCCTTCGGGGACTTTCGCTCTCCAGTATAGGTCAAGCTTCCGGCTTGTCAACCCCTCAACACACACGAACCGTTCCCGGTTCGTGAGTACTGCAAGGCGGGCTTAACGTCGGCGAACGGGTCAACCGGCCGTCCTCAGCCGGCTTTGTCCGGGGCCGGCGCGGAAGCGGCCGGAGCCCTGGCCCCCAGGAATTCGTATTGGATCGAGCCCATGGCGCAGGAGTCCACGCATTTGAGGCAGCGGATGCAGTCCGGCGAATTGGGCCGCTTGTAGACCTCGATGTCCAGCGGGCAGGACCGGGCGCACTTGCCGCAGGAGGTGCAGGTTCCCTCGTCGATCGTCATCCGGAATACGGAGGCCTTGTTGAAAAGCCCGAAGATGGCGCCCAGTGGGCAGGCCGTCCGGCAGAACGGCCTCATGCTGAAGACCATCCAGATCAGGAACAGTACCAGGACGCCCATCTTCCACTTGAACATGAAGGCGAGCTGGGCCCTGATCCCGGCGTTGAGGGCCGCGAGGGGGATGCCGGCGATCAAGGTCCCGTCGGGGCAGATCCACTTGCAGAACCAGGTCTGGCCGTAGCCGAACTCGTCGACGAGGAGGAGGGGCAGCGCGAAGACGAACAGGACCGTGATGATGTAGCGGAGGTAGGTCAGGACGCGGGGGATACGGAGCTTGGGCGATGGAATTTTATGGACGAGCTCTTGGACGAGGCCGAACGGGCAGAGCCAGCCGCAGGGAATGCGGCCGACCAGGCTCCCCACGGCCCCTAAGATCCCGAGGACGTAGAAACCGAATTGGTGGACGGCGACCGAGAGGTTGAAGCGGAGGGCCCCCAGGAAGTTCTGAAGGGAGCCGACCGGGCAGGCCCCGATCGCGGACGGGCAGGAGTAGCAGTTGAGGACGGGCAGGCAGATCCCCTTGATGCCGCCCTGGAAGATCTCGCCCTTGAGCCAGTTGGGGAGGTAGGCGTTGAAGCCCAGGACGGCGGCGGCTTGGACCCATTTCCGGGTGCGTTGTCTGGCCATGGTCGCGCTCCTCGGACGGGGCTCAGCCGATCCCGATGCAGTCCAGGCAGATCGTCACGGCCTTCTCCAGGACGGTCTGGAATTCGCCGAGCTTGAGGCCGATCAGGATCAGGACGACCGACGCCGCGAACAGGATCCAGGGCAGCTTCCGTTTCATTTACCGCTCCCCTTGACGAGAGCGCCGATGATCTCGTCAAGCTCCGTGATGTGCTCTTTTTTAAACCCGATATGGGCGTGACTGATGACGCCGGTTGCGTCGATGAGATAGACGACCGGAATTTCCTGGACCTTATAGCGGCCCGCCATGTCCTTGGTCGTCTGGATGACGTCGGCCGCGGCCGCCCGGTCGGGGGGATCGGCCAGCATCGGGTAGCTGATCTTGAGCTTCCCGTAGAAGGGCTTGACGACCCTGGACCCCTTCTGGTCGAGGGCGATTCCGAACAGTTGAAGGCCGCCCTCGGCCTGGCCGGGCTTGGGCTGATACTTTTCGTAGAGTTGCTGCATATAGGGCATGGCCGCCCGGCAGGGGACGCACCAGGTCGCCCAGAAGTCGACCAAAACGCCGGCCGGGTAGGTCTTGGCCTGTTCCGGCTTGCCGTTGACGACCTTCTCGGTCAGCAGGCAGAGCCGGCCGTTTTCGAGGAAGACGGTATAGGTGACGTCGTCGACGCCCTTGAGGCTGAAGGGAATGAGGCGATCGCCTTTGGCCAGGATGCCGAATACGGCCGGGGCCATCGCCAGGACTAGGGCGAGGATGATGAGCCGCTTCATGAAGGCTCCTTGGGGACGGGGGTTTGGGACCCGATATTGAAACCGATCCCCAAGGCGAGCTGGAAACCTCCGATATCGGCTTTGATGTCCTGTGGCTTGACCTTGCAGCGCGTGTAGCCGGCCTGGACGTCGACGAGGACGCCGCCCGGGATCTCGAGAAAGGCCCCGGCCTTCAGGCCGACGCCGAGGCTCCCTTTTTCGACGACCCCGATGACGCTCTTTTCTTTATACTGGAAATAGCCCAGCCCGGCGCCGACGTAGGGGCGGATAAAGCCGGTCAGCGGGATCTGGTACTTGACGCCGGCCAGGATAGGAATGATCCGGAGCTTGGCCTCTTCCCCGGTCAGGGTCAGCGCTCCCGTTTTGCTGAAGTAATCGGCGCTCGCCCAGATGGCGAACCGGCCCGCCAGTCCGACCGTGACTTCGCCCCCCAAGCACAAGCCGCCGCCGTAGATGTCCTTGAAGGCGGTCTCGGTCGGCTGGAAATAGACGGCTTTGGCCTCGATGACGAAGGCGTTCGCCGCGGGGGCCGCGGCCAGGAACGCCAACCCCAGGCACATAAGCGTCGCCAGCGTTTTAATTTTCATGGTTCCTCTCTCTTCCTTCAGCGGACCGTGATCGTAGCTTCCTGACCTTCGCGGCCCGTCTTATCGACGGCCAGGAGCGCGTAGGTATAGGTCTTGTCCTTTTCGACCCCGCGCTGCCGGAACTCGAGGATGGAAGAATCGAGCTCGGCCAGGAAACGGCGCGTCCCCCCTTCGGCGAGGTAGATCCGGTAGGTTCGGATGTCGACGTTGGCGGGGTTGGCCCGCCAGCTCAGGACGTTGATGTATTCGGCCGAGATGACGCCGCGGTTGATTTTTTTGACGCCGGTCGCGTCGAGGGGCGGATAGATGCTTCGGATGAAACCGGCCGCCAAGGACTTATCGGAGTCCATCAGGAGCGTCAGGGGATTAACCGTCCCGGTCGCGCTCCCCGTCCAGCCCGTGAACTCGAAGTTGGGTTCGGGGAGGGCCGTGACCGAGACCGAGCTATTCATGTCGTAGGAATGATTCCCCGGCGCGGGATCGGTCGTCCCGCCCGTCGTCGCGCTGAGGCTGAGGACGAAGCGGCTCGACTGACGATAGCGGAAGACGCCGCCCCCGTTCGTCCCGACGAACAGGGTTTTGGTCGTGGGATTGACGCCCAGGGTGAGAACGTTCCGGACCGGCAGGGTGGCATTGAGGTCCGTCCAGTCCAGGCCGCGGTTCGCGCTGGCATAGACGCCGTCCGTGCCGGCGATGGTGATGGAAGAGGTCGCGACGGGATCGATATAAATGCAGGTCACCGGAGTGTCGGCCAGTTTGGTCCAGGTCGCGCCGCCGTTCTCGCTCCTGAACAAGCCCCCGTTCGTGCCGGCGTAGATCGTCGCCGCAGCAGCCGGATCGACGGCCAGATCCTGGATCGGGTCGGCGAAAATTCCGGCGGCGAGTTTGGTCCAGCTCGTCCCCCCGTCGAGCGATTTATAGAGGGCGCCGGCCGAGTTGACCGTGCCGCCCAGATAGACGGTCCTGTCGTTCGCCGGATCGATCGCGACGGCGAGCGCCGCCGCGGGGGTCGAACCGGCGACCGCGGAATCCGAGACCAAGTACGTGTCCCAGGTAGTCCCGGCGTCGAGGGTTTTATGCATCGCCATGACCTGAACCCCCGACACGCTCGTGTATCCGGCGATGAACAGGTGGTTGGGATTGCGCTCGTTGAGAAGAAGGTCCTTAAAGCTCTTGGTCAACAAATGCTCCCAGCTCTTACCGCCGTCTACAGACCTGTAGACGTCATCCGCCCCTCAGCCTCCGGCCAGAATGTAGAGCTTGTCCGGATTGGTCGGAGTGACGACGATCCGCAGGACTTTGTCGCAGCGATAGAAGTCCGGCAAGCGCTGCCAGGAAGTTCCGCTGCTGAGGCTCCGGTAGAAGCCGTTGGCTTGGAACTCGATGTAGATGGTGCCGGCCGCGGAGGGGGCAACCCCCAAGGCCGGGATGAGGGACGCCTGGATGCCGGAATGGGAGGCTTCCCAGGTTTGCCCCCCGTCCGTGCTCTTATAAACGCCGCCCGTGGAGCCGAAGTAAATCGCCGAAGCCGTGATAACGATGGCCCGGCCGGCTCCGTAAAGGCCGACGCCGAACTCCGTCCAGTTGACGCCGCCGTCCACGCTTTTATAGCACTTCTTATCGTACCCGGCGTAGAGGACGTCCGGGTTGGCCGGGTCGACGGCCAGCGTGTAGCCGAAGGCGAAGCCCTCGTTCCTCTGCCAGGACCGTCCGCCGTCCGTGCTGCGGTAGATTCCCCAGCTCGTCGCCGCCCAGACCTTGTCCGGGTTCGTCGGGTGGACGGCCAGGGAGGTGACCAGGTCCGTGATCTCCGTCCCGATGATCGACCAGGACGTCCCTCCGTTCACCGACTTGTACATCCGATAGATGGCGGCGACCCCGGTCGTGAGCGAGCCGGCCAGGTAGAGGGTCGACGGGCTCGAGGGGGCGACGGCCAAAGCCGTCGCCGAG
Organism: Candidatus Aminicenantota bacterium; assembly: GCA_963702005.1. GTDB lineage: Bacteria > Acidobacteriota > Aminicenantia > Aminicenantales > JAFGBC01 > JAFGBC01. Next base: position 782,212 of record OY969696.1, read on the forward strand.
CCTGTGTCCGAGCTCGGGCTGAGCTTGACGGTCGTCCAGGTCCGGCCGCCGTCCGCGGTCTTGAAGAAAGCCATGCAGTTCTTCCCCGCTAAGGCGCCGTAGGCCCCCGTGGCGTAGACGATATTCGAGTTCGAGGGGTGGATGGCCAGCTTGCCGCCGACGGAGAAGCGGTTGGCGCCGAAGGCAAATTCGGACCAGGACACGCCCTTGTCCTCCGATTTGAGGATGCCGGTATCGGTCAGGATGTAAGCGATGTTGGCGTCGCGATTGACGGCCAGGTCCAGGGCCGTACGCTCGAACGTCGCCCGGCGTGCCCAGCTCCGGCCTCCGCTTGTCGTCCAAAAGACCTGGCTGAACCCGGTGAGCCCGGAGAGGGCCAGAAGCTCGCTTTGTTTTGAGGGGTTCAGCGCGAGCGTCGTGATGCTCCCCCCTTCCGGTCCCAGCGCTTCCCAAGCGGCGGCCGCCGGCCGGAATCTCGGGGTGGATACCCTCTCCCCCGCGCCGAACGCGAGGCTGAAGAATACCGAGAGACCGATTCCGATGGCGCCGATCTTTCTCATAGCTCTTTTCTCCTCAGGGGCCTCCCGCGAGTTGGACCTATTATACAGAACCGGTTTCGGTCAAGCAACCGGGTTCGCCCCGTGCCCGTGCTGCCCGTTTCTATGACTTGTGTCCGCTTATTTCTTGAGCTTCGCGATGAACCCGGCGTCGATCCAGTAGATGTCCGAATCCCCGTTCCGGGGGGCCTTGAAGAGGTCGAGGAGCTTCCGGGTCGTGACGGGCCCGGAGGCGAAGTCGAGCGGCAGGGCCTTGGTCGAGGCGAAGAAAAAGTATTTCCCGTCAGGGGAGAGGGAGCAGGAGCTGGCCGAGGCCCCGGCGAAATTGATCTCCGGGCCGAGGTTGACGGGCTCGCTCCAGCGATCGTCGGCGCTCCGGAAGAAGATGTAATAGTTCGGGAGGCCGGGCGTCAGACTGTCCTTCCGGCCGTCGACGCAGGCGATGAGGAAGCCCTCGTCGCGCGAGACATAGGCGTTATAAATCGTCTCTTTTCTATTCACGGGAGCGGGCAGCGGTTCAGCCTAGAGAGGCGGTCAGGACGCCATGGATATCCTGAGCTGGACCATATTCATCTTGTTCCCGGCCGCGAGGGGCCTCTGGTTCATCGCCGAAGGCCGGAAGAGAGGTTCGACTCGGCCGACTTATTTCTTGGGGTCGAATCTGACCAGGTAACTATCATAAGAGCCCTTGAGCATCTTTTGGAATGCGCGGATGGTCGGGAAATCCGGGCTGTTTGTTAGGCCCGCGACATAGATCTTGGAATCCGGGGTTACAAAGAGCGTACCTGCTTTGTCATAAAAGGACCCACCCAAGAAGGTTGAAAAAACGAGGCTTTGTCCGTCCGCGGAAAGAACCGACATGAATGAATCGGTGGTCCCGTTTTTCTTTTTTTGAACGGCGTTCTTGAGGGGGAAATCGGCACTCGTGGTATCTCCGCCCAGATAGACCTGCCCTTTCCCATCCAGGGCGACACAATTGAGGAAATCGTGGCCCGATCCCCCAAAGTACGTGGAATAGACGAGACTCTGCCCATCGGGCGCAAACTTGGTCACGAAACCGTCTATCCCTTTTCGGACGGTCCGGAAGGCCTTACATAAAGGAAAGCGGCCGTTGGTAAAGCCGCTGATCACGAGGGCGCCGGAGTCGTCTACTGCGATTCCGGTGGGAGAGTCATAGCTCGAGCTTCCCAAATAAGTGGAATAGACAAGCCGCCGACCGTCCGATGCGAGCTTGGCGACGAAAACGTCATACATCCCTCCGAAGAGCTTCTGGAACGCATTTTTAACCGGGAAATTCACGCTGAACGTCGTCCCGACGATATAGGCCGCGCCGGCCCTATCGACTGCGATCCTTTCCGGCCGGTCATAATTTGAGCCCCCGAGATAGGTCGAATAGACGAGCGTTCGGCCATCCGGGGAGAATTTGGTAATGAAGACATCATCCATTCCTGCGAGTCGGCCTTGGATGGGATGGTACAATCGGAGGTTCTTGCTCGCCGTACATCCCGAAATGACGGGCGAGCCATTCGGGTCCAGGCCGATGGCGTTGATATAGTCATAGTCGGAACCTCCGAAGTAGCTGGAAAAAACCAGGCTCCGGCCGTTCGGAGCAAGCTTGGTGATGAATCCATCGTAGTCCCCACCCCCGAATTTTTCCTGAAAAGCGTTCTTGATTGGAAATTTGTTATTGGCGGTATAGCCGACAATAGTGGCGGCCCCCGACTCATCGACGGCCAGATCTAAAGGGGAACCACTGACCAAGGGAAAGAAGGCCGAATAGACAAGCGATTGACCGTCGCTAGCCATCTTGAGAACAAAGGCATCCCATCGCGCGATGTATAAAGATATGGAGTTCCCAGTGGCGACGGGAAAATCGGGGCTGAAAGTCTGACCGGTTAAGAAGACCTCTCCCGACGGGGCTGCGGCAATAGCGGTTGTGTAGTCATAGTCCTTCCCTCCGAAATAAGTGGAATAGCCGATGGTGTAGGGGTCGATGAAAAGGTCCCGGGAACGGTCATGGGGACCGACCTTTATTCCGAATTCGTTGCGGGCGATCTCTCTGAATCCGGCCTCAACCCTGATCCGCCGGCCGGAATCTTCCTGATAGGCCGAGGGTCTTCGGTGCTCAGCTGCGCCGCGCGATGTCTCGATGACAAGATTTCCCTCGCCATCGATGATCGTCTTGTCGGCTCCCTCGAACACCATCCGGATCCGACCGGGGTCTCCTCCGGGCTTTACGATCCAGTCGTATTCGACCTCCTGTTCGGCGCTGTAGATTTTAAGGTCGATGCGGTCATAGATTTCTTTGTACAGGACGGCCGAGGAAGTCGGCAGGCCCGTTATCCAATCGGCGGGCTGGCTGCCGTTGAAATAACTAACCGTATAGTCGGCGGGGTTGAGCGCCATGATCTTGCACTTCGGAGAAAGCCCTTTGAAAATAAGCCGCGTCACTTCGCGCGTGCGGGCCGTTCCGTCCCCGGGCCCGGGTTTCAGGCTATCGAAGATCAAACCTTCCCGGGTCAACCATAGGGTCGTCCGACCCAAATTGGCATAGAAGAGGGCGCGGCCGTCCTCTTGACCTCGGTTGGCAATAAAATAGAGCGGGATCTTCGGCATCCCCGGGGCCGGGGTTTGAAAAGAATCAGCCCCTGCCGCCGGGATGGTCAGGCTCATCCCCAGATCGGTCACTGCCCAGATTACGAACAAGACAAGCCAAGCACCCTTTTTCATGAATCCCTCCCTTTATTAAAGACATTTGTTTTTTTCGCGGCGTGGTGAATCGCCGCTCCGAGCGCCGAACCTCCCCTCCTGATCACGTAAGAATAGTACTTCCGGCCGCTCGGCGAAGTCAACCCACGGACATCCCAGCTTTCCCTTTATTCGTGCCTAAGGCTATACACCATTTTCTTTTTCGCCCGGGAGGAGAGGTGTGTCGGATTTCCTGTAACATCGACAAGAAGGGAGCGGAAATGCAACAGGTTTTTTAAGCGCGGCGGTGGAGGAGGTAGATGAAGAAGGGCGCGCCCGCGGCCGCGGTGATGATCCCAATCGGAAGCTCGGTCGCCGGGAGAAGAGAGCGGGCGGCCAGGTCGCAGAAAACGAGGAAGACCCCGCCGGTCAGGGCCGAGAAGGGGAAGAGATGGCGGTGGTCGGGGCCGATCCAGATCCGGACCCAGTGGGGGACGATGAGTCCGACGAAACCTATGATGCCGGAGACGGAGACCGCCGAGGCGGCCAGGAGCGTGGCCAGGACTAGGAACCCGCCCCGGACCCGGTCGACCGGGCAGCCCAGCGAGCGGGCTGTTTCGTCGCCGAGGGCGAGGAGGTTCATATCGCGGGCCAGCCATTGGGCGACGAGAAGGCCGGCTGCCAGATAAGGCGCCACGACGCCGACCTGGTTCCACTCGGCCAGGGCGAAGCTCCCCAGGAGCCAAAAGACGGCCTGCTCGAAGGAATCGGTCCGCAAAAAGAGGAGAAAAGACGTCAGTGCCGAGGCCAGCGCTCCGAGCGCGATCCCGGTCAAGAGCAGGGTTTCGACTTTGAGGATGCCCCGCCGCCGCGAGAGGAGATAGATGAAGGAGACAAGCAGGAGTCCCGACCCGAAGGCGAACAAGCTCTGGACCGAAAACCCGAAGACGGCGAAGCCGAGGCCGAGTTGGATGGAGAGGACGGCCCCGAAAGACGACCCGGACGAGACGCCCAGAACGAACGGATCGGCCATCGGGTTCTGGAAAAAGCCTTGGAGAATGGCCCCGGCCAAGGCCAGGCTCGCGCCGACGAAGAAGGCGAGCAGAGCGCGGGAGAGGCGGAGGTCGACGACGATTGCGGCCAGGTCCCGATCGCCCTTGGCGACGAGACGCCAGAGGTCGGCCGGGCCGGTCGGGACGGGGCCGATGAGAAGGGAAGCGAGGAATCCGATGAGGCCGATAACGATCAGGCCCGCGAGGAGGATCAGCCGTTTTTTACGGGCCGTCATGGCTCCGCTCCTTGATGGGCGGGATGAAGGATAAGGACCAGCTCCTGAAATGTATCCACCAGGCGGGGACCGAACCGGCTCGCCTTGTTCTCGTCGAGAAAGCTCATCCGCCCCGCGGCCACGGCTCTCAGGTGCTTGAGCCTCGGCTCGGACCGGAACCAGCCGGCCGCGCGCTCGAAGTCCGCTCGGGTCTTGGCCAGGATGACGACGACGTCCGGGTCTTGATGGAGGATTTCCTCCCGGCCGAGGAGGACCCACTTTTTGGCGATTCCGCCGGCGATGTTGACGCCGCCCGCCCTGCTAATGAGAGCGTCGAGGAAGCTCTCGCGGCCGCAGGTCCATAAGCCCTGGCCTTGAAGGCTCAGGAAGACCTTGGGCTTCTCGGCGAGACCGCGCAGGGGGGCTTCGATAGCCTTGATTCGGGCGTCGAGCGCCGCGCTGAGGGCGCGGGCGGCTTCCTCGCTTCCCGTGACGAGGCCGATCTTTCCGATCGTCTCGAGCAGGGATTCGAGCGAGGTCCCCGGCTCGAGGCTGAAGACGGGCAGGCCGAGGCTCCGCATCTTGCCGAGAGCCCGGACCGGATTCCCCCGGAAAGCCAGGATCAGGTCGGGCTTGAGGGCGCTGATCTTTTCGAGGCCGGGATCGACCAAGCCGCCGACCTTATCCTTAGTCAGGGCGCCGGCCGGATAATCGCAATAGCGGGTCACGCCGACGATCCGCTCCTCGAGGCCGAGCGCGAACAGGATCTCCGTGACGTTGGGGGCCAGCGAAATGATGCGCCGGGGCGGCGGCCCGATCGTCCATTCGCGGCCGAGGTCGTCTTTGATCGTTCGGGATTGGCTGGCGATGAAGGCCGATGCCGCGAGCGCCAGGGCGGCCGGCCATCCTAACCTCTTCACTTGCATGGAGCGTCCTCTGCGGGCGGGATGAGCGAGACCTCGGGGAGCGAAGTCCGGGCGTTCCGTCGGACGTCGACCTCGGCCCCGAAGACGTCGCGGATGAGCTTGCGGGTGACGAGGCGGCGCGGCGGGCCCTGGGCGGCCAGGCGCCCGTCCTTGAGGAAGAGGAGGCGGTCCGAAAACAGGACGGCCAGGTTGATATTGTGCTCGGCGCAGAGAATGGCCGTCCCCTTCTCGCGCCGGAGCCGGCGCAGCAGGCTGTAGATCTCAAGTTGATAAGCGACATCGAGGTGGGTGCTGGGCTCGTCGAGGAGGAGGAGCGGGGCGTCCTGGGCCAGGGCCCGGGCGATATGGACGCGCTGCCGCTCGCCTCCGCTCAGCCATCCGATCGGCTTGTCGCGGAGGTGTCCGATCCGGGCCAGGTCCATGATCTCGTCCAGGAAGCGGGACTCCGCGGCCGAAACGCGGCCGAACCGGCCCAGGTGGGCGTAGCGGCCCATGAGGACGACCTCCTCGGCCGTGAAGGCGAACGATGCGTCGGGGAACTGGGGGACATAGGCGACGGAACGGGCCATCAGACGCGGGTTGAGCCGGGCCGCGTCGCGGCCCTCGATCGCGACCGAGCCCTCGACCCGCGGAATCAGGCGAAGGACGGCCTTGAGGAGAGTCGTCTTCCCCGATCCGTTCGGCCCCAGGACCGATACAAACTCGCCTTTCCCCAGCGCGAAGGAGACGTCCTTGACGACGGGGTTTTCGCCGTACCCCGCCCCGAGGCCGCGGACGTCGAGGATGGACAAGAGCGGGGTTATTCGTAAACTAAAATTTCGACCCTTCGGTTTAGAGCCCGGCCCTTGGCCGTGGCGTTGTCGGCGACCGGAGCGGTGCTGCCGAAACTGATGATTTCCATTCTGTGGAGGGGAATATGGTGCTTCTTGTAGAGATATTCCTTCACGGCTTCGGCCCGCTTCTGGCCCAGGATCAGATTCCAGTCTGCGTCTCCGGTGCTGTCCGTGTGGCCCTGGATCTCGAGATAGACGCCCTTGTTTTCGGCGATGAGGGCGGCGACGAATCGATCCAGCGTCGCCTGGGTTTCGGGGCCCAGCGCGTAGCTGTCGAACCCGAAATTGGCCCCCTTGCTTCGGTCCGTCTCGCGGAGGATAAGCGTTCCCCGCACCGATTTTTTGATCTCGTCGATCTGGCCGTCCACGGCTTTAAGCCGCGAATCCTGCTGGGCGATCGCTTCCCCGATCGTGACCAGCTTCTCGTCGTGTTCCTTGATCCTCTTCTGATTCTCCTCGACCGCCTGCTCGACACCCTCGACCTTCTTGTCCAGGGGCACCATCTCTCCCCGGACGAATTTTCTGGAAGCGCAGCCTGTCCCCAGGAGCAGGCCCGCGACCAGCGCGATTCCCAGGAGATAAGCCAGTCTTTTGTGATTCATGTCATCCTCCCGTCGTAATTAAAAAGGCCCTTTCAAGAAGCTTTATCATAATCCACTCCGCCGGCGATGTACAGCCCGGCCGGCCCTCAATACCCTTCCCGGGTCCTGACCCGATAATTCTTTTTGGGCGTCGTGACCCGGATGTGCCGGTATTCATCGGTCACGTTCTTGTAGGACGTATAGCCGATGATGTAATGATGGCCCAACTCAGTCTTGATCTCGCCCAAGACCGTCATCAGCTCCTCCGGACTCCGGACGAAGTAGGCCTTCCCGCCGGTCGCGCGCGAGAATCGCTCCAGCGAGCCCGCGATCCCCGCCGGCGTCGCGGTCGATCCCTTCTTGAGCTTTCGCAGGTCCTCGTCGCTGAGGGGGATTTTATAGCCGATCGTGTAGATGGGCACATCGACGCGGCGCGCAACCTCCAGGGCCTGCTCCGGCGAGTACTGGCTGTCGTTTTCGACCCCGTCGGTCAGGAGAATGAGGGCCCGTTTCTCGTACCGGCCCCTGTTGGCGTATTCGGGCGAGACCCCGACGGCGTCGTTCAAAGCCGTTTTACCGTAGGGCTCGGTCTTTTCGAGGACGGTCCAGATCTCGTTCTTCCGGATGGTGTGGGGAGCGGCTACTTCGACCGCCCCGTCGGCGAAGATGAGCAGGGAAGCCTCGTCCTGGGGGATCAGGGTCGAGAGCAGGAAGGGACGGAGACAGGATTTGATCTCGGCCAGCTTGTCCTGGACGGCCATGCTTCCGCTGACGTCGAGGAGGAAGGTCAGGCTGACGGGCGCGTTGAAGTCGTGCCGGAAGTAAGTCAGCGCCCGGGGCTTGTTGTTCTCGAAGACGGCGAAATCCTTAGCGGTCAGGTCGTTGATGTACCCTCCGCCCTTGTTCTGGACGGTGACGGCGATCGTGATGGCGATGACCGAGATATCGACCGACGCGTCTTGTTTTTGCGTCTCCTGTTTAGCGTCCTGCTGCAAGGATGGACGAGGGCCCGCGCCGGCCATAACGGCATAAAGACACAGGGCGGCAAGGATAACAAGGGCGATCCGGCCTTTCATTTCCATCCCCTTTTTATTGTTGTTCGGACTCGGACGGATGTCAATGCGGTTCGGAACCGGGAAAGCGGCCGGCGACGCCGCCGACGCCGGAATTGACCCGTTCGCCGACGCTCAGGGTCAACTCTATACAAGCCCTGGCCTTAAGGCCAGGGGAGTTGAGAGTTTGACAATTCTCCCCGTTGAATCTAAGATAAATGATTGATTTTGCGTCAACGGGCAAGTACAACTCATGGACAACACTAAGAAGACCGAATTTTACGATGTCCAGGCCGTCGAGGCCAAGTGGCGGAAGGCCTGGAGCGACACGGCGGCCTTCCGTGTGAGCGAGGACCCCGCCAAGCCGAAGTTCTACTGCCTCGAGATGTATCCTTACCCCTCCGGCTACATCCATATGGGGCACGTCCGCAACTACACGATCGGCGACGTCATCTCCCGGTTCAAGGTCATGAAGGGTTTCAACGTCCTCCATCCGATCGGCTGGGACGCCCTGGGCATGCCGGCCGAAAACGCCGCCATCAAGCGAGGCGTCCATCCCCGGACCTGGACCCTGGAGAACGTCGCCCACATGAAGATCCAGCTCCAGCGGCTGGGGATCTCCTACGACTGGTCGCGGGAGGTCAACACCTGCCTTCCCGACTACTACAAATGGAACCAGTGGATCTTCCTCAAGATGTTCGAGAAGGGGCTGGCTTTCCGCAAGGAGAGCCGGGTCAACTGGTGCCCCCAGTGTCAAACCGTCTTGGCCAACGAGCAGGTCGTGGCCGAGGGCTGCTGGCGCTGCGAAACGAAGGTCGCCCAGAAGAAGATGGAGCAGTGGTTCCTCAAGATCACGGACTACGCCGAGGAGCTGCTGACCGGCCACGCCCTCCTGGCCAAGTGGCCCGAGCACGTCCTGCTCATGCAGAAAAACTGGATCGGAAAGAGCTTCGGGAGCCTCGTCTCATTTCCGTTGGCCGGGGGCGGGCGCCCGATAGACGTCTTCACAACCCGGATCGACACCATCTACGGCGCGACCTTCCTCGTCCTGGCCGCCGAGCACCCGATGACGACCCAGCTCGTCGCCCGCTCGCCGCGCCGCCAGGAGCTCCAGGCCTGGGTATCCCGAGTCATCGCTCAATCCCGCTTCAAGAGGGACGACGCGCCCGAGGAGAAGGAAGGGATCGACACCGGCGCCAAGGTCGTCAACCCCTTCACCGGCCGCAAGATTCCGGTCTGGCTGGCGAACTACGTCCTGATGGATTACGGGACGGGCGCCATCATGGCCGTGCCGGCCCACGACCAGCGGGATCACGAATTCGCCCTCAAGTACGGTCTCGACATCAAGACCGTCATCCTGCCCGAGAAGGACCGGGACGAAGCCGTCGAGCCGGGCAAGTCCTTCGAGGAATGGGGCGTCCTGGCCGACTCCGGCGAATTCTCCGGCCTCCGCTCGGCCGAGGCCATCGAGCGCATGAACCGCCGGGCCGAGGCGCAAGGGTTCGGCAAGCAAAATGTCATCTACCGGCTCCGCGATTGGGGGATTTCGCGCCAGCGCTACTGGGGGACGCCCATTCCGATCATCTTTTGCCCCGCCTGCGGCGCCGTCGGCGTTCCCTACCAGGATCTTCCGGTCGAGCTTCCCTTCGACGTGCCGTTCACGGGCGAAGAAGGCTCGCCCCTGGATAAGGTTTCGGCCTTCGTCCGGACGACCTGCCCCAAATGCGGCGGAGCGGCCCGGCGCGAGACGGACACCATGGACACCTTCGTGGACTCCTCCTGGTACTTTTTCCGTTACACCTCGCCGGAGCGGACCGACCTCCCCTTCGCCCCGGAAGCGGCCCGCTACTGGATGCCCGTCGACCTCTACATCGGCGGCGTCGAGCACGCCATCCTCCATCTCATCTATGCCCGGTTCTTCACCAAGTTCCTCCGCGACCTGGGCCTGACTTCCGTCGATGAACCCTTCCCGCACTACCTTGCCCAGGGCATGGTCACCAAGGAAGGCTGGGCCATGTCCAAATCGAAGGGGAACGTCGTCGATCCGGACGAGATTATCCAGGCCTACGGCGCGGACGCCCTCCGCCTCTTCATCCTGTTCGCCTCGCCGCCCGAGAAGGAATTCGCTTGGACCCAGGAGGGGGTAGAAGGCTGCCACCGCTTCCTGAACCGGATTTGGAGCCTCTTTCTGGAAAACCGGGATCTCTTCGACCCGAAGACCGCGCCGGCCCCGCTCGACCCGGCCGCGGCCGGACGGTTTCCGCTGGCCCGAAAGGTCCACCAGACCATTCGCAAGGTCGGAGACGACATCGGAGTCCGCTTCCACCTCAACACGGCCATCTCGTCCATCATGGAGCTCACCAACCAGATCCGGAAGGACCGGGAAGGCCTCCTCGCCGACGCCGCGGGGCGGGCCGTCCTGAGGCAGGCCCTGGAAATGCTCGCTCTCCTTCTCGGGCCGTTCGCCCCCCACCTCGGCGAAGAGATCTGGAGCCGGATGGGCCGCGGCGGGCTGCTGTTCCGGGCGGCCTGGCCGGCCTACGACCCCGAGCTGGCCCGGGACGAGCTGATGACGATCGTCGTCCAGGTCAACGGCAAGCTCCGGGACAAATTCGAGGCGGCGCCCGACCTGGCCGAGGAAGCGCTCATGAAGGAAGCTCTGGCCCTGGACCGGATCAAAGAATTTCTGGGCGGGCGGGCTCCCCGCAAGGTCATCGCCGTCAAAAACAGGCTCGTCAATATCGTCGTATAAGGAGTCGGCCGCAGTCATGAAGACGAAACTCCCGCTTATCCTGGTCCTGTGCGCCTTCGCCGCCGGCTGCGGCTACGGCCTGCGCGGGACCGGGACCTTCCTCCCGCCCCACATCAAGACGGTCTGCGTCCCGATGTTCAAGAACGAGACGACCCGCTTCCAGCTCGACCTCAAGCTGACCCAGGCCGTCATCAACGAGTTTGTCTCCCGGAGCAAGGTCTCCATCACGGCCGACGACACGAAAGCCGACGCCGTGCTGATGGGCGACGTCCAGACCTTCGTCGTCCGGCCGATCGCCCTTTCCAGCCAGGGCGGAGCCGACCGCTACAACATCACCGTCATCGCCCGGATCGTCCTCCGCGACAAGGTCAAGAACCGGATCATCTTCGCCAACCCCTCCTTCATGTACATCGGGGAATACGAGGTTTCCGAGGGCGCCGACTTCGAGTCCCAGGAGACCGAGGCCATCGACCAGATCGCCGAGAAGTTCGCCCGAAGCCTGGTCATGACTATGCTCGAAGGATTCTAAAGCCGTGCCCGGCGATTCGTTCGGCCCCGACCTCGACGCGGCCGTCCTCGCTCCCTGCTACCTGTTCTACGGCGAGGAAACCTTCCAAGCCCTGGAATTCATCGACCGGGTCCGGGAGCGCCTCTTTGCCGGCCGGTCCGTCGAATTCGGAATCGAGCGCTTTTACATCCCGGAGACGGGCTGGCGCGAAGTCGTCGATTCGGCGCGAACGACGGCGTCCCTGTTCGCGGACTGGCGCGTTCTCGTCGTCAAGGTCGAGGCCAAGCGGTCCAAGGCGGAGGACGAGGAAGACCAGGCGGGCCGGGAAGTCCGCCGCGCCAAGGGAGGCGAGGAAGTGCTCAAGGACTATCTGGCCGCGCCCTCCGACCGGACCGTCCTCGTCATCGTCCTGGCCGGCCCGGTCAAAAAATCCCATCCGCTCGTCAAGCTCCTGTCGGCATTCCCGGCGACGACCGTCGTGGTTCGGGAGGCCAAGCCCTTCAAAGAGCGTGAGGCCAAGCCCTGGGTCGAGGAACGGGCGGCCCGGCTCGGAAAGCGGATCGAGCCCGAGGCCCGGGACCGGCTCGTCGAGGTCACGGGTTGCGACGCGGCCGTCCTGGCCGGCGAGATCGAAAAGCTGGCCCTGTTCACGGATGAGCGGAGGGTCATCAAGCTCGATGATATCGAGCGTCTCTCGGGCTGGGTCAAGTCCTTCGAGGGCTATGAAATAGAGAATGCCCTCCTGGCGGCCGACGTCCGGCAGGCTGTCGTCATCTTGGACCGGCTTTTCCGGGACGGTCACCGGGCGGAGGCGATCGTGGGCCAGATGGCGCGGTTCGTCCGGGATCTGCTCATGGCCAAGCTCAAGCTCCGCGAGGGCAGGACACGCAAAGAGATCTTCGCCGAACTCAAGCCCCACATCTCGGCTTCTTATATAAAGCTCTACGAGGAGATATCCGGCAGATTATTCGGGCTCGTGGAGCGTTTGTCCTTCGACGACCTGCGCGGCCTTCTGGCCGGCTTGCGCCGAATCGACGAGAGGATCAAGACCTCGGACAGCTCTCCCCAGGCGCTGTTGGAGAGGTTCGTGGTTGAGTACGCCGCGGCGGCCGAACGGCGGGGGATTATTTTCCCGGGGCGGCGTTCAGGAGCTCGACCTGCCGGCTGAGACGGGACTTGGTACGGCTGCCCGTATTGGCGTGGATGGTCTTTTTCTTGACGGCCATGTCGATCGTCGAAAAGGTCTTGGGAAGGAGAGCCCGGCTCTTGTCCTTGTCCTTGGCCTGTATCGCTTCGCGGAGCTTGCGGATTTGAGTCCGCAGGGCCGAGGTGTTGCTCTGGTTGACGGCTTTGCGACGGAGGCTGCGCTTGTGCTGCCGGATCGCGGATTTGTGTCGGACCATCTGTCTCTCCTTTGGGAAAGCCGTATGATAGAATACAAACCTTCTGATGTCAACAGCTTCGACGCTGCGTGGAAGCCAGCTTAGATGTTAGAAGGTAATAGCGCGTTTTAAGGTCGAGCGAGGGGTGCTGGGGTGAAGAGGCCCTACGAAGGGTCGAGCGGGCATGGTTCCGCAAAGCGGAGAGCGAGACCCGCAGTGGGAGCGGGTTTGACTCGCTGGGGCAAACACGCGTCCTCTGAGCCCCACGCCCCGAGCGAGCCCGAGGCGCGGATGAGAGGCGAGGAGCGGCCATGAAAATCGTCCTACAAAGGGTCAAAGAAGCATGGGTCAGCGTCGAGGGCCGCGAGGTCGGCCGGATCGGCCGCGGCATCTGCCTGCTGGTGGCCGTCGAGAAGGGAGACACGCCCGCGGACGCGGCGTTCCTGGCCCGGAAGGCCGTCGAGCTCAGGGTCTTCCCCGACGCCGAGGGGAAGATGAACCTCGGCCTGGCCGAGGCGGGCGGCGAGGTCCTGGCCGTCTCCCAGTTCACCCTGGCCGCCTCGGTCCGCAAGGGACGCCGGCCGAGCTTCGACGGGGCCGCCGATCCCGTTCCGGCCGAGGTCCTGTTCGATGAGTTCGTCCGGGCCGTGAGAGAGGCCGGCTTCAGGATCGAGACCGGGATCTTCCAGGCCGTGATGGAGGTCCACATCGTCAACGACGGCCCGGTGACGTTCATTCTCGATTCCCGGGCGAAGGAGTAGGGCGCGCCGGTCAAATCGGAAGTTCCTCCTCACAACCCCTTGAATTTGAGCTCCCTCAAATCCGGCCAGGCGAAGACGCGGACCTTTTTGCCTTTTCGAAGGATGATCCCGGTGTCCGAGTGGTCGAATTGCTCTTTCCATTTGGTGTACGATTCCCCCTCCTGGGGCATGACAACCTCTTTGACCTTCGTGAGGGAGAAGGCTCTGAGCGGGACCAGGCGACGGCCTTCGATCCGATAGTACGTCATTTTCTTGAGAGCCGGATCTTCTTCCACCATGAATGAGCCGAAGGCGAGGAGGTTCATAACCCAACTATTCATTCCGGCCTTGAGGGCTCCGACCTCTTCGGTCTCCAATGTTGCCAGGTCCAAACGAACGATTTGGCCGCGGCTTGTATAACAGACTTTGTTCCCGAAGGGAGAGGTCGAAACGGTTCCCGACTCTTCTCTGAAAAAATCAAAGGGAAACGAGTCCCGATCACAGGCAATAGTTTTAGCCGTCTCAATTCCCGTCCCCGTGTCTTTAAGAATGGTGATATTTTCTTTGTCCCTCGAGAAAAGCAGATGATTGAAATAAACCGGCAATATAAAGGGGGCCATGGGACTGCTTTCGACGCGGCCGTTTTCCCACAGCCTTAAAAGATATCGTTCATAACCTGGATGGGATGGCACCGCCAGATTAGCCAGCCAATATCGCTTTCCTTCGAAAACGTTCGTACCAAAAAGGTTGGGAGAGTCTTTCTGGAAAAGGACGTCTCGGAAAATGATTTCGGCCGTTTCCGCGGAATTTTCGGTCCGCTTGATGAGGCGAATGTCTTCCGTATAGGCGTTTCTCGGCTTAATATAGTAAATATCGCGGCCGTCTCGAAGGGGGAACCGGCTCCAAGCTCCATTTTCATCGGGCGGGAGATCCGTTACGGCGCCGGATTCCATGTCAAGTTTTTTCAGCTTGCCGAGGCCGTCGCGATAGTAAATAAGATTGTCTTTTTCGAACGCCGTCCATGGCTCCATCCCGTCTTTTAAGGGGTGTTTCACCTTGTGGTCTTCATGGTATACGGTGCACCTCGAATATTGATATTCAAGGAGCGTGTGATCTTGAGTGAGTTCGTAGTAGGCCTCTGGAGGCGGGACGGCGGAATTTGAAAGAACGTAGGACGAGCCGGCGGCCGCCAGGGCGACCGGGATGAAAAACGCGGCGAAGCGACGGCCGTGGTGGACGACGGGCTTCACGTCGAGCTTGCGGGCAGTTTCAAGAAAGGCCAGGATGAACGGGACAATGACGATGAGGCCGTCGGCCCAGAGAAGGGGGCCGAGCCATTTATCCGAGTGTAGCCACGACAGGGTGAAAACGCCCTTGAAGTGGTCCGTCCAGGTGGGATCCGAATAGCCGGGGGAATGGATCATCCAGATGATCGTCAGGACGACGATCCAGCAGGCCGCGGCCGAGAACATCGTCATGAGGGTCAAGACGAGAAAATTCTCGATGATGGGCGCTAGGCAGACGGCAATGACGAACAGAAAGACCAGAGTGATGGTGAAGGGATCGATCCCCATGGCCGCGATGGACGATCCGCTCGCCCGGTAAAGAAGCCAGAAAAAAAAGTATAGGACGCCGAGAACCGCGGCGCGGGGGAGGATCTTCAGCCCCAGAAGTTGAAGACGGGAATAAGGCATGGACAGAGCATATTCAACGGCGTGTTGGTCGCGCTCCCGCGTGAGCAGAGACGCCCCCAGGAAAAGGGCCCAGAACAGCAAGGCGGTTTGAAAAACGGGAAGGAGGAGGGCAAGGTAGGACGTGCGCTTCATGAGGTGCAGGGACAGGATCACGGCCGGAATCAGGGCGACGGCCGGAAGGAAAATCGCGGTTTGCTTGACGACGTCAGTGAGCTCTTTTTTGAACATAGGCGCCTCCGATGAAGGCCTTGACGATTTCGCCGAGGCCGATGTCCTTGACGGATCCTTGGATCAAACGGCGATAATTGTCCTGGAAGGGAAAGACGAAATATTCCCTGCGGAATTCCGTCTCATTCTTGAAAAGGCAGGGGATGGCTTCGGGGAGCGGCGTCTCGGAGACGATTTTCTTCATGGACCGGACCAGGTTTTCGCTCTTTTCGTCGACGATGATCCGGCCGCCGTCCATGATGAGGGCGCGATCCGGGATCTGGGCCGTATCGGAGAAGGTGTGATTAATCATGATGACCGTCGTTCCGAAGGCGTCCATGCCCTCGATGACGGTTTCCAGGAATTTTTCGCGAAGGTAGGGATCAATGGCGTAGACAATCTCGTCGATGAGGAGGATGTCCGGCTTCTGGGCCTGAATAAGGGCCAGGTGGAACAGGGTCCTTTCGCCCACCGAAAGATCCCTGATCCGGCGGTCCAGGCCGAGGTCGAATCCCGGAACGAAGGCGAGCGAGGGTTCCGCGATATGAAAGACTTCTCGGTGGAAACGCCAGGCCTCTCCGATGGTCCACCGTTCGTAGAGGCTGAGCCGGTCCGAGATGAAGCCGATTTTGTCTTTCTTGATTCCCGTCCCGTTGAGGACGCGGCCCCGGTCCGGGAGGATGACGCCCGCCAAGCACTTGAGGAAGGTGGTTTTCCCAGCCCCGTTGCTTCCGGCGATGACGACCGATTCGCCCTTGCGGAAGCCGATGTCGATGCCGTCGAGGACGGTTTTTCCTTCGATCTTGACCATTAAGCCGCGAGTTTCGATCGCCATGTCACTCATGCCTCGTCATCCTTTCCATGGAGTTCCGGATATCTTCGAGGGTCGCGCCCAAGGAGAACGCCCTGTCGAGGAACTCCTTGACCTCGCCGTCAAGCATGCTCCGGCGAAGACCGTCGAGGCCCGAGGCCCTTTGGGTCACCCGGTATCCGCTTCCCTGCCGTCCTTCGATGAAGCCCTCCTCGCTCAAAGTGTAATAGGACTTTGCGACAGTGTTGGGATTCAATTTAAGGATTTTGGCTAAATCCCGGATCGGGGGGAGGCGGTCGCAGGGTTTGAGCCGACCGGCCAAGATTTCAATTTTCAGCCCTCTAATAACCTGTTGATACGCTGGCAGTGGCGAATCGATTTCGATACCAAGCCTTAACACTGGATTGTCTCCTGATAAAGTGTATTATTTATATAATACAATTATTTGGCATTGTCAAGCCCCCATTCTCGGGATTGAATGCCTGTACTCATGAACCGGAAACGGTTCAGGAGCATGAAAGGCAGGCTTGGCATCGGCGAACGGGTCAAGTGCCGGCGGACCCGTCCGCGAAGGAGTGGGGAGGCGGGGTCAGCTGAATTTCAGGTCGCTGGTCTTGCGGAGGGATTCCTTGGCCGCCTTCTTGACGTATGGGTTTTTATCGTCGGCCAGCTTGACGAGAAGGCAGAGGCTGTCCTTGCCTCCGATTTCGCCCAGGGCCTCGGCCGCCGAGCGGCGGACATCGACATTGGGGTCCGTCGCGGCCTGGGCCAGGGGCTTCAAAAACAGGGGGTTCTTGCGGAGTCCCATGATTTTTATGACGGCGCTCTTCCCGTACCAGGGGCCGCAGGCCAGACGCTGGAGGAGAAGCCGTTGGTTCAGGACATCGCGTCGGGCGAGTTCCTTGGTTAGGTAGTCCCGGACGTGCTCGGAGGGATCGGCTAGGGTCTCGATCAAGACGGCCTGGGTCCAGGGGGCTTTCAGGCCGGCGACCGCTTTGAGGATCTTCAGCCGCCGCTCCCAATCCTCCGTCGCCGCCAGCTTCTTGATGAACGCCCGCGAGACGGGGCTGGTCCGCTTGTGGAGGACTTCGATCTCCTTGAGGGCGCGGGCCGAGGCCTTGACCACGGCCTGATTCCGGTCGCTGAGGAAGCCCTGGAAAAGATCGGGGTCTTCGTAGCAATAGGTCTTGAGAAGCTTGAGGGCCGCCGTCCGGACCAAGGGCGAGGATTGGACGTCCTGGAGCACGGTCAAGAGGGCTCGCGTCCGCTCCGCGGCGGGAAGCTCCTGGATGAGGCCGGGGAGGGCCTTGGCCCTGGCCCGGAGGCCGAGCAACCGAAAGCCTTCGAGGAATTCCTGAAGCGTCATGCCGTCCCGACGGGGATCGGGTCCTCCCTCAGACCATATCCAGGATGTGGCCCATCTTCTCCTTTTTGGCCTTTAAATATCTCAGGTTGGCCTGGTTGGGCTCGATTTCGAGCGGGACTCGCTCGGTGATCTCGAGGCCGTAGCCGGCCAGGCCGATGAACTTCCTGGGGTTGTTCGTGATCAGGCGGAGCTTTTTGACGCCCAGGGCGACCAGGATCTGGGCGCCGATTCCATAGTCCCTCTGATCGGGCTTGAATCCGAGCCGGCAGTTGGCCTCGACCGTGTCCGCCCCTTCCTGGTCCTGGAGGGCGTAAGCCCGGATTTTATTCATGAGACCGATCCCCCGGCCCTCATGGTTCAGGATGTAAAGGATGACGCCCCTCCCTTCCTTCTCGATCATGGCCATGGACTCGCGGAGCTGATCGCCGCAGTCACAGCGGACCGAATGGAAGGTGTCGCCGGTCAGGCATTGGGAGTGGGCCCGGACCAGGATCGGCTCGTCCCCGCGGAGCTCGCCCTTGACCAGGGCGACATGGTGCTCCTTGTGGATGGCGTCCTCGAAGACGGCGATCCGGAAATGGCCGAATTGGGTCGGCAGGTCGGCCTCGTCGATCCGCTGGACCAGCGTCTCGGTCTTCATCCGGTACTTGATGAGGTCGGCGATGGTCAGGACCGGTATCCGGTGCTGCAGGCTGAAGGCTTCGAGCTGGGGCGTCCGGGCCATCGTCCCGTCCTCGTTCATGATCTCGCAGATGACGCCGGCGGGCGTGAGGCCGGCCATCCGGGCCAGGTCGACGGCCGCCTCGGTCTGGCCGGCGCGCGACAGCACGCCGCCCTCGCGGGCCTGGAGGGGGAAGACGTGGCCGGGCCGGGCCAGGTCGGCCGGCCGGGTGGCGGGGTCGAGGGCGGCCTGGACGGTCCGGGCGCGGTCGTGGGCCGAGATCCCCGTCGAGATCCCCTCCCGGGCGTCGATGGAAACGGTGAAGGCCGTTTCGAAGCGGGCCGTATTCTGGGCGACCATGAGCGGGAGCTGGAGCTCTTCGAGGCGCTTCCGGGTCATCGGCAGGCAGATCAGCCCCCGGCCGTGCTTGGTCATGAAGTTGACGGTGTCGGGGGTGATTTTCTCGGCCGCGATCATGAGGTCGCCCTCGTTCTCGCGGTCCTCGTCGTCGACGATGATGATCAGCCGGCCGTCGCGGACGGCCTGGACGGCCTCCTCGACGGAAGCGGTTCGGAACGTATCGGACATGGAGCCTCTCGCCAAGCCGCCCGATCCTTCGGGTCAGCGGGGATTTCGAAGCAAATAATTATACACGTATTTGCCGAGGATGTCACATTCGATGTTGACGGAATCGCCCGGCCGGACCCGGCCCAGCGTCGTCCGCTCCGTCGTCAGAGGGATGAGCTCGACCTCGAAGGACGAGTGTTTGAGCTCGGCCACGGTCAGGCTGGCTCCGTTCACGGCAACCGAGCCCTTTGGGACGAGGTAGGGCCGGAGCTCGGGGGGGAGGGCGATCTCGAGACGACGCCCCGGCCGCTTGTCCGAGGCGCTTAGGACCCGGGCCGTCCCGTCAATGTGGCCGGTCACGAGATGGCCGCTGAGGAAGGTCTCGGACGTGACCGGAAGCTCGAGGTTGATGCCGTCCCCGGGACGGAGCGAGCCGAGGGTCGTCTTGCGGACCGTTTCCTGGGACAGGTTGAAAACGAGGACGGTCTTATCCTTGCGGACAACGGTCAGGCATGCGCCGTCGACGGCGACGCTGTCCCCCGCTTCGACCCGGCCCGCCAGCTCTCCGGCCTCGACGGCCATCTCCTGGCGGCCTTGCTTGAAGCCCTTGAAGGTTCCCGTCCGGGCGATGATTCCCGTGAACATCAGAAGTATCCCTCCATGACGATGTCCGGTCCGGCCCGGAACGAGCGCAGGCTCGAAAGGGCCAGGGACTCTTTGATGGACGCGACGCCGGCGCCGTCGCCCAGGGAGGGCGCGTCCCGGCCTCCGATGATAAGAGGAGCGACAAAAAGAATGATTTTATCGCCCAGCCGGTCTTCCAGAAACGAGCCGAGGACCCGGCTTCCGCCCTCGACGAGTAAGCTTGCGACCTCCCTGGACCCGAGAACGGCCAGGGCTTCATCCAGGTCGACCCTGTCCCGGCGGCTCCGGACCGGAATGACTTCGGCGCCCGCCCGTTCGAGGGCCTTTGTCTTCGCGGCCGGCGGGTCGGGTCCGGTCAGGATCCAGAGTTTCCCTTTCGTGAGTGTCTTGAGAAGCCTAGCCCGGAGCGGGAAGCGCAGCCGGCAGTCGAGGATGACGCGGACGATGGTCTTGCCCTTCCAGGCCGGGTGGCGGACCGTGAGCTTCGGGTCGTCCCGGAGGACGGTGTTGACGCCGACCAGGACCGCGTCGGATTCGCCGCGCAGGAGGTGGGCATAAGCCCTGGATTCGGGCGAGGAGATCCACCGGCTGTCCCGGGTTCGGGTCGCGATCTTCCCGTCGAGGCTGGCGGCCGCCTTGAGGGTCACGAAGGGGAGCTTCCGGGTGATGTACTTGATATAAGCCTCGTTGAGCCGCCGGTTCCTGTCCTGGAGGAGGCCGACCGAGACTTCGATCCCGGCCTTCCGCAGCCGGTGCACCCCCTTGGCGTACACGAGCGGATTGGGGTCCAAGGATGAAACAACGACTCTGCGGAGCCCGGCGCGGAGGACGGTGTCGATGCAGGGCGGCGTCCGTCCCCAATGGACGCAGGGTTCGAGGGTCAGGTACAGGGTCGCGCCCCGCGCCTTCCGTCCGGCTCGCTCGAGGGCGATGATCTCGGCGTGGGGCTTTCCGGGCCGTTCATGGGTCCCGTGGCCGACGACCCTCCCGTCCTTGACGATGACGGCGCCGACATTCGGGTTGGGGCTCGTCCAGCCGCGGGCCTTCTCGGCCAGCCCGTAGGCCATTTCGAGGTAGGCGAGGTCGCGGTCGTCCTTCATGAGAACAGCGAGTCCGTGAAATTCCCGGGATCGAATTCGAGCCAGTCCTCCTCGCTCTCGCCGACCCCGACGAGTTTGATGGGGAGGTCGAGCTCCTCGACGATGGCCAGGGCGCTCCCGCCCTTGGCCGTTCCGTCGAGCTTGGTCAGGAAGATGCCGGTGATCCCCGAGACTTTGAGGAATTCTTTGGCCTGAAACAGGGCGTTCTGCCCGGTCGTCGAATCGAGGACGAGCAGGATCTCCTGGGGGGCGCCGGGGATCTCGCGGCCGATGACCCGCTTAATCTTCTCGAGCTCGGCCATCAGGTTGGCGTTGGTGTGGACGCGTCCGGCCGTGTCCACGATCAGGACGTCGAGCCCCTGGGCCTTGAACGACTGAAGTGCGTCGAAGACGACCGAGGAGGGATCGGCCCCATAGCCGCCCCGGATGACGGGGAGGCGGAGCCTCTTGGCCCACAGGACGAGTTGTTCCTGGGCGGCGGCCCGGAAAGTATCGGCGGCGACGAGCATGACCCGCTTGCCCTCGCCCTTGAGGCGGGAGGCGAGCTTGGCTACCGAGGTTGTCTTCCCGCCGCCGTTGACGCCGACGACCATGACGACGGCGGGGCTGGAATCGACGGCGAGCCCGACCGGACGCTTGGAGAGGAGGGCGGTGATCTCCTCCTTGAGGAGGCCGGACAGCGCGGAGGCCGAATCCGTCTTTTTGCTCTTCCTGCGGATGGCATCGAGGATCTTGTTTGTGGTTGCCGGACCGACGTCGGCCATGATCAAGACCTCGGCCAGCTCCTCGAGGATCTCGTCGCGGGGATGGCCGCTCTTGAAGAGATCGTCCAGCTTCCCCCGGAAGGCGTCCCGGGTATGGGCCAATTTATCTCTGAGGCTTCCCAACACGGCAGGGCCATTATAGGGGGCCGCCCCGAGAGAAGTCAACGCGCGGGGTCGGCTCAATAGTCGTTGCCGCTTTCGGCCGCCGCAAAGGAACGGAGGGGTTCTAAGATTTGTGAAGGGGATCGGTTGTATGTTACATTGAACATCCGATGAAAGATGCGATCTGGATTAATCCGGCCGAGGATGAGGCCGGCCGTCGCCTTGCCGCCGAGCTGGGCCTCCCCGAGGCGATCGGCCGGGTTCTGGTCCGGCGCGGCATCGCCGACGCCGCGGCCGCCCAGCGCTTCCTCTACGGGACGCTCGAGGACCTCCATGATCCGTACCTAATGGCCGGGATGAGGGACGCCGTCGGCCGGATCAAGCGGGCCGTCGGCCTCAAGGAAAAGATCCTCATCTTCGGCGATTACGACGTGGACGGGGTGCTCTCGGTCGTCATGCTCCTCAAGGCCCTCCGCTCGATGGGCGCCGAGGCCGATTACTTCATCCCCGACCGGCTGCGGGAAGGCTACGGCATCAAAAAGGAGCATGCCGAGATCATCGCCCAGCGGGGCGTCCGTCTGGTGATCAGCGTTGACTGCGGCATCAAGGCCGTCGAATTCAGCGAGCGGGCTCGGGAAATGGGCGCCGACGTTATTATCACCGACCATCACCGTCCGGGCGATGCTCTGCCTCGGGCCCTGGCCGTCCTCAACCCCGTCCTCGACGGCTCGGGTTATCCCGATAAATTTCTGGCCGGCGTCGGGGTTGTCTTTAAGCTCATCCAGGCTCTTTGGGAGGGCGGTCCCCAAGGGTCCGATGGGCTCCAATACTATCTCAAGCCCGTCGCCATCGGGACCGTCGCCGACGTGGCGCCCCTAAAGGGAGAGAACCGCATCCTGGTCCGGCACGGCCTTGATGGATTGGCGGACATCTCCAACACCGGTCTGCGCAAGCTCATCGAAGCCTGCGGGATCGGGAGGCGCCGGATCAACGAGGGTGACATCGGGTTCCGGATCGGCCCCCGGATCAACGCGGCCGGCCGGATGGGGGACGCCGACCTGGCCGTCCGGCTCTTCTTCGCCCCGGAAGCGGAAGCGTCGGAGATCGTCGCCCGGCTCGAACGGCTCAACACCCGGCGCCAGGCCGAGGAAGACAAGATCTTCAAGGAGGCCGTCCGCAAGATCGATGAGCGCGGCCTGGACGGGCGCTACAAGTTCCTCGTCTTGGGGAGCCCCGGCTGGCACCGGGGCATCATCGGGATCGTAGCCTCCAAGCTCAAGGACCACTACCATCGGCCGGTCCTGCTCCTTTCTTACGAGGACGGCAAAGCTCACGGCTCGGGCCGGAGCATCAGCGAGTTTCCCCTCATCGAGTGCCTGGACGAGTGCCGAGAATTTTTCCAGAGCTATGGCGGCCATCCGATGGCCGTGGGTTGCGTCCTCGATTCCTCCCGGCTCCCCCAGTTCAAGGCCGCCGTCAACGCGATCGCTTCGGCCCGGATCTCGGACGATGACCTGAAGCGGAAAGTCCGGATCGATGCCCGGCTGGCACTGGCCGAGGTCGGCGAATCGTTCCTGGAGCATTACCGGCGCCTTCTTCCGTTCGGCGTCGGGAACCCGAGGCCGATCTTCCTCTCCGAAGAAGTCGAGGTCGCGAGCCCGCCCCAGATCCTCAAGAAGAAACACCTTAAATTCCAGGCCCGGCAGGGCGACGCCAGCTTGGAAGCGCTGGCCTGGGGCAAGGCGGATTGGGCTCCCCGGCTCAGCCCCCGGCGGCGCGTCGACCTCGTCTATTCGTTCTATTTCTCGGAGTTCCTGGGAGAGGAAACGGTCAGCCTCAGCCTCGAGGACATGAAGGAGCGATAGGGGGCGGGGGTGAGAGGCCGGCGCCGATTTCCGCTGGCCAAGACGGCCAGGACGGTCATCGTCATCGCCCTGGCCGGCGTCTGCCTGGTCATCGCGTTTTATTTCCTGGCCCGCTGGCGGGGCCAGCCCCGGATCGATGTCTCGGATCGGAAGATCCCGTCCCAGAAGGTCGAGAGCCAGGACAAAGTCCGGCATTTCGTCTATAAGGCCGAAAAGGGCAGCCTCGAGCTCAACGCGGACCTGAACTCGCTCGGCCCCGACGGGCTCTTCCATCTTAAAGGGAACGTCGAGGTCGTCCGCTTCGGCCCCAAGGAACAGCCGCCCATCACGATCCGGTCTGAGGAGGCCTCCTACGACAAGGATCTCCTCCGGATCAAGTTCAAGGGCAACGTCAGCGTCCATTATCAGGACACGGACATTCGGACCTCGCAGTTCGAATACGTCAAGGACGGCGCGATCCTCAGGACCGACCAGGGCGTCAATTTCGAGACCCGCAAGGGAAAGGGCTCGGCTCAGCGGGTGTCCTACTGGGTCAACGAAGACCGGCTCCTCTTCAAGGACAAGGTCGTGCTCGACGCCAAGACGGACAAGGGCGGGCCGGAAACCTTGCATATCGAGGGAGACGCCCTCGAGTACGACAGGAGGTCCAAGCGCGGAATCGTCAGGGACAACGTAACCCTCCGGATGGGGCGAAGCCGGGCTTCGGCCGGACGGCTGAGCTTCGAGCTTTCCGGGACCGAAGAGCGATTCCGGACCTTGACCCTGGAGGAGAACGTCGTTGCCGTCGTCGTCCAGGAAGGGAGCCCCGCCGAGCGGTCCATCGAAGCCGGGCGGCTCTTTCTCCGGGCCTTCACGGACATGGACCAGGTTCGGAGCATGGAAGCGAAGGGAAAGTGCCGGGCCGTGGTCCCCTTCGCGTCGGGGGTCCCGGCCGAAATCAAGGCGCCCGAGATCAAAGCCGGCTTCGATAAGGCCGGCCTCCTCAAGAAGCTGAGCGCGAAGGGGTCCGTCCAGGTCGTCGAGAAGGCGGCCGAGCCGGGCGGCGAGCGGACGATCTCCGGGGATGTCCTGACCGTCAACGGGAAAAAAGAGACCATGGTCTTTTCCCCGGCCGCCAAGAAAAAAGACAGGTCGAGGATGGTTTCCGCCCAGGCGGAGCTCGAGGCCGAGACGATCGCCGTCGACTACGGGAGCGGCGACATGAAGGCCGAGGGCGAGGTCAAGGCCATCCTCCAGCCGGGAAGCGGCGGCAAGGTGCCGACCGGCCTGTTCGCCGGCCGGGAGCCCGTCTTTGTTTCGACGGCACGAATGAGATACGGCAAGGACGCCAAACGTTCCCTATATGAAGGGGAAGCCCGCCTCTGGCAAGGCAAGCAGATTGTCCAGGCCGATTCCATCCAGGTCCTCGAGGACAAGGGAAGCTTGGAGGGACGGGGCAAGGTCAAGTCCCAGTTCTGGCACAGGCCCAAGGACAGCCAGACCGAGGAGAAAGTGGAGGTGTCCGGAGACAGCATCGAATTTCATCCCGAGGAGCGGAAGGTCTTTTTCAGGAAGGGCTGCGTCCTCAAGGCTCGGGACGCCGTTCTCGAGGCCGATACGATCACGATGGATCTCGCCGAGGGGTCGGCCGACATGACGATGATCGTCGCCAAGGGGTCGGTCAAGATCCGGCAGGGCACCTGGGAAGGGCAGGGGGGACGGGCCGAGTTCGCGGTCCCCGAGGAGACCGTGGTCCTCCTCGAAAACCCCGTCCTGATCGACAAGGACAAGGGCGAGACGCGGGGGGACAAATTGACATTTCAGCTGGCCGATGGTAGAATCCTGATCGAGAATAGGAGGCGGGATCGATCGGTCACGGTTATCAAGTCGTGAGACATGAGAGACGGTCTGAAAGCGGTCGGTCTTGAAAAGAGCTATCGGCGCAAAAAAGTCGTCAACGGCGTTACGGTCGAGATAAAAAGGGGGGAGATCGTCGGACTTCTCGGCCCGAACGGGGCGGGGAAAACGACGACGTTTTCCATGATTTTAGGGCTCGTTCCTCAGGACGCCGGCCGAATTTTCCTCGACGGCGAGGACATCACGGAACTTCCCATGTACCTCCGGGCCCAGAGGGGGATTTGTCTCCTTCCCCAGGAGCCTTCCTCGTTCCGGCGGCTGAGCGTTGAGGATAACCTGATGGCCATCCTGGAGGTCCTTCCCGGCGAGGAGGGAGCGCCGGCCGGCGAGGTCGGGGCCGTCCTCGAGGAGTTCGGCTTGGCCCGGCTGGCCCGGGCCAAGGCTTACACTCTTTCGGGAGGGGAGCGGCGCCGCCTGGAGATCGCCCGGGCCATGATCACCGGTCCCGAATTCATCCTCCTCGACGAGCCGTTTACCGGGATCGATCCCCTCGCCATCAACGACCTTCAAGAGATCATCCTGTCTTTGAAGGAGAAGGGGCTCGGCCTTCTCGTGACCGATCACAGTGTCCGCGAGACCCTCAAGATCGCGGACCGTGGCTATATCATCAGCGGAGGAACCATCATCCAACACGGCCTGCCCGATGATCTGGTCGCCTCGGCCCAGGTCCGGAAAAACTACCTGGGAGAAGGATTTTCACTCGATTGACCTCCCCGGCAGAGCGGAGGAGAGCACGGTGCTGAAACAGAGGCTCGACCAGCGACAGGTTCAAAGGCTGATCCTGGCGCCCGCCCTTCAACAGGCCATCAAGCTCCTTCCCCTGACCAACCTCGAGCTGATCGAGGTCATCGACAGCGAGCTCGCCCAGAATCCGATGCTCGAGACGGAGGAATTCGAAGCCCCCCCGGAGAAGAAGAGCCGCCAAGTCGACCTTAAAACGCCGGCCGCTTCCAATGAGACCCAAGCCGGCGAGAAGGGAGAGACTCCCGCCGCCGGGGAGGCGGCCGGCCAGCCCGAGGCCGGAGGAGAGGATCTCGGGCAGGAGATATCGTTCCAAGATTACCTGGATTCCGGACTTAGCTCCTACGGCGGCGAGAAGAGGGACATCCCCTCGATCGAGAACACGCTAACTAAAAAAACCTCGCTCTGGGACCACCTGAACTGGCAGGCGAACCTGACCTTTTTTGACGGCCGGGAGAAGGAGGTCGCCCAGCTCATCATCGGCAACATCAACGAGGAAGGCTACCTGACGGCAACGCTCGAGGAGATCGCCTCGCTGGCCCGGACCGACATCGAAACGGTCGAGCGGATCCGGCAGGAGATCCTCTTCTTCGATCCGGTCGGGGCCGGCAGCCTCAACCTCCAGGAGGCCCTCCTCGTCCAGATGGACCATCTTCGAATCCGCGATCCGGTCACCCTGGACATCGTCGCCAAACACCTCTCCCTGCTCGAGAAGTCGGATTTCAGCGGCCTGGCCAAGGCGCTGGGGCTCGGTTTGGCCGACATCAAGCGCCATGTCGACGTCATCAAGAGCCTCGACCCGGCGCCCGGCTCCAAGTACAGCCAGGAACGGACGTTCTACGTCGTCCCCGATATCATCGTCTCCAAGGAAGATGACGAGCTCAAGATCGTCCTCAACGACCAGGGCATGCCCCGGCTGCGGATCAGCCGCTACTACCGGAAGCTCTTGGCCGAGGCCGCCAAGGACACCGAGGCCCACCAATACCTCAAGGACAAGATGAAGAAGGCCATCTGGTTCCTGCGCAGCCTCGAACAGCGGGATCAGACGGTCGCCAAGGTCGCCCGCTTCATCGTCAACAAACAGAAGGACTTCCTGGAGAACGGCCTCGATTTCATTAAGCCGCTGACCTTGATGGAAATCGCGCGGGAGATCGGCGTTCACGAATCGACGGTCGGCCGGGTCGTCGCCAATAAGCATATGCTGACGCCGCGCGGCGTCTTCCCCCTGAAATATTTCTTCCACAAGTCCCTGGTCGGGGATTTCGGCGAGGAGGTCTCGTCCCTCAAGATCAAGGACCGGATCCGCAAGCTCGTCGAGAACGAGGACCGGACCCGCCCCCTGAGCGACGACGAGATCGTCGCCATCCTGGTCAAAGAGAATCTTCGGATCGCGCGGCGGACCGTCGCCAAGTACCGGAAACAGCTCCGGATTCAGCCGTCCCACATCCGGAAGCGCAAATTCATGATGGAGGGCACCCCATGAACATCCACTTCACGGCCCGGCAGACCGAGGTGACGCCCGAGGTCCGGGAGTTTTGCGAGAAGAGACTCCGCGCCTTGGAAAACCTGCTGGGTTCCGTGCTGGAGGTCGACCTGATCCTGTCCGTCGAGAAGTACCGGCAGCGGGTCGAGCTCAACGTCAAGGGAAAGGGGCCGAGCCTCATCCTGACCGAGGAGACCGAGGATATGTTCTCGTCCCTCCATCGGGTCTTCGACCGCTTGGAGTCCAAGCTCAAAAAGGAGCGGGCCAAGTTCCGCGAGCAGAAACGGCGCAAGGGCCGCGAGCGGAAGGAACTGGGCGCGCCCGAGGAGCGGGCCGAAGCGGGGCGGCGGGTCTTGCGCAGCCCCTTCTTCTCCCCCAAGCCGATGTCCATCGAGGAGGCCGCCATCCAGTTCGAGCTCAAGAAGAAAGAGGTCCTTGTCTTCCGCGAGCTCGGCTCCGAGAAATGGGCCGTCCTGTTCAAGCGCAAGGACGGGAACATCGGCCTCGTCCAGCCCGAATGAAAGGAATCGGGCGGGTATGGCCCTCAAGCTCCACGGTCTTCTCTCCGAAGAGCTTATCTTGCCGACCCTGGAAGCCCGGGAGCGGGAGGGCATTTTGAAGGAGATGGCGGCCGTCCTCAAGGCGAAGGGGCGTGTCGCCAAGGACCGGGAGCTCGCCGAGCGGCTCGCCCAGCGGGAACGGCTGGGAAGCACGGCCATCGGCCGGGGCATCGCCATCCCCCACTGCAAAGGGAGCTGGGTCAAGGAGCCCCTGGTTCTGCTGGCCGTGTCCCGGACGGGGGCCCCGTTCGACGCGGCCGACGGCAAGCCGGCCTACCTGTTTTTTCTGGTCGTCACGCCGCCCGAGGATCCGGCCCTCAACCTTCAGATCCTGGCCGCGGTCGCCCGCCTCGCCCGGCGATCGCGGAGCCTCCTCAAGCGGATCTTGACGGTCGAGACGGCCCTGGAGATCCTGGAGATCGTCCGTGAAGAAGAAGAAAAACTCGCGGCCTAAGGCGGCCCGCCGGGCGGAGACCACGATCTCCGGCGAACTCCTCCGGATCTACGGGCTGGGCGTCTTCATCTTCGGCGACAGCGGGATCGGCAAGAGCGAAAGCGTCCTCGAGCTCGTCGGCCGCGGCCATCGCCTCGTCGCCGACGATGTCGTCCGCGTCCACCGGACCGCCGACGGGACGCTGCGGGGACGGGCGCCCGATCTCAGCCGCGATTACATGGAGATCCGGGGCCTGGGCATCATCAACATCAAGGAGATCTTCGGGCCCCGCGCCCTCTGCGCCGAGTCGGCCGTCGACCTGGCCGTCCGGCTCCGGAAATGGCAGCGGGGCCGTGAATTCGACCGGCTCGGCCTGCGCTTCCCCAAGGACCACGGCATCTTGGGAGTCCCCATCCCTCAGATCACGATTCCGGTCGCGCCCGGCCGCAACATCGCGACCCTGATCGAGGTCGCCAGCCGGGTCCACTGCCTCCGCCGGCGGGGCTACCAGGCCTCCCGGGAGATCGTTCGGCGGCTCGACCGGGCCTTGGGGGCGGGGCGGGGGGCGGGGACGCGGCGGCGGCGAAAGGCGGCCGGGGCATGACGCGCGACAAGTTCGTGATCATCGCCGGACTGTCCGGATCGGGGAAGACGGTCGTCAGCCACTTCTTCGAAGACCTGGGCTACTACCGCGTCGACAACCTGCCGGCCAAGCTCATCCCGAACTTCGTCGACCTCTGGCTCCACCGCAAGGTCGAGATCGGCAAGGTCGCCCTCGTCGTCGACATCCGGGAGCCCGCCTTCCTCAAGGAGTTCCCCCGCGTCTGGAAGGAGATCCGCCCCAAGGTAGGGGCCCGTCTCATCTTCCTCGACGCCACGGATGAGGCCCTGGTCAAGCGCTTCAGCGAGACGCGCCGGCCCCATCCCCTGGCTCCGAAATCCGTCGTCGAGGGCGTCCGGCTCGAGCGGAAGCGGCTGGCCCCGATCAAGAACATGGCCGACGAAGTCATCGATACGACGCGGATGACGATCGTTCAGCTCAAGGAGCTGCTCGGAAGACGCTTCGCCTCCCGGCGCGCGCTCCGCCTCCAGATCATCCTGATCAGCTTCGGCTATAAGTACGGGATTCCCCTCGAGTCCGACCTTGTCTTCGACACCCGTTTCCTGCCCAATCCCTTTTACGTCGAATCCCTCCGTGAAAAATCGGGACGCCGGCGCGCGGTCCGGGATTTCGTCCTGGGCGCGGCCGAGACCAAGGCCTTCCTGGCCAAGCTCCGTGATTTCCTCGATTTCCTGATTCCCCGCTTCGTCCGGGAAGGGAAGAGCTACCTGACGATCGCGATCGGCTGCACGGGCGGCAAGCACCGCTCCGTCGTCATCGCCGAGATCCTCAGGGAGTATCTTCGCCGCCAAAAATATGATATAAGACTCTATCATCGGGATGTGTTTAAGTGACGGGCCGGGCTTGAACTTAGGAGAGACGCCATGGTCGGAGGCATTATCGTCTGCCATGGGAAGCTCGCCGAGGAGCTCCTCAACGCGCTGACGATCATCCTGGGGGAGGCTCCGAACATCGAGGCGATCTCGATCGGGTGGTACGACGATGTCGAGGATTCCAAGAAGAAGATCAACCAGAGCCTCAAGAAGGTCGACCAGAAGAACGGGGTCGTCATCTTCACGGACATGTTCGGGGGGACGCCCTCGAACCTGAGCTTCAGCTTTCTCAAGGATAACCAGGTTGAGATCATCACCGGCGTCAACCTCCCGATGCTCATCAAGTTCGTTTCCCTCCAGCGCAGCAACAACCTCAAGGACGTGGCCAAGAAAGTCGTCGACCAGGGGAAAAAGAACATCCACCTCGCCAGCGCCCTCCTCGGCGCCAAGCGCTAAGGGTTGCCGCTCCGGATAGCGCCATGATCGAAAAAAAGCTGACGATCAGGAATAAGCTCGGGCTTCACGCCCGGGCCGCCGTCAAATTCGTCAACCTGGCCAACCGGTTCTCGGCCTCGGTTCGCATCATCAAGGACGGAAGCGAAATCGACGGTAAGAGCATCCTGGGCATCCTGACCCTGGCCGCGACCCAGGGGTCGACGATCGGGCTCAAACTATCGGGCAAGGACGCGGCGGCCGCCCTCAAGGCCATCGAAGCCCTCGTCAACGACAAGTTCGGGGAGAAGGAATAGGCGCCATGGACCTCATCCGGCTGCGGGGAATCGGGGTCTCACCGGGGATCGCCATGGGCGAGGCCGTCCTCTCGACGCGGGTTCTGTTCACGGCCCGGCGCGAGCCGGTCGCGGCCAACCGGATTCCGGCCGAACTCAAGCGGATCCAGCGGGCCCTGGCCCGGACTCAGGACGACCTCGTCCAGCTCCAGAAAGACATCCGCGCCCGGATCGGCGACGAGCCCGCCTACATCTTCGACGCCCACCTCCTCATCCTTCAGGACAAGACGCTTCTGGCCAGCTTGGAGCGGATCATCACCGAGGAGAAGGTCAAGGCCGAATGGGCGCTGTCCCAAGTCCACCAGAAGTACGAGAAGATTTTCGAGGGGCTCTCCGACGAGTACTTCCGACAGCGGAAGTCCGATGTGTCCGACGTCCTGGCCAAAATCTACAGAAACCTCGAGGACAAGGCCCCGGCCAAGGACGAAAAGACGGCCCGCCGGATCCTGGTCGCCCACGACCTGATGCCCTCCGAAGCGGCCCTCCGGATCAGCCACGGCCAAGTCCTGGGCGTTGCCCTCGACATGGGCGGATTGACCTCGCATACGGCCATCCTGGCCCGGTCCCTCAACATTCCGGCCGTGGTCGGCCTCCACGACGTGACCCGTTTCATCCGGAGCGGAGACTATCTTATCGTCGACGGGACGGACGGCGAGGTCATCATCAACCCGCCCCCGGCCGTCCGCAAGGAGTTCCAAGGCAAGCGCGAGAAGTACCTCAGCTACGGGAAGGAACTTCGCAAGACGGCCAAGCTCCCGTCACGGACGCTCGACGAGGTCCGCTTCATCCCCCTGGCCAACATCGAGCTTCCCGAGGAAGTCCAGATGGGTTTTTCCTACGGGGCCGAAGGGATCGGGCTGTTCCGGTCCGAGTTTATCTACCTCCAGCGGACGACCCTCCCCAGCGAAGAGGACCATTATGAGACCTACTTCCGGATCGCCAAGGAAGCTCAGCCGGCCCCGGTCTATATCCGGACGATCGACATCGGCGGCGAGAAGACGCTTCCCCAGCTCATGATCGAGCAGGAGCCTAATCCGGCCCTCGGGCTGCGAGGCATCCGCTTCTCCCTCAAAAACCGGGACCTGTTCCGGACCCAGCTCCGGGCCATCCTCCGCGCCAGCGCCCTCCGCAACGTCCGGATTCTCGTACCGATGGTCACCGAGATCGAGGAGGTCTTTGAGGTCAAGCGCCTGTTCCGCGAGGTCAAGGCCGAGCTCGACGGGCGGAACATCAAGTACGACCGGCAGATCCCGCTCGGGGTCATGATCGAGGTCCCGGCCGCGGCGGCCATGGCCGACGTCCTGGCCAAAGAGGTCGACTATCTCAGCATCGGGACGAACGACCTCATCCAGTACTATTTGGCCGTCGACCGCTCCAACGAGCACGTCTCCTATCTCTACAAGCCCCTCCACCCGGCCCTCCTGCGGCTCATCCGGGGCATCATCCGGACGGCCGAGCGGGAGGGGAAGGGCGTCACGGTCTGCGGCGAGATGGCGGCCGATCCGATTTCGGCCCTCGTCATGCTCGGGTTCGGGCTGAGGACGTTCAGCATGAATCCCATCTTCATTCCCCGCATCAAGAGGGTCCTCCGGGCCGTCGAGGTCCGGACCGTCCGGCGGATCGTCAACGCCGCCCTCGACCTCCGGACGGCCCGGGAGATCGAGGAGTTCATCGTCGAGAAGATCCTGGTCAAACATCCCCAGGCGTTTCTGATGCGGCACTCCTCTTAACGTTAACGGCCGCCCAGCGCGTTCCGTCCGTACTCGTCCTGGAGGCGGACGATGTCCGCCTCGTCGGAATCCCCCAGCCAGATCTCCATGACCCGGCCCCGCTCCGGGCCGAGGCAGCGGAGGCGGTGGGGCGCTTCGCGCGGGACGTAGATTTCTTCGCCCTCGGCCGGCCGCCAGGTCCGGTCGCCGATCGTCATCTCCAGCCCCTGATCGAGGACAACCCAGAATTCGCTCCGACGGTTGTGGTATTGGAGCGAAAGGGAGCCGCCGGGATTGACGGTGATGATCTTGAGGGCGGCCGCGTTCTGATGGGGGTAGGAGCGGAACTTCCCCCAGGGACGGACATCCTCGACGATGCAGCCGCGGAAGTCCTGTTCGCTCGGCACGATGGGACGCTCGGTCATGGAACACCTCTTTGGGGCGGCCGGAAGCGGGGTGCGCCAGGGCGGGGAGGCGCCGGGCCGCTCAGAAGGGGACGTCGTCGTCCGGGCCGCCCGGTCCGGACGGCTCCTCCTCGCCGGGGAAGTCGGGGACCGAGGGCTCTCCGGGCAGGGGCTCATGAGAGACGGGCTCGCCCGCCCCCTCGCGCCGGCCGAGGAGGACGATGCTGAAGGCCTCGATCTCGGTCGTCGAGCGCTTGTTCCCTTCTTTGTCCTGCCAGGGCCGGGTCCGGAGCTTGCCTTCGATCAGGATTTGACGGCCCTGGGCGAGGTACTTCTCGGCGAACTCGGCGAGCTTCCCCCAAGCCACGATTTTATGCCATTCGGTGTGGTCGCGGCTTTCCTTGGTCTGGGGATTGAAGGAGCGCTCGTTCGTCGCCAGGCTGAAGCGGGCGATCGCCCGTTCGCTCTGGGGGAGGTAGCGGAGCTCCGGCTTCCCCCCCAGGCGTCCGATCAGGAGGACTTTATTGAGGCTGTTAATATCTCTCATCTTCGGAACTCAGATCCTTGATCTTCTGCTGCGCGACCTTGGTCTCGTTCTCGAGCGGGAACTTGCTGACGAGAAGCTTGAAAACCGAGAGGGCCTCTTCCTTCCGCCCCAGCTCTATCAGGCTCAGTCCTTTTTTGAGGTAGGCCGCGGCGATCTTGTCGCTCTGGGGGTAGTTGAGGATGAGGTCATCGAAGCGGGCGATGGCCTCATCGAATTTCTTCTGGCTGAAGGAGCATTCGCCGATCCAGTACAGGGCGTTGTCGGCGAGAGGGCTTTCCGAGAACTGTTCACGATAGATGCGGAAGCCCTCGGTGGCCAGGTCGAAGTTCCCCTTGAGATAATCGGTATAGGCCGTGTTGTAGACCTCTTGGGGAGAGAGGTTGGAAGGCGCCGGCGTTTCCTGGGCCGCCGCCTCCTTCGCGGTCTTGTCGGCTTCGGGTTTCTTGTCGGGCTCTTTCTTTTCGGCCTTGTCCGCACCCGGTCCGGCCGTTTCCGGCGCCGCCGCGCCGCCCGGCCGGAGGGAGAGCAGGTCCTCGGTGATCTTGACGAGCTGGAGGTTGATGAGCTCCAGCTTGTCGGCCAGGACCTGGTACTGGGAGGGGAGCGTTTTAATGTCCTCCTTGAGGCTCGCCTGCGCCCCCTCGGCCAGTTTCCATTGGTCGAGGAAGTCCTTGACCTGTGTCTGGAGGGCCCGGATGTCCTCGGCGTTCCGGTCGAGCTTGGTCTCGACCTGGGCCAGCTTCTGCTTGAGGAGCTGGACGTCCTCGTAAATAAGCTCGTAGGCCTTCTTTTCCTTGGTGTCGGCGCCCGCGGCGAGCAGGGGCAGGATGAGAAGGACGAAAAGACCCCTTCCCACGACCTTGAATACTCTCATAGAAAAATTATAACGCTATTTGGCGATGATTGTAAACTGGGCTCTCCGGTTTCGCTGCCAGGACACCTCGTTGTGGCCGGGATCGATCGGCTGGCTCTTGCCGTAGGAGATCGTCTGCATCCGGTCGCCGGAAACCCCCAGCGACAGAAGATAGTCGTAGGCGCTCTTGGCCCGCTTTTCGCCGAGGGCGAGGTTGTAATCCTCGGTTCCTCTCTCGTCGCAGTGGCCTTCGATCAAAACCCGGACGCTTTTAAACTTGGTGAGCCAGGAGGCGTTGGCGCTCAACACCGGCTTGGCGTCGTTGCGGATGAAGTACTTGTCGTAGTCGAAGAAGACCATTTTGAGCGGCTGTTCGCGGTTGATCTGCTCGAGGGTCTTGGCCCGGAAGATCTCTTCCTCGGTCGGGGCGGGCGGCTTGGGGGGTTCGGGCACCTTCTCGACCTTGGGCTGTTCCTGGGCTTGGGGCGGAGGGGGGACTTCCTTCACCTTGGCCTTGCAGGCCGCCAGAAACAGGAAAGTCAGGAGGATGGCGAGAGTAAAGCAGAGAGATTTTTTCATGGAACCTCCTATCGGCATCGGGCGTGGGCCATTGGATGGGATGGAAAATGGCGCCTCACGCCCTTAATTTATACAGATTCGGGTTTCGTCTGTCAACCCCTTAACCGCTAGCCATGTGGCGGGGTTGTTCAGGGCGGAAGCTCCAAAGACCCGCGTCTTTGGAGCGCCCGCACTCATGAGACGCTTCCGGATCATGAGTGTGACCCTGAGCGCTAGCGAACGGGCAACAGGAAATCGTTTTCTTGGCCTGGCCGCACTCATGGGTCGTTTGCACTCCCCCATGAGTACCGGCGAAGCGCCAGGCGTCAGCGCCGGGACCAGTCGGGCAGCTTATTGTTGCCTTTGGAGGTCAGCCGGCGCAGGTTGGCCCCGTCGTAGTCGATGGTGTAGAGCTGGTTTGTCCCGGGGAGCGACGACGAGAAGACGATGTGCCGGCCGTCCGGAGACCAGGCGGGCGACTCGTTCCGGGCGTTGCTCTCGGTCAGCTTGATG
This sequence comes from Candidatus Aminicenantota bacterium, assembly GCA_963702005.1. Lineage (GTDB taxonomy): Bacteria > Acidobacteriota > Aminicenantia > Aminicenantales > JAFGBC01 > JAFGBC01. The sequence continues at coordinate 817,199 of OY969696.1, forward strand.
ATCTGAGAGGTCCGCAGATTGAGGAGGTAGATGTCGAAGACCTGGTCGACCCGGGAGACGTAGGCGATCTGATCGCCCGCCGGCGACCAGGCCGGCTGGTCTTGGTAGGTCCCACCGAAGCTGACCCTCCGCACGTTGGAGCCTTCGGCGTCCATGACGTAGATCTGGGGCGATCCGCTCCGGTCCGAGGTGAAGGCGATCTCCCGGCTGGTCGGCGACCAGGAGGGCGAGGTGTCGATGGACTTGTTGAAGGTCAGCCGGCGGATGTCGCTGCCGTCGCTCTGGGCGACGTAGATCTCGGCGTTTCCGTCCATGGACGAGCAGAAGGCGAGCCATTTTCCGTCCGGCGAAAAGGAGGGGGCGCAGCTCGTGCCCTTGGTCGCCACGGCCGTATTCTTGCCCTCGAAGGGCCGGAATAGGTACAGATCGGGATTGTTGTGCCGATAGGACGTGTAGGCGATCGCTTGGCCGTCCATCGACCAGGCCGGCATAAGGTCGATGACCTTGTTGAAGGTCAGCCGCGTCTGGTTTTCGCCGTCGTAGTCCATCAGGTACAGCTCGTCGTTCCCGTCGCGGTCGGAGACGAAGACGATCCGGGTCGTGAAGATCGGCCGCTCGCCGAACGCCTTGAGGGCCTCGTCGGCGAATTCATGGGCGGCCCGGCGCAGAACCCTGGCCGAGGCCTCATACTTCTTGCCGAGCATGAAGCGCTCGCCCTTGACGTCGTAGAACTTGGCCTCGAACTGGACCGTCCCGGCTTCCCCCTCGGCGACGACGCCGGTCAGCAGGTACTTGGCCTGGATGGACTCCCAGTCCTTGAAGGCGATCTTATCCGGATCCAAGGCCGGGATATAGCCGTAGTAGCTCTTGGGGAGGAGCTGGAAGACGCGGGTGTACTTGAGGTCGTCCGAGAGGACTTGATAGAGCTCGGCGGCCGCCGCCCGGAGCGGGGCCGACGAGGAGCGGAGGATGAAGTCGGGAAGGGCGACCGGGATCATGGGCATTCCGTCCTTGATCGTGATGACGACCTCCTGCTGAGGGCGCACGACCGGAACGGCCGCCAGGCAGAGACAGACGCAGAGCGTCGGGACGATGATGCGATGTTTCATTTGGAATGCTCGAAGATGAGGTGGATTCCCAGGAAGTCCTGGTCGTATTCCTCGGGGAGGGGGGGAAGGGCGCGGCCAAGGTGATGGCCCGGAGCGCGGACAGGTCGAGCGAGCGGATGGGGCTCGCCTCCTCGACCTTGAGGTCCGAGATCCGCCCGTCCCGGTGGATCTTGAAGAAAATGGTCACGGTGTAGGTCCCGCTGACGCCCGGGTCGACCAGCGAGGTAAACCAGGCTGCCGAGACTTTATCGGTCAGGATTTGGAGGTAATAGGTATAGGGAAAACTCGACATCCCGATCTGATCCCCGTACTCGGACCCGAAAACGCCGCCGCCTCCGCCCGAGCCCTCGCCGATGCCCCCGATCCTGAGGCCGGATCCGCCGCCCGTCTCCGTCTCCTCGGACGGTTCCGCTTTAATGGGCGGCTGGGGTTGGGAGATGGCCGCCTTTTTGTCCTTGGGCGGCGTCTTCTCCTTCTTCGGCTCGGGAACTGGGTAGCGGAGCTCGGATTTGGGCGCCACGGCCGCCTTCTGCGGCGTCGTCAGATCCCGCAGGGTCTCCCGCTTGGGCGGGACCGCTGTCGTCCCCAGCTGTGTGCCTCCTCCGCGGCCTCCGCCCGGCCCGCCCAAGGCCAAGTTGACGTAGCGAATCGGGCCGCGCGGGGCCGCATGGGGGAACTTGGGCGACGTGACGATTAGGGTGAACAGGACGACATGGAGGGCGAGCGAGGCGAGGACGGCCTTCTGGAACCGATGATCGTCCCCCCAGAGTCTGGTCATGGCCCGACTCCTCAGCGGCGCTGGGCCGTCTTCTCTTTCGGCTCGGTGATGAGACCGACGACCTCGACCCCGGCCTTTTTGGCGACGTCCAGGATGTCGATGATGAACCCGTAGGGGATTTCCTGGTCGCCCTGGAGGAAGACGACCTTTTTCTTTTTCCCGTAGAAATATTCGTTGAGCCGCCGCTCCAGGAGATGGATGTTGACGACGGTCTCGCCGATGTGGATGAACTTGTCCTTGGTCACGGTCAGGGTCATGCCCTCGTCGGCCGGGGCCGATTCGGATTCGGCCTGGGGGAGGTTGACGCCGATCCCCGACTGCATCAGGGGGGCCGTGACCATGAAAATGACGAGGAGGACGAGCATGACGTCGACGAAGGGCGTCACGTTGATCTCGGACAGGGACGTCCCGACCGAGCGGCGCCGCGAGGAGCCGCGAGTCAGGGGGGCGACGTTAAGAGCCATAGAGGCGGTCCGCGATGTTGAGGAATTCGAGGCTGAAGTCCTCCATCTCGGTGATGAGGTCCTTGATGCGGTGGAGGAAGAAATTATAGGCGATGACGGCAGGGACGGCCGCGAACAGACCGGCCGCCGTCGCGATCAGGGCCTCGGCGATGCCGGGCGCGACCGTGACCAGGCTGGCCGAGCGCAGGACGCCGATCCGCTGGAAGGCGTCCATGATCCCCCAGACCGTCCCGAACAGGCCGATGAAGGGGGTGACGCTCCCGGTCGTGGCCAGGAAGCTCATCATCCGCTCCATTTTAGCGACTTCGGCGTTCGAAACGCGCTGGAGGGCGCGCTCAACGTTCTCCATCCGCTCGGCCTTGGACGGCGCGGACGGATTCCGCTTGGAAAGAAGGGCGATCTCCCGGAAGCCGGACTCGAACATGGCCGCCAGCGGGCTGGCCTGGTACTTGCGGGCGGCCTGGTTGACATCTTCGAGGTCCCGGCTCTTGCGGAAGACGGAAAGGAACTTCCGAGACTGGACCGCGGAGAGCCGCAGGGTCCTCCGCTTGAAGATGATGATGGCCCAGGAGAAGACCGAGAACAGGATAAGGGCGAACAGGATGAGCTGGACGACAAAGCTCGCGTCGGCGATAAGCTTGAATACATTCATGGCTGTCAAACCCAGGCCAAAGTAGCACAGGCGGGAACGGCTGTCAATTAAAGGGCACGGAAATCAGGGGACAGGGCACGGAATTCAGGGGACATGAACCAAATCTCCGGATTTGGTATCGTGTCCCCTGAATTCCACCCTCTTAGAAGAAGCCCGACTTTACAGACCGATTATCGAGAACTTCCCGTCGCTCGTGTCAGCCGGGGTCATCGAGCCGGGCTTGCGGACCCGGACACGGCAGGCCGTCGACGACTTATTGGGAACCGTCCAAGCGTAGCTTCCCGTGTTCGGTGTCGAAGCGATGATATTCGCCCAATTCAATCCGTCGTCGGTCGAATACTCGATTTTGACCGACGCGAGCGTCCCGGTCGTCGTCCAGCGGATTGTGTGGACGGTTTTAGCTTTCCAGGTCTCCCCGCCGTTGGGAACGACGACCTTGATCGTAGGCATCGGGACGATGGCGAAGACCCTGTCGCTCCGGTCCTTGGCGGAGTTGTCGCGCTTATTGATCCGGACCCAGCAAGTCGGGGAGATTGCATTAGGAACCGTCCAGTAGTAGCGGCCGTCGTCCGGGGTGGTTGTGGCGATCGTCGTCCAAGCCTTTCCTTTATCCGTGGAATAGAGGATCTTGTCCTGGTCTTCATAGTCGCTTGACTCCCAGGTGATGGGATGCTTTGTCCCCGCCTCCCACTTCTCGCCGCCGTTGGGAGAGGTCACGCGGAGCCAGGGAATCATTTTTATCTTGGCGACGAAAGCGTCATCATGGCTGTTGTGGGTTAGATCAGGTCCTAATTTAACTGGAAAGCTTGTCTCTAATGAGTCTGTTCTGCCCGTGATATAGGCGTCTCCCGATGAATCAACCGCGATTCCAAATCCGCTTTCATAGCCGATACCGCCAACATAGCCGCAGTAAACGAGCCCCTTCCCATCTGTCCGGACCTTAGCTACAAAAGCATCCCAAGCGCCTCCATTGTAGCTTAGGTCGGGTCCTTCCCTGACTGGGAAGGTAGCTTCTGTTGAATTTGTTGACCCAATGATATAGGCGCTGCCCGATCTGTCAACCGCGATATCCTGCCCTTCTTCAGCATCCCCACCGCCAATATAACCGCAGTAAACGAGCCCCTTCCCGTCAGCTCGGACTTTTACTACAAAAGCATCCTCCCACCCGCCGTTATAACTGGAGTCCGGTCCAACCGTTACGGGGAAAGATTTCTCGTTCGAAGTGGTATAGCCTGTGATATATGCGCAACTAAATTGGTCAACCGCGATTCCAGTCCCCATTTCTCCGCCTGGTCCGCCAATATATCCGCAATAGATGAGTCCAGTTCCGTCCGGCTTGACCTTAGCCACAAAAATATCGCCTCCTCCGTTAAAGCTCATATCCGGCCCCACGGTCACGGGAAACGACGCTTCATTCGATTGCGTTGTCCCGGTTACATATGCGCAGCCCTGGATATCCACCAAGATCCTCCACCCAAAATCATAGGAGGAGCCTCCGATGTAGCCGCAGTAGCTGAGTCCTGTCCCGTCCGCTCTGACCTTGGCCACGAAGGCATCATAAATATTTTTGCCGCTGATATTGTTGTAGATGAGGTCCGGTCCCACCGTCACAGGGAATGTTGCCTCAGTTGAGTCCGTATAACCCGATATATAAGCGCACCCTGACCCGTCGACCGCGATCCCATCTCCCTCGTCATAGGCGGAACCGCCGATATATCCACAGTAGATAAGGGCCGTTCCATCCGCTTCAACCTTAGCCACAAAAGCATCATAAATAAACTCGCTGTTGTCACTAAAAGTTAAATCGGGTCCGACTTTCACCGGGAAGCTTGTTTCTGTTGATGAGGTCACCCCGGCAATATAAGCGCATCCCGAACCATCCACTGCGATTGCTTTTCCTCGATCACCACCGACTCCGCCGATAAAGCCGCAATAGATAAGTCCCGTCCCATCCGCTTTTAGCTTAGCTATGAAAGCATCATTCCCGTATGTGTTGAGGTACGGCCCCACAATAATGGGGAATGTTGCCTCCGTTGAGCACGTAAAGCCTGTAATGTAGGCGCATCCTGCTCTGTCCACCGCGACACCATATCCGTCTTCGCTGTTTGATCCTCCAATGTAGCCACAATAGACAATGACTGCTGGGTCGAGAACGAGCGGGAGAGCGGGATCGTAAGCGCCAACCGAGAAGCCGTAGCTGAAGACGGATTCATCCTCGCGCGTTTCGGAGACGAGGTCATAGGCGAGCGATACGTCCTTTTTTCCGCTCGCGGTCTCCTGCCAGGCGACGGGAACGCCGTCCTTGAAGCTCGCGACCGGGGTCGTCACTTCAAGACGCCCATCTTTGTCGATGGATACTTTTTCCGCGCCCCGATAGCGAAACCTAATCTGCGACGGGTCCGCACCCGGCTTGACCACGAACTCATACTTGAGTTCGTTCATGCTTCCTGAAAAGACGAGGTCGATTCCCGGCCAGAGTTCTCGATAGGCGATCTTCGAGTAGGAAGGAAGCCCCGTCTTCCAGTCCTTCTCAGGGCCCTTAAAATAGGAAATAACCGCGCCCGTTTCGTCGCTCCCTTGAGGATTAACTTCCTCGTTCGCGCCCACGAAATCGAGCTTGACCGTCCAGCTCCGGGTCGGCTTCTCGTTCTCGAACGTCATTTCCTTCAACGCTCGGGTCCACCGATCAGGTCGATCCTTTTTGGAATCCATCTTGGCTTTTTCCATGAGGACGAAAGTCACACCCTCGTCGCAGAAATAGAGCGTCTTATCCTTGCCCTGGACATAGAAGGCCGCCGGGCCGTTGATCTGGCCTTTGTTCGGGATGAAATAGAGCGGCATCCGCCCGAAGTTCAAGTCGGCCTGGATCTGAGCGCCCGCGGATTGGGCTTGGGGAGGAGCGCTGGTCAAACGAGAACCTTGGGCGAACTGATCAGTAGGGCGTTGGCCGCCCCCTCCGCCGATGCTCGCCGCGACGACCACAAGCCCCCCAAGAATCCCGAAGACAACCAACCTTCTTTTCATATGGCACCCCCCGAGAATCGCGCATCAGAATCCCTCTTTCTATCCTTCCCGTCGCATATTCTTCTCTACGACAAGAAAATGGCCTGAATACCCGCAATCGCGGGCACGGCATCGTTCTTGGCGGCGGTGTCGTCGAGCGGGGCGAAAAAGCGGCTTAAGAATAGCGGGCGAATGCGTGGAAACCGTATCCCATTTCGGTCTCTACCCCAAACTTAACGATAGGTTCTCAACGCCGCTTTGTCAAGCGGCGTCCGACGCCTCGAGCCGACTTTTTCTATTTTAGATATAATCAAAAATTCTCGTTATGGATTCTAAAAAATCTACATCAGAGCCGAGGGCGATTGAAAAAACAAACCATAAAGAGGCTCCATAAGATAAAGAATAAAACAGTTTATAAAATGGATTTTCCGGGAATGTAATAAGAGTTTTTACCAGAGGAGAAAGAAAAGGGAACCTGACCAGCAAAAATCCGAATTCCTGCAGATTTTCCAGTTTCCTTTTTTCCTTATGTCCGAGTTTTAAGGGGCTTTTGTGCAGATAATCCGAATCGATATTTTCATAATTTCCTTCATAAAGGCCTTTCTTGACGGCGTATTCCGTAAGTTGGGTGCTTGGGTAGGGTTGAAAAAGCGAAAATTCGGGAAAGTCCACCCTGCATTTGGCGTTGAATAATATTGTTTCAAATGTTTTGTCGAGGTCTTCTCCCGGCAATCCGAGCATATTTGTCGCAAATATCTTTATCCGCGCTTTTTTGAGCAATCGGCAGGCATTGATGATCTGTTCATTGCTCATGTCTCTCTTAAGCATCTCTTTTCGGATTTTCTCATTTCCCGTTTCAATGCCCATGCAAACAAGTATGCAGTTTGCGCTTTTTAGCTGGCGGACTATTTCGGGAGTGATGAGATCCGCCCTGACATTGCAAATAAACGGCAACCCGACTTTGTCCTCATATTTCTCGCAGAATTCCTTTAACCAGGCCGGATTGATGTTAAATGTATCGTCTATAAATTTGACCGTTTTCAGCGGGTATTTTTTTCTTATTTCCAAGATTTCATTGATGACATGATCAGCGCTTCTCTGCCTGATGATCTTTCCTTTTCCCTTGTACAGCGCATTGAATTTAATGTTAAAACAATAGGTGCATCTGAAGGGGCATCCCCGGCTCGCCATCAGCCTCTTGATTTTCAGTTTCTTGAAAAAAGGGAGCTTTTCATAAATCAATTCTCTGTCGGCATACGGCAACCTATCCAGATTTTCAATCAGCTTTCGGGGAGGGTTTTTGATGATCTTTGTCCCTTTTTTTATCCAAAAATTTTTGACGTTGTCGACGCTTTCCCCCTTGCTCAACTTATTGACAAATTCCACAAAAGCGTCATCCCCTTCCCCGATACAGATGGCATCTATTCCTTCCTCATGGATTATGTCCGGAAAGAAAGTCACGTGCGGACCGCCGAAAACGGAATAAACCTGAAAATGTTTTTTGATTATTTTATTGATGGCTATGAGGTCCCGATGCGCGCCGGTCGTTAAACTGTAAGCGACGATGTCCGGCTTCAATTCGCTTAACTTTTCAATGAAATTTTCTTTTTCATAGCATATCAGGTCTGTTTGATGCCCGGCTTTTTTTAGGGAAGCCGACAAGCACATGATCCCCATCTGGGGGGAAACAACTATTTTTCTCAGTATGAAAACGACTTTCATGTTAGCTCTTTGGCGATGGGCGCCGAGCTCGGACTCGACGCTGCCCTTATTACATAAATATTAGGGCCGACCGCGGATCGATGCCAAGCGGTCGGAACAGCGGGCGGAACGAGCACGGCTTTACATTTTCGTGATGACCGGAAACGGGCTTTGATCATGAGCGGCGATTTTCATCAGATAATACCCTTGAGGATCTCCATGGCGACCTGTTTGGCCTGCTCGCCGCTCTCCTTGGCCGGGCCGACGCAGGAGGGGCAGCCTTCGCGGCAGGGACAGGCCGCGATCGTCTTGAGGCAGCGCTCGAACAGCGTCTTTTCCAGGGCGAACAGCGACGGGCTGAGGCCGACCCCCCCGGGAAAGTTGTCGTAGATGAAGATATTGGGCTCGAAGGTCTCGTCGAGGAAGACGGGCTCGGCGTCGGGCCGGGCGGCCCGGGCCGGGATCTCGCGGGGCGGGACGGACTCGCCCGAGGCGTTATCCCCGATCGAAACGCCGACGTCGTGGATGTCGCACATCATGAACAGCGGGGCGACGTTGTGGAGGATGTAGGCCAAGCCGAACAGTCCGTTGACCTTTTGCTCGGACGAGAAGGGAAGGCTGTGGAAGAGATCGGCCGGGACGGTGACCCAGTAGGCCGTTGTATGCATCTCGTTCTGAGGGAGGGCGAGGTCGCCGGCGCCGACGTTTTCCATGGTGTGGAACTTGATCTTTTTGAAGCCGACGACCTGGGTCGCGACGTGGACCTCGCCGTGGGTGATCCGGCAGCGGTCGAGCGGCTTGCTCTCGAAGGCGTCCAGGATCTTGATCTTGGTGTAGTCGATGGCGTCCGTGTAGTAATCGACGTCGGTCCGCTTGACGTAGGCCCGCCGCTCGGCGTAGTCCAAGTTTTCGACGAAGTACTGCTCGCCCTCGCAGATGTAGATGGCCTTGGGGTGGAGGGTGGTCAAGGCCGCGCCGAAATCGACCTCGGCGATGACCTTGGCCTTATCGGTCGCGTCGACGACGACGAAGTTGTCCGAGCTGATGCTGCGCAGGCTGATGGCGTCGGCCGGGTAGGCGTCCGAGGTGTAGAACCATTTATCCTGGGAATGGTGGACGAGATGCTCCTCCTCGAGGTAGGCCAGGATCTTCTCGACCTCCTTGGTCCCGAACGTTTCGCCCTTGCGGAAGGGGAGTTCGAAGGCCGCGCACTCGACGTGGCTGACCAGGATCGAGAGGTTGTCGGGATTGATCAGGGCCCGCTCCGGACTCCGCGAGAAGAAATAATCGGGATGGTTGACGATGAACTGATCGAGGGGCGCGCTCGAGGCGACCAGGACGGCCGCCGAGCGCCCCGTCTTGCGGCCGGCCCGGCCCGCCCGCTGCCAAGTCGAGGCGATCGAGCCCGGGTAGCCGGCCAGGACGGCCACGTCGAGGGAGCCGATGTCGATCCCCAGCTCGAGGGCGTTGGTCGAGACCACTCCCAGGATGCTCCCGTCGCGGAGGCCCTTCTCGATCTCGCGCCGCTTGAGGGGAAGATAGCCGCCCCGGTAGCCGCGGATGAGGCCCTGGTCCTTGACGGAGCGCTCCAGGTCCTCCTTGAGGTAGGTCACCAGGACTTCGGTCAGAAGGCGGCTGCGGGCGAACAGGATGGTCTGGAGGTTGTTCTTGAGGAAGATCGAGGCGACCCGCCGCGATTCGTTGACGTAGGAGCGCCGGATCCCCAGGTAGGGGTTGATGACGGGCGGCGTGTAGAAGATGAAGTATTTCTCGCCGCGCGGCGCGCCGTTGTCGTCGATGAGGGCGGCCGGCTCCTCGATCATTTTTTCGGCGAATTCGCCCGGGTTGGCGATGGTCGCCGTCGAGAGGATGAATTGCGGCTTGGAGCCGTAGAAGGCGGCGATCCGCTTGAGGCGGCGCAGGACGTTGGCCAGATGGCTCCCGAAGACGCCCCGGTAGTTGTGGAGCTCGTCGATGACGACGTACTTGAGGTTTTCGAAAAGCTTGATCCACTTGGTGTGGTGGGGAAGGATTCCGGCGTGGAGCATGTCGGGGTTGGTCAGGACGATGTGGCCGCGGGCTCGGATCGCCTTGCGGGCGTCCTGGGGCGTGTCGCCGTCGTAGGTGAAAATCCGGACCTCTCCGGGAAGGAGCTTGATCGTCTCGTCGAGCTCGGCCTTCTGGTCCTGGGCCAAGGCCTTGGTTGGGAAGAGGTAGAGGGCCCGGCTCGAGGGGTCGGTCAGGACGGCGTTGAGGACGGGGAGGTTGTAGCAGAGGGTCTTTCCCGAGGCCGTCGGCGTCACGACGACGATGTTTTTCCCCTCGCGCAGGGCCCGCCAGGAGGCGTGCTGATGGATGTAGAGACGATCGAAGCCTTTCCGCTTGAGGCCGTCGACCAGCCCGGGATGGACGTCGTCCGGGTAGTCGAGGTAGCGGCCTTCCTGGGCGGGGATGTGCTTGATGGTCGTGATGGCGGATTCGCGGCCGCCGAGCTGTTGGAGGATGTCGAGGGATTTAAGGAGACTCTCTTCGCGGGACATGGGGTGATTGCGCCTCTCGCGTTCATCGTAGCCGATAAAGATGCCTCGGTCAATCCGGGCCCAAGAAACGGGTCCTGTCGCGGCATACCCCCGCCGTCCTCACGAGACCCATCTTGGTCAGACGCAGTTGGTGGTATTGAGCATCAAACGTTGCGGGCGGTGGGGGGCCCCCAGCCGCGCCACCCGTTTCTCGGGCCCATAATTTGAGCCGGCGCGCGTGATCTGGTATCATGCGGGTCCGCTCCGAATATGATAAAAGAGAATAAGATCCGCCCCCGCCGCTTCGAGGCCGTCCTGTTCGACCTGGACGGAACGCTCCTCGACACGCTCGACGACATCGCCGGCACCATGAACCGGGTTCTCGGCGCCCGCGGCCTCCCCCGCTACGACAGAGATCACTATAAATATTTCGTCGGCGACGGGATCGAGGAGATGGTCAAGCGAACCCTCCATCCGACCGCGATCGGCGACGCCAAGGTGGCGGAGATCGTCGTCGAGTACCGCCGCGAATATAAGACGCACTGGGCGGACACCAGCCGGCCTTACCCGGGTGTCGCGGAAATGCTGCGGGGGGTCGAGGCCCGGGGGCTGAAGATGGCCGTCCTCTCCAATAAATCCCACCCCTTCACGACCCTTATGATCGAGTCCTTGCTGCCGGATTTCAAGTTCGACGCGGTCCGGGGCGCCATGCCCGACGTCCCCAACAAGCCCGATCCGGCCGCCGCCCTCCTCATCGCCCGCGAGATGGGGATCGCTCCCTCGAAATGCCTCTTTCTGGGCGACACCAACGTCGATATGAAGACGGCCCTGGCGGCCGGGATGTTCCCGGTCGGTGCCCTGTGGGGATTCCGGAGCGCCGAGGAGCTCCGCGATAACGGGGCGGCCGTCCTGATCGCCTCTCCGCCGGATCTGCTGGGCCTCTTGGAATAAATAAGCCTTCTAATAATTAGTGACAGACATCAATTTCCCCTTTAGATTTAGAACCTTTGCTGGACTCGTGCGTCTATGATGATGGATAGAATGAAACCGGAATCGGCCCGCGCAGAGAGCAAAGGCGGCCGCGGATGAACGGCGGCGAGCGTAAGCGTCTCTTCGATGAGCTGTACCGCAAGCATACGACGGCCGTCTGGACCTACGCTCTCTACCTGGCCCGGGACCGGACCGAGGCCGAAGACCTGTTCCAGGACGTCTGGCTCAGGGTTGTGGAGAAAATGGACGACATCGACCGGACCGAGAATGTGAAGGCGTGGCTCCTGGCCATCGTCGTCAACCTCCATCGGGACAGGCTGCGCCGGCTGAAGGTCCGCAGGCCGTTCCTGGCCGGGCAGTCCCGTCCCGACCTGGCGGCGGATGAAGGCGCGTCTTCCGGACACGGTCAAGACGCCTCCCTCGACCTGGAAAAGGCCGAGGCGGGGCGGGCCGTCCGAGAAGCGATCGACCGGCTGCCCGAGCGCCTCCGGAGCGTCTTCGTCCTCCGGGAAATCGAAGGCTGTCCCTACGTTGAAATTTGCCGGATCCTGAACATCCGCATGGGCACGGCCAAGTCCTTGATGTTCAGGGCGGTCCGGCGGCTGCGCCGGGACCTTGGATCCCTGGCGCCCCAGCATCGAACGGGGAGTGTCAACGCATGAAATGTCGAGATGTCGAACGATGGCTTGTCCTGGGGACCGATGAGGCCTTGGACGCCGACGGCCGCGACGCGCTCCGCGCCCATCTCGAGAAGCTGCTCCCGATGCGCGTCGCTCAAGGATGAGCTCGACGGGCTCCGGACGGGCCTGCCCCGGCGCGGAGATCGAGTCCCCCTGCCCCCGGCCGCCCTCCTCGAAAAGACGCGGCTGCGCTGCCTCGAACGATTGGACGCGCTGGAATCGAAGCCGGCCTCGGGGATCTCGCGCTCGAACGGAGCGTTCCGCCGCATTCCCCCCGCCGTCTGGGCCGCGACGGCCGGGCTGGTCTTTCTGACCGCGCTGATTCTCGTGCCGTTCTTCGGAGAGGTCCTCCTCTCCGAGCGCCTGTCCTATATCTCTTGGATCGGGCTCAGTTTCGTCGTTCAAAACGTCCTCATGCTTATCGCCTCGCCCCTGCTCATCGGGAGATGGGGACGAGCGGAGAGCTAAATAAAGGAATAGAAAAAGCTATTAAGGAGGTCCGCCATGACCGCTTCATCCGGAAGATCGCTCGGAATCGTCCTTTTGGTCCTCGTCGTCCTTCTGCTGGCCGTCCGTATGACGCCGCTCTTCCTGGTGCCGCTGGGGATCTTCCCCGGCATCGCCCGGATCATCCGGCACACGGCCCCCGACCTTTCGGACACCCACCTCTTCCCCCACTGGTTCGCGACCTGGCCGCTGATATCGATCCTGTCCTTGGCCATGCTCGTGCTCTGGATCTGCGTCATCATCTGGGTTTACCGCGACGCCGAGCGCCGCAACATGAACGGCGTCCTTTGGGCGCTTCTCGTCTTTTTCGGCAACCTGATCGGACTGCTGATCTATCTCATCGTGCGCTCGGACAATCGTCCGGCGGTCCAGGTCCAGCCCAAGGACGCGGGCGCGCCCTGCCCCTCCTGCCAGAAGCCCGTGGCCGGGGGGTATGCTTATTGTCCGCACTGCGGCGCGGCCCTGCGGACCGTCTGTCCGAGCTGCGCGAAGCCCGTCGAGAAGGACTGGAAGGCCTGCCCCTACTGCGGGAAGAAACTGTGAATTCTGCTACAATACAGGGATGCTCGATGAGATCCTGATCAAGAAGGCCGCCCAGCACAACCTCAAGCGGATCGACGTCGCCCTGCCCCGGAACCGCTTCATCGTCGTGACCGGCCCGAGCGGCTCCGGGAAATCGAGCCTGGCCTTCGACACCCTGTTCGCCGAGGGCCAGCGCCGCTACATCGAATGCCTGTCGGCCTACGCCCGCCAGTACATCGAGCAGGTCGAGAAACCCGACGTCGAGTCCATCCAGGGCCTGTCGCCGGCCATCTCGATCGATCAGAAGACGATCTCGTCCAATCCCCGCTCGACGGTCGGGACCGTGACCGAGATCTACGACCTGTTCCGCCTTCTCTTCGCCCGGGCCGGGACGCCCCACTGTCCCAGCTGCGGACGCGAGGTCAGCTCCCGGACGGCCGAGGACATCATCGGCCGCGTCGGCGAGATGGGCCCGGGCCGCAAGGTCCGGATCCTGGCGCCGGCCGTCCGGGGACGGAAGGGCGAGTACCAGAAGCTCTTCGACAAGTGGCGCAAGAAAGGATACCTCCGCGTCCGGGTCGACGGCAGGCTCCGGGAGCTCGGCGAGCCCATCCCCCTCCAGAAGACCAAGGCCCACACGATCGAGGTCCTGGTCGACGAGGTCAAGCTCGGCCCCGGCTCGGAGCGGCGGCTCCGCGAGGCGGTCCTCAAGGCCCTCGAGCTTTCCGGCGAAGACGTCGTCGTCATCGTCGAGAAGGGGAGCGCCATCGACGATGACGACGGCGGGCGGGAGTCCTATTTCTCGCTCCGGCTCCTCTGCCCCGACTGCGAGGTCAGCCTTCCCGAGCTCGAGCCGCGCAACTTCTCGTTCAACACGCCCTACGGAGCCTGTCCACGCTGCCACGGGATCGGTTTCATGACGACCGTCGACGAGTGGGGCGATCTCGAGGTGACCGACGAAGCCTGTCCCGCCTGCGGCGGGCGCCGGCTCCGTCCCGAAAGCCTGGCCGTCAGGATCGGCGGGAGCAATATCCACGATCTCAGCGACCTCCCCGCCAGCCGCCTCCTCGAGCGCCTGTCGGCATTGACGTTCGAGCCGGCCCGGGAACGGGTCGCCTCGCCCATCCTGCGCGAGATCCGAACGCGCCTCGAGGTCATGGGCCAGCTCGGCATGCCCTACCTCCAGCTCAGCCGGACGTCGGGGTCGCTCTCCGGCGGCGAGGCCCAGCGGGTCCGGCTGGCCGCCCAGGTCGGCGCCCGGCTGCGCGGGATCCTCTACGTCCTGGACGAGCCGACGATCGGCCTCCACCAGCGGGACAACGGCCGGCTCATCCGGCTCCTCAAGGAGATCCGCGATGACGGCAACACCCTGGTTGTCGTCGAACACGACGAGCAGACGATCCGGGCCGCCGATCACCTCCTCGACCTGGGGCCGGGCGCGGGCGAGCTCGGCGGCCGGGTCATGGCCCAAGGATCTCTGGCCGACGTCCTGGCCGTCTCCGAGTCCTTGACCGCCCAATACCTGCGGGCCGAAAAGTCCATCCCCGTCCCCGAGCGGAGGCGGGAGCCCAAGGGCTGGCTCGTCGTCCGCAACGCTCGCGAGCACAACCTCAAGGGGATCGATGTCCGGATCCCTCTCTCGGGACTAACGGTGATCACGGGCGTCTCGGGCTCGGGCAAAAGCACGCTCGTTTACGACATTCTCTACAAGCGGCTGCTCAACCACTTCTTCCGGGCCAAACAGACGCCGGGCGCCCACGACCGGATCGAGAACATCGACCTCATCGACAAAGTCGTCTCGGTCGACCAGAAGCCGATCGGACGGACCCCGCGTTCGAATCCCGCGACCTACACGGGCCTTTTCACGCCCCTCCGGGAGCTCATGGCCCGGACCCCGGACGCCCGCAGCCGAGGTTACCGGCCGGGCCGCTTCAGCTTCAACGTCAAGGGCGGCCGCTGCGACGATTGCGAGGGGGCCGGCGTTAAAAGGATCGAGATGCATTTCCTGCCCGATGTTTTCGTGACCTGCGACCGCTGCGAGGGCCGCCGCTACAACAAGGAAACGCTGGCCGTCCGCTACAAAGGCCGGACGATCGCCGATTTCCTCGACCTGACCGTCGACGAGGCCTACGAGGACCTCAAGGCCCATCCCGTCCTCAAGCGGAAGCTGACGGCTCTGCGCCGGGTCGGCCTCGGCTACATCCGGCTCGGCCAGCCGGCGCCGACGCTGTCGGGCGGCGAAGCCCAGCGGATCAAGTTGACCAAGGAGCTCGGCCGCCGCGCCACCGGGCGGACCCTCTACCTTCTCGACGAGCCGACGACCGGGCTTCATTTCGAGGACGTCCGCAAGCTCCTCGAGCTTCTCTCCGAGCTCGTCGAGTTGGGGAATACGGTCGTCACGATCGAGCACAACCTTGAAGTCATCAAGTATTCCGACTATATTATTGACCTGGGACCCGAGGGGGGCGAGGAGGGGGGCTGGATCGTGGCCGAGGGGACGCCCGAGGGCGTGGCGAACGTCGCGGCGTCCCACACGGGACGCTTCCTTAAGAAAACGCTGGCTTCGGGCCGCCCCAAGCCCTGAGGAGAGGACGACAAGATGCCGTTTGCGGATATTCCGGGGAACCGGAGAGTCAAGGACTTGATCCGGATGGCCTTGGCCAAGAACCGGCTTCCCAACTCCCTTCTTTTCTGCGGACCCCAAGGCGTCGGGAAGCGGACGGCGGCCGTGACGCTGGCTCAGGCCCTCAACTGTCTCCGGATGGGCGATGACGCCTGCGGCGAGTGCGACCCCTGCAAGGCCATAATGTACGGCCATGACATTCCTGGAAAGGCGGGGATCTATCCGGATGTCATGGAGATAGACCTCAATGAGAGCAAGAGCAAACTCGGGATCGATCAGATCCGAGAGCTCAAGCACATCGCCTATCTCAGGCCGATGGCCGAGAAGAAGAAAAGGGTTTTTATCGTCGATGACGCGGACCTCATGAGCGAGCCGGCCGCCAACTCGATCCTCAAGGTCCTCGAGGAGCCGCCCCTCTTCAGCCATATCATCCTGGTCACTTCCCATCCCGAGATTCTTCTTCCGACCATCGTCTCGCGCTGCCGGGTCTTGAATTTTCTCCCCGTTTCGATCGACGAGATCGAGCGGGCGCTCCTCGACAAGGGACTGCCTCCGGAGCGGTCCCGAACCCTCGCCCTGCTGGCCCGGGGGAATCTCGAAATGGCCTTGACTCTGGATTGGGACGAAGTCCTGGCCGGGCGCGAGCTGGCCTGGCGGGAGTTCCTGTCGCTCGTGGCGGACCGGGAGGCATCGTCTCTCCTCCGGCTTTGGGCCTTCGGGCCGCGCAAGGCCATCGAGGACGACCTCGTCCGGACCATGGAGTTTTTCGCCTCTTTCTTTCGGGACGCCCTCTACCTTGCGGAGGGAGGGCAACCCGAAGGGCTTCTGAACCCGGACGTCCCGGAGCGGGTCGCGGAGGCGGCCCGTTTCTTGAGCGTGCCCGAGGCCCTCCACGGCTTGGCCCTCGTCGATGCCGTCCTCCAGGCATTGGACAAGAACATGAACGTCAGCCTGGTCATGACCGATTTTGTCAGCCGCTATACTGGAAGGAACCATGTCAGAGATCATCTGTCTGCTGTCGCAGCGCACCGGTAAAATGGTGCGCGCCAAGAAGGGCGAGGAAGACGCCCAGATGGGAGACGTCTGCCTCATCGAGTCCGACTGGGGCGGGGACTTGGCCGTCGTCACGGCCGTGACCGGCATCCTCTGCGAGCGAGCCCAGTCCGTCAAGGACGCCGTCCGGATCGTCCGCAAAGCGACCGAAGAGGACCTGCGGAAATTCGACTGGCTGTCCGACAAGGAGGCGCGGGCCTACGCCTTCTGCCTGGAGCGGATCAAGTCCCGCGGCCTGCCCATGAAGCTCGTCTCCGTCCGCTATTTCTTCAACGAGAAAAAAGGGATTTTCTACTATACGGCCGACGGCCGGATCGATTTCCGCCAGCTCGTCAAGGACCTGGCCAAGGAGCTGCGGATGAGGATCGAGATGCGCCAGGTTGGCGTCCGCGACGAGGCCAAGATGGTCGGCGGGCTGGGCGTCTGCGGAAGGGGCCTGTGCTGCTTCAGCTTCATGAAGGCCTTCGAGCCGGTCACGATCCAGAAGGCCCGCAAGCAGCAGATCGTCATCAACCCGACCAAGATCTCGGGGTTGTGCGGTCGTCTGATGTGCTGCCTGGGGTTTGAAGAGGGAAGCCGGGGCCGATTATATTCCGAGGAAGATAAGGTCACGGAGGATTAAATCCTCCGCGATCGAGCCTTTGTCCTCGGCTTCTGCGGGCTCGGCCCCGGCTTAACCTTGAGAAAGGAGGGGTAGCGAGCTAACGGGCCGGTTTGACCCTGAACCGGATCCGATCCGATACGGCCGTCAAACCTCCCTGAGCTGAGAAAGCCTTGACCTGCCAGGAGTACTCTTCCCCGTCCGCGAGCCGCCGCCGGATGTCTTCCGGCAGCGCGATCGAATTCGTCCGGGTCACCTCCGTCCAGACAACGTCGGACTGGAACAGATAAACCCGGAACTCGAGGTCCGTCCCGGCCGGCCGCCATTCGAGCGAGGCCGGCGGCTCGGCGAGATCGCCCCGGGGCGAAACGAGCATGATCGTCCCTCCCCGGACTGTTCCGTCGCCCGTCAGGACGAATTCCGGGGCCGTCCCCTGGAATCGCGGCAGCAGAATCAGAGCGACCGCCATAAGAACGAGGCCGATCGCCGCCGCAGCCAAGGTCCGGGTGAGAATGCCCAGAGAACTCGCCGAGGCCGTTCCGCTTTGCCGGCTGAAACGAGCGCCGGGCCTCGGGCCTTGACCATCCGGATCAGGATGTCACGCTCCCGGAGCTTCTGGAAACAGCTCGCGCAGTTGAAGTAGTGCTCCTCGAATTCCTCTCTTTCGGTCCCTCCCATCCGGTTTAAGAGGTAACCGTCGATTTTGTCCTCGAACCGACACTTACTCATCGCCAGTCCCTTTCGATACTTTAGTCGCCCGGGAGCCCGAAAAATGGAAAAAATCGTCCTGGAGAAGCTTGCGGAGGAGTTTGTGGGCGTAGTTGACCCGCTCGCTGACGCGGCGCGGAGTCAGCCCCAGCCGGCGGGCGACCTCTTCGCGGGGCAGCTCCTGGAAATAGTAGAGATAGAGGACCTCCTTGAACCGGGGCTTGAGCTTGTCGATGGCCCGGGCGAGCAATTCCGCGCTTTCGCCCCGCTCGGCGAGCTCCTCGGGATCGGGGAGGGGGGCCGGCTCGGGGGCGTGGCGGAGAGGCTTCGTCTTGAGCCGGATGAAGTCGACGATCCGGCGCGAGGCGATCGTATAGATAAAGGTTCCGATTGAAGACCGGCCCTCGAACTCGCCGCTCCGGACCTTGGCGATGACGTCGGCCATGATCTCGTTGACGACGTCCTCCCAGTCCGGGTTGGCCGGACCGAGCGCCCGCTTGACCCGGAAGCCGACGATGGGCCGGTAACGGGCGACGATCGCGTCCAGGTCGAGCTCTTCGTCCTTTTGCTTCATTCCGGCTTATTTCTCCCGCTCTTTTCTCTTGAGGTACTCGGCGGGGTCGACCAGGATCTCCCGGGGTTTGCTGCCCTCGGACTGGCCGAGGATGCCCTCCTGCTCCATCTGGTCGATGACCCGGGCGGCCCGGGCGTAACCGAACTTCATCTTCCGCTGGAGGTAGGAGGCCGAAGCCTGGCCGGTCAGGAGGACCAGCTCGACCGCCTTTTCGTAGAGCTCGTCCCGCTCGCCCGAGTCCTCCCAGAAGTCCTCGGCGCTGCCCTTGATGACCCGGACGATCTTCTCGTCGTAAACGGGCGCCCGCTGGCCCTTGGCGAACTTGACGATCCGGCTGATCTCGGGCGACGAGATGAAGGCCGAGTGGAGGCGGAGCAGGCGCGGGTAGTTGGGCGGCATGAACAGCATGTCGCCCAGTCCGAGCAGCTTCTCGGCGCCGGAGGTGTCGAGGATGATCCGGGAGTCGATCTTGGAGGGAACCCGGAATGCGATCCGGCTTGAGAAGTTGTTCTTGATCGTTCCGGTGATGACGTCGATCGATGGCCGCTGGGTCGCCATGACCAGATGGATGCCGACGGCCCGGGCCAGCTGGGCCAGCCGGGCGATGCAAAACTCGACCTCCTGGGAGCCGATCATCATCAGCTCGGCCAGCTCGTCGATAATGATGACGAGGTAGGGAAGAGGCTTGAGCTTCTCCTTTTCCTCGTCCGTGAGCTTCCCCCGCTTCTCGGCGATCATCTGGCGGACCATCTGGTTGTACTGTTCGATGTTCCGAACCTTGAAGGAGAGGAGCATTTGGTAGCGCTCCTCCATCCGCTTTATGGCGTCCATCAGGATGATGCCGGCCTTCTTGGGGTCGTTGATGACCGGGCTGATCAGGTGGGGGATCCCGTCGTAGAGCGTGAACTCGATCCGCTTGGGGTCGATCAGGATGAGCTTGACTTCGTCCGGGGTCGCCTTATAGAGGATCGAGGCGATCAGGGCGTTGAGGGCGACGCTCTTTCCCGTCCCGGTCGCGCCCGCGATCAGGAGGTGGGGCATGACGCCCAGGTCGGTGATGTAGGTCTCGCCGTGGACGGTCTTGCCCAAGGCGATCGTCAGCTTGGAGGGCGAGTTCCGGAATTTCTCCGACTGAAGGATGTCGCGAATGCGGATGGTCTCCCGCTTGTTATTGGGAATTTCGACACCCAGCGAGGACTTGCCGGGAATGCGCTGGATGCGGACGGACTCGGCCCCCAGGGCCAGCGAAAGATCCTCGGTCAGGTTGGCGACCTGACTGACCTTGATGCCGGGGAACGGGTAGAATTCGTAGGTCGTAATGACCGGGCCCGGATGATACTCGCGGACCTCGCCCTCGACCCGGAACTCCTTGAGCTTCTCCTCGATCCGTGTCTTCTTGTCGTAGAGCTCATCCTTGTCGACCTGCTCGGCCGGCGCGCTTTGGTCGAGGAGGTTGAGGGGGGGGAAGGTATAGTCGCCCTTTTTCCCCATTTCCGGGAAGAGATAAAGCTCGGGCCGGGCCGGGGCCGATCCCGGGAGCGGCGCGGTCAGCCTCCCCTCGCGCTTCGGCTCCCGGGCTTTCCTTTCCCTTTCCTCGCGGAGGGGGGGCGGCTTCTCCTTCCCCGCCTCGGGTTTGATGTCCTCTTCCGCCTTTTCGGCGGGGGCCGCGTATTTCTCGATGACCTTCTTCTTCATCTTTTCCCGCTCCTTGGAGCGCTGGTAGCGGGAGACCTTGATCCGGACCTCTTTGACGGCGAAATGGAAGAGGCCCGAAGCCATATGCAGCAGCTGCCGCAGGGAAAGCTTGGTCGTGAAGATGGCCAGGAGCAGAAGAAGGACGGCCAAGGCGAGTATGGCCCCGGCCCTGTTCAGGTAGCGGACGAGAAAGGAAGATAGAGACGCGCCGAGGAGCCCTCCCGAAGAGATGTCGACGCCCCGCCAACCCAGGCGCCCGAAGACCAGGGACAGGAAGGGGGCGAGGAGGACGATGAGCCAGGCAAAAAAGCCGGCCCTGACGAAAAGCCGCTTGTCGCCGTGGCTCAGGATGGCCCGCACGCCGAGGGCGCCGAGCATGAACGGGACGAGGAAGGCGGCGAGTCCGAGCGCTTGGAGGAGGGCGTCGGCCAGCGAGGCGCCGACCTTCCCCCCGACGTTGCGGGTCGCGGCCTCCGAGGCCGAGAACCAAGAAGGGTCGGAGGCGTTATAGGAGATGAGGCTGATCAGGGAGAACAAGGCCAGGGCGACGAGGACGATGCCCGCGATCTCGGCCGCCGGGCCCGGGCCGCGACGGCTTCCGCCGGACTTGGCCGTGGACGGCCGGGCCCGTTTCTTGGTCTTTGCCATTAAAATGAATTATATCCGATTTTAAGGCTCTTGCGAAGACCGCCTCCCGGAGGGAGGGGCGCTTTGACTTTTTCCTCTCATCCTGTATAATCAATTCCATGAAATCGGAGAAAATTGCCAAATGAAATTGAAATTCGCGGCCTTTTTAGTTTTTTTGCTCGCGGCCATCGTCTTCATCGGAGCCGCCCCGGGAATTCAGCAGAAGCCGACCCCAGCCCTGAAAAACAAGGCCCTGCCCCCCGGCTGGTCGACGCCGGTCGACATCTGTCCGAAATTCCAGTACTGGAGCTATGACTCTCGGGTCACGACCGACGCAACCGGGACGAAGGTCGCCGCCGTCTGGGTCGAGGAAGGCGGGGGCGGCAAACGAATCGGATTCAATACCAACGAAACCGGAACCTGGGAGACCGCGAGGTTCATCAACGATGGGTACATGATCGGCGAATACCCCGCGCCAGAGCTTGCCTTCGACATGAACGGCGACATCTGCGTCACCCACCAGTCGCGGATGGGGAGCGGCAACTACGAGATCCTCTTCCTCAAACGGCATGCCGGAACGTGGAGCGATCACGAGAACGTTTCCAGAACGGGCACCGGCGGATCCATGTCGTCCTCGATGATGATCGATCCGACGACCAATGATTATTATATTCCCTGGCAGGACGACTGGGAGCGGCCTTATGAACTCGCTACCTATTGGGGACTCTACGTCGACCGGAAGACCCAGGGTGCCGGTGAGTGGAACCCCGAGGGCCGCATCCCCGACCCGACGAATCGGAGCTACTTCCCCGACGGCGTCATTAACAGCCGGGGACACGCTTTTGTCGTCTGGGACAACCGGGCCGACATGGGGATCTCCCACGTCTTTTTCTCCGAGAACAAGACCCCGATCGACGGGGCGGCCTGGACGGCCTACTTCGACGTGTCCGGGAACACCGGCACGGCGGACAACTGGGGCTTCGCCTATCCCCGGATCACTTGCGACGACAAAGACAACATCTATGTCTGCTGGCTCCAGAACATCGGAAACTGGGAGGCGTTCTTCCGGAAGCGAGTCGATGGAATATGGCTCGGCCGCGAGAATGTCTCCAGCACGCCCGGCAAATCGGCGCGTCCGACGGTGGCCGTCAGCCGCAAGACGGGAGAGATCTATATGGCCTGGGGGGAAAACATAACGACCGGCTGGTCCGTCCTCATGAAGATCTGGACCAACCAGAACACCCAGAAGAAATGGCAGTGGAGCGATGCGATCAACATGACGCCGGACTCTCAGACCGCCGATTATCCCAGCCTGTTCGCGGATGCCAACGGCGGCATCCACCTCGTCTACACCAGCAACATATCGGGCGTCTACCACATCTGGTACACAGGCAAGCTCGGCGAGATCGCGGGCTATCCTCCGCTCAACGTCGCGGCCGCCAGCAAAGCGACCGCGGCCGACCCCCGGCGCAAAGACACAACCATCAGCTGGGAGGAAAATCCCGATAACAAGCCGATCACCCTCCTGAGCTACAAGATCTACCGGAAGAAAAAGGGCGATCCGGATTCGAGCTATATAACCGCGGGAACCGTTGACGCGAGCGCCCTTCAATTCAAAGATCCGAACCTCCTGGGCGTCCAAATCTATACCTACAAAGTGACCTCGATCGCCAGGGGAGATCTCGAAAGCCCGGCCTCGACTGCCGTCGACGACCAGCTTGTCGCGCCGCCCTTTTTCCCCCGACCAACCTGGCCGTCGTAAGCGCGTTGGGCGACGGCATCTACAAGAAGGACAACACCCTGACCTGGCAGAAAAACACTCAGAACCGGGCCAGCGAGGTCGCCAAATATCGGATCTACCGGAAGAAGGTCAATGAGGACGACGCCGCCTACGTCCTGGCCGGAGAGGTCGCGGCGACCGTCTTCAGCTTCAAGGACGTCGGCCTGGTCAACGACCAGAAGTTTACCTATACGGCGGTCTCCTATTCCATCTACAGTTTGGAAAGCGCCCGCTCGGCTCCCGTCACGGACCTCAAGGTCTACGCGATGACCTACCCGCCGGCCTCGCCGGCTTTGTCCTCCCAGCTCGACACGACTTCGGGGACCAAGATCAACGTCCTGACCTGGCAGGATAACCCCCAGAACCAGGGCCTTCCGATCAAGAGCTATCGGATCTACCGGAAGCCCTTGGGCGGGACATCTTACGCGCTGCTCGGAACCGTGACCTCCGACGTTCATCGTTTTGACGACGACAATCTGGCGACGAACGGCAAGTACTACTATAAGCTGACCTCCGTCCCCGAATGGAAGATCGAGAGCGACCGATCGTCGGCCCTGCCCGAGAATTGGGTCTTCCCTCCGATCAACATCGCCCTCCTGACGGTCGTCAACGATTACCTCCTGTACCAGGAGAAGGTCAATAAGCTGACCTGGGCCCGGAGCGCCCTGAACGATCCGGTGACCGTGGCGAGTTATAATATCTACCGCCGCAAGAGCACGGAGGACGACGCGGCCTTCAGCGTCCTCACTACGGTCAGCGGCACGGTCTTCGAATACCTCGACCGTAAGCTCCCCTTGACCGAGAAATACGTCTACCGGATCACGGCCGAGGACAGCGCAGGGCACGAAAGCGCCGTTTCGGCCAGCTTCAGCGAAAGCTGAGCGGGGCCCCCTGAAATATCTTGGCTGGAATATGCATCGTCCAGAGGAGAGATAGAGAATGAAAAGAACGATCGTGCCGGCGCTTGCGATCTGCGCGGCTCTTTTGCTGATGGCGGGATTCGTTCTTGCCAAGGACCAGCCCGCCAAGTCCGGGAAGACCGTCCAGGCCGCCGCCGATTGGACCACGGCCGTCGATATCAGCCCGACCCTGGTCGGTTATAACGTCGACGCCCGGCTCGTGACCGATCCGGTAGGCCAGAAAGTCTATGTCGTCTGGCCGGAAACCCACCAGACCAAGAGGCTCTATTTCGTCACCAACGAGTCTGGCGCGTGGGGTACGGTCCAGGATATCAGCTCGTACCAGATCGGCGAGTACCCCGGGCCGGAGATCAACCTGGACAACGACGGGAACGTCCTCGTCGCCTCCCAGGCGCGGATGTCAACCGGCAACTACGAGATCGTCTTCAAGGAGCGGAAGAACGGGACCTGGTCCCCGGTCGAAAACGTATCCCAAACCCCGACGGGCGGCTCCCAATCGGCCTCCATCCTGGTCGACCGGAATACGAACGATTTTTACGTCATCTGGCAGGATGATTTCGAGCGGCCCTCCGATGACGTTGCCTACTGGAAGGGCTACCTCAGATACAAGATCAAGGGCGAGGGCCCCTGGATCTATTCGGGCGTCATCGCCGAAGAAACGGGACGCTGCTATTTCCATATCGCCGACATGGATGCCCAAGGCAAGGCCTATGTGGCCTTCGACAATCGGGCCACCGGCAACAAGGCGATCGTCCAGTTCGCCCAGAATCCGACGCCCAAAGACCATACGACCTGGACGCGGCCGATCAACGTCTCGGATTTCACTTATCTGTATTTTTCCTATCCCAAGATGGCCTGCGACGGTAGCGGAAACGTCTACGTCGTCTGGACCAAGCAGCTTGACAACGGAAACATCGACATCTTCTTCCGGAAGCGGATCAACGGCGTTTGGACGCCGAACGAAAACCTGTCCGATACCCAGACCGTTTCCTATAATCCCACGATCGCCGTCAACAAGCTCACCGGGCAGGTCTGCGTCGCCTGGGCCGAGCAGAGCGGCGCCAACTCCGAAATCTATTACCGGGAGAGCACGGCGACGGGCTGGACCGACGTCAGGAACATGACGAAGAATGCGTCGTATTCCGATTATCCGGCGCTCTACGTGGACCTGATCGGCGGCGTTCATCTCGTCTACTCGGACAACCTGACCGGGAACTATCACGTCTACTACATGCACAGGGCAGGCGAGGGCGGCTGCTTCCCGCCGCTCAACCTGACCGCGGTCAGCAAGGCGACCGCCGCCGACCCCCGGAAGAAGACCAATACCCTGACCTGGGAGAAAAACCCCTACAACGGGAAGCTGACGGTCACGAATTACAAGATCTACCGGAAAAAGAAAGACGACCCGGACACGGCCTATAAACTCCTGACGACGTTAGGCAACAACGTCTTCCAGTACCAGGACGCCGACCTGCTCGGCGTCCAGCAATACACCTACCGGGCGACGACCGTCGTCAAGGGAAATCATGAAAGCGAAGGCTCGACCCCGGCCGACGATCAGTTCATCTCGCCGCCGTTCTTCCCCCCGACCAACCTGGCCGTCATGAGCGCGCTGGGCGACGGCATCTATAAGAAGGACGACACCCTGACCTGGCAGAAGAACGCTCAGAACAGAGCCAGCGAAGTCGCCAAGTACCGAATCTACCGGAAGAAAGTCGAGGAGGACGACACCGCTTACGTCCTGGCCGGAGAAGTCGCGGCGACCGTCTTCAGCTTCAAGGACGTTGGCCTGGTCAATAACCAGCGGTACAGCTACGCCGCGGTCTCCTATTCCATCTACAGCCATGAGAGCCTGCTCTCGGCGTCGGTCACGGATCTTGCCGTTTTCGCGACGACCTACCCGCCGGTCTCCCCCGAGCTCTCCTCGCGGCTCGATACTACGACGTCGACCAAAATCAATACGCTGAGATGGCTGGACAACTCCCAAAATCAAGGCCTCCCGATCAAAAGCTATCGGATTTACCGGAAGGCCGAAAGCGATTCGAGCTACGCTTTGGCCGGCACCGTCGGCGTCGAGACCCACCGCTTCAACGACTTCAGCCTGGAAACATCGGTCAAATACGTCTACAAGCTGACGTCGGTTCCCGACTGGGACATCGAGAGCGGCCCGACCTCCGTCCTGAGCGAGGCCCGGGTCTTCCCCCCCGAAAACATCGTCCTCCAGACCGTCGTCAACAGCTTTCTTTTATACCAGGAGAAGGTCAATAAGCTGACTTGGGTTCTGAATGCCCTTAATGACCCGGTGACCGTCGCGAGCTATAAGATCTATCGCAAAAAGACGGGCGAGGACGATTCGGCCTACGCCCTCGTGGGCACGGCCGGCGGCGCGTCTGTTGAATATCTCGACCGGAAGCTGCCGTTGACCGATAAATACGTTTACCGAATCACGGCCGTGGACAGCTTGGGGAACGAGAGCAACGCTTCGACCGGCTACGGTGAGAGCTGAAGCCGGGAGAGGACCGCGAGGCCCGCGGGAAGAAGGAACTCGACCGTCGCCGGCCCCCCGGCCTTTTCCGGCTTCTCCTTGTCGTAGTAGTAGTCGTAACCTGCGAATAAGCGCGGCTTCTCGGAGAAGGGCGGGAGCTTAAAAAT
Organism: Candidatus Aminicenantota bacterium; assembly: GCA_963702005.1. Lineage (GTDB taxonomy): Bacteria > Acidobacteriota > Aminicenantia > Aminicenantales > JAFGBC01 > JAFGBC01. The sequence goes on from OY969696.1 coordinate 843,357, forward strand.
CGCGCGGACTCCCCCCAGATTAGCGTTTTCGTAAGATCCGACCTTGCCCTTGAACAGGACGAGCCGGGCCGTCTCCTTCCCGGCGGCGTCCGCGACTTCGAGGAAGGGGTTGAGGACGTAATCGTCGCCGAAGCGGAGTTCCCCCCCGTAGATGGAACTCGTCAACCTCCAGCCGGAGCCCGTCCGAGCGAGCGTCACGGCTTGGAAGTAATCATCCCCGCGGGTGTTGGGAAGGGCCGCGTAGCTGAAAATGTATTCGATCTTTTTTTTGGGTTTCCCTGCATCGAGCCGGACGTCGGCCAGCGGCATCTCTTTCCGGAGGCGGCGGGCGGGGTCGAGTCCGGGGACTTTTGAGGTGAAAGCGAATTCGTATCCGATCAGAGCCTTATAGCGGCCGGGAGCGAGCTCCAGGGACACGGACTTGGAGAAGGCCGCGACCCCGCCGCCCGGCTTTCCGAAATCGCCGTTTTTAAGGACGAGACGGGCCGCCTCGCGTTCTCTCTCGTCGACGAGACGGACATAGGGCATAAAGACCCGTTCATCCTTGCGGCGGAGGCCGGCCGCCTTGATCGAGCTCCTGAGCGTCCAGGCTTTGTCCGATGTCCGGACCAAGGTCGCCGACTGGGTGTACTCTTTAAAGTTGCCGGGAAAGCCGGGGTCGGGGCAGGTGCTGAGACGATAGATCTTGATGGTCGGATTGTGGAGGTCGATCAGCTTATCATCCCACTTGGGGACGAAGGTTTTGATGAGGACGGCCTTTTCATCGAGCGAGCGATAGAAAGCGGCCTGGGCCGGAAAGTCCTTGGGATAGGGAACAAACCGGCCGTATTCGAGGTCGCTGATGACGGCGTATTCAACCCCGCGGCGGGCCAGCCAGTCGAGGTTGATCTGGCTGAGGCTGGGGGTCTTGAAATAGACGCGGTAGACCCCGGGCGATATAGGCGGCCCGTATTGCTCAAGGGCTATCTTTGTCTTGGGGGGGAGGTTGGCCTCGATCCAGTCCTTGGCGACGGTTCGGGTGTCGGGGCGGATGAGGTTGATGTCGAATTTTGCGACCTTGACGGCCGAAGGCAAGACGACCAAGACGATCAGGGCCGCGCTCAGCCAGCCGCCTCGCCTCGTCCCGGGCCGATCCCCGGGCACGGCCGCCCCTCCGCTGAATGGGCGCCGGGACAGCAGCCAATCCAGGAAGAAAGCCGCGATCAGGATGAAGAAAGGCGCCGCCGGAAGCATATAGCGCGTCGCATAGGTCTTCCAGGTCGAGACCGTGACCTGAAGGACTAGAGGGGCGGAAAACAGGATCCACTCCCGCCTCCGACTCTTGATGAAGCCGAGAATGAAGCCCCCCAGGGCGAGGACCTGAATGATGAGCCCCAAGTTCTCAAGGAATCCGTACCGCAAGTAGAAGAGAGGAACGCTGACCGACGGGGCCGTTCCATAATGGCCGAAGCTGAAGAGGTGGCCCGACTGCCAATTGAAATGGGATTTGAAGGTCGAAAAATCGGACAGGATATAGGGGCAGGATCCCAGGAAGGCCAGGATGAAAGCGACTCCCGAGCCGATCAGGGGGAGGCTGAATACGATCTTCCACAGCGGCTTTTTGCGTTCGAGCCCCCGAAAGAGGTGGGCCAGGAACAGGGGGATGAATAGCACGTGGCCCCCGTACTTGGTCGCGAAGGCCAGGCCGGCGAAAAGGCCGGCCAGGAGGTAATCCCGTGTTTTTCCTTCTTGGTAAACGGCCCAGACGAACAGAAAGGAGAGAACGATGAACAAGATCATCGGGCCGTCCGGATTCAGGTAGTGGGACGCCCGGTTATGCTCCAGGGAGAATATGAGGAATAGGGCGGCCAAGGCACCGACTCTTGGACCGTACATCTTCTTCCCGAGGACATACATGAAAAAGACAGTCAAGACGCTCATCAGGGCCGTCAAGAGGCGGCCGGCCATATAGAGGAGAGAAGGGTCCTTGGCGAAGCGACCGAGCAGGTCCTCTCTGGTGTTGAATTGGCCGGAGACCTTGCCCGTTAAATAGACACCTTCCCAGGCTGCCGCGACTAAATAAATATAGAGCGAAGGAATATAGAAGAAATGAGGGTTGAGATCACCTCTGAGGACGCCCGCCGAGAGCTGGGCGAATCGGGCTTCATCGACATGATAGACGTTGGGGAGCCCAAAGGACAGGCCCGCCAGCCTGACCACGACCGCCAGCAGGATGAGGGCGGCGACGAGGGCCTTGTCGCGGGAGCGCGTTTGAGTGTCCATGAGCCAAGCTTTAATCTACAAAATGGGGGCGATTACGTCAACCTCGGAGGGCTGAGCGGCGCCGGGAGGGGCTGAGCGTCGTTTTTTCTGGTAGAGTGGAAACGGCGGGTCCATATGATATCACTATTTGCGGTTAGCCGATGAGGGTGATCCGGGGTCATAATAAATCATCGCGGGAATCACCGCCCGTGATGATTGACCATTCCGATTCCGTCCCCTATCTTGATAAGCGGAGTATCTGGATAAGGTAGCGCCATGAGGAAAAAAACCCTAATTTGTTTTTTTTGCGCCGTTCTCGGCCTGATCCTCGTTCTTCTGGGCGGTAAGCCCCTGGCCGGCGGCGATACCCTGAAGAAAGTCTCGCCCTATAAGCTGAAGGTGGGAGCGCCCATTAACATCTCGAGCACGGGAGCGCCCTCCGAAGACCCCGAGATCGTGGCCGGCAACGGCGGCAAGGCCTATGTCGTCTGGGTCGAGGTCAAGGGGCCCAAAGAGCTCTGGTTCAACACCAACGAGACCGGAAATTGGGGGAACAAGGCCCGCGTCGACCCGCCCTTCTCCCTGGGGTCGGGCGAAGGCGGCCGCCCCTGCCTGGTCATGGATAAGACCGGCCGGCTCCACTACGTCTATCAGGGCAAGTCGTCCTCGGGCAATTACGAAATCATCTACAACAGCGGCAAGAACCGGAGCTGGGCCGGGAACGAGAACGCCTCCCAGACGGACGGGGGCCAGGTCTGGGGCGGTTCGAACTACCCGAGCGTCGACGTTTCGCCCACGGATTTATATCGTTACGCGGTCTGGATGGACGATTCGAGCTCCCCGGACCACTGGGAGCTCTTCATGCGCTTCAAGGGGCCGGAATCGACGGCTTGGAGCTCCCTCCAAGTCCTGCCGGGCTATCCGAACTGCTATGAACCCGAAATCACCATCGACGGGACCGGGACGGCCCACGTCATCTACACCCGGCGGGCCTATGGCAGCGCCGTCATCTGGTACATGTCGAACAGCACCCCGGCGGATCTGAAAGCCTGGACAACTACGACCATAATCTCGGGCCAGAGCGGAATCGATTTCCCCGAGCCGACGGCGACCTCTGACAACTACGGAAACGTCTATGTCGTCTGGCCCAATATGGTCAACGGCCAGAGCGACATCTATTTCCGGAAGAAGATCAACGGGGCTTGGCAGCCGATCGAGAACGTCTCTAAAACCGAGAGCGGCTCCTTATACCCGGACGTCGCCGTCGATAAGAACACCGGCGTCGTCGGAGTCGTCTGGCAGGAGAAGGTCGGCGCCACCTGGCAGATATTCTTCAAATACTTCCAGAACGGGGGCTGGGCCAGCGCCGTCAATGTCAGCAACAACAGCGGCCATAGCATGGACCCAACCATCGCCTTCGACGAGACGGGGCAGGTCCACATCGCCTATGTCGGCTACGTCAACGGCCAGGAGGATATCTTCTACTCGGGGGCCGAAGGCGGGGCCATGATCTATCCCCCCATCAATCTCGCCGTCGAGAGCAAGGCGGCCAGCGAGCCCCATAAAAAATTCAACACCCTGACCTGGGAGGCCAACCCCGACAACAAGGGGATTACGATCACGAATTACAGGATCTACCGCAAAAAAAAGGACCAGCCCGACGCCGATTACGCGCCGATCGGCACCGTCGGGAATACCGTCTTTTCCTACCGGGACACGGACCTCCCCAGCAACCAGCAGTTCACCTATAACATGACCTCGATCGCCGACGGAAACCAGGAGAGCATGGGCTCGGAGTCCGTGACCGACGAGATCGTCCTCCCGCCCGTCTTCCCGCCGACCGGATTCGCGATCGTGAGCGATATCGGAAGCGGTCCCCACAAGAAGGACAACACCCTGACCTGGGCCAAGAACTCCGTCAATAAGGAGAGCGAGGTCGCCAAGTACAAGATCTACAGGAAGAAGGCCGAACAGTCATCGGAGGAATTCGCCTTCATCGGATCGGTCGGGCCGTCGGTCTTCAGCTACCGGGACCGGGATCTGGTCAACGACCAGAAATACACCTACAACATGACGACCTTCTCGACCTACGGGAACGAAAGCGATCCGACCCCTTCCCTGACCGACAAGGAAGTTTGGCCTCCGATCTATCCTCCGGTCAATGCGGCCGTGGTCAGCGCCCTGGGGGACGGCCCCTACAAAAAAGACAACACCCTGACCTGGGCCAAAAACGCGGACAATAAGCCCAGCGAGGTCGTCAAGTACAAGATCCTCCGCAAAAAGGTCGAGGACTCGCCGGCCGCTTACGAGGTCATCGGGTCGGTCGGGCCTGACGTCTTCAGCTACAAAGACAAGAACCTCGTCAACGACCAGCGCTACACCTATACGCTGGTGACCCTTTCCTACTTCGGGAACGAGAGCGACCGATCCGGGTCCGTAACCGACCGGGCCGTCTACGCTCCGACCTATGCTCCTTTAAGCCTCGCCCTCACGACGCGGCTCGACGAAACCCAGACCAAGAAAATCAACGTCCTGACCTGGCAGGACGACCCCCAGAACGAGGACCTTCCCATCAAGAACATCCGGATCTACCGGAAGCTCGACGGGAACGGGGACTACCTCTTGTTCGCGACCGTCTCGGCCGGCGTCCATCGCTTCGAGGATAAGAGCCTGGCCACGACGAAAAAATACCTCTACTTGCTGACCTCGGTCCCGGCCTGGGGGATCGAGAGCGCGCGGAGCTTGCCCGTCTTGGAGGAGTGGGTCTTCCCGCCGATCAGCCTCAACCTCCAGACCCAGGTCAACGACGGCCTGTTCTTCAAGGAAAAGATCAACACGATCCGCTGGAAGAAGAACCCGCTCAACGACGCCCGGACCGTCGTGAAATACGGGCTGTGGCGCAAGCTGGTCGGTCAGGACGACTCCGCGTTCAAAGTCCTGGCGGAACTCGACGCGTCCGTCCTGGAGTACCTGGACCGGGGCTTAGGGCTCGACGATAAATACGTCTACGTCCTGACGACGGTCGACTCGGTCGGGAACGAAAGCAACAAGTCGAGAAACCTGCCCAAGGACTGAAAAACTACCGCCCCGCTTATCTCTTGGGGAGGTCGAAACAAAGATTGAGGCCGAGCCCGAACTCCGTCCCGCCCAGCTTGATATCGACTCCGTTCTGGGTCGCGGTCGCCTGGGTGAATTTGATGTAGAGCTTGGCCGCCAGGAAGTCAAGCCCGGGGATGCGATAGTAAACGCCGGCCTGGGCATGGAAGCCGACGGTGTTTCCGGACACCTCGTGGACTGCGCTCTTCTCTTTGTAGCCGAACAAATCCATCCCGATCCCCGCGAAGGGCATGACCTCCCGGCCCTTGAGCAGGGCGAGAGCCGTGAATGAGATGGGGTGGAGGGTCAACGTCGTCGCGTCCTTGGTAAAGGTCGCCTTCCCATCCTTGGAGAAGTACCGGTAGGCGGCGGAGAGTCCGAACGAAAACTTCTCGGCCGAGACGAAATACTTGGAGAGCTCGCCCCCGAAAATATAACCCGCGTTTCCGTAGACGTCGGTGTAGGCTGAGGAGGCGATGCCGTAGCTTCCGCCCAAGATACCGATTAGGGTATTCTGGAAGGGCCGGACGACGGCGGGCCCTTCGGCGATGGGCCGGACGGCCTGGGCCGCTTCTTTCCGGCCTTTAGCCGCTTGGGCCGGCCGGGCCTGGACGTCCTGCCAGAACAAGGTTTCGACGGCGTTGGGACCGGGCGTGACGGTAAAGGACGGCTGGTTTTCGTCCAGGGCGAAGACGACCTGGTAAGCCTGGCCGTCCGTCTTTTCGATCGTGATCCGCTTCAGGCCGGCTCGATTGATGTCGACGAATGGAGGAGCCGAAATCTTCTCGACCGGCGAGAAGAGGAGCAGGAGCCTGCCCGGCTGGGCCAGCCGGAAGCCCTGGAAGACCACCGGGCCTTCGGTCAGGACCTTGATTTTCATCTGGTCGTTGACCTTTTCGAAGGTGATGTCCTTGAGGTCGGCGGGGACCGCTCCGGCCGCCGGAGCGGCTTCGGGCGCGACGGCTTCGGCCTGGGCCTGGGCTTGCCAGAAGGTCACGACGACCTGGTTCTGATTCTGGCTGATCTTGTAGAGCGGGAATGTCCCGGGAACGTCGAAGACGATCCGGGCGACCTGGGGCTGATACTGGGCGGTCCGGACCGCCGTGACCCCGAAGGCGCTGACGTCATAGGCGGCCTCGGTCAGGACTTTGGTGACGGGCGTGAATTCGACGACGAGCCGGCCGGGATCGGCCATCTCGAAGGTCTGATAGGTGAAATCGCCCTCGCATTCGATCTGGGCGACGAGCTCGGTTTCCGTTTTTTGGAAGGTGATCGACTTCAGAGTCGCCGGCTTGGCCTGCGCGGCGGCCATGACGCTTGCGGCTAAGATCAGGGCTAAGGCCATCAGGGTCTTTTTTTTCAATGCGAGTCCTCCTCTACTTTTTTCTCAATCGTGGATCGCCTCGGATATCGGTCCTTCAACGCTGTCCCGTCTTACGGCTTGGAGGTAGTAGACATAGCGGCGGGCGGGATCGATGAGCGCGTCAACGTACCGAAATCTCTCGGCGACTCCTGTTATGGGATATCGCGCCAGGAAGGTCAATCCTTCCTGCGGGGAATGATCCTCATTCCGAAAAACATTATACCCTATCAGGACGATAGGATGCAACACCTTGGGATTATGAACCCAGGTCAGGAGGTTGACGGGCCGGCTCATAAGGAGGCTCCTCTGGGTCGTCCGCTCAACCGCGGGAGAGGCCGGCCCGAAGGGCAGGACGATGACTTCATCATACCAGGTCCGGGTCATGATCTCATAGCCCTTGTCGGTCGGATGGACCTTATCGGAAAGAAGAGACCTCCAGCCTCCGTCGGCTTCGGGATAGTCGTAGAAAGCGTAAAACTGTTCGACCAAGGGAAGCCTCAGATTTCCGGCTAGGGCTCTGATCATGTCGTTAAGATTGAAGATCCGGTCCCGGTAGAATTTCACGCCCCAGCGCCAGTCGCTGCGGGGTATGATCGTGGCCAAGACCGGATAGACCCCGACCGCCCGGGCTTTATCGATCATCTGCTTGAGGTGGAAGGCCGTGGCGCTCATGGCGATCTCGCTGAAGATGACATCGTTCGTGCCTTCCATCAGGAGGAGGTACCGCGCCGGGTGGGCGGCCAGGACCGGCCCCATCCGGCCCATGCCGTTAATGGTGATCTCGCCCGGCCAACCTTCGTTGACGATCGAGGCCGCGCCGAATCGGGTTTCGAGCAAAGCCGCCAACCTGGGAATATAGCCTCGCTCCGGAGCGTACTGGTTGTCGATGACGCCGTAGGTGATGCTGTCTCCGAACCCGATATAGGTGTCCTCGACGCTGGCTTCTCCCCGGGAGGTCCGGGAAGCGGGGGCGGAAGGCGGGGGCGACGAAAGTCCCGCCAAGGCCGAGATTTCGAAAACCGCCGTCCTGACGGTCTCGTTTTCTTCCCAGGCTAGGGCGAGCCTTCCGGCGTCGGCGGCCGCCCGGATTGGGCGGCTCAAGGGGGATTCGGTCGCGGCGAGGGTCATTTCCCGCCCCCAAGCGCCGCCCGAACGACGCCTGGCCAGGATACGGCCGTTCCCGCTGGCGGAACGGTACCATATAACGAGAGGGCTTCCGTCAGGAAGAAAAACGAGGGACGGGAAGAAATCCTGCTCTCCGTTGTCGGTGAGGGCGCTTTCGGTCCTCCAGCGATTCCCATCCCGGCAGGCGGCCTGGACCTCATAGTCGTTCCCGTCGAAGCCGGACCAGACGAGCCAAGGTCCCCCCTCCCGGTCGGCCGCCGCTTGAAGGAAGAGGCGGGGCGAGACGGAGGCGGGCGCGATGGCCTCCGGAGAGCTGAAGGCGTCGCCGTCAGCGATCCAGGATGCGGCGAAGATCTCGGACCGGCCGGGCGCGTCTTGCGTCCAGAACGCCCAGAGTCGCAAAGGTCCGGCCGCGAGCCTTGTGCAGGAGATCTCGTTTTCCGAGGTGGCGATCGTAAGAAATGCGCCGCGCCGGGGGGACCAAACTCGGACGGAGTAAGAGAGGCCGGAATAGAAAACGCCGGCGAGCCAGGGCCGATTGGCCAGGTCGAAAGCCAGATCGAGCGAAACCGGAAAATCCGTCCCGATCCGGGATTTCAGAATCGTCTCGAGCCGTCGGTCCAATAGGCGGGCGAGCCTAATTTCGTTCCCGGCCGGTCCTTCCTCGCCCCAGGCCGCCCAGAGCCCGCCGGAACGGTCCTTGCGGAGGATGGGCGCCTGGGTCAGGAGGTGACCGGATAAAGAACGGGCGATATAGTCCGGGCGCGAGCCGTCCGAGGAGGCCAGCCCCAGACGCTCTCCCGCATCCCGGAAGAGGACCGTGAGATCGCCGCGCTCTGAGAACGCCGGAGAGGGCGAATGCCCCGTGATCGGCGGATTCTGATCCCCCTCTCCCGAGAAAAGCGCGGCCATCATGAGAAGGGTCAGCAGAGGGGACAACCGGAGAAAACGTCTCATTTTATGGGAGTGTAATATAGCATAGCCCCCGACCGTTGGCAACGAAGCTACGGTCATTGACTCCAGGTCCATGCTGATATAAGTTAATCGTTGATTTTGCATTCAAGCCAGGAGATGCGGAGAGTGAAAGCCCGGCTCGAACATCCCCCTCTATTGATGTTCCTCTTGGGCGGTATCGCCGGCGCGGCGGTCAACCTCGGGGTCACGCTCGCCCTCCGGGCGGGCTTGGGGGCGCCCGAGACGATAGCCTTTTTCCTGGGCACCATGGCAAACCAGCTCTTCCATTATCTGTATTACAACTTCCTTTATGTGAATCGCGAAATCCGGCTCCGGACGCCCTTCCCGGTCAACCTTAGCCTCTACGCTCTCGTGGCGGCCGGAGCGACCGTTCTTCTCATCCTCATCCGGAAGTCTCTCGGCTGGCCGCTCGTCCCGTCGCTTCTCGCCGTCATCGTGCTCCTGTCCGTCCTCAACTCCCTGGTGAACCGGATCTCGACCTTTTCGTCGGCCACTCTGGCCGAAGTCGAGTACCGCAACGTGGGAGAAAGTTTTTACGACGACCAAACCGACCGCGGCAAGGTCAGTCGCTTCCGGGCTTGGTACCACCGCTCCCGTTATGAGCGCCTCAAGGCGCTCATCGGTTCGGTTTGGCGTCAAGGGATGAGGATCGTCGATTTAGGCTGCGGGAACTGCTGGTGGAACACGGACGGGATCCCGGTCACCGGGCTGGACGTGAACGAGAAGATGCTCCAGTGGGCCAAGCGCCACGGGCGCCTGACCGAGTATCGGGTCGAATCCGACCTGTCGCGGACCGGGCTGCCCGATCGGGCCTTAGATATTGTCGTTTGCTCAGAAACCCTGGAGCACCTCCTGAACTTCGAGGACGTTCTCAAAGAGATCCGCCGCATCCTCAAGGACGACGGGACGCTGGTCGTCACGGTTCCCTGGGATTTTTTCCTGGGTCCCTTTTTCGTGCTTTTCAATTTAAATTGTTTGTTCATGGCCTATGTCAAGGGCAGCCGTTATCATTTGTTTCGCTGCGGTCATATCAACCACTTTACCCGGAGACGCCTGAAGAAGGTCCTTGGGGAGGCGGGCTTCGAGGCGACTCGCTTGTCCGTGGTCAACGGGCTCCTTCTCTATGGAACCGCCCGAAAGAAAACCTCCTAGGCTGAGCCTTCGTCCGAGGTTTGACTCACCCCGGCGGTTAAACTAAAATGCGCCTGTGAAAAACAACGGCCGCCGCCCACGTTTCGGATTCTTCGCGCGCAGGTTTGGCGCCGCCGCGGCGGTCCTCCTCGGCATTTTGCTGCTGACCGAAACGGGCCTTCGGATCGCCGGGTATCGGCCCGTGAAGCCGGCGGCTCTCGTCCCGAGGGCGGAAAGCTCCTACCTGAGGCTTTCCCGGAATCCCGTCCTCCGCTATGAGCTCGGGCCCGGTTTCCAGCGCTCCATCCGGAAGATCAGGGTTGCCGTCAACTCCCGCGGCATGCGGGGACCCGAGGTCGTCCCGGCCAAAGGCGATCGGATCCGGATCATCCTGTTAGAGGACTCCGTCCATGCCGGAACCCGCGAGCCTCAAACCTTCAGCCGGAAGCTCGAGCTTCAACTCCGCGCCGTCGATCCTCGCTTCGAGGTCCTCGACATGGGGGTGGACGGATACGATACGCTCCAGGAAATTACGGCCCTCGGGCTGTACGGGCTTTCCCTCTCTCCCGATGTTGTCGTCCTCTGCTACGATCTGAACGATATCGGGATCACGCCCGTCGACCTTAGAGGGGCCGCACCCCCGCCCGGAGAAGAGAAAAAGTCCGCGCCCCGGCTCCTGACCTTCCAATGGATCAGCCGAACCCTAAGGCCGCGCGGAGAGGGCCGGCCGTCGGAAGGGCCGGCCGGCGGGGCCGATCCCTACGGGGATCTGTTCCCTCCCGCCCCGACGGATCCCTTCCTGGAGGGACAGTTCAAGCTCATCGCCGAAAGCCAGGCGGTCTTCGCCGCGGCGTCGGGGAACGGCGCCGCGCAAGCCGTGGTCGAAAAGCCGGGGCGTCTCTGGCTCAACCAATACCTGAACCTCAAGAATATCGGGAAGATCCGCTACGCCTTCAATAAGCTCGAAGACATGGCCTTGGAATACGGATTCAAAGTCCTCATCGTCATTCTTCCTTTCTTTTATGAGGTCAACGGTCGCTACCTGGACGAGCCCGCCCATCGGATCATCCGGGAAGAAGCTTCCCCGCATGGATTCCCGGTCGCGGACCTCCTCCATCGTTTCCAAACCGCCGGGTTCGAACGCGTCAGCCGGGACGGCGTCAACTTGAGCGATTTCGGCCACGTCGTGCTGGCCAAAGCCTTATTCCGAGTTTTGGGCCGGTTCTATTATCCCGAGTTGGAGCGGGCCGCTGAAAGTCCGTCCAAAGCCGCCAAGACAAAGGAGAGTACGAGACGATGACCACAAGCGAAGCGAAGCGCGGCCCGGCCCTGACCTATCTATTCCTGTTCCTGACATCGTTCTCGATCCTGACGCTGGAGATCACCTATGCCCGGATCTTCTCCGTCCTGACCTACTACCATTTTACCTCGATGATCATCAGCGTCGCCCTGCTCGGGTTCGGGGCGGCCGGCGCCTCCATCAGCCTCCGCTTCCGGAAGGATCGAATGGAGGAGGGGTTCCTGGGGTCGAGCCTTCTCTTTTTCTTCGGCTCGATCCTGTTCTCCTTCTACCTCATCATCAAGATCAGCTTCTATCCCCTCGAATGGAGCGCCGATTGGACGAACCAGCTGACCCTGGTCTTCTTCTACCTCGTCCTCGGGCTCCCGTTCTTCTTCGGCGGCCGGGTCATCAGCGGACTGTTCAGCCTCTACCCGGAGCGGGCCAACGCCCTCTATTTCTTCGACCTGGTCGGCGCCGGGCTGGGGAGCCTGGGGGTCGTCGTCCTGTTCGAGGTCCTGTCGGCTCCGCTCATCCTTCATGTCCTGGCCCTCGCCGGATTCCTGCTCCTGCTGCCGGCGGCCCGCTTCGGCCGACGGGTTCGACTCGGCGCGTTGGCTTGTCTTCTTCTCTCCGGCTTCTTCACCTACAAGCTGGCCGTGGAAAATCCGATCCTCGTCTACCCGCCGCCCTCCAAAGCCATGTTCCAGTATGCGCCGCCCTGGAAGGGGTCCGGGGCCATCGACTATTCCAAGTGGAACGTCATCGAACGGGTCGACGTGACCAAGCCCCAGGTCCGGAACGTTTGGGGGTTCGGGGGCGAGATCAGCCCCATCTTCAGCGACCGGCAATGCGAGCTCCGCTACATTTTCAAGGACGGGATCCTCTCCTCGGGGATCATGAAGATCGATAAAAAGATTTCCGATTACGATTTCTTTTCCGGCTATATCATGGCGGCGCCCTACTACCTGTCGGCCGAACGCTTCCGCTCGACGGTCGTCATCGGCCCGGGCGGCGGCATCGACATCCTGATCGCGCTCTACCACCGGGTCTCAAACGTCATCGGCGTCGAGCTCAACCCGGAGAAGGTCCGGCTCCTCGAGGACAGGTACTATCAGTATTCGGGCCGGCTCAAGGACCACTGCACGCTCGTGCCCTGGGAAGGCCGCCATTTCCTGAGCCGCTACCGGGGCAAGGTCGACGTCATCACGACCAGCGGGCTGGACGACTACCCGGCCCTGTCCTCCGGCTCCTATGCCCTGTCCGAGCATTATATCCTGACCGTCGAGGCGATCGGGGCCATGCTCGATCACCTGACGGAGCGGGGCGTCATCTCCATCACCCGGGTTGCCTTCGACCCGCCCCGAGAGGAATTCAAGCTCGTCACGACCATGAAGGAAGCCCTGGCCCGGGCCGGCGTCGCCGACCCTTCGAAGCATTTCGCCCTGGTCAAGGGGCAGCTCTGGACCAACGTCATGCTTAAGAAGACCCCCTTCGAGCCCGGCGAGATCGCCGGACTTAAAGAGTGGGCCGCGCGGATGAAGTATAATTTCCTGTATCTGCCGGACGAGCCCCGGGACAATCCGGTCGATCAGTACATCAGGCTGGCCCGGACCGCCGAGAAAAGCTTCGTCAAGGACTATCCCTATAAGATCTCGCCGGCCTGGGATGACGCGCCGTTCTTTTTCCAGTACTACAAGTGGAGCAGCCTGTTCGCCCGGAAATCCTACCGCTGGGTCTACGACCAACTCGTCCCCCTCGGCATGCGGATCGCCTTCTTCAGCCTCGTCCAGGTGACCCTGCTCGGCCTGTTGTTCATCGCCGTCCCGCTCGGCGCCCTCAAGCTGGGCCGGAGCCGCGACTGGACGCGGCCGCTCCTCTATTTCGGGGCGCTCGGGTTCGGCTACATCCTGATCGAGATCGTCCTCATCCAGAAGTTGAACTATTTCCTGGGCGGGGCGGTCTACGCCCTGGCGGTGACTCTGTTTGCGCTCCTGACCTTCTCGGGCCTGGGAAGTTTCTTCGCCCGCAAGAAGGCCGTCAACCGGCCGTTCCTGATCCGGGTCATCGGCGCCGTCATGGGCCTCTGCCTGATCTATTTGGTGGGGCTCCACGGGCTCTTGGGCCTTCTGATGCCTCTCGGCCGGACCCTGCGCATCGCCGCGACGGCCCTCATCATCGCGCCGCTCGGCTTCGTGATGGGCATCCCCTTCCCGTCCGGAATCCGGATGCTCAAGGTCCGGAGCCTGGAGGCGATCGTTCCCTGGTGCTGGGGCGCCAACTCGATCTTCACCGTGTTCGGATCCGTCTTCTCGCTCATCGTCAGCCTCAATTGGGGATTCAACTTGACCCTCCTCCTCGGCGTCGCGGCCTACGGCGTCGCCCTGGCCGGAGTTTCGGCCTTTTTCCCGGCGACGAAACGGACCGGCCATGTTTAAAAGGAAGCGGAAATCCCTGCCGAATATCCTGGCCGCCGGGCTCGTCCTGGCCGGGGCGTTCACCTGCTGCGGAAACAAAGACCGGGAGCCCGGACGAGCGGCGACGGGATTCCAATCGTCCGGCCCTCAGACGCCGTTCAAGGGACGGATCGTCTTTCAGTCCGACCTCGACGGGGACGACGAAATCTTCCTCCTGACCCCGGACGGGTTGAAGAAGCTGACCGATAACGCCTGGAACGACGAATTCCCCAAATGGTCGCCGGACGGCACCCGGATCGCGTTCATGGCCAATCCCGACGGACCCTATGAGCTGTTCGTGATGAACGCCGACGGGAGCGGGCTGGCCCCGCTCGGCCCCCGGGAGGGCCGGGCGCGGAGCCGGATCGGGTTCGCCGGTCTGGCCTGGTCTCCGGACGGGGCGACGATCGCCTTCACCGTCGAGAAAAAGAAGGGCCTTTTCCGGAGCTACAACACTTGGGCCGTGGACGTCGCGACGGGCCGGATCGAAAAATTCCTACCCTGGTTCGACGGCCAGATCGCCTCCCCCAATTTTTCGGCGCCGACGCCGTTTGTGGTTTTTACCGGCAAAAAAACCATAGGCTGGGACGTCGCCCTGGCCGATCTCAACGCGCGCAAGGCCGTCTTCATCTCGGAAGGCCAGGGAGCCTGCCGGCCTCATTTCGCGCCGGACGGGCGGACCGTCGCCTACGTCTCGCACGCCGCGGACGGGAAGGGCGACATCTGGCTCATGGACCCGGACGGGGCGAACAAGCGGCGGCTGACCGAAAGGGACGGAACTTACGATTATTTTCCGGGCTGGTCGCCCGACGGGAAACGGATCGTCTTCTGCTCGAATGCCGAGAGCCAATACCCCTACGAGGGACACTGGGCGCTCTGGATCGTTGAGGTCGAGACCAAGGCGGCGTCGCTTCTTTTCGATTCTCCCGGCCGGGACGTCTTTCCCGACTGGCATGAATGAGGGGACGTCCGGGCGGTCCGCTCAGGGCATCTTCTTGAACAGAGCCTTCCAGAGATACTCGGTCGGGATCCCCAGAACCTGCCTCCGCCACAGCCGGTCGCAGCTCGCGCAGGGCTCGAGTCCGGCGTAATCCTTCCGCAACAGCCGTTCCCTGAGCCCGACCAAGGCCGGGCCGTTCCAGATCTCGGCCAACGATTGATCCCTGACGTTGTCCAGCTTGAGGAGGCCGGTGAAGTCTTGGGTGCAGGGGAGGACGTCCCCGCTCCAGAAGATGATCAGGGCCGACCAGAGGAAAGAGCAGGGAGAGTACCCGTGATCGCGCCGGAGAGTCCCCAGGTCGCCCGCCCAGTTGTGGTACTCCTTGATGTCCAGGCCGTCGAGGGGGAGGCCCTTGAACTGGGCCAGAAATTTATTCCTGGCGTCTTTGTCCCTGCTCCTATAGCGTTCGGGCATGTCGATGAGCTCGAGGAACGTCGCCGGCTTGCGGGCGCCGAGCTCCTTCTTGAGCTCGAGGAAGCGGAGGATGTTGCCGACGGTCCGCTCGAAATCGGACTTGACCCGGATCGCCTGGTAAGTTTCGGCGTCGTAGCCGTCGAACGAGAAGGAGAACTGGTCGAGGCCGGAGGCGAGGAGTGCCCGGGCCTTGTCCTCGTCGAGGAGGGTCCCGTTCGTATGGAACTTGGTCACGATCCCCTTGTCGTGGGCGTAGCGGACCATGTCGAAGAAGCGGGGATGGAGGAGGCTCTCGCCCCGGTGGAGGAGATGGACTTCATAGACGAAGCCGGCCGCTTCGTCGGCGATCTTCTTGAACAGGTCGAAATCCATGTATCCCTTCTGCTCTTGGGGGAGGTTCTTGTTGGGACACATGACGCAGGCCAGGTTGCACCAGCTGGTGGCCTCGATCCAGAGCCGGATCGGGAGGTAGGCGAGACGCGTCCGCTTCCGCTTATAGCTCCTGAAGATTCGGGCCAGCCGCTTGTAGTACTCGAGTTTCGTCATGAGCGGCCTCTATCTTAGCATGTTCCTCGCGCTTCGGGAATGCTCGATCGCGCAGGAACGGCGGAGACCCGACCGGCCTTGTTCCCCTTCGGGTTTTTAACGCCGTTTCCTCGCCGCTCTTCTCGGCTCCTGCGGAGCTCGCACGTTCGATCTTAGCCTTCGAGCATGATCCAGTAGTTAATATGCCAACCTTCATAGCTTTGGGGAATAGCTCGAGAGTCCTCGTCGCCCGCAAAGCCGGGTTCCCTCGAAGCGCGGCTCGGAAAGGCTAAACCCTCAATGGTCGCTGCGGCCGGTCGGGTCTCCGCCGAGTGCGCAGTCCCTTGAGCGGAATTATAGTTGCGCAATAAACAAGCCTAAAAGGGGAGCAAAGCCGGCCCGTTCTCCGGCACTATCCTTTAAGCAATCCTAATAAGCGGACCCAGCGTTCGATGGAAACCTCCTCGGGCCGGGCGGTTTTCGGGAGGTCGAGCGCGGCCAGAGCCCGTCCGGCCGCTTCGGCCGGGATGCCGTAGCGGAGGAGGCCGTTATACAGGGTCTTGCGGCGCTGCTCGAACACGGTCCGCAGGAAGTTCCGGAAGCCCGGCTCGTCCTCCAGGGCATAGAGGGGGGCCGGCCGCGGACGCAACGAGATGAGGGCCGAGTCGACCTTGGGCGGCGGCGCGAACGAGCCCGGCGCCACTTTGAAAAGGAGCCGGACTTCGAAATGGAGCTGAAACAGGATGGACAGGGGCGCGAAGGCTTTCCGGCCCGGCCCGGCCGCCAGCCGCTCGGCGACTTCCTTTTGGATGAGGAAAACGCCCTGGGCGAAGCGAGTTCGCAGGTCGAGGACCTTGAACAAGAGGGGCGTCGAGATCGAATAGGGGAGGTTCCCCGCGATCTTGACGGTCCAGTGAGAGGGCGCGCTTTCGAGGAGCGGCGCCCAATCGAGCTCGAGGGCGTCCCCCTCGACGAGGGTCAGTCCGGGAAGGCCCAGCTCCGCCAGACGGCGGACGAGGGCGGGGTCCTTTTCGACGGCGACGACGCGTCCCGCTTTCCCGCACAGTCGCGCCGTCAAGGCCCCCGGCCCCGGCCCGATCTCCAGGATGAAGTCCTCCGGGCCGGGCGCGATCGCGGCCGTGATCCGGTCCAGGATGCGGGGATTCTTGAGGAAGTGCTGGCCGAGGACTTGCCGTTTCGTTCGTTTCATGGGGGCCCGAAGCCGGCGCTCAGACCCTTTTCACGTTCGCCGGCGTGTATCTCCGCTTGAACTTGACGGCCATGAGCAGGGTCTCGATGAGCGTCAGCGCGCTGAGCTTGGTCTTGCCCCGGGTGCGGTCGATGAATTCGATCGGGACTTCCCCGATCCGGAACCCGAGGAGCTGGGCCTTGCGCAGGGTTTCCAGGACGACCGAGGGGCCGACCGAGATGAGGTCGTCGAGGTCGAGCGCCTCGAGGACCTCGCGCCGGAAACAGCGGAAGCCGGAGGAAACGTCCTTGACGCGGATCCGGAACAGGCGCCGGATGAAGAGACTGACGAGAATGGTGACGATGCGGCGGATGAGGCCGCGGTCGGCGTCCCGGCCGCCCTTGACCAGCCGCGAGCCGAGGACGAGGTCGTAGTCCCGGGCGGCCGCGACCAGGGCCGGGATGAATCGGGGCTGGTGGGAGAAATCGCCGTCCATCTCGACGACGAGGTCGGGAGCTGGGACAAGGCTGGCCTTGAAGCCGTCGATCCCCCCGCTCCCCCGCCCGCGGCGTTTGGTCCGGAGAAGGAGGTGGACGCGACGGTCGGCCGCGGCCATGTCTCGGACGACGGCGGCCGTCCCGTCCGGCGAGTCGTCGTCGGCGACCAGGACTTCGAGGTCGGCGTCCAGGGGCAGGGCCAGGATCGCGGCGACCAGGTCGCGGATGTTCTCCGCCTCGTTGTAGGTCGGGATCATGGCCACGACCTTGGGACGCAGGCTTCCGCTCATGGTCCCGTCAGATGAGCTTCCGGACTTCTTCATAGACACGCTCGGGGGAGAGGCCTTTCATGCAGACGGTGTCCGGGCAGGTCTGTCTGTAACAGGGCGCGCAGTCGGCGCCGGCGAAGAGCTTGACGCCCCGCCCGTAGAGGTCGATCTCCTGGGGGCAGGTCGGACCGAACAGGGCGACGATCTTTTTCTTGAGGCCGATCGCGATATGCATGCCCAGCGTGTCCGAGGTTACGACGGCGTCCATACGGGCGATAAATCCGGCGAATTCGAGAAGCGTGTTGTCGCAGCCCGTGTTGTGGACGCGCGGGCCCGCGCCGCGCGCCAGGGTTTCGTTCATCTTTTTCTCGCGGGGCCCGCCCAGGAGGAAGACGTCGGCGCCGAGCTTGCCGGTCAGCATCCCGATGAGCTTCCTGTAGTAAGCCACCGGCCACTGTTTGGTCTCGAACTTCGTCCCGGCCCCGGTGTTGAGGCCGACGGCGGGCTTCTTTCCCGCGATCCGCTTGGTCTTGAAGAACGCCTCCGCCTTGGCGCGAGCCTCGTCCCGGAGCTCGAAGACATATTCGTTGCGGCGGTAGTCGACTTCGGCCGCTTCGGCGGCGATCTCCTGGTAGGTCTTCTCGTTCCGGCGGAACTTGAGGTCGTCGTCGACGCCCAGCCGGTAGGCGTAGGAAGCCGCTTCGTTGAAGGTTATGAGCGCCCCGTCCTTGTTCAGGCCGAACCCGTACTTGCGGCCGCTCCGGACCCGGGTCGCCAGGGCCGTCAGGGCCGGCTCCTTATCGAGGCAGTAGAGGGCGTCGAATTCCTCGACCTGGAGGGAAAGGATGCTCTCGAGGTTGAAGGGCAGAATCCGGTGGAGGTAGGGATTGTTGTCCAGCAGCTCGACGCTCTCCGGATCGACGACCCAGCTGATGATGCCTCCGGAATGCTTGAGGCGGAGACCGGGCAGGAGCGGCGTCGTCCTCAGGACGTCGCCCTGGGCCCGGCACTTGATGACGAGGACTTTGGGGCCGATCGCCTTGAAATCGGGGCAGTCCTCGCAGACCCGCTTGAAGCGGCAGGGCTTGTCGCCCCGGAAGTGCACGCAGTCGTTTCGGATCATCAGGGAAGCCTTCCGTCCGGAATTAATAGTTATTTATGCCACAACTCGGCGGGAAAGACAAGGGATGGGCGGCCCAGCCGTAGCGGCTACTTGATAAACATGGCCCGGGCCTGGTCGAGGAGGAGGGTCAGGTCGCGGAAGCCGCGGATGCCCAGCACTTTTTTGATGAGGTAGGAGGGCCGGAGGTAAAAATCGCGCACGGCCTTCTGGCGGAGAGTCCAGATCTCCTCCTTGGTCATGGTCTCGGAGCTGAAAACGGGGAAGTCCGTGCTGTCGAAGCTCATCATGTCCCGCGCCAGCCAGCCCTTGGCGATGGCTTCCTCCCGCATCTTCGAGCCGATGTCGGGAGTCGGGACCGTGAAGGAGGCGAAGTCGCAATCGATCGCCTTGGCCAGCTTGATCGTCTCCAGGGTCGACTCGCGCGTCTCGCCGGGCAGCCCGATGATGAAGTAGGCCAGCGTTTTAATCTTGTGCCGGCGGCAGGTCCGGAAGGCCTCCAGGACCTTGGCCCGGGTCGTCCCCTTGCTGTAGCTGGCCAGAATCTCGTCCTGGGCGCTCTCGACGCCCATCATGACCGTGTGGCAGCCGGCTTCGCGCATGGCGGACATCATCTCATCCGAGACGGTCGCGACGTGGGCGTTGGCGATCCAGCCGAAGCCCATCCCTTCGGCCTCCATCTTCCCGCACAGTTCGGCGACCCGCTTTCGGGAGACGGTGAAGGTCGGGTCGTTGAACATGATCTCGCGGATGCCCAGCCCGCGCAGGACGCGGAGCTCCTTGACGACGTTGTCGATGTTCCGCCAGCGATAGGGCATCGAGCCTGCGACGCAGAACCGGCAGGAATAGGGGCAGCCGATCGAGGTGACGACGAGGGCGAAGGGCCGGCGCCGGGCCAGCGGGCTCCGGTTGAGACCGTGCTTGAAAAGCTCCTGGCGCGGAATCGGGATCGCGAAATCCTGCTGCTTGGGCCAGCCGGGCATCGGGTCGGGGACGGGCCGCCCCGGCAGGACGAGCGTTTTGAACGGGCCGGGCGCGCCGTCGATGAAGGCGGCGATCTCCGGACTGACCAGGTCGAGGATGAGGGCGTCCAGGAACGGGGCCGAGCGCAGGAAATAATCGGCCTCGAACAGGAAGACCGATCCCGATCCGATAAGGAGGCAGGGGCGTTTGGCCTTGAGCCCTTCGAGAAAGCGGCGGTCGCCGGCCCAGGTCGCGGTCCCGGTCGTGAAGACGACGGCGTCGGGCTCGAAGTCAAGGATGCGCCGCTCGGCTTCCTCGGCGGTGAGCTTCTCGGCGATGGCGTCGAGGACGGCCAGGTCGAATCCGCCCAGCATCCCGCTCAACAGGACGAGGTCCGAGGGCGGCCAGTAATAGTTGGCCTTTGAGGAATAGCTCGTGTAGTAGTCGTGGAGGTAGACCTTATCCCCGGGGCAGTGGAGGAGGAGGACCTTCTTGCGGCTCCGCGCGCCGGCTTCGGCCATGGCCTTCACCATCTCGACAGGATGAGCTTGGACAGCCAGTTTCCAAGGAAGAACCGCCGTTTGGGCTGGATGGCTTGTTCGGGACAGATCTCGTTGCAGCAAAAACAGCGGATGCAGGCGGCGCGGTCGATGACGATCTTGTCGTCGGCCAGGGTCATGGCCTTGACCGGGCAGGAGGCGACGCATGTTTTGCAGCGGGTGCACATGGCGCGGGCGACGTGAGGCTCGCTCTTGGTTAAGGCCAGGATGAGCTTGTAGAGCGAGGGGTTGACGACGGCCGTGGCCGGGAGCTTGAAATTTCGAATCACGCTTCGACGGAGGTCTTCGCCGAGGACCTCGATGTCCTCCAGACGGCCCTGGCCCAGGCCGGCCTTGGCGCAGAGCTTCGTCGTCAGGACTTTCTCGGCCGGGACGCCGATGAGCTCGGAGGCGACCGCGTCGGCGGCCACGCCGTCCGCGCCGGCGATGATGAAGCCGGTTGAGACCAGGTTTCCCGCCGAAGGGCCGTTTCCCTCCATGGCGTCGACGGCGTCGAAAATCGTGAGCCCGGGCCGGATGATCCCGTACAGGTCGCGGACGACCGTGTAGAACTCGGACGGCCGAGGGGCGAGGCGGTGGAAGTCGGCCTTGATCTGGCCGGGGATCGTCCCGTACATGTTTTTGACCGCGCCGGTGATGACGTTGGCGAAGGTGTGGGTCTTGAGCTTGGGGAGGGACACGACGAGGTCGGCGTCGAGGACGGCCCGGGCGACCGGGATCCGAGGGACGTAAGGATTGTTGACCGGGAGCCGGGTCGCGTCGGCGAGGTCGAAGTTGACGAGCTTGGCGCCGATCTCGCGGGCGATCTCCTCGAGGCCGCTCTTCGCGAGCGAGGCCTTGGTAAAGCTGACGCCGGCTTGACTCCCCGCCGCGCTCTCGCCGATCGTGACCTCGGCGCCCTTCTCCAGGAACAGCTCGGCCACGGCCCGGATGAACAGCGAGTGGGTGTTGGCCGGGAACCCGGCCGGCTTGGGCATCATCAGGTTGGGCTTGAGCAGGACCTTGCGGCCCCCGGAGAGGAAGGATCCGATCCCGCCGATGAGGTCGAGGGCGGCCCGGATCGCCCGTTTGAGGACGGGCAGGTCGTAAGCCGCGCACTTGACCAGGGCGACGCGGCTCTTCAGCGCGGGACGTTTCGGATGATCATTCATGATTGTGACCTCGGCCGGAATCTCTGTTTATATAACAGACGGCCGAAGCCAAGTCAAATAATAAGCAGGCTCCGGAAATGTCGTTCCTGGCTTCGGTTGACACCTCTTCTGTCCGATGCTATGGTTTGATTATCTCAGGACAAAAACGATTGCGATTCCCCTTTTTTCGCCGAAAGCGGACGGCGGCCCCTTCCGACGCCGACGGGACTAACGTCCGGGAGATGACGCCTCGGGCTTCCCTCGAAGAGCTCAACGCTGCGGCCGATAAATACTACGCGCAGCGAGAGGACGGCGTTTATTTTCTCGCCAAACCCCTGGCGGCGATCCATGAGACCCCCTTGATCCTCATCCAGTTCGGGAAGCTCCTCCAGGGACTCCAGCTCCTGCCGGATCATCATGTCCTGGATTTCGGCGCGGGCTCCTGCTGGACGTCGCGCTGGATGACGCAGCTTGGCTGCAAGGTCTTCGCGCTCGACGTGTCTGCGGCCGCCCTGCGGATCGGGGCCCGGCTGTTCGAGGTCTTGCCCGTCGTCGGGGATCACCATCCTCCGGTCTTCCTGCCCTACGACGGCCGCACCATCCCTCTCGCCGACGAATCGGTCGACCGCATCTGCTGTTTCGATGCTTTCCATCATGTCGTCAACCCCGAAGAGGTGCTCCGAGAAATGGCCAGGGTCCTGAGGCCGGGGGGAATCGCCGGATTCGCCGAGCCGGGGCCCAACCATTCGCGCCTCCCCCAGTCTCTGGCCGAGATGGAGGATTTCAAGGTCATCGAGAACGACATCATCATCGAACAGATAGGAGACATAGCTCGCCAAGCCGGTTTCAGCGACATGAAGGTTGCCCTTTTCGACGGCGGATTCCGGACCTTCTCGGTCGACACATTCAACGATTTTGTCCACGGCAGCGAAGCAATGACCGCGACGATCGTCGCCGGCATGCGGGACTTTCTGCAGACATGCCGGATATTTTTCCTGGCCAAAGGCGAGCCGCCGGCGCCGGACAGCCGCACGCGAGTCGGCCTGACGGCGGACATCCGGATTGATATCGACAACCGCCGAGTGCGTCATGAGGCGGGAATGGTCAGCGGACTGGCGCGCGTCAAGAATTCCAGCCCCTTGACCTGGCTGCCCGCGACGACGCGCGTCGGCGCCGTCCATTTGGGATGCCATCTTCTGAGCGCGGACGGGCAGATGATCTCTTATGATTTTTTCCGGACGAGCTTGACTCCGGGCATCGATCGGCCCCTGGCTCCGGGGGAAGAGGTCGAGGTCAGGCTCGAGATTCCCGTCCCCCCGCCCGGCGCCTGCGTCCTTGAGTTCGACATGGTCAGCGAGTGGGTCTGCTGGTTCTCGTTCAACGGATCGCCGACGGTGAAAGTGAACCTGGAGATCATTTAGTCTGGACCGTCTCGATAAAAGCCGCGCGGATTAATGACCGGCCCGGCCCCTATTTCCGCCTCAGATACTCGTAGGCCCTGCTCGCCAGCCCAATTCTCTTTCGGAGCGGAGCTCCGCGCCTCAGCTCAGTTCCTTTTCGTACAGACGAACAATATATGCGGGTAGCATTGGCCGCGGCCGAGCGGGACAACCTGGACTTTGAAGCCGATCCCCTCCAGGAGGCGGGTGTAGTCCTCCCGGTTCCGGAAATAGAACTTGCTCCCGAGCGTGAACCCGATGATCTTGACCGAGACCGTCTCTTGAAAATAGTTCCAAGCGTATTTCCGGCGGGGCCGGGTGTCCATATCCTTGAGGAGGAGGACACCGCCGGGGCGGAGCGCGGCGAAGGCGCGCCGTAAAATCCGCTCCTGGACATCACAGGGAATCAGGTAGAGGACGTCGATGATCGAGACGATGTCGGCCGGTGGATATTCGGCCTCGGCGATGTTCCCTTCGCTGAACGAGAGGCGCTCGAACCGCTTCTCGAGGAGCCGAGCCTGTATGATCTTCTTGGGATCGAGATCGATGCCGACGACGGCCCGCTCCGGCGAGCCGAGTTTGAGGAGCGAAGAGAAAAAACCGTTACCGCATCCTAAATCGAGGACCGTCCCGCGCGCCGGGAAATGGGACTCGACCGCCAGCAGGGGGCAGATCCGGAGCTTGATCGCGATGTAGAGCCGGCTCCCGAACGAGCTCTTCCGGAAGAGGCGGAGGACGTTTTTTCTTGTCAGCACCGCGGCCTCAAGCTTTCAGGTAGTGGTCGTGCCAGAACTGGAAGATGATGAGCGGCCAAAGCAGCTGGCGGTGGTTGTGGCTTCCGTCCATGTGCTCCTTGAGGATGCGCTGGACGTAGTCGGCGTCGAAATAGCCGTGGCCGCGGAGCCGGTCCGGCGCCAAAACGTCCCGGACGAAATCGCAGAGCTCCTCCCGGATCCAAACGCCGAGGGGGATGTCGAACCCGATCTTGGGGCGCTTCAGGATGGCCGGCGGCAGGCTTGGCCCGACGGCCTTCTTGAGGATGTATTTCGTTTCCATTCCCTTGAGCTTGAGCCGGCTGGGGACGGCCGTCGCGAAATCGATGAAGGTGTAGTCGAGGAAGGGGACGCGGATCTCGAGCGAGTTGGCCATGCTCATCCGGTCGACCTTGACCAGGAGGTCGTCCTGGAGGTAGAGCTTGAGGTCCAGGTAGCAGATCCGGTCGAGCGGGTCGGCGGCTTCGTCGTTGCGGAGGTGGAAGGCGATCGGCGCGAAGGGATCCTCATGAACCGCGGCCGAGAGCTCGGGGGAGAGAAGGCGGCTTTTCTCGTCCGGCGGGTAGGCCCCCCACCAGATCGTATTGGCGACCTCGGGCGGATAGTCGATCCCCGAGATGAACTTCTTGGCCTTGAACTCGAAGCTCAGCCGCTTGGCCGAGGCGGGAAGACTCCGGACGAAGGGCTTAACGAGGCCGTTCCGGATGAGACGAGGCACCTTCCGATAGAAGCGGGCCCACTTGAACGCTTTGTAGGTGTCGTAGCCGCCGAAGAGCTCGTCGCCGCCGTCGCCGGCCAGGGCGACCGTGACGTACTCGCGGGCCAGCTTGGAGATGATGTAGGTCGGTATGATCGAGGCGTCGGCCAGGGGCTCGTCGAGATACTTCATGAGGACGGGCACCAGCTCCTTGACCAGGGTCGACTCGACCACGAACTCCTTGTGCTTGGTGTTGAAACGACGGGCGACCTCGCGGGCGTAGCCGAGCTCGTCGAAGCTTTTTTCCTTGAAACCGATCGAGAAGGTCTTGATCTCGGAGGCGGCGGCGACCTCTGCCATCAAGGCCGTGACCGTGCTCGAGTCCATCCCGCCGCTCAGGAAAACGCCGAGCGGAACGTCGCTGATGAGCCGCATCCGGACCGATTCCTTGAGCCGGGCGCGGAGCTCGGCGGCGATCGTCTCCTCGCTCCGGGCGTCGTCGGGCGAGACGCGGTAGCGGACGTCCCAATAAGGCCGGACTTCGCGGCCCTTGGGTCCGACGATCATGATGTGGCCGGGCAGGAGCTTGCGGATGCCCTTGAAGATCGTCCGCGGCGCGGGGATGTACTCGAAGGTGACGTACTGGGACAGGGCCTCGAGGTCGATCTCGCGGGGGCAGCCGGCCCTCAGGACGGCCTTGATCTCGGAGCCGAAGACGAGGCGATCCCCGTCTTCCCAGTAGTGAAGCGGCTTGACGCCGATCCGGTCCCGGGTCAGGATGAACGTCCGCGTCCGCTTGTCCCAGAGGGCGATCGCGAACATGCCGTTGAGCTTATGGACGAAGTCGGCGCCGTGCTCCTCGTAGAGGTGGACGATGACCTCGGTGTCGGCCTTGGTCGCGAAGCGGTGGCCCTTGGCCTCGAGCTCGGCCTTGAGGACGGGGAAGTTGTAGATCTCGCCGTTGTAAACGGTCCAGACGGACTTGTCCTCGTTCGAGATGGGCTGATGGCCGGTCGCAAGGTCGATGATGCTCAGACGCCGCATGCCCAGGGCGACCGAGTCGTCGAAGTAGTAGCCGTCGTCGTCAGGGCCGCGGTGGACGATGGCGTCGCACATGGAGCGGACGAGGCGCTCGTCGGACGGGTCCCGTCCCTTGAGATAGTGGATGCCGCAAATCCCACACATGTCCCCTCATTTTATCCCAAATCGCTCCGGCGCGGCCAATTGAAAATTCGGTGACGCTTATCGGTTTACCGTATCGCGTAGCGCCGCGGCTCGTTGAAGAAGGTTACGTCCGCGTATCCGCGATATATCTTTCCGGAATGCTTGACGCCCGAGGGGATGTAATATCGATCGCCCTTGCTGAAAGTCCGCTTCTCGCCGCCGATCGTCAGGTCGATCCGGCCTTCGAGGACTATCCCCACTTGAGCCGCGTGCGCGTGCTCGGGCAGGTCGACGTCCTCCTCGAATTCCATGAAGATGATCTGGTGGGTCGCTGCCTGCGAGAGATAGGCCCTGACTCCCTTAAAAGGGATATCGGCTTCGGGAAGGTTCCTGATCGGTTCGGGAAATATCGGTTCCATTATCGTCTCCTTCGCGCGATCAGCGGCCCTTGAGAAGCGGCAGTACCCTGTCGATCGGCAACGCCTCGGCCCGGTTGCCGTCGCGCCCGACCGTCGTCCGGGCCGCGAACAGGGAATTGTAGATCGCCTCCTCGGTCGCCTCCTCGACGGCGCGGAACAGGTCGCTCATCGAGTCGTTGGCGATAAGAGCGGGCATCTCGACCGTCTCCCCCCGGCCGAAGTGGGGGATTGTATAGGCGGTGCTGAAGGCGATAGCGTAGTCGCCCGAGCCGTTCGTCATATGGGTCGTGGTTCGTCCCATGCCGATAAAGGCCCGCTTAGCCAGGCGCTCCAGATTGCGCTCGGAGAGGGGCGCGTCGGTGGCGACGACGATCATACAGGAGCCGTCGCCGGAGGATGCTCCCGGCGGCAGGCCCGCTTCCTTCTTCTCCAGGCGCAGCTTCCGGTTGACGGGAACTCCGAGCATGACGAGCTCGCTCCCGAAATTCGTCTGGACCAGGACGCCGACCGTGTAGCGCTTTCCGCCCCAATCGTCGGTCACGCGGGACGAGGTGCCGATGCCGCCCTTCCAGCCCAGGGCGATCGTCCCGGCGCCGGCGCCGACGCAGCCCTCGGCTACCGGGCCATCCTTGGCCGCACGGATCGCCTCCAGAACGTCCTCCTTGCGGACGTGGAGGCCGCGGATGTCGTTGAGGGTTCCGTCGTTGGTTTCGCCCACGACGGCGTTAACCGAGCGCACGTCCTCGCAGCCGGGCTGCTCGAGCGTATAGCGGACAACCGCTTCCATGGCGGTGCCGACGCTAAGAGTATTGGTCAGGATGATGGGAGTCTCAATATTGCCCAACTCGCGAACCTGGGTGTATCCGGCCAGCTTCCCGAATCCATTAAAGACATGGATAGCCGCCGGCGCCTTCTGCAGGAAGATATTTCTCCCGTGGGGAAGAACAGCCGTGACGCCCGTGCGCACGGAATCGCCCTTGATGATCGTAACGTGACCGACCTTCACCCCGGCCACGTCCGTGATGGCGTTCAGCGGGCCGGTGGGCATGACCCCGGTGATAAGCCCTAGGGCGCGCGGCCGCGGCCGGGCGGCGTCTTCGGCGCTCGTTCCCGGCGAGGGCCCGAGGATGGAGAAGCAGGCGATGAGAACGATGACGCCAACGAAAGCCGCTTGTCTTGGTTTCCCGTTCATGAAAGAATTATTCGACGGCGCGCCCCGACTTGTCAACCCACCTGATCTGTTCTCTTTTATTCTAAGATAAGTTATTTGGAGTGAATAACGTCAAGGATTATTTCATCAAAACCAAGTCCTGGTAGTAAAGTTGCATCAAGCGCAAGCGTTAGTGACTCTCGGATTGATTGTGGAATGCGTTTTGCTTTGACCGCAATAGATTCATGAAGTGCAGCTAAGACTTCTTCTGAATTTAGTGAACGCTCGGCTGAGCCAGTATAGCTGAGCTGGCTCCACAAAGCTTGATCTGTTCCGCTTGAGGGAGATTAGACAGATCGGAAAGAAGCCTTCCACATGATCCGCAATACACCTGCCGTTCTGAGACATTATTCTTTTCAGCTACTGACATATAAGCCTTCTTACTTTGTTCAATAAATATCTTTTCTTCCGACCCGATTAATCGTCATTCCTACAATAATAGCTACGTGTTCAGGCTTGTAGCCCCGCTTAAGTAAGGATAGGCCTTGAGACACGCGGATTGTATTAGATGATCCAAATTCTGGAGGCCGGAAATCTGCTAGAACTAACCTCTCCCCAAGAATATTGTAAATAAAGCATAATAATTTCTTGGTTTGATTACAAGCCTGCCTTTTCCATGTGTCTAATATAAATATCATTGACCGAAGCACAATTGAGGCCACCATAGGCACCGACGAGTCATCAAAGGTGGAGATAGATGAGGTCAGGGAGAGGCTTTGGATAAAAGGCCCTTGGGATTTCAGTCTGGGCGGAAGACTTCGAGATCCAATTCCTTAATCATCCGGTAATGGCGGTCGTTGGCGGTCAGGAGGGATTCCCCGTGGACGATGGCCGTCGAGCAGATTAGGGCGTCGGGCAGGGTCAGGCTCTTGCTCAGGAAATGCCGCTCGATGTAGAAGATCGCTTTGGCCGAGATGTCTTCGCTGATATAGAGAAGCCGGGCGTTCCAGGCCCGGAACGCCTTCCTCAAGTCCTGAAGCTCCCGCTTGTTTCTCATTCCCTGGAGGAGTTCCGCGTAGGAAACGGCCGAAACGGCCAATGTCCGTCCCCTTTCGATGGCGGCGCGGGCCTTGCGGTTGCCCCGCATGTACCAGATCAGGACGTCGGTATCGACGATCATTCGAAGCGGCCTTTCCTGATCTTGCGAACGTACCCGTTGACGTCGGCGACGGCGGGATTGTCCTTCCACATCCCGAAAAGCCCGAGCTCCGCAGGAGCCGAGGGCGTTTCCCGCTCTTTGAAGGGAATGATTTTCGCCCTGGGCTGGCCCCGGAAGGTAATCACGACCTCTTCCCCCCGGGAGACGGCATCCAGAATTTCCTTGGAGTGAAACCTCATGTCTTTGGCTGTCGCGCGCATAGTCGCTCGGCTTTCGATAATAGTTGACATTATGAAATGTAAACTATCAACAAGCCCTTGTCAAGCTGTTTTTCGGGCGGATTCGCCCCGAATGGCCAGCGCATCGACGAAAACCTCCTTTCCCTCAAAGAGGACGCGCCGGCAGCCGGGCCGTTCTCAATGAAAATATTCGGCGGCGCCTGTCGGCGGCTGGAACCGCGGCGAGGAATATCAGGCTGCCGATGACGATTGGCCGGTCGGCTTTTTTAAATGAAGCGAAAGAGTGCGGGCGACGCCCCGCCCGATTCCGACACGGCGGTTACGCGATTATTCATTTTCCTTGGGAACGGCGCAGATGAACAGGAGGGGCGGGTCCTTGGTTCTATTCCGGACTGGTGTTTCTCGTCTATAGTTTTTTCTTCCAGATTCCGGCGCTGTAGGTTCCGGCGAACAGGGTCCGGCTGGCGGCATGAAATTCGAGATGGAGGATGTTTTTATCGATCAGCCCTTCGGAGATGTCGGTCCAGGTCAGGCCCCGGTCCTTGCTCTGAAATACGCCGCCGCTTCCCCCGCTAAAGATCTCGTTCGGGTTGCTTTTGTTGGCGATGATGGAATATGCGCCGTTCGGGCCCGAGCACTTGGTCCATGTTTGGCCGCCGTCCGCGCTCCGATAAATTCCATCCCATGAGGTTCCGGCGTAGACGATGTTCGAGTTTCCCGGATCGACGGCGATGGACTTGATGTCCCTGTAGGTCCAGGGGAGCCGCGTCCAGGACGCGCCGCCGTTCGTGCTCTTGTAGATAGCCCCGACATTGTAGTCGGAGGTGTAGCCTCCCGCGAAAATAACGCTGGAGTTCGAGGGGTCGAAGGCCGCGGTGTTGATGGTGTAGGCCGTCTCGTTGGCGATTTTGGCCTGGGTCCAGGTATCACCCCCGTTCGAGGTGAGATACAGCCCGATATAATTCGGGTCGCTAGACGTGTTGTAAATCCACCCCGAGACCGCGATCCGGCTGGGATTCCGGGGGTCCCCGGCGATTCCGGTGACGTTCTTGTGGAGGATGTTCGTTTTCGTCTGGGCTCCGTCTACAGACCTGTAGACGTCGTCCTCGCCTCAACCCCCGGCCAGGAAAAAGACCGTCTTTGGGTTCGAAGGATGGACGACAAAACCCAGAATACTCTCACAGCGGTAAAAATCAGGGCACTTGGTCCAAGCCCCGCCGCCGTTCGCGGTCTTGAACAGGGCGTAGTTCGCGACCTCGGTGTAGATCGTCTGAGCGGAGGAGGGCGCGACTCCGAAGGAATCAGGCCTGGAGGCCCTGATCCCTGTGTGGCTCGCTTTCCAGAGGATCCCTGCGTTCTGGCTCTTGAAGATCCCGGCCCAGGTGCCGCCGATGATCGTGTTGCCGTTCACCAGGAGCCGGGTGCCGTATCCGTAGATCCCGTTTCCGTAATGTGTCCAGGTCTTCCCGCCGTCCACGCTCTTCCAGCAGCCCCGATCGTTCTCCTCGTTGCCGCTGCCCAGGCCATAGAGCGTGCCGGGCTTGGCCTTATCCACTGCGAGGGCGCTCACGTTCAAGTAAAATGGTGAGGCTTGGTTCTGCCACGAGCCCCCTCCGTTCGTCGTCCTCGCGACTCCATTACTGTAAGCGACGAAGACGGAGTTCGGGTCTATCGGATGGAGGACCAGTCCGTCGGCTCTGGGATTGATGACAGTGCCGGGATTGAAAACAGCGTCCTTGGTGATGTTCTTGTAGCTGCCGCCGCCGTTCGTGGATTTAAAAATCCCGACCTTCCCTTTGCCCGCTTTAGTATAGTTCCCGCAGAGGTAGATGATATTCGGATTCTTGGGATGGATTCCGATGTCGAGGATGTCGCCGTACTGGGCCGTCGGCTCGAGCTTGACGATCGTCCAGGTTTGGCCGCCGTTCGCGGACTTGGCGACGGCCGGGCAATAGGCCCACGTCGAAAAATTTGTGACGAAATGTCCCGTGATGAAAAAAATCTTCGAGTTCGAGGGATGGATCGCCATGCGGCCGCTGTAGGCCTGAAAACCGAACGGGCAGGCGATGCTGTCGGGAAAAGTGACGCCCCGGTCCGAGGACTTGAGAATGGCATAGCTCGAGTAAGCGAAGACGACGTTGGCGTTTTTCGGGTCCGTCACTATATCATTGATGCTGTTTTGGAGGATAAGGGTCCGCGTCCAGGTCAAACCGTTGTTCGAGGACTTGAAGAATTGAGAGGGATAGACGGCAGCGGAGGCGTAGATCTCGCTGGGATATTTTGGGTTCCGGGCCAGCCCTCGGACTTCTCCCCCGTAGGGGCCGATGGCCGTCCAGGCGGAGGCGCCGCCGGGCGCCCTGTCAGCCGGCGTCTCCCGCCCGCCGAAAAGCAGGGCGCAACACAGGACGATGATAGCGACGAGGACAATCCTCTTCATGGCCCTCCTCCCAGGCGGCTTTGAGGCAAATCCCTTTAGCCAAATAATAGCGCCACAGGCCACGTGCGTCAATCTTAGAGAACTGGATTCACGCGCAAGGTGGAATTCCGGGGACACGATACCGAATTAAGAAATTCGATTCATGTCCCCGGAATTCCGGGCCGGTCTTGATTTCGCCGCCGCCTTGCGGATAATATGGTCGGGAACATGATCAAGGTCATCGTCAACGCCGACGATTTCGGCTTCTGCCCGAGCGTCAACGAGGGCATCGTCCTCGCCCACCGCGAGGGGATCCTGACCAGCGCGACCTTGATGGCCAACGCCCCCGGCTTCGACCAGGCCGTCGCCCTCTCCCGCGAGAACCCGAACCTGGGCATCGGCGTCCACCTCAACATCGTTCGGGGACGGCCCCTGTCGGACCCCGCCCGGATCTCGAGCGCGGTCGCCCCGGACGGCCGTTTTTGGGGGAGCGTCTACAAGATCATCCGCAAGCACTATGCGCGCTCCATCCGCCTCGCCGACGTCGAAACGGAATGGCGGGCCCAGATTGAGAAGGCCCTGAGGGCCGGGATCGCCGTGACCCATCTCGACAGCGAAAAGCACATGCACACCTTCCCGCCCTACTTCAGGATCGCGCTCAAGCTCGCCGGCGACTTCAACATCCGGGCCGTCCGCTTCATCAACGAGCGCTGCCTATCCCTCTCGCCGGCCCAAAACGTCAAGTCCTTCTTCATCGCGGCCTGCTGCCGTTCGATGCGTAAGACGATTCGCAATCATGGTATAATGACCGTCGACCGCTTCTACGGCGTGTGCCATAGCGGCCGGATGACGGCCCCCCGGATCCGGAGGATCCTGGAGCGGGCCGGGGAGGGCTGCAGCGAGATCATGGTCCACCCCGGCCGCCTGACGGAGGAGCTCGTGTCTCTGGAGAAGGAGTTCGGGTCTTATTACATCAACAACCTCCGGGAGGTCGAGTTGGGGGCCCTGCTCGACCCGGACCTCAAGCGCGTCGTCCGCGAGCGCGGGGTCCGGCTGATCTCCTACGGCGGGATGTGAGAATGAACAGAGTCCGAAACGCCATCGACCTTTCCATCGTCGTCCCCTTCTTCAACGAGGAGGCGAGCATCCCCGAGCTCTACCGGCGGCTGGCCGACGTCCTCCGCAAGACGCGGCTCCGCTACGAGCTTATCTTCGTCGACGACGGCAGCCGCGACCGGACGCCCCAGGTTCTGGACGGCATTTTCCGCAAGGACAAGGCCGTCCACGTCATCCGCCTCAAGAAAAACTTCGGCCAGACGGCGGGGCTGGCGGCCGGGTTCGATTTCGCCCAGGGCGAGACGATCATCTCTATGGACGGCGACCTCCAGCACGCGCCCGAGGACATTCCCCTCTTCCTGGAGAAGATGAAGGAAGGCTACGACATCGTCAGCGGCTGGCGCAAGCGCCGGGTCGACAACTTCATCCTGCGCCGGCTTCCCTCGCTTGTCGCCAACCGGATGATGAAGAAGCTCTCGGGCGTCGACATCCACGACTTCGGGACGACCTTCAAGGCCTACAAGAAGGAGGCCATCAAGAGCGTCGATCTCTACGGAGAGCTCCACCGCTTCATCCCCGCCCTGATCAGCCGGACCGGCGTCAAGATCGTCGAAATTCCGATCAAGAACATCGTCCGTCCCAAGGGGAAGTCCAAGTACGGGCTGTCCCGGGTCCGGCGGGTCTTCTTCGACTTGATGACGGTCAAGTTCCTGATCTCTTTCCTGGATCGGCCCCTTCAGTTTTTCGGCCTGATCGGGCTCATCCTGGGGGGGCTGGGATTTCTGATCGCCCTTCTCCTGACCCTCGGTTTCTACCTGCTGGGCTGGTCCATCCGGGAGAACATGGGGAATCTCGTCCTGGCCGTGTTCCTGATGATCCTGGGCGTCCAGTTTGTCATGACCGGGCTCCTGGCCGAGATGATCTCCCGCATCTACTTCACGACCCATAAAATCAAAATCTATACCCTGGAAAGGGTCCAGACCCACCGGAAAGACGACCGTGCGGCCCATTCCCGATAAGACAAGGAGCCTCGTCCTCTGGGCGGCCGTCGCCCTGCTGGCCCTGGCCGCGCTCCTGGCCCTCCTCCCCAGGCTCGGGTCGCTCGCCCTGTGGATGGACGAAGGCTTTCACTGGCTGGCCGCCCGCGGCATCCTGGATCACGGCTACCCGCTTTTTCCCTCGGGCCATGTCTATTACAAGGCCATCCTCTATACCTATTTTCTCGCCCTTTTTTCCTTGCTCTTCGGGCTCTCGGCGACGAGCCTCCGGCTGGTGAGCGTGCTAGCCTTCGCCGGCCTGCTGCCGGTCGCCTTCCTGACCGTCAAGCGATTCTTCGGCCGGACGGCCGCCCTGGTCGCGGTCCTCGGCCTCGCCTTCTCCGCCTGGCAGGTCGAATTCGGCCGAGCCGCCCTCTACTTCGCCCCGCTCCAGGTCGCTTACCTGGCTTGTCTCTACTTGTTCTATAGAGGCTATTTCGAGGAGGACGCCCGGGCGCGGCGCTGGGCGCTCGTCCTGTTCCTGCTCATCCCGCTCATCCACCAGCTCGGCGTCGGCGTCTGGTTCTGCTTTCCCGCTCTCCTCTTCATCCGCGGAGCCAAGCGTTTCTTCCGGAAGGACGTCCTCGTGCCGCTGGGCGTCATCACGGGCTTCTACGCCGCGGTCCAGCTCCAAGAATTCTTCTTCTGGCAGGTCGGCTACGTCTACGAGCGGACCGACCAGAGCCTGAGCGGGCTCGTCCACTACTTCATCTCGGGATTTTCGCTGAGCTACTTTCAGGAGTTTTTCAAGAGCTTCCCGGTCATGAGCCTGGTCGTGGCCGCCGGATTCTTCCTCTGCCTCGGCGTCCGGCTCCGGGCCGGGGACGATGAAAAACGGTCGGGCGGGGGGATGTTCGGCGTCCCCTGGCTGTTCATGAACCTCGGCCTCCTCTTCCCCGTCCTGTTCCTGGGCTTCTTCCGCACCCATGTCCAGCCGCGCTACCTGGCCCAGCTCTACCCCGTCTTCCTGATCCTGTTCGTGGCCGCCCTCTTCGCCCTGGCCGCGGTCCTGTTCGACCTCGTCGTTTCACCCCTCGTTTCGTTCAAGACGGAGGGGCTCCGCAAGGCCGTGGCCGGGGGGCTGGCCGTCCTCCTCTTCGTCCTCCTGGCGGAGGGAATCGGCGTCGGCCGGGTCGAAAAAATCCTCCAGCGCCGCTACGGCGATCCCATCGCGTCGGACATCATCACCCGCTCCGGCCGCTTCGAACATTACGATAATGAGGGCGTCGGATCCTATGTCCGCCGCTTCCTCGCGCCCGACGACATCGTCATCGCCGTCCACGTCGTGTTCGGATATATTTACGCCGGCCGGGTCGACTACTGGTTGTGGACCGGGGGGCCGGGGACCTGGGACGCCTGGGAGAAGACGGCCGAAGGCTGGAAGGATTTCTACATCGGCGCGAAGTGGGTCAACACCCTGTCCGACCTGAGGACGATCATCGATGGAAATCCGGCCAAGCGGATCTGGCTGATCGCCTCGCCCTCCCTCGATAATCCGGCCCACGTCCGGACGGAGGTCGCGGACTACATCAAGAGCGATCCGGGGCGGCTCGTGTTCCGGGGCCGGGACGGAATGTCCGGAGTCTATCTCTGGCACGACGCCAAGGGCGAATTCGCCGGACCGCCCCGCAGCCTCGAGGGCGAATGGATTCCGGAACCGCCCGGCCGGCTCGTGTTCGCCCCCGACGCCTCCAGGCAGTGCGCCCTTCTTCTGGAGAAAAAAAGGATGAGGAGGCCCGCGGCCTTCGAGGCCGCTCTCGAGGCGAAGCTTCCGGCCGGCCGCTATAAGCTCGTCATGCGCGCTAAGACCGACGAGGCGGGCATCCTGGAGAGGATTTTGGGCGTCTCCCTTCAAGCGGGGAAGGCAGAGTCCGAGGTCCGTTCCTTCACGGTCGCCGGGTCCGATTTCGAGGGGCCGGACCGCTACCGGGAGTTCGCCTGGGATATCATCCTCGAGCGCGCTGAACCGCTTGTCCTCAAGTTCCTGTTCACGGGCCGGGCGAACTTGACCCTGGATTATATCGACATCCGGCCCGCCGACGCCGCGGAGAGGGAAGGGGGGAGGCGATGAGCCGGGACTACTACGGCAGCATCCACAAGGAGCTTCTTCGAGAAGGACCGGACCTTGTCCGAAAAATACGCGGACATCGTCATCGGCCGCAAGGGACTCTTCCGGCTCCTCAAGCACGAGCTCATCGTCCTGTGTTTCTCGGGATTGCCCGGCGCGCTGGGCTTCTTTCTGAGGAAGATCTTCTACCCGCGCTTGTTCGGGAGCGTCGGCCGGGGCGTCGTCTTCGGGCGGAACATCGTCTTCCGCCATCCCGGCAAGATCGCGATCGGCGACAACACGATCATCGACGACGGCGTCGTCCTCGACGCAAAGGGGAAGGGGAGCGAAGGGATCCGGATCGGCCGCCACGCCTATATCGGCCGCAACACTATCCTGAGCTGCAAGGACGGCTCCATCGTCGTCGAGGACTACTGCAACATCTCGGCCAACTGCACGATCCTGTCCGAGACCGAGGTCCGGCTCGGGACGTACTGCTTCCTGGCCGGGAACTGCTACCTCGTCGCCGGCGGCAACCACCGTTTCGACGACGTCGCGACGCCCATCATGTTCCAGCCCTCGATCACCAAGGGCGGGATCCGGGTCGGGTCGGACGTCTGGCTCGGGGCGGGTGCCGTCGTCCTCGACGGGGTCACGGTCGGAAAAGGCGCCGTCATCGGGGCCGGTTCGGTCGTCACCGGCGACGTCCCCGACTACGCGGTCGCCCGGGGCGCCCGCCAGCTCAAGATCCTGGGCCGCCGCGGCGAGCCGGAAAATAATAGTCAAAAAAAAGCTTGACCCTCCCCCTGGGGGAGGCTCTACCCTGGGACTGAAATTTATGATATGGAGGTATGATCATGAGTCCCACCAAACCCGCCCGGGGCAAGCTGGATTTCAAGAAGGATTTCAAGAAGCTGTACGCGGCCTCTCCCCAGGAGCCTTCGCTCGTGGACGTTCCGGTCTTCAACTGCCTGATGATCGACGGCCGGGGACATCCCGGGAAATCTCCCGATTTCCAGAAAAAAATCGAAGTCCTCTTCGGTCTGGCCTACACCTTGAAATTCACGTTCAAGTTCGACAAGAAAAAGCCGCTCGATTTCGCCGTGGCGCCCCTGTCCGGCCTCTACACGGCCGACGATCCGTCCTGTTTTCTGGACGAGCGCCGTCAAGCGGAATGGAAATGGACGCTGGCCATTCCGCTGCCGGACGAAATCGGCGCCGCCGCACTGGACAGGGCTAAGGCCGGCCTCCGCGAGAAAAAAAATCCCGAATTCCTGGATCAAGCCTACTTGAAAGTCCTCGACGAGGGGCTTTCGGTTCAGATCATGCACGTCGGTCCCTACGATAAGGAGGGGCCGACCATCGAGAAGCTCCATGCCTTCATGAAAGAGAACGGCTATAAGTTCAACGGCGCCCACAACGAGATCTATCTCGGGGACCCGCGCCGTGCCGATCCGGCGAAGCTTAAGACTATCATCCGCCAGCCCGTGAAAAAAGGATAACGGATGCTTTCGATCGGCGAGTTCTCCCGGGTGACGCAGATCGAGGAGTACGTCAAGGGACCAGGCTTCATTTTCCGCGGGAACCCCAAGAACTACCTGACCAAGCTCATGGTGCTCTTATCCTGACAAAGATTCCCGTCTTCCTCGGAAGGGCTCGGGGCAGGATGGCTCGAAGGCACGTTCGCTTTCCCCAGACAGACTCGGCCGATGGGATTCGAAGGACGCGAAATGATCCCAGCGAGCCCATTTCGCTCCGGCTTCGGGTCTCGCTCCCCTCAAGAGAGGAACCATGCCCGCTCGACCCTCCGACGGCCTTCTCCACCCCATCGACCTCGCCTGTTCCCCCTTTTCACATTCATGCCCGCTCGGTCTCTCATACGGCCTTCTTCACCATCCTCCCCTCGCCCTTACCTCAGGAGCTGATGTTGACCATTCCACCCAAAAAATTGACAGGCGGGGCCGATTATGTTAATTTGGCCGGTTTCATAACGCGTTTTGGGAGTCTGTCCGATGAAGAAGTGGTTTCTGATCCTTCTGGGCGTCGTGGGCGCCGTGGCCGCCGTCCTGACCTTCCAGAAGATCCGTAAAAATAAGTCTTAAAGGCGGGCCCATGACCAAACGAAAAGCCCAGGAGAAGACCTTGTCTCGAGGGCGTAAGACAGCGGTATCCCGTCCCCGGCGTCCGGCGGTAAGGCCGTCTCAGGCCGCGGCGAAAACCTCCGCTCCGCCGCCCGCGCCGGCCAGGGCGGCGTCCTCCGTCAAGAACGAAGTCGCCCTCATGTTTTCGGGCGGCATCGACTCGCTCCTGGCCGCCGTCCTTCTCGCCAAGGAATACGACCGGGTCCATCTCCTGACCTTCAAGAAGGGCTACCTGGAATTCGGGCTCAAGAACAGCCGGCCCAACGTCGAGCGGCTCAAAGCCCTCTGCGGCGAGGACAAGTTCATCCACAAGATCGTCAACATCAAGCCCATGGTCCGGCGCTTCTCGATCCGGACAATCGTCCGCGACCGGTTTCGGTACGGGACCGAGGTCGTCTGGTGCGTCGCCTGCCGGACGACCATGAACGCCGCGGCCATGCTTTACGCCCTCGAGAACAAGCTGGCCGCCATCTCAGACGGCTCGAACCGGGAGCAGATCCCGGGCGAGAAGCACCTGACCGGGACGGCCGAGAATTATCCGAGCGTCGTCACCCGGCTCAAGGATTTCGCCCTCAACCACGGCGTCGAGTTCGCTACTCCCGTCTACGATTTCGGAAACCGCGAGGAGCGGCGCCGCAAGCTCGGGGAGCTCGGGTTCGAGATCGACTACCTCAGCAAGGACCCCACCAAGACCCTGAAGGGGATGCTCCGGAAAGATTTTTTCAAGCGCTCCCAACCCCTGTGCCTGTCGGGTTGGATTATCCACTGGAGGCGGAACCTGTTCGGGGTCCCGGTCAAACAGGACGAAGCCAAGACCCTGGAGTTCGTCGCCAAAAAACAAAACACCGTCATTAAGAAATACATCGCCGCCCATTTCCGGAAGAAGGGGATCGACCTCGATTCTCTCATCCGCGAGCGGACGGAATTCCTGCGGGCCAAAACCGGCCGGGGATAATAGCCGAATTTCCCGGCCGTCGGCGATGTTTGTCCGAATTACAGGAGGACGGCGTCCCCGACGGCGTAGCGGCCTTTCTCGTCGATCTTGACGCGCGCCGCGGCGACATCCGGGTCGTGCTCGAAAACGACGATCCAGCGGCGGTCGACGGCCGCGGCCAGGAATTCCGCTTTCTCCCTGAGAAGAATCTCGGCCGACATGTCGTAACCCATCAAATAGGGAAGAGGCAGGTGGCGCGAGGTCGGCACCAGGTCGCTTGGGAAGACGACCGATTCGGCGCCGTTCCGGACTTCCAACCACTGATGGCCCCGGGTGTGGCCGTCGGTCCGGTGAACCCGAAGACCGGGCGCGATCTCTTCTTCGCCGCGCGTGAGCCTAAGGTCGGCCTCGCGGAGAACGGAGATATTCTCCTTTAAATAGCTGGCCCGTTCGCGGGGGTTGGGGTCCAGGGCGGTCTCGTAGTTCGCGGCTTGGACCCAGACGCGGGCCCGGGGATAACGGAGCTCGACGTCGGTCGCGCTCCCCGGCTTGAAGACAGAAATCCCTCCGGCGTGGTCGAAGTGGAGATGGGTGATGACGATGTCCGTGACATCGTTCGGGTCGAGCCCGACTTCCCCGGCGGGGAGATTCTCGATGCCATAAAGCTGGCGGAGCTTGTCCGGCCATTTATCGCCGTTCCCGAGGTCGACCAGGACAATCCTTTCGCCGTCCTCGATGAGGAGCGTGCGCGTGGCGAGACGGATGCGGTTCTCCTCGTCGGGCGCGATCAGACGGGACCAGATCGTTTTCGGCACCGCCCCGAACATGGCCCCGCCGTCGAGGCGGAAAAAACCGCGGTTAAGGGCGGTGATCCGGAAACGTCCGAACGCCATCATGACCGCTCGCAGTATACCATAGGGTCTGGTTGCCGGCCAGGGCTCTCCTCGCGGCGTCCCCGGCTCTTCCGCCCCTCTTCGTGTTGGACTATAATAGATAAGAAATTTTTTTGTTTTTCGCAATTAGAGGAGTCGTCCCATGAGCCATCAGCCGACGGTCATAAAACTCGGCCAGATCCCCGAGGTGCTTGCCAAGGAATTCGCGGACAGGGACGTCGTGACCTGCTATATAGGCTCCAACGCCGCGACGCCGACGGCCTGCCTCGATGCCGTGACGGCGGCCGTCAAGTCCAGAACGCCCCGCCTGCCCTTCCTGAGGATGGTCCATCTCCTCCTCCAGGGGCCCGTCTCCTACGTGGAGAAGGGGATTCAGGACCGCATCATGACCTATTCGATCTTCTCGACGGGTGACGTCCGGAAGGCGGCCAACGAGGGCCGCGCGTTTTATCTCCCCTGCACCCTGGCCAACCTCGAAAGTCTCATTGGAAAGGGACGGCCTTACCAGCCCGATGTCGCCATCTTCAAGATCCGGCCCCACGAGATCACCGGAGAGTTCAGCCTGGGCCTGTCCGTCGAGGCGATGCACACGGCCATCGACCACGCCAAGTGCGTTATCGCCGAGCTCGATTTCAGCATGCCCTTCACCCAAGGGCAGAGCATCGTCGACGCCCAGTCGATCGACTACCTTGTCGATGACGACGACATCAAGGGCGTCTACAACTTCCCGGCGCCCGACTTCGCCAACCTTCCCGGCGCCGAGCAAAGGATCGGCGAGCTCGTCGCCCGGCATTTCATCCGCGACGGCGTCACTCTCCAGGTCGGGATCGGGCAGATTCCCGACGCCGTCGTCGGGGTCATCAATGAAACCCGCCCCAAGGACCTCGGGATCCAGACCGAGCTGTACGGGGACGGCCTGATGATCCTTCAAAAAGCGGGGATCGTGACGAACCGGCGCAAGAAGCAGCATATGGGATACAGCACGACTTCCCTGATCATGGGCTCGATGGAGCTTTACGAATACGTCCACATGCGGGCGGGGATTCAGATGCGGCCCTGCATGGAAACCAATTCGGCCGAGGTCATCCGCAGGAACAGCCCCTTCATCTCGATCAACACCGCCATGGGCGTCGACCTGTTCGGGAATGTCTGGGCCGATTACATCGACGCCCGGCGCTATTACAGCGGGGTCGGCGGCCAGCCCGATTTTGTCAATGCCCTGAACGACCCCTCCTACGGCGTACCGATCATCGCGCTCAAGAGCACGACCGATAAAGGGCAATCGAAGATCGCAAAAGTCCACCCCCCCGGCGTGAGCCTCACGGCTTCGGCCTACGACGGCGTCGTCATCGTCACCGAGTACGGCATCGCCGACCTCCGGGCCATGACGGCCGGAGAGAAAGCCCTGGCCATCGCCAGCATCGCCCATCCCCGCTTCCGCGAGCC
The DNA here is from genome assembly GCA_963702005.1 of Candidatus Aminicenantota bacterium. GTDB lineage: Bacteria > Acidobacteriota > Aminicenantia > Aminicenantales > JAFGBC01 > JAFGBC01. Next base: position 883,700 of record OY969696.1, read on the forward strand.
GTATCTGAAAAGCATCGTCGACGACCGCCTGTTCACCAAGCCCCTCGGATTTTCCCTGGACAAGACTCCGCGCGGGGTGATCATGTACCAGGGCGACGTCAAGATCGAGGACTAAGGGCCGGGACGCTTTCGGCCGCGTCTCAAAGGATAAGCGACAGCCGGTACCGATAGCCGAGGTCCTTCCGGACAAACTTCAGGGACTCGATGACTTTGAGCTCCGCTTCGTTCCATTTGGCGATGCAGGCGTAGATCTCCTTATGCCCCTGCCGGCGGGCGTAGGAGACGATCTCCCGGTGAAGAGCCGTCGAGACGCCCCTGTTCCTGAAGGGCCGGGAGACGAAGGTGATCTGGATGTAGAACTCGGCCGGCCGCCAGGAAGAGGTCTGGGGGAGGATGTCGTAAATCTGGTCGACATCGGGAGCCCCCAGGGAAGGATAGCCGATGAGATAGGCGATGACCTTCCCCTCGAACTCGGCGACGAACGTTTTGTACTTCGTGCCGGGCTTCAGGTAGCGGACCCGGTAATTGCCGGTCTCGGACAGGATGCGGACGTCGCTGAATTTTTCGGCGAGCTCGGCTTCGAGCTCCCGGACCAGGTCCAGGACTTGATCCAGGTCGGCTGGGGCATACTCTCGGATCAGGACATCGAGCCTCCGCTCTGACATATTCCGAATTCCCTTCTCTACATTGGGGCGCGGCCTAGCTCAGGAAGATCCTCTCGGGATCGACGTCCTCGCGCAGGATGCGGAGCTCCTCGGCCGAGGGAGGGGGGGTCTCGGTCGCGCCCGTGACGTCCAAATGGAAGCCGGTCGCTTCGGCGACGGCTTGGGGCGTCAGGCCCGGATGGAAGCTCGCCAGATAAGCCTCTTTGCTCTCGGGCTTGAAGCGCAAAACGCCCATGGTCGTGACCACGGAGCTCGGCCCGCCCCGGATGAGGCCGGACTCCCTCCGGCTCGTTCCGCCCGCCAGCCATCCGGGGCTCGTGACGTAATCCACTTTGTCCGGGAAACGCCTTTTCTCGTGCTTGGCGATGATGATCGTGCGCCGGGCGAGACAGGCGATGTCGCACGCTCCGCCGCTCCCCGAGAAACGGACGGAAGGGCGCCGCGGGTCGGAACCGATCGAAGTGCTGTTGATGTTTCCGAACCGGTCGACCTGGGCCCCGCTCAGAAAACCGACGTCCACCCGGCCCGCCTGAAGGACGAAGGTAAAAACTTCCATGAGCCCGGCCGCGGTCGCGGCCCCGCGCATGACGCGCGGGTCCCCGACCGACATCGGCAGGTGGGCGAGCCGACTGGCGACCGTTCCCGCCTCGAAGATGATGATGCAGCGAGGGGCGTGGGTCCGCTGGGCCAGCATGACGCCGAGCATCGGGAGGCCGGTCCCGGCGAAAACGACCTCGCCGTCCGCGATTTCGCGGGCGGCGACCACGGCCATGAGCTCGGTCAGGGTGTAGCGGGGTGTCGTCATGGTTAAACTCTCCGCTTGAGGTCGGGGCGATAGCCGAAGGGCGGTTTCGCTTTCAGGGATGCGAGCCGGGCCGATCCGCCGATCGCTTCGAGGTATCCGACCTGATCCTTGACGCCGTACACGTACGCGTCGAGGTAGCGCCGATAGGCGGCGTCGTCCTTGGCGCTCCCGTGGTACTCCTTGAGCTGGAGGGGGTCGTAATCGTAATAGTTGAACACGGCGTAGGGGTGGGCTCCGTACGGGACGTGGCAGACGTGGTTCACGGCGAGCGAGGGGATCGGATTCCTCTCCGGCTCCCTGCGCAGGACGTCGTCCTCGACGATCTCCTCGGCGGTCACGATCACGACATCGGCGCACATGGCCTGCTGGACATCCGCGAAGGTCTGCCCCTCGATCCGGACCGTCCCCTGGTCCGTCGCCTTCTGGACGTGGAGGACGGCGAAGTCGGTGTGGATGGCGGGCACCAGCACGACCCGGTCGCCGGGCTGGAAAGGCGAGTCCATGACGTGGAGTTTCTTGGGCGAGGTGCGGGAGTCGGCCGCCCTCTGTTCCGACGAGAGAGTCTCCTGACTGATCAGGTCGCTCCCGAGCAGGCTGCGGACGGGCATGAAGGGGATGCCCATCGCTCCGGCCGTGAAGCGGGCCACCATCGAGAAGTTGCTGTAGTCTTCCCACTCGATTTCGCCCCGTTCGACGGCCCTCCGCCAGCGAGGTCCGACCGTGTTGAACGCTTCATCGGCCTCGTAGGCGAGCTCAACCCGTTTGACGCATCCCGCGCCGATGAGAATATCCCAGTCTCCTCCCGGCGAATGCCCGAAAAGGTACAGGTTGCGCCGTCCGAGCCGGATGAGCTCGTAGATGAAGGCCATCGGGTGGCGCTGGGTCGTGAATCCGCCGAAGGAGATCGTCGCCCCGTCGGGGACGAGGGCGGCCGCGGTTCTGAGGTCGATGATCTTGCCGGTCATCTGGCGGCTCCTTTTCAGGAATGCGGAGTTGATGTTCCTGTGCCCGATCCCGTTCTTGTGTTTTTCACTCTATATCAGCCTTTTTTGAAAATCAAGCGTCGGGGTTGACTTCGCGGGAGAGATATGGAAGGATAGCATCATCTTGCGGAATCATGGGCTGCCCCATCTTGCTTCGTCGAATAAATCCATGACAGAGAAAAAGGTGGTCTATCTTTCTCGAAAGGAGGTCCCAGCCATGGCCGGCATCATCGGCTACGGGGCATACATCCCGAGGAACAGGATCAAGGTTGAGGAGATCGCCAAGGTCTGGGGGGCCGACGCCCCGAGCTATAAAAAAGGGCTGATGCTCGAGGAAAAATCCGTTCCTTCGCCCGATCAGGACACGATCACCATGTCCGTCGAGGCGTCCCGGAGTGCCCTGAAAAGGGCGGGGATCGATCCCCGGGAGATCGGGGCCGTCTATGTCGGGTCCGAATCCCATCCCTACGCCGTCAAGCCGAGCGGGACGGTCCTGGCCGAGGCGATCGGGGCCACGCCCGAGTGCCACACGGCCGACCTCGAGTTCGCCTGCAAGGCGGGGACGGAGGGGATGTTCATCGCCTTGAACCTTGTCCGGTCCGGGGCGGTCAAGTACGGGCTGGCCGTCGGCGCGGACACCTCGCAGGGCGCCCCCGGCGACGCCTTGGAATATTCGGCCGCGGCCGGGGCCGCCGCCTTCCTGTTCGGGAAGGACGACCTGGTCGCCGAGGCGGTCGAGAGCTACGCCTTCATGACGGACACGCCGGATTTCTGGCGCCGGGAATACAAGTATTACCCCCGGCACGGCGGCCGTTTCACGGGGGATCCCGCCTACTTCAAGCACACCACGGGCGCGGCCGAGGGAATCATGGCCAAAGCCAAGCTGAAGCCCGCCGATTTCGCCTACGTCATCTTTCACCAGCCCAACGGGAAATTCCCGTTCCGGGCGGGCGAAATCCTCGGCTTCGCCCGAAAACAGATCGAGCCCGGTTGGCTGGTCAACCGCCTGGGTAATACCTACTCGGCGTCCTCGCCCCTCGGGCTGACGGCGACGCTCGACATCGCCAAGCCGGGCGACCTGGTCCTGATGGTCTCCTACGGCTCGGGCGCGGGGAGCGACGCTTTCATCTGGCGCGTCACCGACCGTATCGACAAGGTCCGGAACCTCGCTCCCCGGACGCGGGACCTCCTCGACGGCAACAAGGCCTACCTCGATTACGGCGTGTACGCCAAGTTCCGCCGTAAAATCAGGAAGGCGGAATAGGAGGCGGCCATGAGAGACGTCGCTATCATCGGCGTGGGCATGACGAAATGGGGCGAGCTCTGGGAGAAATCGCTCCGAACCATTTTCACCGAGACGGCCTTGCTGGCCTTTGAGGACGCGGGCGTGGATAAAATCGACTCCATGGTCGTCGGCTGCATGTCCTCGGGATTGTTCGTCGGGCAGGAGCATCTCGGATCGCTCCTTTCCGACTATCTGGGAAAAAACCCCGTGCCGGCGGCGCGGGTCGAGTCGGCCTGCTCCTCGGGCGGCCTGGCGCTGCGCCAGGGCTTCATCGAGGTCGCCTCCGGCCTGTCGGACGTGGTCCTCGTCGGCGGGATCGAGAAGATGACGGACGTGACCGGCTGCGAGGCGACCTACGCCCTGGGGACGGCGGCCGACCAGGAATACGAAGGCTTCCACGGCCTGACCTTCCCCGCCCTGTACGCGATGATGGCCGTGGCCCACATGCACAAGTACGGGACGACCCGCGAGCAGCTCGCCCTAGTCGCCGTCAAGAACCACCTGAACGGCTCGAAGAACCCGCTGGCCCAGTTCCCGTTCACGATTTCGGTGGAAGCCGTCCTCTCCTCAGTCCTCGTCTCCGATCCGCTCCGGATCCTGGACTGCTCGCCGATCACGGACGGCGCCGCGGCCCTCGTCCTCTGCTCCCTGGAAACGGCCCGGAAGCTGAAGAAGCCTTTTATCCGGATCGTCGGGAGCGGTCAGGCCTCGGATACGATCGCCCTCTCCTCGCGGAAGGATTTGTGCTGGATCGAGTCCACTCACGTCGCCGCCCAGAAGGCCCTGTCGATGGCGGGCCGCAAGGTCGAGGACATTCAGCTGTTCGAAGTCCACGACTGTTTCACGATCGCCGAGATCATGGTCACGGAAGCCCTGGGCCTCGTCAAGAAAGGGCAGGGCGGCAAGGCGGTCGAAGACGGCTTGACCGCGATCGGCGGCAAGTTCCCCGTCAACCCGAGCGGCGGCCTGAAAGCCAAGGGCCATCCCGTCGGGGCGACCGGCGTCGCCCAGGCCGTCGAGGTCGTCAAGCAGCTCCGGGGCGAGGCCGGGGAGCGGCAGGTCAAGGGCGCCAAGCGCGGACTGACCCAGAATATGGGCGGCACGGGCGGGAGCTCGGTCGTCCATGTCTTCGAGGCGGACTGAGAGGAGGACGAGATGCCGACACCATCGAGATATTGGCGCGAAATCCCCCAGCGCTACAGATACGAGGCCGGGCGGTGCAAGGCCTGCGGATTCATCTGTTTCCCGCCCCGCCTGGTCTGCCCCCGATGCGGTGCCCGGGAATTCGAGCCGACGAAGCTTGCCGAAGCCGGGACCGTTCTGACCTACACGATCATCCGGGTCCCTCCCGAGGGCTTCGAGGACCAGACTCCCTACGCCGTGGGGATCGCCGAGCTTGAGGACGGCGTCAAGCTCACGGCCCAGATCGTCGACTGTGATCCGGCCTTACTCAAAGTCGGGATGAGGGTCCGGCTTGAGTTTCGCAGGCTCTCCGAGGACGGGGAGGCCGGGATCATCCACTACGGCTACAAGTTCGTCCCGGCCTGAGCCCGCCATGTTCAGGATGGAATCCAAGGTCGATACCCAGAGCTCCGAATACCGGCAGAACCTGGAGCATATGAACCGGGTTGTCGCCGAGTACAGGGAACGGCTGGCCAAGGTCCGGGAGGGCGGTCCGCCCAAGTCTCGCGAGCTTCACGCCTCGCGCGGCAAGCTCCTCGTCCGCCAACGCCTGGAGATGCTTTTCGACCGCGATACGCCCTTCCTGGAGCTCAGCCCCCTGGCCGCCAACGGCCTGTACGATGACGAAGCGCCCGCCGCCGGCATGGTGACCGGCATCGGCGTCATCCACGGCCGCGAGGTTCTCATCGTGGCCAACGACGCGACCGTCAAAGGCGGGACCTATTTCCCGATGACGATCAAAAAACACATCCGCGCCCAGGAGGTCGCCCTCGAGAACCGGCTTCCCTGCGTCTACCTCGTCGACTCGGGCGGGATCTTCCTCCCCCATCAGTCGGGGACGTTCCCCGACAAGGAGCATTTCGGGCGGATCTTCTACAATCAGGCCCGCCTCTCGGCCCTGGGGATTCCCCAGATCTCGATCGTCATGGGGTCCTGTACGGCCGGCGGCGCCTACGTCCCGGCCATGAGCGATGAGACGGTCATCGTCCGCCGCCAGGGGACGATCTTCATCGGCGGGCCGCCCCTGGTCAAGGCGGCGACCGGAGAGGACGTCTCGGACGAGGACCTCGGGGGGGCCGACGTCCATTGCCGGATCTCGGGCGTCTCGGACTACTACGCCCAGAACGACGAGCATGCCCTGGAGATCGCCCGTAACATCGTCGAAACGCTCGACCCTCCCCGCCGCTTCGAGCTCGACCGGGCCGAGCCCGAGGAGCCGCATTACGACCCGGCCGAGATATCCGGGATCGTCCCCCGCGACCTCCGCAAGCAGTTCGACATCAAGGAGATCATCGCCCGGATCGTCGACGGGAGCCGCTTCCAGGAATTCAAGGAACTCTACGCCCGGACGCTCGTCTGCGGGTTTGCCCGGATCATGGGCTATCCGGTCGGGATCTTGGCCAACAATGGCGTCCTCTTCTCCGAGAGCTCCCTCAAGGGGGCCCACTTCATCACGCTGTGTGCCATGCGTAAGATCCCGCTCGTCTTCCTTCAGAACATCACCGGCTTCATCGTCGGAAAGGACTACGAGCATCGCGGGATCGCCAAGGACGGCGCCAAGCTCGTCCACGCCGTAGCCAACGCCGACGTCCCCAAGCTCACGGTCATCGTCGGCGGTTCCTACGGCGCGGGGAACTACGCCATGTGCGGCCGGGCTTATGGGCCGCGCCTTCTCTGGATGTGGCCCAATGCGCGGATCAGCGTCATGGGCGGCGAGCAGGCGGCCAATGTGCTGGTCACGGTCAAGATCAAGAAGCTCCAGGAAAAGGGCGTGGTCATGACCGAAGAGGAGAAGGCCAAGATGATGAAGCCCATCCTCGACGCCTACGAGGCCGAGGCGAGCCCTTACTTCAGCACGGCCCGGCTCTGGGACGACGGCATCCTCGAGCCCCTCGAGACGCGCCAGGCCCTGGCCCTGGGGATCGCCATGAGCCTCAACGCGCCCATCCCCGACTACAAGGTCGGGATTTTCAGGATGTGAGAGGACGAGGCCATGGCCGAGACGACCTATAAGACGATCCTGGTCGAGAAAGAAGGCCGCGTCGGCCGCGTCTGGCTCAACCGGCCGGACCTCCGGAACGCTTTCAACGCCGTCATGATCCGGGAGCTGCGGGACGCCCTCCGAGCCTTGGGCGGAGATGAAGCCCTCCGAGTCGTAGTCCTTTCCGGCCGGGGAACGTCCTTCTGTGCCGGGGCGGACTTGAACTGGATGCGGGAGATCATCCGTTTCTCGTACGATCAGAACCTGGCCGAATCGCTCGAACTGGCCGCCCTTCATTGGGAGCTCTACAGCCTGCCCAAGCCGACGATCGCCCGGGTCAACGGCCCGGCCATCGGCGGCGGCACCGGCTTTCTCTCCGCCTGCGACATGGCCGTCGCCTCGACGGACGCCGTCTTTGGGCTGAGCGAGGTCAAGATCGGCCTTGTCCCGGCCTGCATCGCGCCCTACGTCGTGAGGCGGATCGGAGAGAGCCGGGCCCGCCAGTATTTCCTGACCGGCGAGCGGATCGACGCGCGGAGGGCCTGCGAGATCGGCCTCGTCCACGCCGTGGCGGAGCCCGAGAAGCTGGATGGGAAAGTCGAAGAATGGGTCGGGCTCCTGCTCTCCTCGGGCCCGGAGGCCGTGGCCAAGGCCAAGGAACTCCTGAGCAAAGTCCCCGGCATGGACGCGTCGGAGGCCCAGCGATTCACGGCCGAAATGATCGCCGGGCTGCGGACGAGCCCCGAGGGCCAAGAGGGCATGGCCGCCTTCCTCGGGAAACGGAAGCCCCGCTGGACGGCCTGAGATGTTTAAAAAGATCCTGATCGCGAACCGCGGCGAGATCGCCGTCCGAATCATCCGCGCCTGTCGGGAAATGGGGATCACGACCGTCGCCGTGTATTCCGAAGCGGATCGGACCAGTCTCCACGTCCAGCTGGCCGACGAGGCCGTTCCGATCGGGCCGGCCCCCGCCGTCGAGAGCTACCTGGATATGAACCGGATCGTCCGGGCCGCCCATGACACCGGGGCCGAGGCGATCCATCCCGGCTACGGCTTCCTGGCCGAAAACGCGGCCTTCGGCCGTCTTTGCGAAAAGGAGGGGGTCGTCTTCATAGGGCCCAACTCCGCGGCCCTCGAGCTGGTCGGCGATAAGGTCCGGGCCCGCCAAACGATGGAAAAGGCGGGGATCCCCATCATCCCGGGCATGAAGTCCGTCGCTAAGAGCCCGCACGAATGCGAAGCCGCGGCCCGCTCCCTGGGGTACCCGGTCATCGTCAAGGCTTCGGCCGGGGGCGGGGGCAAAGGGATGCGTATCGTCGCCGATGAAAAGGGCCTCGCTCCGGCTCTTGAAGCCGGCTGCCGCGAAGCCAAGTCCGCCTTCGGCGATGAGTCTGTTTACCTCGAAAAGTACATCGAGGACCCCCGGCACGTCGAGTTCCAGGTCCTGGCCGACGGCGCCGGACATACGGTTCACCTCTTCGAGCGGGAGTGCTCGATCCAGCGGCGCTTCCAGAAAATCGTCGAGGAGACGCCCTCGCCGGCGCTTGATCCCGAGTTAAGGGCCCGGATGGGGGAGACGGCCACCAGGGTCATGAAAGCGGCGGGGTACACGAACGCCGGGACCGTCGAGTTCCTCCTCGATAAAGACCGCAACTTCTACTTTCTCGAGGTCAACGCCCGGCTCCAGGTCGAACATCCCGTGACCGAGCTCGTGACCGGCCTGGACCTCGTTCGCCGCCAAATCATGATCGCGGCCGGCGAGCCGCTGGGGCTGAATCAGGACGACCTCCGCCAGCGGGGCCATGCCCTCGAATGCCGGATCTACGCCGAAGACCCCCGGCGCCGTTTTCTGCCCTCCTCCGGCCGGATCGTCTTCCTCAAGGAGCCCCAAGGCCCCGGCGTCCGCTGCGACAGCGGGATCTACGGCGGCTGGGAGGTCCCGGTTTATTACGATCCTATCCTGGCCAAGCTCATTGTCTGGGCCGAGAACCGCGAGGCGGCCTGCCGGAGGATGGCCTCCGCCCTCGACGACTATGTCGTCCTGGGGATCCATACCACGATCGATTTCCTCAAGGACGTCGTCCGCCACCCCGAGTTTCTGGCGGGCCGGACGACGACGGCTTTCCTCAAGAAGCATTTCGAGGGATGGGGAGAGGGCGGGGCGGACGAGGATACGCTTCGGCTGGCCCTGGCGGCGGCCGCTTATGACGAGATGACCCGCGCCCGAATTCCGGGGCCGTCCCGGGCCGGGGGACCCGCGCCGGGCATCCCTTCGCCATGGACAACGCTGGGCGGCTGGAGAAACGGAGGAACGGGATCCCATGAAGTTTGAATTCCTGGTCGACGGTGCTCTCAGGAAGGTCTCCCTGGAGAAAAAAGACGCCGGGTTCGTCTTCCGCGAGGGCGGGACCGTCTTGGACGCTGAAATCCGGCCCGTCTCGGAGAACACCCTCCTGATCCTGGCGGGCGGCCGGTCCCATCTCGTCCGGCTCGCGCGCGCGGGCGAACGGACGCTCGTCGCCCTCCACGGGCGCGAATATGCGCTTGTAAAACCCGCCGCCGAGGCCGCGCGCTTCGGGCGGGGGGATGACAAAGTCCACGAAGGAGAGAGGCAGGTTCGGACCCCGATGCCGGGCAAGGTCATCAAGCTCTGCGTCTCTCCCGGCGAGGAGATCCGGAAAAACCAGGTCCTGGTCATTGTCGAGGCCATGAAGATGGAAAACGAGATCGTGTCCGGGACGCCTGGCGTCGTCAAGAAGATCTTCGTCGCGGTCGGCGAACTCGTCGATCCTCAGAAGATCCTGATCGAGATCGAGCCCCGGCCCTGACCGGGAAGCGGAAGCGACGCGTAAATCCAAACGGAGGAGAAGGCCATGACCAACCAAGACGCGGAATCTTTAAAGGAATGTCGGGAGATGGTCCGGGATTTCGCCCGGGCCGAGATCGGCCCCCACGTCCGGGAGTGGGATGACAAGGCCGTCTTCCCCCGCGACGTATTCCGCCGGCTGGGCGAGCTGGGCCTGATGGGGATTCTGATCCCGGAGGAGCACGGCGGCGCGGGGATGACCTACCGCCACTACGTCGCCGTCCTGGAAGAGCTGGGGGCCGTCGAGGGCGGGATCGCCCTTTCCGTCGCGGCCCACAACTCTCTGTGCACGAATCATATCTACACCTACGGGAGCGAGGGCGTCCGCCGCGCCTGGCTGGCCCGGCTGGCGAAAGGGGAAGTCCTGGGGGCCTGGGGCCTGACCGAGCCCGAGGCGGGGTCCGACTCGGGCGCGACCAAGACGACCGCCGTCCGCGAAGGCGACGGCTGGATAATAAACGGCAACAAGAATTTCATCACCCACGCCGGCGTCGGCGGCGTGGCCGTCATCATGACCCGGACGAAGCCGGGAACCGACCACCGCGGGATCTCGGCCTTCGCCGTCCCCCTCGACGCCCCCGGCGTCACCGTGGGCAAACACGAGGACAAGGTCGGGATGAGGATCTCGGACACGGCTTCGCTCATCTTCGAGGGCTGCCGCGTCGGCGCGGAGGCCCTGCTCGGCCGCGAGGGCGAGGGCTTCATCCAGGCCATGGAGATCCTCGACGGCGGCCGGATCTCGATCGCGGCCCTGTCCGTGGGCATCGCCCGGGGCGCGCTCGACGCGGCCGTGGCCTACGCCAAGGAGCGCCGCCAGTTCGGCAAGCCCCTGGCCGCCTTCCAGGCGATCCGCTTCAAGCTGGCCGACATGGCGACCGAGGTCCAGGCGGCCCGCCTTCTGACCGAGCGGGCGGCCGAGGACAAGGACGCCGGCCGAAAAACGACCCTCCTCTCCTCCCAGGCCAAGCTCTATGCTTCCGAGGTCGCCGTCCGGGTCGCGGAGAACGCCGTCCAGATCCTGGGCGGGTACGGCTACTGCAAGGATTACCCCGTTGAGAAATTCTGGAGGGACGCCAAGCTGTGCACGATCGGCGAGGGGACGAGCGAGATTCAGCGCCTGGTCATCGCCCGCGAAGTCATCGGGGAGTGAACGGGATCATCACTTGCTGCCGTCTTTTCCCTTCCGCTCCGGAGACGTATTCATAGGCTCCGAGATCAAAGGCCGAGCCCTGGGGCCTGGCCGTACCGAGAAGATCCCTCTTGACCACCGAAGAGAGGTTCGAGCCGGCGTCTATACAAGGGCTGCCGGATTTGAGCTCAAAGTTCTTCCCGCCGGGAGCAGTGAAGCGGGGATCCTGGTTGATCGCGCTCGTATCCCAGGAGGGCGGAGCGCCCTTGCCGAACCAGCAGTTTCGGTAGGCCGCCGAGGAAAGCGAGACGGATTCCGCGGCCATATACGGCGCGCCCTTTGAAAAGATGATGTTATTCCTGATATCCGCTTTCGTGCCCGTTGCGACGGCCTCGGGACTGATCAGCAGGTGGCCGCTGGAAGCCGGGTCCGCGGCTCCGGACCAACCGCAGCCGTAGAGCGTGTTGTTGTAGCAGTAAACACGCGCGTTGCGTCTCGCCTCATGCCCCGTATTGATCCGGATTCCGGTATGGTAGGAAGCGTCATCGGACCACTCCGGGCCGAGTCCCGCGTTGACAATGAGGTTGTTGGTGATCCAGTTGTCGCCCGTAACGTAGTAACCCAGCATGATGCCGTCGCCCCGCTGGTTGACGATGACGTTGTCATGGATGCGGTGCCGCTCGATGAAGGCCGCGTACTCCTGCTCGCTGTAGACGTTGATCCCCCGGTTGCACTTGTTGTCGTGGATGTAGTTCCAAGCGATCTCACGATTCGATTCCGTCGGCGCTCGCGGAGGATCATCCTTTCTCCACCCTTTGCCGTAGACCCCGTGATAGAGCTTGCTGCAGGAGGCCTTCCCGACATTTTTCAACTCATTGCCGAGGACGAAGACGTCATTCCCTTCGACGTTGATGATCCCGTCCATGCCGTCGCCGTTGGGCGCCGTCATCACGTTTCCGATGACCCGGAATCCCGTTCTGGCGGCCACGCCGATGGTTCCCGTCGTAATGGTAAACTTGGCCACAACCCAGTGGGAGGTGTAAGCGTCGTCATCCCACGAGTAATTATAGAAAGCGCGCTCGATCCCGCTGTTTCCCACCCGAGAAGTCGCTCCCGGGTAGACCACGAGGGCCTTCGGCTTGCCTTTCTCGCCGTTGGAGCCGAGGTTGACGCAGGCGCTGGAATCGGTTTCCGTCGTCTGATCGACTCCGTTCCCGATATAGGCGATATCGCCCGGAGCGAGCGCCTGCACCGCGGTCGGGATTGTCCTCCAGGGCTTGGACCAACTGCCGTTACCGGAATTATCCTTGCCGTCGGTCTTGACGAAATAGATGCGCCCCGCGCGCACGGTGAACTTAAGCGAATTCGATTTCCGGCCGTTCACTATGACGTAGATCTGGCCGTTTCCATCCTTGGCCAGACGGCTCACTTGAAACGAAACCATCTGCATTTTGTGGAAGGTCGAGAGGTCGGCCGGGGCGGTGGCATTGCCCCAGAAGTAGTACGAGGCCGCCTCGCTCCCGTTGCAGTACGCTTTAGAGGATCCCCGGGTGCTGCCCAGATTGACCCCCCAGATCGTCACGATGGCCCCGTTCTGGCCCGGAATGCGCCCCCCCGAACTGTCGCTATTGCCGGTCTTCGGGCCGCTCGTGATGTCGCTGAAGTAGAGGACCGGGGCTCCGAAGGCAGCTCCTCCGATCATGGAGATGACGGCCGCCAGTAAAACCGGCCGCAAGCGCCGGCCGCAAACTCGACCGATGGGCCCGAATCTTGGCATTGAACTTCTCCCTTCTCGTCCGGCAATCCCCCGGATTGTTTTCAAGCGCGGACCGGATATCCCGAGTGCTCAGTTCACCCGGATGATGTGGGACGCGGCATTCTGTTCCTCGACCTCTGTGATGGACCTGTCGTAGTCGGCGATCGCCCCCAGCCAGTAGGTGGTTCCCGATACGAGATCGGCGGGAATCGTCAGGGTCACGTATCGCGTATCGACATTGTTGCATTTCTGGGTGAACGTCCTTGTGTCGATCAATCTGTCGTTGGTCCCGATGCTGGAGTCGGTCGAAATGTAGTAGCCGATTTTCACGGTCTGGGTGGTCTCGCCGCTGTTTTCGTAAGTGAACCAGACGCGCACCCGTTGACCCTTGTTCACGTTGTAGCGCCGCTGGCCGGAATAATCCGTGTAGGTCAGCTCGACCCCCCCGTCGGTCATCGTGCATTTGTCGTGCACGCTATACTCTCCGTCCACCCCGATCCACTTAAAAAGGTTCACGCTCACGTTCTCGATCGCGATGCCGTCCCGATGCGTGTAGAGGCTGACCAGGCCGTGGGCGGCGTCCTCGCCGAGATAAGCGTAGGCCCTGGGGCCGTTGACGCCGATATGGGTCCAATCCTCGCCCATGATGTTGTATTCACGGGATTCGTGACTCAGACCGGCCGCATGACCGTATTCATGGAGCGCCGTCGTTTCGAAGGGACGGTATTCGCCTCCGTAGGGCCACAGGTCGAGTTTGACCATATTCGCCGTGTAGTTTTCCCCGGAATAAAAAATGACATCGGCCTCGACGATGCGGCCCAGGATGTTGTACGAGTAAATTGTCACGGCCGGGTCGTAGTCGGCATTGTTCGAAAACCAAACCTCGTTTTGATCGTTGTCCAAACTCACGGAAGTATCGTCAAACTGCTGGGAGAAACGAAATTCGCTCGGATTCCTGTTGAAAGCGTTGACAACGTCCCTCAGGGCGTTCCGTATGGCGAACCCCGCGGGAAAACTCTGCTTGTGGGCCCGCATGGTCGCGTGGTCGCTGGTCCAGCGGCCGTGCGTATGATAAGCCAAAGACGCCGAACCGGCCGCCATCAAACCGAAGAAGACGGCCCAGGATATCAGCCTCTTTTTCATCTTGACCTCCCTGACGTCTTTTTAGCGGGCGGCTTTTCCGCCGGCGGAGGGGCGGGCGTCTGATCGGGGCCCGCGAACGGCTTGGCACGGTCCGCATTCATGAAGATCCTCGCTGGGGCCATGTCGCGGGTTAAATCGGCGATGATCGTCATGAGCTCTTCGGCCCCCACGGCGTTGCCGGGAAAATCCACGGCAGAGGGGCCGGTGGTCTGAGTCTGGAAGATGCGTCCGTTGACGGAAGTCGCGGAAACCTCCTCGAGACGGACCATCTCTCCGGTCCTCAGGAGACCATCTTGCCCCGGCAGAACGGCCAGGCCCATCTCCGAGTAGACGCGACCCCGGACGATGCGGAGCCGGCCATCGGCACGGCCTACCAGCGGGCAAATGCTCTTGGTATTCCCCGCGACGAACAGGATGTCAAGATCGCCCACGTCGAACTGGGGAGTGATGCTTGAGGCCATGTAGCGCATCTTCCGGGAATCCCATCCCCCCATAAATCGCAGGGTTACCGGACCGCCCGGCGCCTGCCCGAGGAACAGCCGCTCCACCCGATAGGTTACGAACGTATGGGGCACGCGCACGCCTTCCGGAGGCGTCGGCTCCGAGAGCAGGTATTCGATCTTCTCCACCCGTCCTGCGAACACGAGCTCGGATCGGGCGGCCATGTCCTTGAAAGACAGCCGTCCCGGCGATGCTTGCACGGTTCCGGCGTCTAAGGCCATTGTCGCCATCGCGGCCGAAATGAGCCCCAGAAGCGCGATTCTCCTTAGCCAAGAATTGCCTTTCATACATACCTCCTTTGCTCTCAATTCAGTCGGCATCAAAAAATGATGCGCCTCTCCCAGGACGAAAGCTTATAATAGCGAGCGCAGCGGATGAATTGATTTTTGCTCCCCTCACCTCTTTGACATTCACTATAGATATTAAGGCATTCAATGTCAAACCGTAATCCGAAGATCGCACAAGGGGAGTTTCTTTGAATGGGAATCTCGGACGATGCGGTCATCGCCCGCGAATTCATCGGGGAATAGAGTCCGAAATCACTCCCCGCGGCGGTAGACGACGGCAGTAACCGTCTTGTCGTTCCCGCCCATGTTCACGGATAGTCCGTAAGGGCGGTTCGGGGGAACGGCAACCTGCCAATTTCCCGCCTTTCCCGTGAGCTGCTGCCAAACCGTGACGGCTTGCCGGACGCCCGTGCCGCCCGTGGGATGCCCCCAGCCGATGAGGCCGCCGCAGGTGTTGATGGGGATCGCTCCTTGTCGGGCCGTGTTCCCGCCCAGGATGTAGTCGGCCCCTTCCCCTTGCTTGGCGAGGCCGATCGCCTCGACCGACAGCAGCCCCGAGATCGTGAAGCAGTCGTGGCATTCGATCGTTCCGATCTCGCCGAGGCCGACTCCGGCCGTCTCCAAGGCCTTGGCCACGGCCCGGGCCGTCGTTTCCAGACGGGTCGGGTCCCCGGGAGGGACGGTCAGGTCCGCTTCGACCTGTCCCCAGCCGGCGATTTCGACGGCGTCCGCGGGAGAGATCCCCGCCCGCTTCAAGCCTCCTGCGGAGAGGACGGCGATGGCGGAGGCGGCGTCGGAAACCTTGGAGCAGTCGTAGACATTCAGGTGATCGACAAAGCTCCGGGGATTCGGCTCGGTCAGGGCCAGGGATTCCAGATCTTGAGCCGTGTTGTGGAATTCCTGGGCCGTCTCGCACAGCCGGGCGTTTTCGATCGCCTGGCGGTACCAGCGGGCGAACGCCCGCCGCGTCTTCTCTCGGCCGTATTTCTCGAAATAAGCTCCCGTCCGGTCGCTGAACTGGGCCGGGAAGAAATAGGCGTGGCCATTCTTGCGCTCCCCCCGGTACCAACCCGCGCCGGCCAGGATGTCCGCTCCGTAGATGGCCTTGACCGTGTTCTGGACTTCGACCCCGATGACGAGGACAATGTCGGCCGTCCCGGCCAGCACGGACTTGACCGCCGTCGCCAGCCCCAGTCCTCCCGAGCCGCAGGCGCCTTCGACCCGGGTGCACGGCTTCCAGCGCAGGTCGGGGTCCACGGACGGGATTAGGGCCGCGAGATTACCCTGCCTGTTGAAGCGGGCCGCCATGAAATTGCTGATAATGCCTTCGTCGACGTTCGCCCCGCCCCCGATCTGCTTGAGCGTTCCCTGGCCGGCTTCCCGAATGTACTCTTCGAGGCCCGGCCGGGCTTTCTTGGGATGGAACTCCTTCCGGCCCGTCCCCATCGAGACGGTGTTGTACCCCGCCGTCATGAAGATTTTTTTCCGCCGCTTCGTCATGGCTTGACCTCTCAGTCGAAATAGTTATTGATCGGGCCGTAGGCGTGGTAGAAGCCCGTGAGTAGGACCGTGTTGACGTCCTCGTCCCGGGCCGCAACTCCGTCCCGGACGAGTCCCAGCCCTATTTCCTTGGACGTCCGTCCGTAGGTCCGGGCGAGCTCGGCCCCCAGAGTCGTCATCGTCCTCAGCTCTCCGAAATAGACGTCGAGGGCTTTGGCCCGGTCGGGAAGCTGAATGACGCTCTTCCAGGGTTTGGCCTGTCCGGGAAGGGCTCCAATTTTTCCGTCGCTGCGGCCGGCAATGTCGGTAAAAGACACATAGGCCCGTGTCTCGGGGTCGAAGACTCCGGCCGGCCGGCCCTTCTCGTATTTCAGGATTCCGTCTTTCTGGGATCCGTCGGCGAACTGCCCGCTCTTGATCCCCAGCGAGATGAGCCGGTCGAGCAGGGGGCTGCTCAGGCCGCGCCCCGGCAGGCGCTCGTTCATAACGTTCAAGATGCATTGGCAGACGTCGAGGCCGACGTAGTCGACGAGCTGGAAGATGCCCATGGGCCGGATCAGGAAGTCCTGGCTGACCTTGTTGACCATGTAGACGGCGTCGACGAAGCCGTGCTCCGGGGCGAGCCGCTCAACCTCGGCGATCCCGTGGAGAGCGTCCCGCATGAAATGCCCGTTGCCGATGAAACCGGCGACGTCGTGCGAGGGGACGACCGTCTTGCGCAGCTTCTTGGCGAATTCGGCGGCAAAGCCGGCCAGATCGGGGAGCGTCGCCTCGGCCCGGATGACCTCGACCAGCCTTTGGACGGCCGGGGGATTATAGAAGTGGAACCCGATGACCCGGCCGCCCAGGTTCGCCTTTTGGTTCAACTCGGAGATGGGAATGGACGACGTGTTCGTCAGGAACCAAGCGTCCCGGCCGCCCCGGGAGACGATCTCCGAGTAGAGCTTGACCTTGAGCTCCGGGTTTTCATTGACGGCCTCGAAGACGAGGGTGGAATCGCCTGCGCTCTCAACCCGGGTCGTGGGCTGGACGACCGACAGCACATCCTCGACGTATTGCCGGATGATCTCCTCGTTCTCGACGAGGTCCTCGCGCTTCTGGTAGGCCTTGCGGAGCCAGACCGCCTTCTTCTCCGCCGCCCGCAGGACCTGCGATCGGAGGTACTTGAGGAGGCCGGCCAGGGCTTCCTCGGAGACGTCGACGGCCCTGAGCGCAAACGAGCGCGACTCGTTCCCGGGCTCCAGGCTCAGGTCCGCCATTTCCATGGCCGTGAGCAGGACGATCCCGCTTCCCATCTTTCCGGCGGCGCCCAGAACCGCCACTTTCTCGAGCCGATCGGCGTAGGACATGGATCTCGCCTCCTCCCGGCCCTCTCAGCCGCCCCACTTGGGGGGACGCTTTTCGAGGAAGGCCCGCATCCCTTCGGCGGCCTCTCCTTCGAACAGGGACCCGAACGCCTCCGACTCCAGAACGCAGCCGGCTTCGAACTCGGTCAGAATTCCCTGGCGCGCGACCCGCTTGACGACCTGGACGGCCAGAGGACCCTTGGAGGCGATCGTCTTGGCGATCTCGGTCGCGGCGGGGAGAAGCGCCTCCGGCTCGACGACTTTCTGGACGAGGCCCATCCGCAGCGCCTCCTCGGCGCCGATGAGCTCAGCCGTCAGGAGCAGGTAGAGGGCGTTCCCGAGTCCGATCAGCCGGGGCAGTCGCTGGGTCGCCGCGTATCCCGGGATGACGCCCAGGTTGACCTCGGGCTGGCCGAACTTAGCCTTGGAACTCGCGATCCGGAAATCGCAGGCCAGGGCCAGCTCGCAGCCGCCCCCCAAGGCGAATCCATTGACGGCCGCGATGACGGGCTTGGGGAGAAGCTCCAGGCTGCGGAAGGTCTGCTGTCCCCAGCGGGAAAACTCCTGGCCCTGGGCCCGTGTCATCCGGACCATCTCGGCGATGTCGGCGCCCGCCACGAACGCTTTCCCCTCTCCGGTGATGATCAGGACCTTGACGTCGTCCCGGCCGCCCAGTTCGGGGAGGAGGGCGTCCATCTCCCGGAAAAAAAGGGAATTCAGGGCGTTGAGCGCCTGGGGCCGGGAGATCGTGACAATCGCGATCCCATCGGCCACCGATGTTTTGAGGATCTGATAGTCCATCGCTTCTCTCCTTTTCATTCCGCGAACAGCGACCGGGCGATGACGACGCGCTGGATCTCGGATGTCCCTTCATAAATCTCCGTGATCCGCTGGTCCCGGTAGAGACGCTCGACCCGGTAGTCCTTCATGAATCCGTAACCGCCGTGGATCTGGAGGGCCTTGTGGCAGACCCGGTGGGCCATCTCGGCCGCGAACAGCTTGATCATCGCGGACTCGGTCGTGAAGCGCCTCTTGCCGGCGTCCTTGATCGAGGCGACGCGGTAGAGCATGGTCTTGGCCACTTCGACGTCGACGGCCATGTCGGCCAGCATGAACTGGAGGCCCTGGAATTCAGCCAGGGGCTTGCCGAATTGGACTCTTTCCTTGGCGTAGCGGACGGCCGCCTCCAGGGCGCCCTGGGCGATGCCTACGGCCTGGGCCGCGATCCCGACCCGGCCGCAGTCCAGGGTCGCCAGGGCGATGCTCAGCCCCTTGTTTTCCTGGCCCAGCATGGCCGTCGCCGGGACCCGGCATTCGCTGAAGACGAGCTCGGTCGTCGAGGAGGTCCGGATCCCAAGCTTGTCCTCATGCTTGCCCACGGCATAGCCGGGCGTGTTTTTGTCGATGAGGAAGGCCGAGATGCCCTTGGCGCCTTTTTCGCGGTCCGTCTGGAAGAAGGCGATGATGACGTCGGCGAAGGAGCCGTTCGTCGTGAAGTTCTTCGTTCCGTTGAGAACGAACCGGTCGCCGTCGCGGACGGCCGAGGCCCGGAGCGCGCCCGGATCGCTGCCGGCGCCCGCTTCGGTCAGGGAGAAGCATCCGAACAGCTCTCCCGAGCAGAGCTTGGGAAGGAGGGTCTTCTTCTGCTCCTCGGTCCCGAACATGACGATGGCGTCATTGACCAGGGAGTTCTGGACCGAGACGCCGACCGCCGTTCCGGCGTCGACCTTGCTGAACTCGATCATGGCGCCCACGTAAGCGACCGCGCCCAAGCCCGTGCCCCCGTAGGCCTCGGGGACCGTCATGCTCAGATAGCCCAGCTCCCCGAGCTGCTTGAGCGCGGTCAGGTTGACTTCCTGCCGGGCGTCGAGTTTCTCGACGGCGGGCGCCAGTTCCTTCTCGGCGAACTTCTTGGCCCCGTCGATGACCATCTTCTGTTCTTCGCTGAATTCGAAATCCATGATGATGCCTCCTTGGATTCCGGATCACCCGGCGTGCGCGGCACGCCAGTGCCGGATATAATCGATGATCTCCTGAAGATCGTCGCCGGGGCCGAAGACCTTTTCGACCCCGATCTCCTTCAGTTTGGCTTGGTCCTTGGTCGGGATGATCCCCCCTCCCGTGAGGAGGCGGTCGCCGAGGCCCTGGCCGTCCATGAGCTCCTTGACCCGCCGGAAATGGATCATGTGGGCTCCCGAAAGGATCGAGAGCCCGACGACGTCGGCGTCCTCCTCGACCGCCGCCCGGACGATCGATTCAGGCGTCTGCTGAAGGCCCAGGTAGACGACCTCCATTCCGGCCTCGACCAGGGCCCGCGCGACGACTTTGGCGCCTCGGTCATGGCCGTCCAATCCCGGCTTGGCGATGATGACCTTGATTCTCTGTTCCGCCATGCGGTCTCTCCTTTTCTCTCCTCCCCTCAATAAAAGGGCTGTTCCTGATATTCCCCGAAGACCTTGACCAACGCCTCGCTGATCTCGCCCAGCGTGACATGGACGCGGGCGGCCTCGAGAAGGAACGGGATCAGGTTCTCGCTCCCGGCCGCGGCCTTACGGAGGGCCTCCAGCCGGCCGCGGACGGCCTGATTGTCCCGGCGTTCCTTGATCTCGCCCAGGCGCCGGGTTTGGTCCCGTTCGATGGACTCGTCGATCTCGAGAACCGGGATCTCCATCTTCTGGCCGGGGTTGACGAACTCGTTGACGCCGACCAGGATCTTCTTCCTGCGGGACAGCCCTATCTGGTACTCGTAGGCGGCCCGGGTGATCTCCCGCTGGAAGAATCCCTGCTCGATGGCCCGGACGACGCCCCCCAGCTCGTCGATCCTTCTAAAATAGCGCTCGGCTTCCTCCTCCAGGTCCCGGGTCAGACGTTCGACGTAGTAGGACCCGCCCAGGGGATCGATGACGTTGGCGACGCCGCTCTCGAAAGCGATGATCTGCTGAGTCCGGAGCGCGATCTCGACCGCTTTTTCCGAAGGCAGGGCGAGGGCCTCGTCCATGGAGTTGGTGTGGAGGCTCTGGCATCCGCCCAGGACGCCGGCCAGGGCTTCGAGCGCGGTCCGGATGACGTTGATCTCGGGCTGCTGGGCCGTCAGGCTGCATCCGGCTGTCTGGACATGGAACCGGCACAACCAGGAGCGGGGGCTTTTGGCCTTGTACTTTTCTTTCATGCGGCGCGCCCAAATCCGGCGGGCGGCGCGGAGCTTCGCGATCTCCTCGAAGAAATCGAGATGGGAGTTGAAGAAGAATGAAAGCCGGGATGCGAACTCGTCGATGTCCATTCCGGCCTTGAGGGCGTGCTCGACGTAGCAGAACCCGTCGGCCAGGGTGAAGGCGAGCTCCTGGGCCGCGGTCGACCCCGCTTCCCGGATATGGTAGCCGGAGATCGAGATCGTGTTCCACTGGGGAACGTGGTCCCGGCAGAAGACCATGAGGTCCGTGATCAGGCGCAGGTGGGGTTCGGGAGGGAAGATCCACTCCTTCTGAGCGATGTACTCCTTGAGGATGTCGTTCTGGAGGGTCCCCCGGAGCCGGGCAAACGGGATGCCATGATTCTCGGCGTTGGCCAGGAACATGGCGAAGATCCAGGCCGCCGGGGCGTTGATCGTCATCGAGGTCGAAACGTCGGCCAAGGGAATGTCCCGGAACAGGCGCTCCATGTCGTCCAGGGTGTCTACGGCCACGCCCGTTTTGCCGACCTCGCCCTGCGACAGGGGGTGGTCGGAATCCCGGCCGTACAGGGTCGGGTTGTCGAAAGCCACCGAAAGCCCCGTCTGTCCTTTCTCGAGAAGGAACTTATAGCGCAGGTTCGTCTGCCCCGGCGTCCCCATCCCGGAGAACTGCCGCATCGTCCACAGTTTCCCCCGATACATCGAGGCATGAACCCCCCGGACGAAGGGGAATTGGCCCGGATAACCGAGCTCGGCCGCGGGATCGAATTCCGGAAGGTCCTCCTCCGTATAGAGCGGCTGGAGGGGCCGCCCTGAGAGCGACGTGAAATCAGCGTCCCGCAGCGCGGCCTTTCGGAACTCGCCGTCCCACCGTTTTCTTTTCAGAGTCGTCACGCTTGGCTCCCTCCTTCGCGTAAGTGACACGGACCCGCGAGCAGGTTCGGCGGAGATAAGGATACGGGGATTGCCGATTCTCGAGGACGCGCCCGGCTACGGCCCGGATCTCGTCACGCGCGTTCGTCAGGGTTGAGTATCTTTCCCAGAGATTGTCCCGAATCGCCGACTGAATATCCCGTTCGAGCCGCTGCCGCTTTTTCTCGTGGAGCTCCCCGGACTCAACCAGCCCACGGATCCTCCGCTCGATCTCGGCGTGGACTTCGTCCAATCCTCTATCCTGGAGGGCCGAGACGGTCAGGACCGAGGGGAGAGGTTTCGCGGTCTTGCGGAGGCCGATCTCGAACAGGAACTTCAGGGAGTCCAGGAGGAGGTCGGCGCCGGGAAGGTCGGCCTTGTTGACGAGGATGATGTCCGCGATCTCGAGGATTCCGGCCTTGAGCGTCTGGATGATGTCGCCGGTCCCGGGTTGGAGGACCAGGAGAATGAGATCGGCGCAGGTCAGGACGTCGAGCTCGGCCTGGCCGACGCCGACCGTCTCGATGAAGATGCGGTCCATACCGAAGGCATCCAGGACATCGGCCGCGTAGGGCGTCGAGGGGGACAGGCCGCCGTGGCCGTTCCGGCTGGCTTGGGACCGGATGAACAGGCGCGCTTCTCCGCCCAGGCCTTGCATCCGGATGCGGTCGCCCAGGAAGGCGCCGCCCGAGAACGGACTCGAGGGGTCCACGGCGATGACGCCGGCGGAATGGCCTCCGGCGATCGTCCGCCGCGCCAGGGCCGCCGTGACCGTGCTCTTCCCGACGCCGGGAGGCCCGGTGATCCCGATCCGGACACCCCCTTTCTGGCGGGGGATGAGCCGGTCCCGGATGATCGGGACGAGCCGAGGATGGTTCTCAACGGCCGTGATCAGACGGGCGCAGGCTAAACGATCGCCTTGAAAAAAACGCTCCCAGATATCGGGAATCAGGAGAGATCCCGCTTTCCGCGTCCGGTCGCCGGGAGACTTCTTCCTTTTAAGCTCCGAACTCACTCGACTCCCTGCTTATACAGCTGATAGGCCGGAAATACGTAAAGACTATATCGCCAACGGAAGACGGATGTCAATACGGATCGAAGGGGGAGATTAGAGCCAGCCGTTCGCCCGGCACCAGTCCACGGTCCGGGCCATGCCCGATTGAAAATCCGTGGCCGGTTTATAGCCCAGCCCCCTCTTTGCCTTGTCGATCGACATCGGTTTGGAATCCGTGAAGAAACTGAGCTTTCCCGGCGTCAGGGGCGCCTCGATGCCCAGCGGCCGGAAGGACGTCTCCATCATGCCCGCCGCGACCAGCGCCGGCAGAAGCGGCAGGGACACGGCCGGGATGGAAACGCCGCAGCAGCGGGCGATCGTCTGAGCCATCTCCTTTACGGTCAGGATCTCTTCCCCCGCCAGGTGGTAGATCTCGCCCGGGTTCCCCTTGGCCGCGCAGAGAAGAATCCCGGCCGTGAGATCGTCGATGAAAACCGGGGTTTGACGGCCCCGCCCTTTCGCCACCAGGACGAGCCGCTTGCGGGCGATCGATCGGATGAGCTTGAAGGTCCTCCGGTCGCCCGGGCCGTAGGCCCAGCCCGGCCGGACGACGACGACGTCCTGGCCGGCCGCGGCGGCCTTGAGAGCCAGCCGCTCGCCCTCGAGCTTGCTTTTATCGTAGACGTTCCGGGGATTGGGTGCGCGGGATTCGTCCGCGACCTCGCCGTCCGCGACCTTGCCCAGGACGCCCGCCGAGCTGATATGGACGACGCGCCGGACGCCGGCTTCGCGCGCCGCCCCCAGCAGGCTCTCGACGCTCCCGGCGTTGATCCGGAAGAATTCCCTTTTTGAGATGCGCGAAGCGCCGAGCGCCGCCGCGAGATGAAACAGGACGTCGGTTCCTTGGAGGGATCGGCGAAGAAGGGCGGTATCCCCGATGTCACTCTGAACGATCGTGAACTTCCCTTCCGGCCCGACCCGGGCCAGCGGCGTCCGATGAACAAGGGCGCCGACTTCCCATCCCTTGGCCAGCAGGGCGTCGATGAGATGGCCGCCGATGAATCCCGAGCCGCCTGTGATGAAAGCGCGCATGATCGCTCCCGGCGGCTTCAACCCCGTTTGCGGAGCGCCGTCTCCAGGCACCGCCGCATCTTTTCCGTGTAGCGTTCACGCGTGTATTCGCGGTCGGCCATTTCCTTGGCGGACCGGGCCCGGCGCCGTGCCTCCGGGTTGTTGAGGGCGTAAGAGATCCCGCGGGCCAAGCTCTCCGGCTCCGGCTCGACCAGGATTGAAATCCGCTCGTCGAGGATCTGGGTGTGCGTCCAAAGGTTCGTGGCGACCAGCGGCTTTCCCGACTTGAGGAAGGAGTAGATTTTAAGGGGCGTATTGGTGCCCGTCAAGCGGGGCGAAACAAGGACGTCGGCGAGCTCGATGAACAGGGCGACTCGGGCCGGCGGGACCTTGTCCACAAAGACGGTCTTGCCGGCGATCCCCAGGTCGGCGGCCTTGCGTTTCATCGCCTCGAGCTCGGCGCCCGTCCCGCCCAGGAGCAGGAAGACGGCCTTGTCCTTGACGCGGACTGCGGCTTCGAGCAGGAGCGATATGCCCTGATAGCGCTGGAAGTTCCCGGCATAGAGGACGATCTTTTCCCCGCCGGGCGCGCAGGCTTTTCTTTTTTGGACGACGTCCTCGGCCCTGAAGGGATCGCTCGGGAAGTCGAGGACGTTCTCGATGAGATGAGCCTTGTCCCCATGGCCGTCGCGCGTGACCTTTTCCAGAAGGTCCCGGCAGATGACGATCACGGCCTCGGACCTTTTAAGATAGAAGTTCTCCATGGCGACAAAGACGGTCCGGAGGAAGGGCGACCGCGAGAAATCGAAGTTCGTGAGCTGTTGGGGCAGGCTCGAGTGCATGTCGTAGATGTGGGGGGTCCGGCTGAGGACTCCCAGGACGCTTCCCATGACGGCCGCTTCCTCATGGGTGAAGATGATGTCGTAGCGGCGCCTCAGGAGGCGAAAAGCGGCGCGAACAAAAAGGAGGGCGTCCAAGGGGAGCTTGGCGAAGGACGGCCCGATCTCGATCGTCTTCAGGCCGAGGATGTTCGGGACCCGGAAGACGCGCAGGTTATCGAGGGGCATGTTCCCGCCCAACGGATAGGTGATGAGGTCGACTTGATGGCCCAGGTCGCCGAGCGCCTTGATCCTGAAGTAAACGCTGATCGGCGTCCCGCGAGGCTGGAAGAACGGCTCGGGCGCCAGCATCAGGATCTTCATGACGGGCTCAGGAGCGGGCGTCGTCCGTCCGGGCTTCGGCTTCGTCGTCGAGGACCTCGCGGATGAAATAGGTCGGCTGGTGGGCCGCCTCGTGGTAGGCGCGGACCATGATCTCGGCCAGCAGGCCGAGGGTGATGAACTGGATTCCGATCAGGATGAGGAGAATGGCCAGCAGGAGGAGCGGGCGGCCGGCGATGGCGATCCGGAGGACGAGCCGCTCGTAGGACAGCCAGATCGAGATGAGTCCGCCGGCCAGCAGGGAAACGAGCCCGAAGATCCCGAATATCTGCAGCGGCCGGGTCGAATAGCTCAGGAGGAACTTGACGGTCAGCAGGTCCAGGGCGACCTTGACGGCGCGGAAGATGCTGTACTTGGACTTCCCGTGCCGGCGCGGCCGGTGGTTGACCTTGACCTCGGCGACCGCGACGCCCATCTTGCTGGCGATGGCCGGGATGAAGCGGTGGAGCTCGCCGTAGAGACGGATGTTTTTGATGACGTCCTTCCGGAAGGCCTTGAGGGTGCAGCCGTAGTCGTGGAGCTTGACGCCGGTGATCCGGGAAATGAGCCAGTTGGCCAGGATCGAGGGCAGGCGGCGGGTCAGGAAGCGGTCCTTCCGTTTCTGGCGCCAGCCGCTGACGATGTCATAGCCCTCCTCGATCTTGGCCAGCAGGAGGGGGAAATCGGCGGGGTCGTTCTGGAGGTCGGCGTCGAGGGTCAGGATGATGTCGCCCCTGGTCCGATCGAACCCGGCGGCCAGGGCGGCCGTTTGGCCGAAGTTCTTGCGGAAGCGGATGACCCGGATCAGGGAATTTTCCTGGCGGAGCTTCTTGAGGACGGCGAACGTATCGTCCCAGCTCCCGTCGTCGATGAACAGGATCTCGAAGGTCTTGCCGAGGCGGGCGCAGGCGTCCTGGATCTCCCGGGCCAGCACGGGAAGACTGTCGGCCTCGTTAAGGACGGGGACGACGACGGAGATATCGATTTTGGCGGGTGCGGTCATCGGCGACACTATAGCACAAAGGCCCGGGGGCCTTCAATCGCCCCCTCGTCCCGGGCAGGCTCAGCTGCGCCACCCGTTTTCATGGGCGTTCTTATATTAGCCCTTTAAGTCCGCTTTGGATTATAATTATCTAATAGGCGGTGAAGATGAAACGTTTGGGATTGGCCTTTTGCGCAACTCTGCTCTGGTTTTTTCCCTATATCCTCTCGGCTCCCCGGCAGGACCGGCAGAGCCAGACCCCCCTTCAGCACGAGGTTTCGGTCACATTGAAGCTTATCCAGGTCTATGTCACGGATAAAAAAGGAAATCCCGTCCTGGACTTGACCAAAGACGACTTCATCATCTTGGACGGCGGTCTGGAGAAGACGATCACGGAATTCGAAAAACACGTTCTCAAGCCGCCGGCGGAATCCGCGCCGCAGCCGCCGGCCGAGGAAGTCGTGCCGACCCAGGCCCCCGCGGCACGCTCCCTGAGCCGGAAATACTTCCTCTTTTTCGATTTCGCTTTCAACAGCCAGAGAGGCATCCAACAATCCCTCCAGGCCGCCCTCCATTTTCTGGACAAGGACGTCAAGCCCGGAGACGAAGTGGCCTTGCTGTCCTATTCGATGATAGGGGGACTCCAATTCCACGAATACTTGACTGGCGACCATACCAAGGTCAAGGACGCGCTCAAGGCCATCACCGTCAAGGCGATCGCCGGACGGGCTAGCGAGATCGAAGAAGCCTACTGGCGGGAAGCCCAAGAGGGGCTCCCCGCGCGCGACATTAATATGACCGCGACTCAGTCCAGAACGCAATATAACTGGCAGCGCCAGGAAAGCAAGGCGATCGCCCGACAATACATCCTCAGGCTGACGGCCCTGGCCAAAGCCCTGCGCATGATCGAGGGACAGAAAAATTTCATCTTCTTCTCCTCGGGCCTCCCGGCCTCAATGGTTTACGGAAATCAATCCGGGAATCCCGCCCGGACCGGGGATCAGGCCGGTTTCGACGTCGGAGATCCGGTCCTGCGTCCCTTGAACGAGGAGCTCTATAAGGAACTGAGCGCTTCCAACTGCTCATTCTTCTCTTTCGACACGCGCGATACGGCCAAGGTTCCTTCCCTTTTCGAATATGACGAGGCTACGTTCGGGTCCGGAGGGCGGAATATATTCTCCGTACCAGGCGTCTTCCAGGATACGACGGGAGTATTCCGGGACGACAAGACGACCGGCCTCAATTCGCTGAAGAGGCTTTCCGACGTAACCGGCGGGAAGTTCTTCTCGAACATCCATTATTACCCCAAGAACCTGGCCCAGGTCGAAACCCTGACCGGTTCGTTTTATGTCCTCGGCTACTATATCGACGAGACCTGGGACGGCCGGTTCCACGAGATCAAGGTCGAGGTCAAGAGGAAGGACTGCGAGGTCCGGGCCCAGGCCGGCTATTACAATCCCAAGCCGTTCCGCGAGTATTCGGACCTTGAGAAGCAGCTCCAACTCTTCGATTTGGCCCTGAACGAACGATCCCTATTCCAGACGCCGAAAGTATTTTCCATGATCGCGCTGGCCTATGAGGACGGGACGGACGGACGCGTCCAGATGATGACGAAAATCCCGGCGTCGACCGCGGCGGATCTTTCCGGTCCGGAAGTGGAATTCGTCTCGTTGGTCTTCGACGAGGAAGAGAACTTGGCGGACCTGCAAAGGACCCAGATCGACCTCTCCCGATACCA
This sequence comes from Candidatus Aminicenantota bacterium, assembly GCA_963702005.1. GTDB lineage: Bacteria > Acidobacteriota > Aminicenantia > Aminicenantales > JAFGBC01 > JAFGBC01. The sequence continues at coordinate 911,194 of OY969696.1, forward strand.
AGGCCGCGACCTTTTCTATTCGTCGGGGGCGCGGCTCGCGCCCGGCCGCTACAAGTGCCGGATCGTCGTCCGGAACCTGGCGAGCGGCGGAAGCGCCGTCGCTTCGACTCCGGCCGGCGTTTCTAAGCTGGTCCCGACCGGCCTCAGCCTGCAGACGCCGCTCCTGCTTGTTCCGGAGCGCAGCCCGATGAACATGGAGGCGGTCGGGAAAGGGCCGGCGTCTGCCGCCAGTTGGCGGAATTTTTATCCTTACGACCGGACGCAATACGCGCCGCTGGTCGGGGGGGTCGCCAAAGACGTCTCCAAGGTCTTCGTCGTCGTGCCCTGTCGGATCTCCGGGTCGGAACAGCCGAATGTCGTCCTGGCGGCCTTCGTGATCGACGCCGCGACAGGCCAAAAGCTAGCCGTCCCCTTCAACCTCGTTTTCAGCGAGCGCCGGGAGAATACCGAGGTCTTCTTCCTGGAATTTCCGCCGGACGGACTGCCGCCCGGCCGTTACCTGCTTTATATCCATGCCGGCTACGCCTCTCAGCCGTCCCTCAGCAGGGTTCAGACATCGTTCGAGGTTCTGTCCTGAGGTCATGGCCCGGCGGGTTCGGGCGGAGGCAAGCGATTGCCGAGGTCCGATGGAAGGATTGAATGGCCAGGATAAAAAAGGCGGCGGGACTTGCGGCGGTTCTCCTCCTGATCATAACGGTCTTGGGGGGGTCCGCGGCGGCGCGCGGCCAGGAAACCAAAGCGCCGCCTCCGGATCCTTTCCATTTGGCCCTGATCCTCAAGGCCGGCCGGGAATACAGTCAGAGGCTCGGGCGGGCCGCCCTGGATTTCGTCTGTCTGGAAGAGATCACCGACAAGATCGACTTGAGCCGGGACGGCCCGCACGATCTAGTCCGGCAGGGGGGGGAGATAGCCGGCGGCGCGCACTCTTGGGTTTCGTCCGGCGTCAGCCTTCGTTTCGAGCGGAGCCCCAAGAGCGCGAAAGGGACTAGTGTCTATGTCTTCGACTATCAATTCATCCGGCAGGCCGGGGAGGTCAAGGAAACCCGGAAGCTCCTGAAAGAGAACGGAAAAGACGCGAAGCCGAACGACCCTGTCCCTCAAACGACTGTCTTTCAATATTCGGATATCCTGATGGCGCCCGTCCAAATCCTCGACGAGAAATTCCGGGATTTCTATCGCTATCGCTTGCTCAGGGAGGACGCCCTCGACGGCGTCAAGTGCTGGGTCGTCGAGGTCTCTCCGAGCCTGTCCGTGGTCGAGAAGTACTTGGGGGGATTGATCTGGCTTAGACAGGACGATTATAGCATCCTCAAGGTCGAATGGGACCCCGCGACCTACAGCGGCTACGACAAGATCCTCCTCCGGGCTCGCGGGCTCGAAGCCGAGCCGCGCGTCGTTTCGGTCACCGAATTCGGGGTCGAGAAGAACGGCATCCGTTTCCCCAGCCGGGATTTCACCCAGGAGGCCTATCTGGGCAAGGACGGCAAGCTCTTCGTGAGGTCCGAGACCCAGGTCCTCTATAAGGACTACAAATTTTTCACGGTCGAGACCTCGACCGAGTTCAAGAAATAGCGGGCCGGAAAAAGAACGGCCCGTAAGGCCGGCCGCGTTGACCCGTTTGCTAAGGCTCCGGGTCAACCCCAAGCATGCTCCAGCCTTATGGCTAGCTGGCCGGGGGTTTGACCCGTTCGCTAAGGCTCAGGGTCAACCCCAAGCATGCTCCAGCCTTATGGCTAGCTGGCCGGGGGTTTGACAGGACCGAAAGGTTTGATTACAATGCCGGTGCGGCGTAGAGAAGCGGAATGGCCGAAAAGAAGATCCTGATCGTCGATACCGACACCTCCCACCTCGATTTTCTGACCCAGCTCTTCAAGCCCAGCCGGTTCAAGATCGTCCGGGCCAAGGACGGCGTCGAGGCTCATGAGAAGTTCAAGGAGGAGCGGCCCGACCTCGTCATCCTGGAGGCCCTTCTGCCCAGGCTCCACGGCTTTGACCTGACCAAAAAGCTCACCCAGGAAACGCGCGGAGAGGTTCCGATCATCATCATCACCGGGCTCTACCGCGGCTCCCACTACCGGCATGAAGCCATCTCCTCCTTCGGAGCGACCGAGTACTTCGAAAAGCCCTACGACAAGGAAAAGCTCCTCAACACCGTGCTCAGCCTCCTCAACGAGGAAGAGGAGATCCAGGATGAGCTTCCCGACTCGGAAGCCATCGTCCAAAACCTCGCCAAGCGGATCAAAAAGTAGGCGAGGCCGGACCCGGGACGGCCCGTCCGCCCGGTTGACCCGTTCGCCGACGCTACCCCGCCCTGAAAGGCGGGGACGAGAAGCGAGGCTCAGGGTTAATCCAGATCAATCCCCGGCATTCATGCCGGAGTCGGAGGATTGACAAGCCCGATGGAGGCTGTTAGTATTCATGGCTGTCATGACGAATCCGTGGACGCGTTGCAACAACTGCCTTAAAATCCTGTATAAGCAGGATATTATCGACAATAACACCGTGTGCCCGTCCTGCAACTTCCATTTTCGGCTGTCCGCCCTGGAGCGGCTTCGGACCCTCTTCGACGACGGGGCGTTCACCATCTTCGACGACAACGTCTACCCCAAGGACGCGCTCGGCTTCATGGACGGGCTGAAAAGCTACGGCCAGAAGCTCCAGGAGAATCAAAAGAAAACGCGCCTGTCGGAGGCCGTCGTCAACGCCATCGGGACCATGGGCGGCCTCAAGGTCGTCATCTCGGCCATGGACTTTTCCTTCCTGGGGGGAAGCATGGGGTCCGTCGTCGGGGAGAAGGTGACCCGGGCCGTCGAGCGGGCCATCAAGGAAAAAGCGCCCTTCATCGTCGTTTCCTGTTCGGGCGGGGCCCGGATGCAGGAAGGCGCCCTGTCCCTGATGCAGATGATGAAGACGAGCGCCGCCCTGGCCAGGCTCGAAGCGGCCCGCCTCCCCTACATCTCCGTCCTGGCCGACCCGACCACGGGCGGCGTCACGGCCAGCTACTCGATGCTGGGCGATATCAACGTCGCCGAGCCCCAAGCCCTGATCGGGTTCGCCGGCCCCCGGGTCATCGAGCAGACCGTCAAGGAGAAGCTCCCCAAAGGCTTCCAGCGCTCCGAATTCCTGCTCGAGCACGGCATGCTCGACGACGTCATCGAGCGGAAACGCCTTCGCCCCTACCTGATCAAGGCGATCCGGCTCTTCCTCAACCGTCCGGAATAGGGGAGGGGGCCGCGCCTTCGCTCCCAGCCCCGCCTCGATCCCCAATGGCTCAACCAAACGGAACCCGACAGGCGAGCCCGGCGTCTGGGGGAGCGCGATGAGGAGGACGGGGCGGGCCTCCGCGACCTGGCCGGCCGCCTGCCGGGAATTTCTCGATCATCTTCAAGTCCACGGGATCAAGCTCGGCCTGGGGAATATCAGGGCCCTTCTCGCCGAATTGGGCGATCCTCAAGAATCCTTCCCCTCGGTCCATGTGGCCGGCACGAACGGGAAAGGCTCGGTCTCGGCCATGCTGGCGAGCATTCTCTCCCGTCATGGTTTCCGGGTCGGGCTCTACACGTCTCCCCATCTGGTTAAGGTCGAAGAACGCATCCGTATCGGGGACAGGCTTATCGACGGCGCGGACTTTTGCCGCCTCCTCAACGTCATAAGGCGCCGGATCGGGAGGCTATTAAAAAATGGCCGGCTCTCCGCCCACCCGACCTTCTTCGAGGTCCTGACCGCGCTGGCCTTTCTCTATTTCCGGGAGAAGGGCGTTGATATCGCCATCCTCGAGGTCGGTATGGGCGGCCGGTTCGATGCGACCAACGTCGTGACGCCCCTCGTCTCCGTCATAACCTCGATCGCCCGCGATCATGAAGAGTACCTCGGGAAAGGGCTGAGGCGAATCGCCCGGGAAAAGGCGGGCATCATCAAGCCGGGAGTTCCGGTTGTCTGCGGCTGCGAGAAGGGCGTCGCCCGTGCCGTCATCGGAGGCCGAGCCCGCGCGCTCCGCGCTCCTCTCCGGGGGGTCTTCGATTTCCCAGGCCGGTTCAGGACGACCAGGACCGCGTCCGGGTATCGTTTCCAGTTGGACACGGGCCGGGAGGTTTATCGCTTTTCGCCGGCGCTGCGCGGCCTTCACCAGGGCCGGAATGCGGCTCTGGCCGTTGCCGCGGCCGAGACGATCGCGGACGTCTGGAAGCCGCTCGTTTCCGGTAAAATCGTCGCGGGGATCGAGGGCGCGCGTTGGCCGGGCCGGCTCGAGCTCGTCTCGCGCCGGCCCGACGTTATCCTCGACGGCTGTCACAATGAAGAAGGGGCTCAGGCGCTTGCCCGCTACATGCGGGATTTCGTCCCCGGCCGTCCCGTCCTTGTCTTCGCCGCGTCCGCCGATAAGCCGGTCCGGAAGATGGCAGACCATCTCTTCCCCCTGGTTCGTCGGGTCAAACTGACCAGCTTCCCTTCCCCCAGGGCGCTCGACCCCGCCCAAATGCTGAGGATTCTGCCGTCTTTCAAGGCCAAAACGGCCATTGAGCCCGATCCAGTGAAAGCCGTTCGCTTGGCAATGGCTGAGGCGGGTCGGCGGGGGACCGTCGTCGTCGCTGGCTCGCTCTTCCTGGTGGGCGAGGTCAAACGGCTCCGGCTCTTCTCCATGCGATAAGGTCCCTGCGGCGGCTTGCAATTTCGTGCCAAAAAGCGTAAAATTTTTTCTCGTTTTACGGCCCCGTGAGATGAAATGCTTTCCATCGACGCGTCCTTCATCGCCGTTTTCCTGATCGTTTGGATCCTCGTCCTCGTCCTTTCCAAGGTCTTTTTCAAGCCCGTGCTGAGGCTCATGTCCGACCGGAACGCCCGGATCAAGGCGGATATCGACACCGCCCGGAACACCCTGACCGTCGCCGAACAGGACCTCCAGAAAATCGAGGCCAGGCTCAAGGCCGCCCGGTCCAAGGCCGCGGCCGTCCGGGAAGCGGCCGAGATCGAGGCGCTCAAGAACAAGGCCCGGATGCTCGACGAGCTCGGCGAGGACGGCCGGGCCCAGATCCTGAAAGCCAAGCAGGAGCTGGAGCGGGAAACCGAGCGCCTTAAACAGGAGCTCCGCTCCCAGACCGAGCTTTTAGCCGAAAAGATCGAAGAAAGATTGCTCCATTGACAAGGTCCAAGGCCCTGATCATCCTTCTCCTGCTCTTGGCGGTTCCTTGTCTGGCCCAGGCAGCCGCCGTCGAGGAGGGCCATTCAGGCTCTTCCGCGACCGCCGCTTTCCTGGGCAAGGCCGTCAACGCCCTGATCCTTTTCGGCGGGCTCGCCTTCCTCTTGGCCAAGACCGTCCGCTCTTTCCTGGATACCCGGTCCGCGGGCATCGAGCGGTCCATCCGGGAGGCTGCCGAGTCCCGGGCGGACGCGGAGCGGAGGCTCGAGGACGTCAGGGCTCGACTGGGCCGGATTGACGAGGAGTTGGGGCGGATCCGGAAGGACGGGGAGGAGGAGACCGCCTTGTCCATAAGCCGGATTCAAGAGCGAACCCGGCAGGAAGCCGAAAGGCTCAAGCTGCTGACCCGCCAGGAGATCGAGCTCGGGATCCGGGCCGGCTTGCGCGAGCTGAGGGAATACGCCGCCGACCTCGCTATCGGGCTGGCCAAGGAGCGCATCCGCAAAGCGCTGACCGAGGACGGGCACGCGCGTCTCATCGACCGTTCCATCGAAAGGCTGGGACGACTCCCCAATGAAGAATCAGACGCTTATTAAAAGCTACGCCGAGGGTCTTGTCCTCGCGCTCGATGACGACGCCGAATACGGCCGCGTCGAGAGCGAGCTTCAAGGGCTTTGCCGCCTGTTTAACGAGAACCCAAGCCTCCGGCGGACGCTGGATAGTCCTCTCTTGGCGGCCGGCCGGAAGGCCGAAGTCGTCCGGGATATCCTGGATCGAGTCGACATCTCCGATAAAACCCGCCGTTTCATCCTCCTTGTCATGGAGCACAACCGGCAGGGCCTGCTGGCTGAAATCATCGAGGCGCTGCCCCTGGCTTGGAATGATAAGAAAGGGGTCGTCAGCTACGAGGTGACCTCGACCGCCCCGCTCTCGGAAGCGCAGAAAAGGAGGCTCGGCGCCGAGCTCGAGCGTCTGGAGAGGGCGCCCGTCCGTCTGACTTATGAGCTGAACGCGGCCGTCCTGGGCGGACTTTCGGTCCGGAAAGGAAACCTCGTTTACGACGCGTCGCTCAAAGGCAGCCTGAACCGGCTGCGGGCTCAAATCCTGGAAGGGTAGCGGTAACCATGGACATCAAAGCGGACGAAATCCGAAAGATCATCCAGCGCCGGATCGAAGGCCTGGAGATGGAGGTCGATATCCGGGAGGTCGGGACGGTCATCTCGGTCGGGGACGGCATCGCCCGCATCCACGGCCTGGACCGGGTCATGTACAACGAGCTCCTCGAGTTCCCCAACGACCTCTTCGGCCTGGCCCTGAACCTCGAGGAGGACAGCGTCGGAGCCGTTCTCTTGGGCGAAAGCCATCGCGTCCGGGAAGGCGACATGGTTCGGCGCACGCACCGGATCATGGAAGTCCCGGCCGGCCCGGCCTTAATAGGAAGGGTCGTCAACGCCCTCGGGCTCCCCCTGGACGGGAAAGGCCCGATCAAGACCGACATCCACATGGCCGTGGAGCGGCTCGCCCCCGGCGTCGTGGACAGGCTCCCCGTCCGGAATCCGCTCCAGACCGGGATCAAGGCCATCGATGCCATGATACCAATCGGCCGCGGCCAACGCGAGCTCATCATCGGCGACCGGCAGACCGGGAAGTCGGCCATCGTCCTGGACACGATCATCAACCAGAAGGGCAAGGACGTCGTCTGCATCTACGTCGCGATCGGCCAGAAGAACTCCACGATCGCCTTTTTTGTCAAGACCCTGGAGGACTTCGGGGCCATGGATTATTCGATCGTGGTCGCCTCTTCGGCTTCCGACCCGTCGCCCCTCCAGTACCTGGCCCCCTACAGCGGCTGCGCGATAGGCGAGTACTTCCGTGATAACGGCCAGCACGCGCTCGTCATCTATGACGACCTCTCCAAGCACGCCGCCGCCTACCGGGAGATTTCGCTTCTCCTCCGGCGCCCGCCCGGCCGCGAGGCCTACCCGGGCGACGTCTTCTACCTCCATTCCCGCCTTCTGGAGCGGGCCGCCAAGTACGACGACGAGCACGGCGGCGGATCGCTGACGGCCCTGCCCCTGATCGAAACCCAGGCCGGCGACGTGTCCGGGTACATCCCGACCAACGTCATCTCGATCACGGACGGCCAGATCTACCTCGAGCCGGAGCTCTTCAACGCCGGCGTCCGGCCGGCCATCAACGTCGGGATCTCGGTCTCCCGGGTCGGCGGCAATGCCCAGATCAAGGCCATGAAGCAAGTCGCCGGCAAGCTGCGCGGCGACCTCCAGCAGTACCGCGAGCTCCTGACGTTCGCCCAGTTCGGGACCGAGCTCGACCGGATTTCGCAGGCCCAGCTCGACCGCGGCCAGCGTCTGACCGAAGTCCTCAAGCAGAACCAGTTCGCGCCCCTCCCGGTCGAAAAGCAGGTCCTCATCATCTACGCCGGGAACCGCGGCTTCCTCGACGAGATCCCGGTCGTCCGGATCGGCGAGTACGAGACGAAGCTCTACGAAGTTATAGCCAAGGAGCGGCCCGAGATCCTAATCCAGATCGCCGAGCGGAAGCAGATCGACGCCCGGCTCGATGAGGCCATCGCCGCCGCCCTGACCGAGTTCAACAAGCGCTTCCGGGAGGGCGCCGTCTGATGCCCGCCCTGATCGATCTCCGCCGGCGCATCCGGAGCGTCCGGAACACCCAACAGGTCACCGGGGCCATGAAGACCGTGGCCACGGCCAAGTTCAAGAAGGCCCAGCGCTTCGTCCTGGAAGCGAGGCCGTTCTGGCATACGATGCCCGAACAGGTCCGGACCCTGATCGGTCTGGCCGTCCGGGAGAGGCATCCGCTCCTCGAGCGCCGGCCCGAGAAGAAAGTCCACCTCGTCGTCATCACCGGAGACAAGGGGTTGTGCGGAGCCTTCAATTCGAACCTGCTGGCCGAAACCCAGTGCTTCCTCCGGGATAAAGCCCGGGAGGCCGAAGTCCGGCTGACCTTGATCGGCAAGAAAGCGGTCAACTTTTTCCGGAAAAGGACGTTTCCCGTCGACAGGGCTTACGGGGACCGGATCGACCGCCTCCGGGACGAAGACCTGCGGACGATCGCCCGGGATCTCATCCGGCGATTCGTCTATAACAAGGCCGACGCCGTTTATGTCGTCTACAACGAGTTCAAGTCCATCCTGGCGCCCCGGATCGTCCTCGTCCAGCTCCTCCCCCTCCTTCCCCCGCCCGAGACGGCGGACGCGGCCCGGGCGGTCCCCAAGATCGAACCCGGCCTCGAACCCATGCTCCGTTCGCTCCTCCCGTCCTTCGTCGAGGACCAGCTTTGCCATTGCTTCTTCGAATCCCAGGCGGCGGAGCAGGCGGCCCGGATGATGGCCATGGACCTCGCCACCAAAAACGCGGACGAGCTGGTCGGGACCCTCGTCCTGCAGCTCAACAAGATCCGCCAGGCGTCCATCACCAAGGAACTGCTCGAGATCATGACGGCCGTCGACGCCATGGCCAAGTAATGAAAAGGACAGCAGCCATGAACGAGAAGACCAGTCAGTCCCAGGTCGGCCGGGTCGTCCAGATCATCGGCCCGGTCGTCGACATCGCCTTCAAGAGCGACGCGGCCCTCCCCAAGATCTATACGGCCATCCGGATCACGAGCGAGGGCTTCGATACGACGACGCCGGTCGACATCGTGGCCGAGGTCGAGCAGCATCTCGGAGAGGATCGGGTCCGCTGCGTGTCCATGCACCCGACGGACGGACTGGCCCGGGGGATGAAGGCCGTCAATATGGGCGGCCCGATCGAGGTTCCGGTCGGGCCCGAAGTCCTGGGGCGGGTCATCAACGTCATCGGCGATCCGGTCGACCACCTGGGCCCGATCAAGACCGCCCGACGCTACCCGATCCACCGCCAGCCGCCCTCGCTCGAGGAGCAGAACACGACGCTCGAGATGTTCGAGACCGGGATCAAGGTCATCGACCTCATCCAGCCCTTTCTCAAGGGCGGCAAAATCGGGCTGTTCGGCGGGGCCGGGGTCGGCAAGACCGTCATCATCCAGGAGCTCATCCACAACGTCGCCCTGAAGCACGGCGGCTATTCGGTGTTCGCCGGCGTCGGCGAGCGGTCGCGCGAGGGGAACGACCTCTGGCTGGAGATGAAACAGTCGGGCGTCATCGAGAAGACCGCCCTCATCTACGGCCAGATGACGGAACCGCCCGGAGCCCGGCTCCGGGTCGGCCTGACGGCCCTGTCCGTGGCCGAGTACTTCCGGGACGAGATGGGCCAGGACCTGCTCCTGTTCATCGACAATATTTTCCGCTTCACCCAAGCCGGCTCCGAGGTCTCCGCCCTGCTGGGCCGGATGCCCTCGGCCGTCGGCTACCAGCCGAACCTGGCGACCGAGCTGGGCGAGCTCGAGGAGCGGATCACCTCGACCAAGAAGGGGTCGATCACCTCGGTCCAGGCCATCTATGTCCCCGCCGACGATTTCACCGACCCGGCGCCGGCGACGACCTTTTCCCACCTCGACGCGACGACCAACCTGTCGCGGGCCCTGACCGACATGGGGATCTATCCGGCCGTGGACCCGCTCGCTTCCTTCTCGCGGATCCTCGACCCCCGCGTCATCGGCGAGGAGCACTATCGGATCGCGCGCCGGGTCAAGGAGATCCTCCAGCGCTACAAGGACCTCCAGGACATCATCGCCATCCTGGGAATCGAGGAGCTGTCCGACGAGGACAAGCTCGTCGTCGCCCGGGCCCGCAAGATCCAGCGCTTCCTGTCCCAGCCGTTCCACGTCGCCGAGGAGTTCACCGGCCGGCCGGGCACCTACGTCACGGTCGCCGAGACCATCCGCGGTTTCCGCGAGATCGTCGAAGGCCTTCACGACGACAAGCCGGAGCAGGCCTTCTACATGATGGGAACCATCGAGGACGTCGTCAAGCGGGCCGAGGAACTGAAGACGTTATGAGCCGGGATAAGGTCGCGTCCATCCATCTCCGCGTCATCGCGCCGCGCCGCGTCCTCGTCGACGCGGAGGCGGATGAGATCCAGCTTCCCAGCCTCGAGGGGGCGATCGGAATTCTGCCCGGACACGAGCCCTTGATGGTCGCCCTCGGCCAGGGCGTCCTGTCCTACCGCAAGGGGAGCGGCGGAGAATCGTTTGCCGTCCAGGGCGGCCAGGCCCACGTTCTGCCCGATAAAGTCCTGGTCTTCACGGAGCTCAGCGGAGATGAATCGGAGTCGTCCTCTCAAGGATGAAACCCTGGACACGTTCTACCAAGGCCGGGTCCTCGTCCTTCAGAAGAGAAGGGGATACCGGTTCTCCGTGGACGCGCCCCTGCTGGCCGATTTCATCGAGACCCGGCCCGGCGACGCCCTGCTCGAGCTCGGCACCGGCTGCGGGATCATCGCCCTCCTCCTCGCCCTCAAGCCGTTCCGCCGCCTGGTCGCCCTCGAGATCCAGCCCTCCCTGGTCGACCTGGCCAGGCGCAATGTCGGGCTCAACGGATTCGAGGAGCGGCTCGAGGTCCTCGAGACGGACTTCCGCTCCTTCACGACGGACGAGCGATTCGACGTCGTCTTTTCGAATCCTCCCTACATCCGGCGCCGGGGAGGCCATCTCAGCTTGAGCGAGGAGAGGTCGATCGCCCGCCACGAGGTCGCCTGCGACATTTTCGATGTCATGGCTAAGACCGCTGAGCTCCTCGCGCGCGACGGCCGGGCCCATTTCATTTATCCCGTCCGGCGGACGACCGATTTCCGGACGGCCCTCGACCGGAGCGGCCTCGGGCTGCGCCGCTTCCGCCCCGTCCTTCCCCGGGAGGGCGCTCCGGCCAACCTGTTCCTGGCCGCCTGCGGATTTGAGGCCGGCCCGGCCGAGGAGCTCCCGCCCCTCGTCCTGTTCGGCCCGGACGGGACGTACTCGGCCGAAGCCCAGGAGATATTTTCAGGGAGAGCCCATGCTTAAAGTCGTCGAGAATTTCAAGGTCGTTTACAGGTACCGGGTCCTCATTCAAAACCTGATCAGCCGCGAGCTCAAGGCCCGCTACCGGGGGACCGTCCTCGGCTTCCTCTGGTCGTTCATCAACCCGCTCCTGCTCATGATCATCTACACGATCGTCTTCGGGTTCATCATCGGCCCCCGCGACCCGGCCTTCGGCAAAAGCTCCATCCTCTACGCCCTGTTCCTCTTCTGCGGCGTCCTTCCCTGGTCATGGTTCGCGTCTTCGTCGATCGAGTCCGCCAATATTCTGATGATCCAGGGCAACCTCATCAAGAAGGTCCTCTTCCCGGCCGAGGTCCTGCCCATCGTCGTCGTGACATCGAACTTCATCAATTTTCTGTTCGGGCTTCCCATCCTGCTGGCGGCCAGGCTCATCATCGTGCTGCTCGTCCCCCAGTCCCCGCCCTTCTCGGCCTATCTCGCTTTGCTGCCTCTGGTCATGCTCGTCCAGTACATTTTCTCGCTCGGTTTCGGGTTTTTGATCTCATCGCTGACCGTCCACTTCCGGGACATCAAGGACATCCTCTCCAACCTGCTGACCTTCTGGTTCTTCGCGACGCCCATCATCTACCCGATGACGTTCCCGGCCATCCAGCGTTCGAGCCTGTTCCGTTTCTTCCTGAACCTGAACCCGATGACCCATATTATCCAGGGTTACCACGCCACCCTGTACTATGGACAGCCGCTGGATTGGCTCCACCTGGGAGGCACGCTCGTTTTTTCCCTGCTCCTGCTCTGGGCCGGCCATACCGTCTTCGACCGGCTGCGCGATTCCTTCCCCGAGGAGGTTTGAGGTGTACGCCATCGACGTCGACAACGTCACCCGGATCTACCAGAAATATTCGGCCCGGCACCGCTTCCAAACCTTCAAAAGCGCCCTGCTCAAGGGGGATTTTTTACGGGCCCTCCGGCCGGACGAGCTGGTCCGAGCCCTGGACGGAGTCAGCCTGAAGATCGAAAAAGGACAGACTTTCGGCATCATCGGCGAGAACGGCTCGGGCAAGAGCACCCTGCTCAAGGTCGTGGCCGGGATCGCCAAGCCGAGTTCGGGCCGGGTCCGGACCCAGGGCAAGGTCTCGGCCCTGATCGAGCTGGGGGCCGGCTTTCACCCCGAGATCACGGGGCGGGAGAACGTGACCATCAACGGGATCATGCTCGGGCTGTCCAAGAAGGACATCCAGCAGAAATTCGACGAGATCGTCCGCTTCGCCGAGCTCGAGGAGTTCATCGACGCCCCGGTCAAGACCTACTCGTCCGGGATGTACATGCGGCTCGGATTCTCGATCGCCATCAACGTCAACCCCGAGATCCTGCTTATCGACGAGGTCCTGGCCGTCGGCGACGCCTCGTTCGTCCCCAAGTGCCTGGACCGGATCGACGACTTCCGGCGCCGCAAGAAGACGATTTTGTTCGTCAGCCACGACCTGCCGACCGTCGCCAAGATCTGCGATAAAGTTGCCTGGATGAAGTCCGGCCGGCTGATGATGGTCGGCGAGCCCAAGCGGGTCGTCGACGCCTACCTCCAGGAGGTCACCGTCAAGCACGAGGAGAAATTCGAGGAGCGGAGCAAGACGATCGACCTCGAGCAGAAGTTCGAGGAGGAGCGCCGCGAGAACCGCTGGGGGGACCGGGCGGTCGAGATCAAGAAGGTCCGGCTCCTGTCCCTCAAGGGGGCCGAGAAACATATCTTCGCCTCGGAGGAGGGACTGATCATCGAAATGGAGGTTGAAGCCCGTTCCCCGATCAAGGACTTCGTCTTCGGGATCGGCATCTTCAACTCCCAGGGAGTCGCCTGTTACGGGACGAACACCAATCTCGAGGACTACCTGCCCGTTTCGATCAAGGGCCGGGGCAAGGTCGCCTGCCGGATCGAACGGCTCGGCCTCATCAACGGGACCTACTACCTCGACGTGGCCGTCCACAAGAAGGACGGCTATCCCTTCGACTACCACCGCAACCTCTATTCCTTCATGGTCACCTCGACCTTGAAGGACGAGGGGATCGCGCGGCTGGTCCACGGCTGGAGCTTTTCGCCCAAGATCCGCATCCGGCCGCCCAAGCCGGCCGCCAAGGCCCGCCGAGCGCGCGCCGCCAGAACCCGACATGTCTCGAAAAAAAATAAAAAGCGCTGAGGCCCTGCGGCGCGTCCGGGCGCGCCTGCGCCGGGAGGGAAAGACCGTCGTTTTCACGAACGGCTGCTTCGACCTCCTCCACAAAGGGCACATCCGTCTGTTCCGGAAGGCGAAGAGCCTCGGCGACGTCCTGATCGTCGGGCTCAACACGGATGCCTCGGTCCGGCGCCTCAAGGGGCCGGGCCGGCCCATCCTTCCCCTCCGCGAGCGGCAGGAGGTCCTGGCCGCGATTTCCGATATCGACTACGTGACGTCTTTCCCCGAAGCGACCCCGCGCCGCATCATCGCCAAGATCCTCCCCGACGTCCTCGTCAAGGGCGGCGACTGGGGGCCGGACAGGGTCGTCGGCCGGGAGGAGGTCGAGGCCGCCGGCGGACGGGTCGTCATCGTTCCCTATCTCAAGGGGCGTTCGAGCACGTCCATCATCCGGAAGGTGCGCCGGAGCTTTGGGAAGGGCTCGGGATAGCCGACTTATGGTATGATGTCTCCGTCATGGAGAGGGCCGTGCCCGCAGCCGACATTTCGGCCGTCATCCTCTGCTACCGGGCCGGTCGGGGGGCCGAGGCGTTCGTCCGGCGGGTGATCTCCGCCCTGAACCAAGAGACCGAGAACTGGGAGGCCGTCCTGGTCGGGAACTATCTCAAAGGAGTCCCGGACGAGACCCCCCAAGTCGTGCGCGCGCTCGCGGCCGAAGATCCCCGGATCAAGGCCGTCACCCTCGAAAAGGAGGGGATGATGGGCTGGGACGCCCGGAGCGGCCTGGGCCGGGCGACCGGCCGGACGATCGCCCTGATCGACGGCGACGGCCAGATGCCGGCTGAAGATCTGGTTCGCGTTTATCGGACTCTCGCCGCCGGCGGCCTGGATATGGTCAAGACCTACCGAAAGCGGCGGGACGACGGCTTCCTGCGCTGGGCCAACAGCGTTATTTACAACGCCGTCTTCAGGTTCCTGTTCCCCGGGTTCAAGGTCCGCGACGTCAACTCCAAGCCCAAGATCCTGGCCCGCGAGTTCTACGAGAAGCTCGACCTCCGCTCCGACGACTGGTTCTTGGACGCCGAAATCATCATCCAAGCCCGGCGCCTAGGCTGCCGGCTGGCCGAGGTCCCGACCGTTTTCCTGCAATCCCGGACGCGGCCTTCGTTCATCCGGGTCAAGCACCTCATCGAGTTCCTGGGGAACTTATCCGCCGCCCGGGTCCGGGAGTTCCGGCGTTGAGCAAGCGCGTCTTTGTGACCGGAGCGACGGGCGGTTTGGGCCGGAGGTTGCTCCCGCTCTTCGTCGAACGCGGATTTGAGGTCGAGGCTCTCTGCCGCAAACCTCCGGCCGGCATTCCGAGCGGCGTCCGCGTCGTCCCGGGGGATCTTGAAGCGCCCGAGACCTACGAGGCGGCCCTGGCGGGAGCGGATGCCGTCGTCCACATGGCCGCAGTTACCCATACCAATCAGACCGGACTCTATTACTATATCAACACGGAAGGGACGCGCCTCCTCGTGGAAGCCGCCCAACGCCGGGCCGTCTCCCGGTTCCTATTCGTGAGCACGCGGGCCGTCGCCGAGGAGGGCGGACCATACTGCCGTTCCAAGAAACTGGCCGAAGACATCGTGCGGGCGAGCCGGCTGGCCTGGACCATCGTGCGGCCGTCCGAGGTCTACGGCGTCGAGGGGAGCGAGGCCGTCGGCAACCTCATCCGCTGGATCGAGCGGCTGCCGTTCGTCCCGCTCATCGGGAGCGGGCGGTATGCGATGGCGCCGGTCCATGTCGACGACGTTTGCGCCGCGATCGTCAAGATCCTCGAAACGGAGGCGACGGCGGGCCAAACCTACACGCTGGCCGGGCCCGAGGAGTTCAGCTACCAGTCCTTCGTCGACCGGGTCATGAAGGCCAAGGGAATCCGCAAGCCGGTCGTGAGGATTCCGGTCATCGCGGTCAGGACCGCGGCCGGGCTGTTCGCGGTCGCCCGGATGCGCAGGCCCCCTCTCGTTCGGGACCAGGTCGCGCGGCTGCTGAGCCCTAAAGGGGCGGATATCTCGGCTGCCCGCAAGGACATCGGATACGACCCGCGGCCGTTCGACCCCGGCCGGAAATAAAATTGTAAAAAACACGGGGATGGAATAGAAATTATTTAGACAAAAGGAGCTCAGCGTGAAAAAACTCAGTTTCGGCATTTGCCTCTTCGCGCTTCTCTCCGCCCTCTCCTGGGGCAAGGTCGGCGACGTCCTGAAAACAATCAAAACCCCGGGTCCCTGCCCGACCGGGCTGGCTTTTGACGGAAAGCATCTCTGGCTCGCCGACGATTTCACCGATACAATCTACAAGATCGATCCCGAAACCGGCAACGTCCTCTCGAGCTTCGAATCCCCCGGCCACCACCCCGAGGGCTTGGCTTGGGATGGGCAATATCTATGGAACGTCGACTCCGGAGAAAAGTTAATGTATAAGCTGGACCCGGAAACGGGAAGGGCTCTCTCCATCCTCGAATCCAACAGCCCCAACCCGCGCGGCCTGGCCTGGGACGGCGAGTACCTCTGGATCGCGGACTTTATAAGCGACACTCTGCTCAAGGTCTCGACCGTGGACGGGATGATGGTCCAGACTTTCCCTTCCCCGGCCGGAGAGCCCGCCGGCCTCGCCTTTGACGGAAAATACCTCTGGGTGACGGACCGAAGCGAAGACCGGATTTACCTCGTCAATCCTTCAGACGGACTATGCCTTTCTTCCTTGCGCTCCTACGGGCCGTTTCCCTACGGGCTTGCCTGGGGAGGCGATGCCCTCTGGAATGTGGATTACGAAAATGAGGAGATCTACAAGGTCAAGGTATTCGACACGGATATCGCAACGAAGTGGGATGAGAAGCGGCTTTCCTTGCGGTTCGTGAAGGAATTCCGGAACTACGGCCCCGGGACAGTCAAGACATTGGATATCTACCTGCCGATCCCTGAAAACCGGGACAATCAGTCCTTGCTGACGGCCGTCCGGTTTGACCCCAAACCGAATGAGGTGATCGAGGACAGCTGGGGCCAGAAAATCGCCCATTTCGCCTTCAAGGATCTCAAGGGTTATTCGATCGTCCGGCCGGGATGGACGGTGGACGCCCGGATCTTCGCGGTCGAATATTTCATTTATCCGGATAAAGTCGGCGCTCTCGAAGATATCCCTTCGGACATCCGAAAAAAGTACACCCAGGACGGCGATAAATACCGGCTGAGCGACCCCACTATCCGCGAACTCGCCCAGAAGATCGCCGGCGGCGAGAAAAATCCGTACTGGATCGTCCGCCGCGTCTATGAATATCTGGCGGACCACTTGGAGTACAACCTCAAGCCCGTGGGCGGCTGGAACCCCGCTCCGACGGTCCTTCGCAGGGGGACGGCCTCCTGCTCGGAATATTCCTATTCGATGATCGCCCTCTGCCGCTCGCTGGGCGTTCCCATCCGCTATGTGGGCGCCGTCAGCCTGCGGGGCGATGACGCCAGCGTGGACGACGTCTTTCACCGCTGGACCGAGGTCTACCTTCCTCCCTACGGCTGGGTCCCCTTCGACGTCAACAAGGGCGACAGGGGAGAAGGAGCTCCGCCGGGGGATAAAGTCCTCGGCATCGGCAACATCGCCGCCCGCTACATTATCACGACGGAAAACGGGGGCGGCGATCAATATCTCTGGTTCGGCTACAACTACGGATTTAAGTGGACCTCCGAGGGCCGATGCCGCGTCCAAGAGGAAAGCTACGGGCTCTGGTCACCGCTGGGAGAGAAAAAATACCACAAACCGATCAAATAAAATCAACTGCGAAAATTTAATTCCCGCCGCGGCTTTCCCGAAGCTTGGAGCCGAGCCAGGACCAGATTTTCTTGTTAAAGGCCAGGCTTGGCGGCTTCTGCTCCAGGACGGCCAGCAGGCTCGTCGACGCCCGATCGTCGGGCGTGAACCGACCCCGGAAGTCCGGGTCCCAGAGCAGCGGAAACTCCGGATGGAATTGGATGCCGAGGACGTTGGGGTAGGTCAGGTGAACGACGGCCTCGGGAATCCGGCCGTCGAGCGAAGTGGCGATGACCTTGAGTCCCCGGCCGATCCGGTCCAGGGCCTGATGATGGGAACTGAGGATGACCGGGGTCGCGGCGGCCGCGAAGCCCCAGTCCCGGACGAAGCGACCGTCGGCGGCGAGCTTGAGGGCGTGAAGATTATAGCGGATGAGGTTGAGGTCGGGGCGGAGGCGCGGCCAGGGATTATTGTGCCAGCGCGAGGGACCTAGGGCGATGATATCCTCAACGAAGTTTTTGCCGTAGACCTCCTGCCAGATGTCCTGGATCATCGTTCCCCCCGTCCCGACGTTGAGGGTCTGGAAGCCGAGGCAGATCCCGAGAATGGGAAATCCCGGCCGCGCGTCGAGGAGGGGCTTGAAAGACTCGTCCTGGGATCCTCCCAGGAAGTGGAAGACGGCCGAAAGCTCGAAGTAATGACGGTAGGGATCCTCGATCTCGGCAAGGAGGCTCGTCTTCTTGCCGTAGACGGCCGGAGGGATGTCCGGTCCGCCGAAGAAAATGACGCCGTCCGCTTTTTTGAGAATGGTTTCGTATTCCGGCGTACAGGCGTTCTTCCGGTAGAGGAGGCCGGGGTCGATCTCGGCGGAGACGGCATGAAACTTCATCCAGGTCAGCCCGTTGTCGGCCGCGTATTTGGCCGACTCGGCATAGTCGGTGGCCTCCTTCTCGTGGTAAACGCCCACGACCGTGAGGCCGGAGGGGTCGAGGAGCCCGTTCTTGAAAAGGGCGGCCAGGGCCCGGATGCTGCCCGTCGAGGGATAAAAAACGGCCAGCCGGACGCCGTCGTGGGGCTCGGGCGCCGTGTCGAAGAATCGGTCCGCGGGAGCGGCCTGGGGGGGGCGGACGAGGATCAGCGCCAGAAAGGCGGCCAGGACGATGATCGGGATGTTGCGTTTGCTCATGGTTCACTCCTTGAAGAGGCGGATGCCGCGGAGGCTGGGCTGTCGAATCGTAGCCATTTACGGTCATTATAGCGGACTTCACTCGTTTCCTCTATAATGAAAATCCGATGTCCGCTTCGAAAGCTGCTTCATCCCGGCCGCCGCGGGAGGGAACCTGCCGGGTCGAGTTCTACGCGGGCCACAGATCCTGCGAGACCCCTCGTATCCTGATCTGGCGCGGCCGGAGGCTCGAGATCGGATCGGTGCGGAGAAGAAGCCGCGTCCTGGACAAGGCCTCGGGCCTGATCAAGGACGTATTTGATTGCGAGGTCCAAGGCCGCCGGGCCTTGATCTCGAGGCCGCCCAGCGGGCCCTGCCGCGTCCGTTTCCTGGATTGAACGCCGTCCGGCGTCCTGTTTCGGAGGGAACCTTTTAGTCCCGCCCTGCGTAATAGCTGGTGGAATGGACGGAGGAGGAGCATGGGGCGGGCCGGTTCGGCCCAAGGAAGGATTGTTCCATGAGAAACGAAGCAAAGCGGAAAAAACAGATCCTGCCGGCCGTCCTTTTGTCCATGGCCGTTTTATGTCCGGGCGCGCTTATTGCCGGCGCCCAACCCCAGGCCAAGCCTCCTCTGGATATCCCCAGGCTGTCCCATGCTCCCAAGATCGACGGCGTCCTCGACAATCCCCTCTGGGAAAAAGAAGCTCTTAAGATCGAGAATTTCGTCCAGCTCACGCCCAAAGAGAACGGCGCGCCCACCGAGAAGACCGTAGCCTATGTCGGGTTCGACGAGAAGAACCTCTACCTGGCCTTCCGCTGCTTCGACTCGGACCCCCCCAAGGTCCGCTGCTCGATCACGAGCCGGGACAATATCATCGACGACGATTGGATCCTCCTTATGCTGGACACCTTCAACGAGAAGCGCAGGGCCTTCGGCTTCTTCCTGAATCCGGCCGGGATTCAAATCGACGCCATGCGGATCGAGGAGGGGGGGAACGAAAACTTCGACATGTCCTGGGACACCGTCTTCGACTCGGCCGGGACGATCGACAAGGACGGCTGGACCGCCGAGATGGCCGTGCCCTTCAAGAGCATCCGCTTCCCGGATCAGGAGACGAAGTCCTGGAATATCGTCCTTGCCCGCAACCTCCCCCGCAAGGGCGAGATTATGCTCTGGCCGTCCTACAGCCGTGACGTCCCCGGGCTCCTCACCCAGGGGCAGATCTGGAGGATCCAGGGCCGCGTCGAGAAGGGCAAGAACCTGGAGGTCATGCCCATCCTGACCTCGCTCCAGCGCCAGGGCGAATCGCTCAACGTCCAGCCCGGGGCCAACGTCAAGTACGGGGTCAGCTCGAACATGACCCTGGACTTCGCGGCCAACCCGGACTTCAGCCATATCGAGGCCGATGCTCCCCAGATCGACGTCAACCTCCGCTATGCCCTCCGCTACCAGGAGAAACGGCCGTTCTTCTTGGAGGGGATGGAGCTTTTCAGCTACCCCCAGATCGAAATGGTCTACACGCGCCGGATCATCGACCCGCTCTGGGGCGCCAAGATCTCGGGGAAGTTCGGCAAGACGGCCTACGGCATCCTCTCGGCCTACGACGTCAACCCGAGCGAGAGCCTCTGGGATGTCCACGGCGGCGGCGTCAAGAAGGACGAGAACGCCCTATTCAACATCGTCCGGCTCAAGACCGACGTCGGTGCCGGCTCCTTTCTCGGCTTTTCGCTGGCCGATAAGGAGATCGACGGGTCCTGGAACCGCGTCGCCGGCCTGGACGGCCAGTTCCGGTTCAAGGACCGCGTCTTCTTCTTTTTCCAGGCCGTCGCTTCCAAGACGAGCTACGACCGGGAGATTACGACCCTGGCCCCGGCCCTCTACGCCGAGAGCTACTACACGACCAAGCACTGGACCGCCGGCGGCTACTTCATGGCCATTCATCCGGAGTTCGAGGCCTCCTCGGGCTTCGTCAACCGGATCGACTACCGGAGCGGCGGCGCGTTCTCGTCCCTGACCCTCTACCCCGACAAGAAATTCCTCAACCAGGTCCGGTTCCAGCTCCAGGCCGGACAGCGGAATTCCTACTTCGGGCCGACGGTCCAGGACCAGTGGGGCCGGTTCAATCTTCAGCTCCGCTTCACCGAGTTCAATCAGATGTTCCTCACGCTCGAAAGAGCCATGGAACGCTATGCCGAGGTCGACTTCCGGAAGACGAACCTGTCGATCGAGTCGCAATTTAACCTGATCGGCTGGATGCCCTTCAGTTTCTATTTCCAGACCGGCGACAGCATCAACTACGACCCCGAAGACGCCTTCCTGGGCTATAGTAACGCCTACGGCGTCTCCGTCAACTTCAAGCCGAACAAGCGTTTGAACCTGGGATTCGACCTCAGCAAGGAGACCTTCTGGGAGAAGTGGGGCGGGAAGGAGCTCTGGGACTACAACGTCGTCCGGATGAGGACGACCTACCAGATATCCAAGCCGCTGTCGCTGCGGGCGATCGTCGACTACAACCATTATTACAAAGAGATCTTCGGGAGCTTCCTCATTTCCTGGGTCCTCAAGCCCGGCACGGTCTTCTTCCTCGGCTTCGACAACAACTACCTCCGGGACAAGCTCGGCCGCTACAGCCGGGACAATTACAACGTCTTCGTGAAGTTCTCCTACTGGTGGCGGGTCTGAGCGAACCGGGTACGAAACAGCAGCCGGCAATTTTCCGCTTCCATCAAATCCGCTTCTTGCTCTAGCGTTCCCTTCTTCCCCTTTTTATTAATAGGTCTGGATCGATGGCCTTGTCAAGCCGTCTTCGGTTCGTGTCCCGATTCTTGGAAAGCGATGACGATGGCCGTTCCTTTCTTTCTCTCAAGCTTGATCGTTCCTTCCAGCTGGCTGACGAGCAGGTTCACGATCTGCAGTCCGAGGCTTTCGCTGAGCTGAAAATCCAGCTTTTCGGGGAAACCCACGCCGTTATCCGCAACGCGAAGCTCCACGGCGCCGTCTTCCCGGCGCCGAAGCCCGATCTTGACCACTCCCTTCCGATCCCCCGGAAACGCGTGTTTGAGCGCGTTCGAAATCAGCTCGTTGACCAGGAGGCCGCAGGGTACGGCCGCATTGATATCCAAGTGGACGTCTTCCAGCTCGGTCTCCAGCCGGACTTGATTGGCGTCAATCCTATAAGCATGGAACAGGTGAACCGACAGGCTCCGGATGTAGTCGGAGAAGTCGATTTTCGACAGGTCGCGGGATTGATAAAGCTTCTCGTGGATAAGGCCCATGGAGCGGATGCGCGTCTGTCCCTCTTTAAGAATCCTCCGGGCCTCCTCATCCTTGACGCGCCCGGCCTGAAGGTTGAAGAGACTGGAGATGACCTGCATGTTGTTCTTCACCCGGTGATGGATCTCCCTCAGCAGCACCTCCTTTTCCCGCAGCGCCGCCTGAACGGCCTCCTCCGCCCGCTTCTGCTCGGTCATGTCGTGATAGAGCGTCTGAAACTGCCTTTGGCCGTTCCAAAGCACTTCCTTGCGGAAGACCTGGAGCCGGCGGATTTCGCCGTTTTTCTTAACGATGCTGATTTGATATTCGAACGGCCCATCTTCCCCCTGCCGCCTTTTTTCTTTTCTTAATTGGAACTCCTCAAGGCTCTCCGGAGTGTAACGATCCTTGAGCGGCGTGGCGCGCAGTTCTTCGACGCTATCGAAGCCGTACATCTCCAGGATAGCCCTGTTGGCGTAGAGGGTCTCTCCCTCGGCATCGACGATGCGCACCCCGAGCGGGGAATCATCCAGGGAACGCCGGAAGTTTTCCTCGGCCCGGCGCAGCGCCTCCTCCGCCCGCTTGCGTTCGGTGATATCCTCCGCGATGCCGACGTACCTTGTCACGTTTCCGTTCTGGTCAAAAACCGGATAGGTGCGCGCCCGCACCCATCGGATCGAGCGGTCGGGGCGGAAGACGCGGTACTCTTCATCGAACGGCCGATTCTCTTCGTATAGGGCCTTGTGGGAGACCGAGACCCGCGCTTTGTCCTCGGGGTGAACATGCTCCATGAAGGACGGTCCTTTCAGGTACATCTCCTCGACGGTCCGCCCCCAGATAGTTTCGTACTCAGGGCTGATGTAGAGGATGCGGCCCGTATTTCGATCCCTGAGCCAGAACACCTCGCGGATGGTCTCCACCACCTCGCGGAACCGCTCCTCGCTCTCTCGCAGCGCATCCTCGGCCCGCTTGCGCCCGGTAATATCGGAGGTGACAATGACCACCTTCCAATCGGGAAATGGTACGGGAACCGCGCTTACGCTGGTCCATATAATAGTGCCGTCCTCTTTTACTACGCCGGTCTCGACATTGTGAATTGCCCGTTGCTCCTCGAGCGCCCGTGCGCTGGCAAACTCCTCGGCCGGCATGGGCGTTCCATCCGGTCTGAGAAATGTTCGACTCTTGTAATCGCCCCTGAGCAGACCCTCCCTGGACATCTCCAAAATCCTTTCAAGGGCGGAGTTCATAAAGGAAATCTTCCGTTCGGCGTCGAGAATGGAGACTCCTACCGGCAGTATCTCGAAAAGGGCGTTTAGTTTCGATCCGCTCTCCCGCCGCGCCTCCGCCGTCCTATACCGCTCTCGATAGAAGCGGGCCCGCTGATGCCGCCAGATTAAACCCACCCCCGCGCCCGCCCCCAGGAGCAGGGCGCCGATAAGCGCGATCATTAGCCCCCGCCGTTCTCTCAGGGGAGCGTACGCTTCCGCGGTATCCATGCGGGCGACCAGAAACCAGGGCGAGTCGGGAACGGCTCGAAGGCAAGCCACCACCCGGACGCCCCGATAATCCGAACCCTCCACGATTCCCTCCCGGCCCAGCGCGGCCTTGACGGCGGGGACGTCCGTTTTTTCCAACGGAATACGCAGATTCAGGGCGGTGTTTTTTTGAAACTCGGGCTCGTTGAGATACACCGCGTCATTTCCGTCCCGGCGGACGAGCAAGGTCTCGGCGCTGCGGCTGGGCGTGGGCCAGCGATTGATGTAGGGATAGAGATACTTCCCGGGATCGATCCTCAGGACAAGGATCCCCAGCGCCGGGCGGTCTCCCCTCCCGTCGAGGATGGGGACCAGGATCGAGAGATGGATGGGGCGATCGGGAGAATCGCGATGGAAATCCAGGAAAACCACCCGACCCGAGCGCAGGATTTCGGGAGCCTGCTCCAAGAGATGGGCGGCGACGGGCTCGGGCGTTTCGGGGGCCGAGATCCGCTCGACGCCTTGGGCGTCCAGCAGAAAAATCCGATCATACTCAAATTGCGTTCTGTATTTGTCCAGCCATACCTGGAGCCGGCCTCGGGCGTTCGGGTCCGCCGGCTGCCCGAAAAAGTTCCGCACCAAGGCGGAAAAGGAGGCGTTCTTGAATAGGATGCCGGCATCGCCCAAGCGCTCCTTGCGCCACGCGACCAGCTCGCTCACCTTCAGTTCCGCGATGGCCGAAAGCCGGCGCTCAATTTCTCCCCTGAATTGACGTTCATAACTTCGGTAACTTAAATAGCCTATGGTGATGATGCCCGCTGTCAGGAGGACGAAAAGCAGGATAAAGACATATCCGGCGCGGAGTTTTTCCCGAGTGTCAGGTTTCATGATTCAAATCATTTGGCCGGCGGCTTTCCGGCCTGAAACGCGCTCGCGGCTCCTGGAGACTTTTCCATTCCGATGACTCTCCTCCCCGATCCCGATGGAGAAGAATAGCCTTTTTGACTTCACCGAAAAAAAGTGCCGATTTCAGGCTCTTAGCCTCGTTTCGTTTTTTTAATTGTACAGTGCCTTAAGAGATCATGTCAAATCGAACTTCCCGGATTTTGGGCTCGCCCCAGGGACGGGTATAATAGACCCGTTATGAGCTTTCTCTTCCTCGAGAACGTTGCGGCCTTTAAATCCCTGGCCGGGGCGCTGAAAGCCGGGGATAAGGGGCTCGTCGTCTCCGGACTGACCGATGCCGCCAAGCCCCTTTTCCTGATGAACTTGGTCCGGACGACCGGGCGTCGGATCGTCTATGTCCAGACGGTAGGCCAATCCTTGGAGCGGTTCGATCAGGAATGCCGCTTTTTCTTCACTCAAGCCGGGCTTTCGTCGCGGGCGCTGATGCTTCCCGCCCTGTCGGACGATCCCTACCAGGAAGTCCCGCCCCCGCTCGAGGCCGCCGCGGCGAGGATGAAAGTCCTGTACAGCCTGACCTACCATCCGCCCGCCTTGATCCTGGCCAGCCTTCCGGGACTCCTGAAGCCCGTCCCCGGTCCCGAGGACCTCAAGGCGCTTTTTCTTTCGCTCGAAAAGGACGCCCCGTTCGGCCGCGACCGCCTTCTCCTCGACCTGGCCGATTTCGGCTACACGCAGGAAGATCTCGTCTCGTCGGCCGGCGAGTATGCTTGGCGGGGGGGATCGTCGACGTCTTCTCGCCCTGGCAGGACTACCCCTGGCGGATCGAGTTCAGCGGGGACGACGTCGCCTCGATCCGAGAATTCGATCCCTCGACCCAACGCTCCCTCAAGAGGCTGGAGCGGGCCGTGATCACCTCGCTCCGCGAATACCCGGCCTCCGCTTCCTTCCGGGCCGCCTGGGAGGAAAGGGCTAGGACGCTCGCCCGGCGCGAAAGCCGGGACCTCGACGTGAAGCTCGAGCTCATCCGCCGGAACGATCCCGCGCCTTCTTTCCCCTATCTCGCGCTTCTCCTCCGCGATCGGTTCGTGCCGATCACCCGCTATTTGGACGACGTCCTGTTCGTGATCGACGAGCCGGACGAGGTCTTCAAGGAATGGGACGAGGCCCTCGAAGACTGGACCGCCCAGCGCGCCGATCACGAGGCGAACAAGATTTTCAGCCTTCCGCCCCGGGACCTCTTCTCGGCCGGCCTGGCGGATCGCGTCCGGCGGGAAGCGCTCGTCCTGCGCGGCCTGGGGCCGGAGCCGGGCGGGCGCGTCTTCGACCTGCCCTTCCAGTCCGTCCCGCGCTTCGAGAACCGGATCCCCTTCTTCATCGAATATTTAAAGAAGAAGCAGGAGGAGCGCGATCGCTGTTTTATCTATCTGGGCGCCCAGGGCATGAGACAGAAGCTGGCGGTCCTCCTCGAAAGCCACGGGATTGGCCTCATCGAGTCGGACACGGCCAAGGTCCGTCCCCGCCGGTCCGAGGTCGTCCTCTGCGTCGGGCCGCTCGGCCGCGGCTTCAGCTTCCCGCCCGAACGGATCTCGTTCTTTGCCGAGAAGGAGATCCTGACCGAGGAAAAGGTCATCGTCAGCAGGCCCCCGCTCCGGCCCTTCCTGACCCAGTTCCAGGACCTTCATGAGGGAGACACGATCGTCCACACCGACTACGGAATCGGGCTGTTCGAAGGCCTGGCCAAGATGGAGGTCGAGGGGACGAACCGCGAATTCATGGAGCTCGTCTACCGGGACGGCGACCAGCTCTTCGTCCCGGTCGAAGACCTGAACCTCGTCCAGAAGTTCGCCGGGGCGGACGCGGCCCCGCCCCAGCTCGACAAGCTGGGGAGCCCCGTCTGGCAGGCGACCAAGGAGCGGACCAAAAAGGCGGTCGAGAGGATCGCCCGCGAGCTCCTCGACCTCTATGCTCGGCGCAAGGCCGCCCTCGGCCACGGCTTCAGCGCCGAGGGCGACTGGCAGGCCGAGTTCGATAGGATCTTCGAGTACGAGGAAACAGAGGACCAAGCCCGATCCATCCAGGAGATCAAGAAGGACATGGAAACGCCGGCGCCCATGGACCGGCTCATCGTCGGCGACGTCGGCTACGGCAAGACCGAGGTCGCCATGCGGGCCGCCTTCAAGGCCGTCATGGACGGAAAGCAGGTCGCCGTCCTCTGCCCGACGACCGTCCTGGCCAGCCAGCACCTCCAGACGTTCCGGACCCGGATGGCCCTCTTTCCGATACGGGTCGAGGGCTTGACCCGGCTCCAGCCCAAGGCCGAGCAGGCCCGGATCGTGGACGAGCTCAAGAAGGGCATGGTCGACGCCGTCATCGGGACCCACCGCCTCCTCTCGGCCGACGTCGGCTTCCGCGACCTCGGTCTCCTCATCGTCGACGAGGAGCAGCGCTTCGGCGTCAAGGATAAGGAGCGGATCAAGGGGCTCAAGACGAACATCGACGTTCTGACCCTGACCGCGACTCCCATCCCCCGGACCTTGAACTTGTCGCTGAGCGGGCTGCGCGATATCAGCCTGATCGAGACGCCGCCCCGGGACCGGCTGGCCGTTCACACCGTCGTGACCCCGTTCAACGCCAAGCTCATCGGCCAAGCCGTCCGGACCGAGCTCGGCCGGGGCGGCCAGGTTTACTACATCCACAACCGTATCGAGGACATCGACAAGGTCGCCCGGCTGATCGAGAAGCTCGTCCCCCAAGCCAAGGTCGTCACCATCCACGGCCGGATGAGCGGCGCCGAGCTCGAACGGCGGATGATCGGTTTCGTCGGCCAGGCCACGAACGTCCTCGTCTCGACGACGATCATCGAGAACGGGATCGACATTCCGCTCGTCAACACCCTCATCGTCGACCGGGCCGACCTCTATGGGCTGGCCCAGCTCTACCAGCTTCGGGGCCGGGTGGGACGCTCCTCGCGCCAGGCCTACGCCTATTTCCTCGTCCCGCCCTCCTTCGAGCTGACGGATCTCGCCAAGAAGCGGCTCAAGGCCCTCAAGGAATTCAGCGAGTTGGGCTCCGGGTTCCGGCTGGCCGCCAAGGACCTCGAAATCCGGGGGGCGGGAAACTTCCTGGGGTCCGAACAGCATGGATTCATGGCGGCCGTCGGGTTTGACTTTTACCTCCAGCTCCTCGACCAGGCCGTCCGGGAGCTCAAAGGAGAGCCCGTCGAGGAAGCCAAGAGCGAGATCCACCTCCACCTCGACATTCGGATCCCCGAGGACTACCTCCCCCAGGTCAACCTGAGGTTGAACCTTTACAAGCGAATCGCGAGCCTGGAAAGTCCCGAGGAGGCCGACAGGCTCAAGCGGGAGTTCGAGGACCGGTTCGGCCCCGTTCCGGAAAGCGTCGAAAACCTCCTCCGCTACGGCGTCGTCAAGCTTCTCGCCCAACGCCTCAGAATCAAATCCCTGGACCGGTCGGGCGACCGCCTCATCCTTCGCTTCCTCGAGACGTCCCCGGCCGACCTGGCCCGGATCACCCGCCTTCTTAAGCTCCACCGGGGGTCCCTGACGCCCCAGGGCGTCATGACGCTGCGGCTGCCCGCGGCCGGGGCGACGGCCATCCTTCATGAAACCATCCGAATCTTGAAGGAGTTATCGGGATAGACTATAATAAAACGCTTTTACGAGATGAAAAGAGACTTTCCGATCCGGACGCTGTTCCCCGCCGTCCTCTTGCTCTGCCTCGTTCCCCTGGCCGGCTGCGGCTCCCGAGAGACGTCCCAACCCCGGACCACTCATAAAAACGACCGGTCCCAAAATCCGGCCGCGGGCGCCTCCCCCTCGGGGGAAGTCATCCTGAGGGTCGGGGAGACCGTCTACACCGGGGCCGATTTCGAGCGCTATATCCATGACCTGACCGGCCGGACGCCGGCCAATTTCGAGGTCGTAACCCTCAGCCGCCTTTTCGACAGGTTCGTCGAAGAGAGGCTTCTGCTTCGGGCGGCGAAAGACGAGGGCCTCTCGCTGAGCGCCGAAGAACAGAAAACCTCCCTGGCCAGGTCGATCGCGGACAGGGAAATCGCCGCCGACGGGACGGGAACGCCCGACGAGACCCAAGCCCTTCTGGAGAGGGCTTTGATCGAAAAGTACACCGCCATCCTCATGAAAGATGCCCAGGTCGGCGACGAAGACATCGCCCGATATTACACCGCTCATAAACGGGAATTCCTGGAACCGGCCCGGGTCAAGGTCAGCCAGATCCTCGTTCCGACCGAGGAGAGAGCCGTCGCCCTCCTCGCCAGGCTCAAATCCGCGACCGAGGACGAATTCCGGATCGCGGCCCGCCAGGAGTCGGTCGGACTCGAAGCGCCCCGGGGCGGCGAGATGGGCGTGTTCAAGCCCGGCCAGCTCCCTTACGAGATGGAGAAGGTCATCTTCGCCCTGGCCGAGGGCGAGGTCAGCCGCGTCGTCGAATCCTCCTACGGTTTCCACATCTTCCGGCTCGACAAACGGTTCGAGCCCGAGCTCGTGCCGGTCGAGCGGGCTGCCGCGGCGATCCGGACCCAAATCCTGGCCGAAAAGGGCAGGGCCGCCTTGGCCGACCGGCTGGAAGGGCTGCGGGCCCGGCAGGACTGGCAAATCTTCCCCGAGAACCTATCATTCCCCTACCAGAGGAACAATCAATGAAGATCCGAATCCGCGGAATGCTCATCCTCCTCGTCGGACTCGCCGTCGCCGCAGCGGCGGGCGCCCAGCAGGTCATCGAGGAGATCGTCGCCGTCGTCAACGACGACATCATCACGCTCTCCGATTACCGTCGCCAGCACGACGCCTTCGTCCAGATGCTCAGGTCCCAACTCCAGGGCGAAGAGTACGAAAAGCAGTATCAGCAGATGAAGGCGGAGCTCCTGAACACGATGATCACCAACATCCTCCTCCTCCAGCTCGCCCGCGAGAAGCAGCTCAACGTCTCCGAGCAGCTCAAGCTTGTGATCGAGAACATCAAGAAGCAGAACAACATCGAATCCGACGAGGACCTCCGGCGCGAGCTGGCCAAGCAAGGGCTCGCCTGGGAGGACTGGACGAAGCAGCAGGAGGAGTACCTCCTCAATCAAGCCGTCATCTATACCGAGGTCGAACGGGCCATCGTCATCGATGAATCCGAAATCGTCGCCTACTACAAGGACCACCGCGGCGAGTTCGTCGAGCCCGAGGAGTACAAGCTCCGCGGCCTGTATATCTCCGACGAGAACCGAACCCCCGAGGAGGTCGAGGCCCGCAAGGCCGAGGTCCTGGCCAAGCTCGACGCGGGCGAGGACTGGGGGGCCGTGGCCGCCGCTTCCAGCGACGGTCCGACCAAGGACTCCAAGGGCGAGCTGGGGACGTTTAAGAAGGGAGAGCTCGAAAAGAGCCTCGAGGAGGCCGTCAGCAAAATCAAGCCGGCGGAGCGCACGCCCTGGCTCAGCGTCAAGAACGGCTGGTACCTCATCCGGCTCGACGAGAAGAAGGACAGCCGGCAGCTGAGCTTCGAGGAATCGCGGAAGGCGATCGAGGAGAAGATCTACAACGAACGGAAGCAGAAGAAGCTCGAAGAGTTCCTGAAGAACCTCCGCGAAAAAAGCTACGTCAAGATCCTCATCCCCGACCCCCTCGGCCGCTAGCCGTCAGGGGATCAGCACCGCCGCGGCGAAGGCCGTCGTCCACAGCCCTTTTTTCCCCGTCGTCGTCTGGGTGATGTTGCGGGCCTTGACGGTCAGCTTTTCCGAGATCCGGTAGATCTTCTTCTTTTCGTCCCAGATGGCCTTGATGTCCGAGATGTTCTTGCCCAGCGTCGTCGCCAGCATCTCGGCCGCCAGGTCCTCGGCGTACTGGCCGGCCTCCCGCTCGGTCTGGCCGAAGCTGTGGTGCTCGGACAGGTACCCGTAATGCTTGGGGTCGTTCGGGACGGCCAGCCCGACGGCGGCCGAGATGAGCCGGTGGGCCTCGTTCGTGGCGTTCTCGCTCATGACCAGGAACAGGATCTGTCCGGGCTTGAGGAGCGTAAGGCCCTGGTCCCGGGAAATCAGCTTGCAATGGGGCGGGAAAATGCTCGAAACCTTGACAAGGTTGAAGGGCGCGATTCCGGCCTGGCGCAAGGCCTGTTCCAGGCTGGCGAGCTTCTCTTTGTGCTGCCCCATCCCCTTGGTCAGGAAGATGCGGCGCGGGATGGTCGTCGTCATCGGCGCCGGGTCATTTTTTGACGGTCTCGCTCGGCTTTTCCCCCAGCCCGACCGGCTCGGGCTCCTTGAAGTCGATCGTCTTGGAGACCTCATATTCGCCCAGCAGGACGAAGGGCGATCCCTTGGATTGAGCGAACAAACGGACCTGGTATGTTTTCCAGGCAGGGTTCGACTTGAACTGGGCCAGGTTCTTAGCCTCGACGCCGAGGTTGCTCTTGAGGCTGATCGTATCGCTCGTCCCGGCCGGCGGGACCGGTGTCCCGCGGATGGCGGCCAGGAAGCAGTCTCCCAAGTTTTCCTTGTCGCCCCATGCCTGGAAAATGGCGTTGAAGTTGATGTAGGACAGGGGTTTGTCGGAGATATTCTTGACCTTGAAGGAGACGACCGGGACGAGGATGAGCCGGGGCGGCCAAGGTTGATAGTACTTGGACACCCACTTCGTTTCGACGCCGAGAATCTCCATGGAAGCCTTGAGCTCGGCGGACGTCGTGGATTTGATGCAGGCGGCCGGGATGAGGGCGAGCCCCAGGACGGCCAGTATGGCAAGGGCGGGGAAAGCTCTTTTCATGTCTGTCCTCCTTGTTCCGGAACAGGACAAATATACTGGATGAGGCTTCATAATGCAACGACGGCCCGGACGGCCCGCCCGTTAACGGCGCACGATCCGGGAGGCGGGCACCAGCTCGACGCCGTAGACGTCGAGAAGGGGCAGCAGGTTCTTGAGGGTTCGGAGCGTGTTCTCGAACGGATGCCCGATCGCGATCGCGCCGTCCTTTTTGCGGGCCAGCCGGAGAAACTCGAAGAACTGGGCCTTGACGTCCGAGGCCGCGCCGTCGGCGTCGAGAAAGACGTCCCGGTAGGCCGAGGGAACGTTCATCCCCAGCGCCAATTCGTAAGCCAGGGACCGTCCGCTCGTCCGGCTATCGATGAAGAACAGCCCGCGCTCCTTGAAGAGGGACAGGATGAATTTCATCATCGGCTCGTCGGCGGTGATCCTCGATCCCATGTGGTTGTTGGCGCCGTCGACGCCGGGGACCCGGCTCAGCATGTCGTCGAAGGTCGCCCGGACTTGGGCTTCGCTCATCCCGGCCAGGATGAATCCGTTCCCGTCGCTCCCGCCTTCATGATTGGCGACGGATTCGAGCGGGAGATGGAGGATGACGTCCAAGCCGCAGGCGCGGGCCTTGGCCGCGGTCTCCTTGGCGAAAGGGCTCATGGGCAGGACGGCCACGGTCAGCGGCCGGGCCAGCGCGCAGATGTCCGATATGGCCTGGAGGCTGTTGCCCATGTCGT
Organism: Candidatus Aminicenantota bacterium; assembly: GCA_963702005.1. Lineage (GTDB taxonomy): Bacteria > Acidobacteriota > Aminicenantia > Aminicenantales > JAFGBC01 > JAFGBC01. The sequence goes on from OY969696.1 coordinate 942,519, forward strand.
CGATAATGAGGGCGGCCCGATTCCGGCCCCTCGGGCCGGCGGGAGGCTTCTCCGCCGCCCTCGGTTTCGGCTCGTCGGGGCGGCAGCGGAAGACGATCTCCAGGCGGCCGCCCTCCCGTCCTTCGATGTCCCAGCGGCGGACGATGGCCGTCTCGACCGGCTCCTCCTTTTTGACGAGGACCGCGGCGTTGAGGGCGGCCAGCTCCTTGAGCAGGAAGGCCTCGATCGCGTCATAGCGGCTCTGGACGAGATCGATCCTCAGGTTGAGCCGTCCCGTCGCATCCCTGCCTTCTTTGACGGACCGGCCCCGGACCTCCTGGGAAGCGAGGGCCTTGACGAGGCTTCGGGCGAGCGCTTCTTCGGGCGAGGCCGGCTGCCTGGAAGGAAGAAGCCTGGCAAAGATGTGGGAGCGCGCGCCTTTCGTGTACTGGACGTAATCGAGGCCGAGGACGGCCATCAGGGCGAGAAGAATGAGGATTATAACGATAGACGTCGAAGGGGATCTTCCCTTGGCGAGGCCGCTCTTCCACATCCGTTAAAGCTTGGCGGCGAGCTCTTGAGTCTTTTTGAGGTAGGAAGCCGTGTCGCTTTTGCCCGATTCAAGGGGGAGGTCGGGGACGACCCCCTTGTCCCAGAGCTTCCGGCCCGAGGGGAGGACATAGAGGCCCGAGGTCAAGAGGAGCGCGCTTCCGTCCTCGAGGCGGAAGATACTTTGGCGGGAGGCGAGGCCGATCGTTTCGAACCCGACGACACGCGCCCGTTTCGATTCCTGAAGAAGGCCGGCCGCGGCCTCGGCCGCGCCAATCGTCGCCGGGCCGGTCCAGACGACGAGGGGAACGCTCTCGACGAGCGGAGCCTCCGGGCAGGCCAGGTTCTCGCGAAGGTCCCGTCTTTCGAGGGCGCCCGCGCTATCGATCTTGAGGAAAACATTGACCAGCTTGATGGCCTCGGGAACGGTCCCTTCCGCGCACTGGCGCAGGTCGAGGACGAGCGGGCCTTTCGCGGCCTTCAGGCGCTTGGCCAGGGATCCGCGCAAAGCCTGGGCGGCGCCCTGGGTGGTGCCGAAAGTCAGAATCAGCGGGCCGCCGTTCGACTCGGTCCAGCGAACGGGCCCGTCCGACAGGGTTTTCCGCCCGACAACGACTTCCTGGGTCGCGGTCTCCTTCAGGACGCGAATCCGGACGGGCTTGTCCTGGGCGCTTTTAAGGGCGAGCCGGGCCTCGACCAGGCTCATGGCCAGGGTCGAATGATCGTCGAAGGCGCTCAGGGAGTCGCCGGGCTTGATGCCGCTCTTTTCGGCGGGAGACCCCTCGACGACGCTCAGGACCTGGGGAAAAAGGTTGTATCTCTTGAAAAGGATGATGCCCGTCTCCTTGAGCGGGCTCCGCCGGTCGGCTTCGTAGACGGCCAGGGTGTCTTTGTCCAGATAGGCGGAGAGCGGATCCAGGCTGTTGACGAGGCCGCGATAGGCGCCGCCCATCGTTTGATCGGCGTTGCGCTCCTCGACGTAATCGTTCTTGATGAGGTCGGCGACGGAGCGCACCAGCGCGAAATCCTTGTCGGACTGGCCGGCCGGCGACGTGCCGGGCAGGAAGCTCCGGCCCAGGAGAACGAGCAGGATCAGCGCGGCCGCTCCGCTCAGGAGGACGTAGCGTTTCATGTTCATGGTTGCAGCGATAGAAAAGCTATTCTATCACTTCTTTTTCAGCCAAAGCAAGGGATCGAGAGCCAGGGTTCGGAAGCGTATCTCGAAGTAGAGGGTCGGTCCCTTGAGCGAGCCGTAATCGCCGGCCACCGCCAGAGGCTGGCCGTCGCGGACAATGTCCCCGAGCCGGACCAGGAACTCGGAGCAGTGGGCGTAGAGGGTGTAATAAGTCAGGCCGTGGTCGAGGATGAGGAGGTTCCCGTAGCCTTGGAGAAAGTCCGCGAAGACGACCTTGCCGGTGTGGACGGCCACGACGATCAGGCTGTCCTTGCGGGGGACGATTTCGATCCCGTTGTTCTTGACGGCCGTGTTGAACCGGGCGTGCCGCTGGATGCCGAAGCTGGTCGCGACGCTGCCCTCGATTGGCCAGGGGATGCGGCCCTTCTTGTCCGAGAGGGGGATCGGGATGAAGGGAAGGGCGGACGCCCGGCCGGCCAGCTTTTTCATCAGGATCTGGAGCTCCTCGGCGCTCGCCTTGAGTTCCTCCAGGTTCTGCTCGAACGTCTTTTTGTTCTCCTCGATCCGGGTCAGAAGGTCCCTGTTTTTCCGCTCCTCGGCCTCGACCTCGGCCCTCTTGCCGCGGGCCTTGCCGGCCAGCGACGCGATCTCGGCCCGCTTGGACTCGAGGGCCGTCCGGGTCGCTTCGAGCTCGCCCAGGGTCTTCAAGTATTCGGCGATCGTCGTCTCCTGGTAGCGGGCCAGTCCGGCCAGGAGCTTGCTCTCGCTGAACAGGACCTGGACGCTCTCGGCCTGGAGCAGGGACTGGAAGAGGTCGAAACGGCCGAATTTATAGAGGGCGACCAGCGTCCGCTCCATGGACCGTTTTTCGGCGTCGAGACGGGCTTGGAGCTCGCCCGACTTTTTCCGCAGGTTCCCCAGCTCGCGGCCGTTCTTGTCGAGCTGGACCTCCAAGAGGGAGAGCTCCTTCTGGAGGAGGCTCTTGGTCAGGCTGATCCGCGCCAGCTGGCTGAGGATGGTCTCCTGTTTCTGATCCTCCTCGGCCAGCCGGGCCTTGAGGCCCGTGATCTGGTCGTTGATCTCGGCCAGCCGCTTTTCGTATTCCGAGAGGTCCTGGGCGCCCTGAGCCGGCTGGGCTTGATAAGGACCCGGCGAAGCGGGGCGGACCGAGGCCAGAAGAAAAGTCCAGGCCCCCAGCAGGATCGCGGCCCATCGTCGTCGGATCATTTTCGAAGGACGTAGATGACGCCGCCGGCGGCCCCCACGACGAGGCCGATGCCGACCTCGACGAGCGAGAACGAGAAGGCCGTCCCGGCGCCGATCCCGTAGAATTTGAAAATCTCGATATAGGAGGCCTCGCGGATTCCCCAGCCGTTGATGGAGACAGGAATCGTCTGGACGAGGAGGACGATCGGGATGAAGATGAAATAATCCAAGGGCCGGATGTCGAGGCGGAAGGCCTTTCCGATCAGGATGTAGTAGATGACGACGTTGACCTGGAGGAGGAGGGCCCAGAGCAGAGCCGCCAGGAAGGGGCCCGGCCGCTTTCGGTAGTGGAGGACCGTTTCCCGGAAGCGAAGGGCCTTGTCCTTGAACCAGCCGAAGACGCCCCGCTCGGGCAGGGCTTCGAGGGCGCGCCGGGCGATGGGCGTGAAGAAGAGGACGATGCAGAGAAGGCCGGCGCAGCCGAGAAGAAGCGCGGCCCAGATGACGGGGACGCGGCGGGCCATCTCGATCCGGAACAGGGAGGCGACGAGCGCGAACAGGAACAGGACGATGATCCCGGTCAGCCGCTCGACGGCGACGATGGCCGAGGACTTGAGGAGGGAACGCGAGAAGCGGGAGCCGTCCCAGATCCGGACGATGTCCCCGCCGAAGCGGGTCGGCAGGAAGATGTTGAAAAACTGCCCGACCAGGTAGGAGCGGGCCAGGAATCCGAGCGGAACCTCGTCGCCCTGGGCCCGGGCCAGGATCTGCCAGCGGTAGGCGCTGATGAGAAGGCCGACGGCGTGGAGGGAGAAAGCGACCAGGATCCAGCCCGGACGGACCGTGCGGAGGACGTTGAGGATGTCCCGGACCGCGACCTTGGAGACGAGAAGAAAGACGAGAATCGAGGCGCTGAAGACGAGCTTGGGGATGAACCAGAGGGGGCGCCTTTTTCCTGCTTTGACCATGGAGAGCTTTTTCATTTATAGTTTATCGAGCCCATGATGTCAAACGACGCTTTCGAAGGAAAGCTTGTCGGCGACGCGCGCCGCATCTGGGAAGCCGCGCTGAAGGCCGCGGACGCCGAACGGCTCACGGCCGGCGCCCTGGCCCGGCGGGGGAAGAAGCTTGTCGTGGGGGACAGGAGGTTCGACCTCCGGCGTTATCGGCGAATTTTCCTGTGCGCCTTCGGCAAGGCGGGGCCGGTCATGGCCCGGGGCGCGATGTCCGTACTGGGCGACAAGGTCTCGGAAGGGATCGTGGTCGGGCCCGACCTTTCCATGCCCGGAGCCGAAAAACTCCGGTTCCTTCCGGCCGCCCATCCGCTTCCCGACGAGCGGAGCGTCCGGGCGGCCGAGGCTATTCTCGAACTGGCCGGGAGAGCCGGGGCCGACGACCTTCTGGTCGTGCTCATCTCGGGCGGCGGTTCGGCCCAGGTCGCGCTCCCTGCCGGAGACGTGACGATCGAGGAGAAGCGGCGCCTGACGGACGAGCTTATGCGCGCGGGCGCCGGGATCGACGAGCTCAACGCCGTCCGCCGGCGCTTGTCGGCCTTCAAAAGCGGCAAGCTCGCCCGGATCGCGTTCCCCGCCTCGGTCCTAAGCCTCGTCCTGTCCGATGTCGTCGGGAACGACCTCTCCGTCATCGCCTCGGGGCCGACCGTCCCCGATCCGGCCGCGCGGGGCGAAGCCAAGAAGGTTTTGATTAAATATGGGTTGTGGGAAGGGGCTCCCGTTTCGGTCCGATCCGTCTTGGAAGAGGGCGATGCTGTCCAGAGCGACGGCAGCGATCCTGTTTTCGACCGGGTTGTCAACGTCCTTGTGGGCGATAACAGCGGCGCCTTGGCGGCCGCGAAGAAGGAAGCCGAGAGGATCGGGTTCCGCTGCTTCGTCCTGACCTCCTCGGACCGCGGGGAGGCGAGGGAGGCGGCCCGCCGCTACACGGCCCTCCTCGAGATCCTGGCCGTCCAGAGGCCGGTCGTCCGTCCGCTCTGCCTCCTTGCCGGGGGAGAGCTGACGGTGACCGTGCGCGGGCCGGGGCGGGGCGGCCGGAACCAGGAGTTCGTCCTGGCCTCGCTCATCGAGATGGGGCGGCGCTTCCGGGGCCGGGGCGAATGGCTCATCGCCAGCCTGGGCACGGACGGTGTGGATGGGGCGACCGATGCCGCGGGCGCCCGGGCCGGCCCCGCCGTCGGCGAACGGGCCGGAAGCTTGGCTCTCGATGCCGGCGCGTTCCTGGAAGCCAACGATTCCTACGGCTTTTTCGATCGGACCGGCGGGCTCATCGTGACCGGGCCGACCCGGACCAACGTCATGGACATCCGCATCCTTCTCTACGCGCCTCCGAAATCGCTTGCATCCCGCCATTCCCCTTTTCTGCTGATTAAAAAATCAGCCGGCACCATTCTTTGCGTCCGAATCGGAGGTCTCGGCGACCTCCTGGCGGCGCTTCCTTCCCTACGGCTTATCCGCGGAGCTCGGCCCGGCGCGCGCCTTATCCTGCTGGGCCGCCCCGACTATGGAGGGCTGTTGCTGCGGACGGGCGCCGTGGACGAGGTCGCGGATGCCGGAGCGGCCGAATTCGCCGGCTTCCTTTCGGGGAGCGCGCAGGGCGCCGTCGCGGCGCGGCTTTGGCTGGAGCGGTTCTCGCTCGTCGTCGGCTGGATGAACAATCCGGAACGGGGCCGGGCCCTTGAGGCCGTCCTGAGGTCTTTCGGAAAGGCGAGCGCGATCATCGGCTTTGAGGCGGCGAGCGGCGAGACGGTCAGCCGTTTCTTTTTCGAGCGGACGGCGGCCGCGCTCGCGACCGCGCCGAAGCCGGGACAATTCGAGGAGTGCGCGCGTCTTCCCCTCCCGGCCGCCGGGCCGGAGCCGAGGGAGCGTCTCGTCCTCATCCACCCTGGAAGCGGGAGCGCCGAGAAATGCTGGCCGCTCGACCGTTTCCTCGAGATCTCCCGCCGGCTGAGCGGGCAAGGCTTCGCGGGCGGGATCGTCCTGGGAGAGGCCGAGGAACGGCTCGTCCCCGAGATCAAGCGCGGCGGCTTACCGCCGGATTGGCAGGGACTGGACCGGCCGCCCCTGTCGGTTCTTGCCTATCTTCTCGGCCGCGCCTCCCTCTACATCGGAAACGACTCGGGGGTGACCCATCTTGCCGCCGCCCGCGGGGCTCCCGTCCTGGCTCTGTTCTTGGAGAAGCACGTCGCGGCTTGGGCCCCGTTCGGGCGGAGCCGGGTCATCGCCGCCCCGGAAATAACGGCCATCGGGGTCGATCGGGTCTGGGAGGAAGCGGCCGCCCTGCTCGGCCTCGGGGCCGATTGAGCGGCGCTGTCCGAAATCATGTGCAAATCGCCGAAACACCAGCGGAATCAAGGGGATGGCGGCGGATTCCACAGGATATTGACAGGTTTATCCACATCCCCGGCGAGGCGGCGGGTCCTCCCTGAAATTACGGAATTTTGTATTTGAAATTGTCCCGGTTTGTGCTAACATGAATTCGGCTCTCTTTCGCCGGCTGGAGAGGGCTCCCTCAACTTTTCCAATCATCACCCCCTTTTGCTGACCTCAGCCGGCACCCTTCCGCGCGGCCTTTTCCCTTGACTTCCGATTGTGGTAATATAGTCGCAAGATGACCGAAGCGAGCATGCCCGACGAGAAGTGGAAGGATCAGCTCCGAACCTACTTCGAACACCTCCGGATCATCGAGAAGTGCAAGCACGACACCCTGGAGCACTTCGCCCAATTCACGGAGTTCATCGCCGAGCCGGCCTGCGAGGCCCTCGAGGACGAGCTCAAGCCCCATGGGATCAAGGTCAGCTTCGCGAAAGAGAGGGGCTCGTCCCTGGCCTTCAACATCGCCTTTCCCAGGTCCAAGGAGACGAATTTCAGCTACATGATCCTGCTGCCCAAGAACTCGGTCGAGCTCAAGCTCAACAGGAAAACGGTCGGCCGGCGCACCCCCCGGAGCCTGACCATGGAGGAGTTCGGACCGTTCTTCGAGGGGCTGAGCTCGATCGAGCTGATGAAACTGACCAAGGAGCGGCTCCTCGAGGACGTCATCGCCCGCTACCGGGATTTCCGCTTCCGGTCGCTGACCCTGCCCGACTGAGCGGGCCGGCGCCCGCCCCCTATTTCTTTCCCCAGCCCAGGCACTCCATCTGCCGGAAGAGGTAGTCGTAGCTCGGCCGGTCCCAGGTGTTTTGGCCCATGTACTTGAACTGGAGCGTCCCGGCCGCATCGATGAGCATGACGGTGGGGATGTTCTGGTCGATCTTGCTCCCGCTCCATTCCGCGGCGAAGATGCCCAGGCCGCCCGTGACGACGCGGGCGGCGTCGATGAGGATGGGGAAGGGGGTCGGGACGTCGCCTTTCTTGAAGAGAAGGTCCTTGGGGAGGCCCTTGCGGAGGCGCCCCATGCGGGCTTTCCCATTTTCGTCGAGCTTGTCCGGCTCGGCCGGATACTTCCAGCCGTGGAGCTTTTCGAGCTGGTCGGGCATGGCGTCGATCCAGGCCTGGACGGTCTCCTTCGGGTAGGGGAGGACATAGAGGATGTCGAGGTTGAACTTCTTGCGGACGGACTCGGTCCGCTCCAGCTCGACGAGATCCGCGTAAAAATAATTGCAGATCGTGCACCAATAGTTCTCGGCGGCGTAGCCGCGCGGGAAGACGACGAGGACGTTTTTCCCCTTGAGCTTGGAAAGCGTGACTTCGGGGCCCTGGAGGGAGGGAAGGGTGAAGTCGGGCATGGGCTGGCCGACGGTGACGGGCTTGATCTCGGGGGCCGGGGTCTGCGCGCGGAGCGCGGCCGGCGCGAGCGCCGCCAGAATAAACGCGGCGGATATTCCGATGACTTCAACGGTTTGAGGAAGGCCTTTTCTCTGTCTGAACATGACTCCTCCTAATCCGGAGATGGAATAAGTATAGTTTTTTTTATTGACAATGTGAATCTTCTTTTTTATAGTTCGTCTCAATATAGGAGCCTGAAGTAGAAAGGGCCTCGGGAGGGGTGTCCATGTGTCTGGTCCGGCGTGCGCTAATTCTTTTAATCTCTCTGGGTTGCTCCTGCGGCTGGGCTGCTCAACGCAGTGGATTTCTCGGATACGCTGAGTCCGCGTTGAAAGGGGACCGGGAATACCGGGCCGGCCGATACCGAGAAGCGGGCCTCATCTACCAAGAGGCGCTACGAGCGGCCGAGGAGCTTGCCTACGGAGGCGGACAGGTCCATAGCTTGATGATGATCGGTGTCTCCTCTTGGAACCAGGGAGACCTTGACGCGTCCGAGCAATGGTATTCACGTGCACAGGGTTTGGCAAGAAAAGCCGGACTTCCCGAAGAGGAAAAAACCTGCTCTTCAGCCCTTGAGATCGTTCGCCTCTATCGGGAAGGCAAGGCACAGAGAATCGAAAGGGAATTCGCCCTCTCCCTCGCTTCCTTCGACAGGGCTATCCGGTTGTCGCGGAAGATCGGGAGTGAAGCTCATGAGGCCAAGTGCCTTCGACAGATGAGCTTAGCCTACTGGGAGACCGATCGTCTCGACGAATTCCGGGCTTCCAACGAAAAAGCGCTAGTCCTGGCCAGAAAACTCAATCATCGTTTGGAGGTAGCTAGATGTATGAATAATTTAGGCATTTATTTTGACAGGAAAGAAGAATATCCTGAAGCCTTTAATTTTTTTGAGGAAAGCTTAAAGATATTTAGAAGCCAGAAAATAACTTTTGAAGAGTCAAATGTTCTAAGCAATTTTGGCAGAATATATCTAAATTTGGGCGATTATAAAAAAGCACTTGGCTATTTTAATAAAGCTATGGAACTAGACTCAAACAACAACGACTACAATAATCTCTCGATTGATTTAATGAATATTGGTCTCGTTTTTCGAAACAAAGGAGAAAATAATAAAGATGATCGTTGTTTAGAAACGGCGATTTCTTATTATAAAAATTCATATTGTTATATCACCAACAAGAAACTTGAGGTTCAACTTCAAAATAATATTGGATATGCGTTGGCAAATCTTAAGCTCTTTTCACAAGCGATAAGGTATTTTTCTTCAGCTTTGAAGAAAGCTCGGGAACTGGATGACCTTGAAGCCGTTAGTACATTAATTTCTAATATTAGTTCTCTATATGTTGAACAGGGGTACTACAAAGATGCAATAGTCAACTATGAAGAGGCTATAAGGATTGCCTCAAAGATCGGATTCAATAGCGCCCTCTGGGGGGCCTATCTTGGTCTCGGCCAGTCCTGGGAGCTGGCTGGGAATGATGCCATCGCCGAGGCATGCTATCGGAAATCGATCGATTGCATCGAACGGCTGCGCAGTCGTGTCTTCGGCGATGAGTTCAAGATCGTTTTTTTCGAGAATAAAGTAAGTGCCTATGAACGGCTGGCCGGACTCCTCTATCGCCGTTATGCAATAGACCCGAAGATGAGCTTGAAAAGGGAGATGTTTCGCGTCGTGGAGCGTGCCAAAGGCCGGGCGTTCCTGGACGCTCTGGCCAAGGACAACGACGAGACGGACCTCGACCTCGGCCTTAAGAACAAAGAAAAGGAGCTTTCCCGGCAGATTACCGAAATCATCTCCGGGCTGGCGAAAGCTGATCATAACGGGCGTCTTTCGAAGGATCTTTTTGAACGCCTCAGCCTAAAGGAAGATGAGTACGCGAGACTTGCCGCCCGAGTCCAAGCTGAACGATCCGTAAATAAACCCCAGAACGGCGCCACCCCCTATGACTTGGAGGATGTTCAAAACCGGCTCTTGGATGAAAAAACCGGTCTTCTGGAATATTTTTTAGGGGACAAGGCTTCCTGGCTCTTTTTCGTGACCAAGACGGATTGCGACATTTTTGAGCTGCCGTCCCGGAAGGCCATTGAGGATTCGGTGAAGGCCTTCGTAAAGCTCATCGCCCTGCCCGGGTCCGGGCCTTTCCCGGGAGATGCCGCGGCGAGGCGCATCTACCGGGAACTCCTGTTTTCCCTCGATAAAGACTGCGCCCTGTCTCTGGAACGCCTCATCATCATCCCGGACGGACCGCTCTGCTGTCTTCCTTTCGAAGCGCTGATCTCCGATGATCGGGAGCCTGAACATCTTCCGGCTTATCTTATCCGTCGCTACCAAGTGTCCTATGCTCCTTCCTCATCTTCCTTGTTGCTTCTTAGGGAAAAAGCCCGGCCGGAACTTCCCCGAGGGGGCAAAGACCTCTTGGCCGTCGGGAATCCGGACTGTGCTCCCGAGTCGCCGCTCGGCTTCTTGCCCAGACCCGGTTATGGGGCCGCTCTGAGGGATTATTTTATGAACCAGGGATTCGTTTTTTCGCGACTTCCCTATGCCGAGAAGGAGGTTCGTGAAATTGCGGCCTTCTTCCCCGGGTCTCGGAGAGACATCTACCTTAATACCGAGGCCACGGAGGAAACGGTCAAGAGATTATCCCTTCAAGATTTTAAAATCCTTCATTTCGCCTGTCACGGTTTCATGGATGAAGAAGAGCCGATGAGGTCGGCCTTGGTCCTTGCCCTCGACCAGGATCGGGCGGAGGATGGGTTCCTGCAGGCCCGTGAGATCAGCTCCCTCAAGCTCAATGCCGACCTGGTCGTTCTCTCGGCCTGCCAGACAGCCCGCGGCAGCTTGAAACGCGGTGAGGGCCTCATGGATCTGTCACGGTGCTTTTTCCGGGCCGGCGCTCGTTCGGTGGTCGCATCCTTGTGGCGGATTGAGGACCGAGCTACGGCTGGATTCATGAAGAACTTCTATGCCGCCCTCGTCGGAGGGAAGACGAAGGCCCAGGCTCTAAGGGCCGCCAAGCTCGCGATGATTCGGTCGGACTTCGCCTTCCCGTTCTATTGGGCGGGATTCATCCTGAGCGGGGACGCACAATCCTCGATCCCCCGGGAATGATTAATCGTCCCTGGAGAATCGCTGAAGAGGGGAGGAGATCCGGACTCCGTTCCGAGTTAGCGCGGTCACCATCCAGGACCAGCTGCCGCGCCGGGGAATTTGCCGCGCGAAGAACTCCGGCAGGCGGTATTCCCGAACCTTGAGGTCCGGGACGCTTACAACGGGGAACAGGGCTTCATCGAATATTTCCAGCTGGAACACATCTACATCGAAGGAGGCTTCCCACCGGAACGTTAATAGATTAGGCGGGGCGGCCATTCGTTTTGGCTTGATGAGTTTGATGGAGGCCGCCTCGGCGCCGCGTTGTCCGATTCCGGAGGGCCGGGTGCCGGGAACGTGATCCCGGGCGAGCTTAAGAAGCCCGAAAGCCAGGCAGATCCCTACCAGGACGGTGGCGTATCTCCAGATAAGGCGCATCGCGAAAGATCCGATCTTGGGCTTGGGTATGGCAGACGTATCTGCGGAAAGCCGTTCGATCCCTCGGACGAGCAGGGATTCCTGCTTACGGATTGCCCTCAGGAAGTCAAACTCTTCCGCGCATAGCGCACATTGAGAGATGTGGACGATGAGATCTTCCCTCCGGCGCCTCTCTGGTTCCTCGTCGATCAGGTCCAGGATGTCTTCGAATGAAGGACAATCGGTCCGGGACGAGGGAGTCCGGCTTTTTAAGAAAGCTTGATAGAGGGATTTCAATCCCTCATCATCGATCTTCATGGGAGACATCCCTTTTAGCCAGCATCTTTCTCAGGTCGGACAAGCCCCGGTAGAGAAGATTCCGGGTCTTATCCTTACTCCAGCCGTAAAACGCAGCGATTTCGTCAATGCTCATATTGAGGAGAAACAGACTGACGGCCTTCCTCCGGGACTCAAGCAAGGCATCGACGGCCTTTCCGATGAAGAGATGGAGGTGCCGGCTTTCCGGATGACGGGCCCAATATCCGATCTGGACTTCGGAGATCACGTTCTGTTTTTCGATCAGCATGAGCCCTTCCTCGCGTTTGCATTTTCTAAGCTGATCGATGACGGAGGAGTCGACGATCTTTTTAATGTAGGAAGCGTAGTTCTGGATGGGTTTTTCGTCCTGGACGATCTTCCAGATCTTGAGACGGACTTCCTGGGCGATATCCTCGGCATCCAGGCCGAACCGCTGAAGGTTGTACCTCAGGATTTGATGGCGGATGAACTGGGCGAAGCGGCTGATAAGTTCCTTAAACAATTCCTGTTTAGAAAGATCCCCGGCCATTGATTTCCCGCATTTTAGCATTTTGGGTCAGAACGAGCAATCATCCTTCCTTATTAATAAAGATGTACGAGGAGACGAATTTTTCTCATTGGGACGAATACGAGGAGAAACTGAGATTGTTCAGGCCCGGAGGGCGTTCTTTATTGTAAATCGGCCGCTTTCGTCAGGGAGGAATCAGAGTCGTGGACGCCGGGGTATGGAAACGAGGATTATCGGTTCAAGCAAGGCCATCCGAGACAGCCTTGAGTTTGTGACCCGAGTGGCCAGAAGCGACAAGAACGTCCTCCTCTTGGGCGAGACCGGAACGGGGAAGGACCTCATGGCCAGGCGTATCCACGAGCTCAGCGATCGCTGGGCAAGACCGTATGTCGTCATGAATTGTTCGAATATTCCGGAGGGACTTTTCGAGGCCGAGCTATTCGGGTTCCGGCGGGGTGCGTTCACGGGCGCCGATCGTGACAAGGTCGGACTTCTTGAGGTTGCACGGGATGGGACGGCCTTCCTGGATGAGGTCGGGGAGCTACCGTTGCTTCTCCAGGCTAAGCTTCTGCGAATCATCGACAAGCGCGAGCTCCGTCCGGTTGGAGATACGATCATGAGACGTATCGAGGCCCGCTTTATTTTTGCCACAAACAGGGACCTCGGGGAGGAGGCTCGGTCCGGACGATTCCGAATGGATCTCTACTTCCGGATCAGCGTCGTCCGCTTTAAGATTCCTCCTCTCCGGGACCGGAAAGAAGATATCCCCCTGCTGGTGGCGCATATTTTGGAAAGGCATGCTGGGCCTTCTAACCGTGTCCTATGCCTCACCAGGGAGGCACTTGACAAACTGGTGCGCTATGATTTTCCTGGCAATGTCAGGGAGCTCGAGAACATCCTCGATAGGGCCGCTCTGCTCGCCGAGGGATCAGTCATCCATCGGAAAGATCTTCAGTGGGAGGAGGATCGGGGTCGCACGCAAGAAAGGCGGACTGTGCGCCTCAGCGCCGATGAGCTGAAAAAAGCGCTCGATATTCACCGCTGGAATAAATCTCGGGCCGCACGCGAACTCAGGACAAGTCGACGCCATCTCTACCGGCTGTTGAGAAAATACGGGCTTGCGAACGGCGTCCGGGACGGCCGGCGCCGGGAAGATCGGAGCGGCCGAGCTTGACTTTCCGGGCCGGATTACCTAAGATGGAGGCTCTTTAGCGAGGACGATCGAGCATCCTTCGGATCTTTCCCCCCGAGCTGAGCCCGAATGCGATGTCTTTCGTCACGCGGGATTGACAAGGCTTAAACGATGCGAGAAGAGATTATCGACGACCTGGAAGCTCCCGTCCGGCCGCGGCCGCTTCTGGGAGAGCTCCCTTTTCTCAGGGAGAATTTCGACCCGATCGCCTTTTTCCTGATCCTTATCGCCGGCGCGGCCGTCCTGATCATGGCCCTCAAGCTTCGCCTCTTCCCGCTCTGGATCGAATTTCTGAACAGCAACGCTTTTCTCAGGGTCTCGACCTATCCTCTCCTCATCTCGGCCGTCATCATCCTGGCCGGCCTCATCTTCCAGACCTATTTTTGGACCCGCTACAAGCCTTTGACGCCCCGCCCCGGGGAGAGCGTTGACTGGCCGTTCGTTTCCGTCATTATGCCCGCCCTCAACGAGGAGGAGCTTGTCGGGAAGTCGATCGACTCCATTTTTGCCGCGGATTATCCGGCCGACAGGCTCGAGGTCGTCTGCGTCAACGACGGCTCGACGGACATGACCTACTACCACATGCTTCGAGCCCGCCAGAAGTACGGGAACCGGGTCAAGGTCATCCACTTTCGGAAGAACCTCGGCAAACGCCATGCATTCTACGCCGGCCTCAAGAAATCGAGGGGCGAAATCATCGTCAGCGTCGACACGGACAGCCGGATCGGGCGGAGCGCCCTCAAGAACATCGTCCTTCCCCTGATTCGCGACGAGCGGACCGGCGCCGTCGCCGGCCGGGTGGCGGCCCTCAATGAGAAGGACAATCTTCTAACCCGCATGCTTGCGATTCGCTACTCGATCTCCTTCGATTTTGGACGAGCCTATCAAAGCGTCTTCGGGACGGTCCTGGTTTGTCCGGGCGCGCTGACGGCCTATCGGAGAAGCCTGCTGATGAAATTCATCCGCGGCTGGCTGAATCAGACGTTTTGGGGGGCGCCCTGCAAGCACGGCGAGGACCGGGCCCTGACGAACGAAATCCTCAAGCTCGGCTATTTCACGCGCTACCAATCGAACGCAGTCGTATATACGCAGATTCCGCCCCGGATCCGGCAGATGAATCGCATGTATCTGCGTTGGACCCGAAGCTATGTCCGAGAGACCATCCTGTTCGCCAGGTTCATGTTCACCAAATATCGGAAGGAACACCGGCTGCTTCCGATCTTCGATTTCATCATCCTCAACCTCCTCCACCCCTTCCATCTACTGGCCGTGGCCGTTATCGCCTATTCGTTCGTCGTCAATCCCCTGTTCATCATCCGCCATCTGGCTTTCCTGGTCGCAACCTCTTTCGTCCTGTCCCTCTATAATCTGCGGACAAACCGGAGCCTGTCTTTTCTGTACGGGGTCCCTTACGCGATGGTGACGGCTTTCCTGCTCTGGTGGATCGTTCCCTACTCGTTTTTGACCCTCAGAAACCAGTCCTGGCTGACCCGCTGACACGCCTTTTCCGAGTTCCCTGTCACGATCTTGGGACGCGCGTTTTTCTAAGCGTTTTCCTGAATGTGACAACGGCTGCGGCGGCCAGAACAACGAAGACAGTCCAGATGAGCCAAGAATGCCGGAAAAGAACCTGATCCGCCGTCCCGGTTACGATGAATCCAGCCCAGAAATAAGGATGGGAGGCTTCCCGGGACCCGATCATCTCAAGCTGGGCCCGCCGTAGGGCGTCCTCGACCGAGCGGGCGGAGCGGAGATAGGCGTAAAAACGCGCCATGAGATGCGAGCTGGCTTCGTCGTCGACGGCCCACAGGCTCATCAAAACGGAGGAAGCGCCCGCATAGAAGAAAGCCCGGCTCAGATTGTCGATCCCTTCGCCTCGAATGAACTGTCCCAATCCGGTCCTGCAGCCGGAGAGGGTCACGAGATCGGCCCGCAGGGAAAGGTTGATGATTTCACGCATCTGGAGGAGTCCGTCCTCGGCCGGGTCCCGGTCCAGGGTGAGAAGGATGGAGGATCGGGCGGGCTTGACGTCGTCGATGAGGCTGTGGGTCGCGAAATGAAGGATCCGGTAGTCGGAGAGGGGCAGGGACTTGAGGATATCCTCGGTCGCCTCACGGCCCATATATATGGTCGTCCTCTTCGGTTTAAAGGACGAAGCGATCCCTTGGACCTCGAAGCGGCTGTAGCGCAGAGGCCCGATTTGGAAAGGCAAAGAGGGGAAGATGTCCAGGAATGGCTGCGGATTCGCCGCGGCGTCTACAGGCGTCTCCTCCAACTTGAAGTCCGGATCCCCGAAGGCCAGGAGGTCTTTGGTCCAGCCGCGCCGGCGTCCTTTTCTTATCTGGACTAGCTCGCGAAGGGAAGAGAGCGAGGGCGCGTAGGAGATTCTGGCGCGCTCGATGAGCCAATGGGGTCCTGAGGCGTCCGTGGCCAGAGCCTCGAAGGGGAGGAGGAAAAGAACGTCATCGGGGACGACGATGAGATGGTCGGGTATCGTGTCCAGCCCGGGGGCGACGAGCATATCGTAAAGCTCTTGTCCCATGGCGAATCCGCGGGCGTCCTTGTCGGTGATGACTTTGAGGTAGTCCGACACTTTCTTCTGGAGATCCTTCTTGGAAGGAAGAAGAAAAACCTTGAGGGTCTTCCGGGTCAGGGCGAAGCCCCAGGAGCGGACCTTGCCCAGCGCATAGGAAAGGCAGATCGTCCGGCGGTTCAGGAGGCGGCGGGCTTCGGCGAGGGTCGCGATGCGGGGATATTTGAGGCCGGCATAGGCGGGGCTTGCGGCCCGGATCTCGGTTTTGAGGCCTTCGAGTCTTTTCTCAAGGTCTTTGATTCGAAGGGCGATCTCGCTCTTTTCATCCGCCGTCAGCCCGGCCGTAAGGAGCCTTGTGTAGAGCCTCGAGACGTCGCCCATGATCTCCCTCTCTTGGTTAAGGAGCCGGGCATCGACGCCCTGGGACAAGGGGATTTCCGAAATCTCCAGGCTGTCCAGGAATGCGCGGGCTTTGGCTTTCTCCAGGTACTGGAAGGCCTCTTCGATGGAGGAAGGATCTTTCCCCTTGAGGCCCCGCTCGGCCAGGATGTCGATCAGGTTCAGGTAGGATTCCAATCTCTTGTCCGTCGCCAGAAAACTCGCCTTGAGCTCCTCGAGCTTGATTTGGGACCTGATATCCTCGATGACGGCGATCGAATTCTTGTAGTTGATGATGGCCCGTTCGGTCTCTCCTTGTTTTTGGTAAACATTGGCGATCTCCAGGTAGGCTTCCCAGAGGATTTGGCCTCCGCTGATCTCCAGTCCGCGATCGATTGCCCTTTGAAAATACGTCGTCGAGACCTCGTACTGCCCCAGGCTGGCGTAGACGATTCCGATATTGTTGAGGATCATGCCCACGGCTTCCTCGTCTTTGACGGTTTCAGCCTTAGCGAGAGCTTTTCGGAAATATTCCAGCGCGTCGGGATATTTTTCCTGGTCCGTGTAGATATTCCCGATGCTGTTCAAAACGCGGATTTCGGTCCTTTCGTCTTTGAGGCTTTTCAAAGTCTCTAAGGTCTGAAAATAGATATCCAAGGCTTTTGAAAAATAATCTTTATTATCCGATGAAATTGCCATACGGCGATAAGTAATCCCGATGACGATCAGGTTTTTTAAAATATTTATTGAATTCGCAATTTCCCTATTTATATTTAATGAATTAGATAAATACTCTAAGGCATTGTCATATTCGCCTAAGTCGGAATAGATAAGTCCAATATTATGTATTATCTCTGCTTGTTCAGCCTTTTTTTTTAATAATTCCATTATGCTTAGAGAATTCTTAAAATTATTAAGTGCTTTTGAATAATCAATAATCTTCCAAAAGTAAATACCAATATTATTCATACATCGAGCTTCTTCGGCTTTATGGTGTATTCTCCGCGCGACTTGTAAGGCTTCTTCGTTAATAGAATAAAATTCTTTTAAATTGCCTGTATCAAAATAGATAAGACTCGTTTGTCGTAAGCATTTTACTTCATGATCTTGGCTTTTAATTGATCTTGCTAAAGTGATCGCCGACTCGAAAGCCTTTATAGCTTCGGCGTATTCTCTGGTGTTTCTGTATTTCTTGCCGTTATTATATTCATCGTAAATCCGAAGTGCCGTGGTGCAGGTCTCCAGGGAAATCTCGTCGGCAAGAGTTTTTGAAAGGATTCTCCCTTCCTCGAAGCATCGAGCTGATTCCTGGAGCTCCCCCGTATTCCAATACAGAAAGCCCAGCTGCTCCAAAGATAAAAGTTCCAGGGGCCGGTCCTTGCTCTTCTTGGCCAGCTCTCGGACTTTGATTTGGCCTTGGATGGCTTCGTCGAACCTGCCTTCGCCTCTTAGGGTGACACAAGAATCGTAAAGAGAATGAAGGTTGCTGCTCTCTCTCGTTGAAACAGGAAGTCCGTTGAGCTGAGGTGTAGTGAACAAGATAGCGAGGAAGGCGTAAAAACAGAGAGTCGAGCGTATTTCTAAACGCATGGATATAGATTACCAAAAAACAAAGTAGAATATATTAAAATATAAACGGAACGTGAAGCCTTCTTATGTTATGTTAAAGAAATTTTGATGAGCTATTATCTCCCCCCCTTTGAGCATGAGGTAAGCTCTAAGTCGAAGCAACTAATCAAATACACTTATAAATGTTCGCCTTCAATCGCCATCGCTGGGGCACGGGGGCGGCAGGTCTCCCGTGGGGCGAGCGTTGAGCGTGGGCTTGTAATTAGCCTTCTGGGGCATATCTTTAGAAGGCAGCCCCGGCAGTCCGAGTTTCAGAAGGCCGGCGAGATAAGGAAACAGGGAATAGACGAGGAGAAGGGGTTTGGTAAGCAGGGGCCGGGAGCTGGATTTTGCGACCTTCTTCTCCGCGTTGATCGCTCCGGGAACGATAAGCATCAGGAAGGCGAGACAGACGACGACCGACACAGCTTTCTTGAGAATCGCTGGGTGCATAAAAACCTCCTTAAATCCAAGGCTACACCCTTGGTGATGGCGGAAAGACGGAACGATAGGTGGAGTTATGTCATCTTCATCATCCAAGGCGTGCTTTAAATGTAAGGGAGCGGGCGGCAAATGTCAAGCGGGGGAGGTCCGTTGCAACGGGCGCCACGCCTCCAGGCGGACGTATTCACTCAATCCCTCGACACTCATAAGCCGGGAACGGCTTATGAGCACTGCGAAACCGCGGCACTCATGGAAGCCACGAGTGCAGCCTTTCAGGGCAGGGTAGCGTCGGCGAACGAATCAGTAGCCGGGAAAAGCTTATTTTTTGAAGAAATAGGCGATTTCCCATTCGGCCGTTGCCGGAGCGTCCGAGCCGTGGACGGCGTTCCTCTCCACGGAAAAGCCGTATAGACGGCGCAGGGTTCCGGGCTTTGCCAACGCCGGGTCCGTGGCGCCCATGACCTCCCGCCAGCGGGCGATGGCGTCTTCCGCCTCGAGGGGCAGGATCACGACTTCCCCCGAGGACATGAAATCCGTCAGGCTCTGGTAGAAGGGCTTGTCTTTGTGGACGATGTAGAAGCCCATGGCTTCGTCCTTGGTCAGACGGACCATCTTGATGTTTAGGATGAGGAATCCTTCTTCTTCGATCCTCTGAATGATCGGCCCGATTATTCTCTTCTTGACGGCGTCGGGCTTGATGATTGCCAAGGTCCTTTCGACCATAATGAGCTCCTTAAAACGGTCGGGGTACCCTTCCATATACCCGATTTTGGGGAGATGAGTCAACTTGGATGGCGCGCACCCTCGTCCATTGACAGGGGGGGAGTCCCATCGATACAATGAACCTCCGTGGCGGACCTAAAAGAGAACCAAGAGCGGATCGAAAAGAAGGCTTTCGACATCGGCTTCTCCCTGTTCGGCGTCGCCGATATTCGGGAAGCCCGGGCGGAATTCTTATTGGCCGCCGACATTCGAGAGTCGTTCCAGTTCGGGATTTCATTGGGCCGCCGTCTCATCGATGCCGTTCTCGAGGACATTCGGGATGCTCCCACGCCCCTCTATTTTCATCACTACAGACAAGTGAACGCCTTCTTGGACCGTGGGGCGCTTCTGCTCGCTTCATTCATCCAGGACCTAGGCTATCGAGCGCTCCCGATCGCCGCCTCCCAGATCGTCGATTGGGAGCGTCAGCGCGGCCACGTCTCCCACAAGGCGATCGGCCGGCTGGCGGGACTGGGCTGGATCGGCCGGAACAACCTTCTCGTAAATCCCGAATACGGGGCCCGGCTCCGGCTGGTCACCGTTCTGACCGATATGCCTCTTCCGGCCGCCACCCCGATTCCCTTCGGCTGCGGGAGCTGCCGCGCCTGCATCGCTCCCTGTCCGGCTCGGTCGATAAAGGAGAAGCCGGAAGATTTCGACCACAGATCCTGCTACGAGAAGCTTAAGGAATTCCGGCAATCGGGGCTGGTCGGTCAGTTCATCTGCGGAGTCTGCGTCAAATCCTGCCGGGGGGGGCGCGCTTCGGCCCGGTCTCGACAAGACCCCCAATAGAAACTATTTCTCGGCCTCCTTGATGGGGATCCAGATCTCGGTTTTAAGGTTTTCAAGGTTGCCGGTCGCGGCGTCCACATCCGTATACCGTTCCACCACGGGGCCGGCCGCCTTGTATCCGTTGTCTTTGATCCAAGTCATCATCGCGGAGATGGTTTCCTGGGTCGTCTCGTAGGAGCCTGTGTGAACGCAGGTGGCCACCCGGCTGAAAGTCCATTGCTTCTTGTGGAGGATGGGCCTGTTATCGGTTTCTACAGATTCGGGATAACTCACGTCGGTTTCCTCGGATATGGGGAAACCCACTTCGTAGTAGATCTCCGCCGGCTTGACAAGTTCCGGCTCGTTGAAGAAGATGGCCATCATCGGGCCCGCGGGCACAACATTCAGCTGTTGGAAGGCCTCCATGAGCTGGTTGACAACATCGGGGATCTCCGAGAAGGGGCCGTTATGGCCCATGCAGGCGTAGCTGAAAGGCTCGACCTCCTTAATCGTGACCTTTACGGTCGTCTGCCCGGCCCCAAGGGCTAAGCCTGAGACAATCGCTCCGACAAGAACCAGGCCGATCGCTTTATTCATGATCCGCTCCTCCCGACCGAGCGCATTGTAACCCACCCTTAAAATAATATCATTCCCCCGGGAATATTCAATCCCTTTAGCGGAGCTGGCAGCAGCCTTGCAGGACTCAGCGCTTCCAGGGAATGCTCTCGAGATTCTCCATCCGTTCCAGGGCGGGTTGGTCGGTCTGATCGATCCGGAACGGCGTGATCGAAACGTATCCGTTGTGGACGGCCCAGACGTCCGTCGGGGCTTCGCCGGAATCGAGGGGATTATTGAGAGGCCAGAAGTAGCGCACTCCGGAGGGATTCGTTCGTCCCTCGAAGGATTCCCTGGAAGCCCGCAGATCCTGGGGGACGACCCGGAATCCCTTGATCCGGCCGTATTCCAGCGCCGGAACGTTGACATTGAGATAAATCCCCGCAGGCCATTTCCCGGACAGGCATTCTTGGGCGAGGAAGGCCGCGATCTTGGCGGCCGCGCCATAATCCATGGTTTGTCCGCTTTCCAGGGAAACGGCGATAGCGGGAATTCTTTTGATAGCCGCTTCCCGGGCGCAAGCCACCGTGGCCGAATAGAATGTCACGACGCCGAGGTTTTCTCCCCGGTTGATGCCTGAAACGACGATGGCGGGCGGTTCCTCCAGCAGATTTTCCAGGGCCAGGCGGACGCAGGTCGCGGGCAGGGCGTCGATCGCATACCAGCGGGCCCCCTTTCGTTCGGACTCATGGACCAGAATCGGGCCGTCGATGACGATCCCGTGACCGACGGCGCTGCGCCCTTGGGAGGGAGCCGCCACGGTCACGGGTCCCAAGGCCGAAAGGGCATCGAAAAGGGCCGCCAGGCCGGGCGCTTCGATCCCGTCATCGTTGGAGATAAGGATCCGGGGAGCCGCCTTCTCGACCGCCGGTGCCGCCGTCGGCCAATAGCAGATGAAAACCAGGACGGGAATAAGGAAGATTCCGTATTTTTTCATGGCGCCTCCTGTCGAGACTCGTCGATTGCCCAAAGGTTGTGCAGACCATGGGAAGTTCAAGACCCTTAGTCTATTAGACGGCGATCCCGCGCGTTTTTCCACATGGTTATGCACACGAATTGTGGATAAGTGGCTGATCGCCTCGTTCATTCCTTCTATATATCCGATCTGGCCGTCCGATTTCAAATCCGTTTGGACCATCTAAACCGCCTTGGGATATAATATCAACGCGCCGGATATGAGAAAATAGAATGACTCATAAACATCGGGTCTCGTCGGGACTCCTTCTGTCCTGTATTGTGCTTATTCTTGCTTTGTCAGCGGGCTGCTCCGGCCGGAAGGCCCAGCCGGCCGACCTCGTCCTCCTCAACGGCGCCGTCTATACGATGACGGACGCCCGTCCCCGGGCTATGGCCGTCGTGATCGCGGGGAACAGGATTATCGCTCTCTATGACAACGATTTGGACGCCAAGCGGCATATCGCCCGCCGGACGCGGGTGATCGACCTCGAGGGGCGCATGGCCGTCCCCGGGCTCATCGACTCCCATGTTCACTTCGATCGGGCCGGCGCCCTCATCAATGATGCCAACCTCATGACGGTGTCCGATGAGTCCTCCCTGAGAAAGGAGGTCGGCCGCGTCGCCGGGATCCTCGAGGACGGAGAATGGATCACGGAAGGGCTCTGGGGGGCTTATGAGCAGTGGGCCCTCGGGACGGCGGGAGAGACCGGCTCGAGCGGAAAGCTTCCCTGGCGGCCCGATCGCCGGATGATCGACGATGTCACCCCCCATAATCCCTGCTTTCTGTGCCGGTTTGATGCCCGGGAGTGGTTGGCCAATACGGCGGCCTTGACCGCCTCCGGCCTTCTTGACGCCCCTCTCGAGGGCATGGAAACCGATCCCCAGGGCCGGCCCACCGGGATCGTTTTCTATCCCTCCCCGGCATACGACGCTTCAGCCGGGGCGCGGAAGCCCAAGTCCCATAAACGACTGCTCGACGAGAACAGGGCGGCCCTCAGGGTCCTCCGGGAAGCCGGCATCGTCGAGGTCCACGATATCGAGACGCCCGACCAGACGGAGCGGTTCTGCGAGCTCCAGGAGCTGGGCGAGTTGACTTGCCGGGTTTGGCTCAGGCCGGACCTGTCCCGGGCGGCCGAACTCCGGGACCGGGGTTTCCGGATGGGAGACAACCCACGGACGCGACGGCCGGACGCCTGGCTCCGCTATGGCGCGCTCAAGGGCTACGTCGACGGCATCATGGGCACTCACGGCGCCCTCTTCTTCGAGGCCTACAGCGACCAGCCGGGGAACTGCGGCCACTGGCGTGAGCATACTTCCGACGATCCGGAGTTCAAGGTCGGAAACATGGAGAAAATGTACGGGCTTATCCGGACGGGCTTGGCCGCCGGGTTCGTCCCCAACGTTCATGCCATCGGCGATCGGGGAGTGGCCGAGCTGCTGGATCTCTATGAACGGATCCGGCGCGAGATGGGGATCGAGCTCAAGGGTTTCAGTGTCATTCACGCCCAGGTCGTCCGGCCCCAGGATTTCGCCCGATTCAAGACCCTGGGGGTCATCGCCGAAGTCAATCCTTACCACATCTCGGACGATATGCGCTGGATGGAGGAGAGGATCGGCCGGGAGCGCTGCCGCGGGGCCTATGCGTTCCGATCCCTTATCGACAACGGCGCGACCCTCTGTTTCGGGTCCGATTGGCCGGGAACGAGCGCCGCATATTACCAGGTCCATCCCCGCTACCTCATCTATGCGGCCGTCGCCCGGAAGACCGTTCGGGGATCTCCCCCCGGGGGCTGGTTTCCGGAGCAAAGGCTTACCGTTGAGGAAGCCCTCCGGGCCTATACGATAAACGGCGCCCGGGCCGCGTTCGATGACTCGTCGCGGGGCACGCTCGAACCGGGCAAGATCGCCGATATCACGATCTTCGACCGCGACCTATTCAAGGTGGCCGAAGCGGATATCCTCAAGGCCGAAGTCGATTATACGATCGTGGACGGCCGCGTCGTCTTTGAACGTTAGCCCGTTCAGACCTTCCGAGCTTTGATCCGTCCCGTGATGGCCAGGGTGATGCGGTAGCGCCCCCAACGATTCCAGACCTGAATAGTGGCGAGAGGTGAGACCGTTCCCTGCGGCTGGAAGACGGGCGCCGCGTTGGCTTGGATGCTGACGCCGGGAACGACATGGCTTTCGAACGGAGCCCAGGCTTTATGGTCCGGCCGCCAACGCTCAAGGAATAAGGACGTTTCAGCGAATCGGACACGGACGGGTTCTCCTTTGACGGCGGCCCTGAAGCGGCCGGCGTTCAAGCGGGCTTCGACTTCCCAGACCCCACTCAGCAACCGGTACTTGGCTTCGAGACCGGCGATGCCGACCGAGGCGGAAAACAGAAAAAGGGCGACGATCGCGATCGAAAGGACGGTTTCGAACAGGGAAAATCCTTTCATGGCTGTTCCGTCCAAACTTCCGGCTTGAGGACTAGGATCTGGAGGACGGGCCGTTCCGCGAGCGGAGCCCAAGCGGGGAAGGAGGGCTTCCGTCCCGAAGGAAGAGGCGTAAGGATGAGCTTAGCGCCTGAGGCGCTGAAGTCCGTCGTTTGAAGGGAGCCGGCCAGGCGGACCGTCCTATTGTCGCCCTCAATCTGAAAGCCGTCGCCTCCGGCCGTAAGCGACCCGTGAACCTGGATATCTCGGGACGAGTCGCCGCCGATAACGATCCCACCCTGGGTCGCAGCGTCATCGATGAAATCTTTTCCCGTGGAAAAGACGACGAGCTGGGAGTCTTTGTTTTCAAGGTAGGGAATGCCCTCCTGCCAGCGGAGGCCCTGGCGGATCAAGTCGGAAGCGATGGTCACCCGGCCCGAGGACACGATCGTGAGCTGAACTCCAGCGAGCAGGGAAGGGACCTCCCCGTCTCTCTCCAGGGCCGGACGCCCGTCGGCGCCGATCGTACCGCCCCCCAAAGCGCGGATGGCGCCGCGGACGACGAAGAGCCCGATCGGGACAAGGTCGAAAGATTCGGATCCCGAGGGAGAAATGAATTCGGTGCGAGCCGATGAAGGGCTGAATCGGAGAATCCACTCGCCCTCCTCGAGCCGGAACAGGATGACCTGGAAGTCGCCGTCAATAGCCGTCACCATTTCTTCGACATCGCCCTGGATATAGACCCCTCCCAGTCCGAGGTCGTCGCGGATGAGGTAGACGGCGTCGGGGACGGGATCGTTGGACTCCGGAAGCCCGAGCGCGGCCCGGAGCCTTGGGATGGAAAGCCGCTGGGGATAGAACATCTTGACCTTGAGTGCCAGCGCCAGAAGACTCGTCGCGTCCGTCGGGATCAGCGTTCCATCCCCAAAGGCGATGGGCGAGGGCGGGCCGCTCCGCCCCGTCGGGATCGAAATCGAATGGTCCTCCAAGAACCCGGTCTTTTTCTCCGGCGTCAGGGCTTTGTCGAGGAGAAGCGGAAAGGCCGTGAGGGGCAGGCGGCCGGCCGCGACCCCGAGCCGCGCGACGAGGGAGGAGCGCCGCACAGCCTCGGGGCCGCGGACCGAGCCTTGTCCGTTGACGACGATCTTGAAATCAGCCAGGAAATAAGCGTCCCGGTCTTCGAATCCGCGCAGGGAACAAGCTACTTCATAAGACCAGGAGAGGTTTTCCCAGTCTTCCCGTCCGAGAATGGGAAAAGTCGTTTCGAGAGCTTTCTCCGCGGTCAGGATGCCTCGGTCCATCGCGTTGGTCTTGAGATTCAGGA